>JBIKVZ010000005.1:0-65839 GCA_044356525.1 Rickettsiales bacterium
TCACGTCGTTTACGGCGGCCAGTGTTGAGACCCTTCTGCTGACTGACTTTAATACACAAACGGTTACGCTTGGTGCGCTGTCCAATACGGCTGGCATTGTGACGGTCAATGCCTCTGCCCTGACAGGTGCTAATGCGGTTACGGTTAATCTTTCTGGGCGCACAAACACGGTGACGACGACGACGGGCGCGGGTGCCGACTCTGTGGCTGCAGGCTCTGGAGCCGATAACATTTCCACGGGCGGTGGGAACGACACGATTAGTTTTGCGACTGCAAACCTTGCGGCATCAGATACGATTGATGGTGGCGCTGGTACAGATGCGATTAGAATCAGTAATGCTGCAACCGTTGTTGATGCTGTTTTTGCCAATAAGACAAATGTTGAGACCGTTCTGCTGAGTGATTTTGGTGCGCAGACTGTTACGCTTGGTGCGCTGTCCAATACGGCTGGCATTGTGACGGTTAATGCCTCTGCGCTGACAGGGGCTAATGCAGCGAATATTAATGCTTCTGGGCGTAGTACCGCCATTACTATCACAACCGGTGCGGGTGCCGATACTATCGAGGGCGGCGCGGGGGGTGATACGTTAACTGGCGGCGCTGGCGCGGATATATATGCCTATTCCAGCAATACAGCTTCCACCGCTACTAATAATGCATCTTTCCAGGGGGATGTTATTAGTGGTTTCGATTTTAACAGTGCTGACCAGTTTAACATTGGCGCTCCGGGCAATGCTAATACTGCGACGTTGGCCACGGCAGAGTTTTTGACTCTTGCAACAGATTTAGAAGCTGCAAATGCCGAACTTGATGCTAACATGGATGGAGTTGGGCAGGATGCTGTTTTGCTTACCATTTCTGGAGGTGCTGCTGCAGGAACGTATCTCGTAGTTGACTGGGATCAGTCCGGTAGTTTTGAGGCTGCCAACGATCTTGTCATCCGCCTTACGGGCACTTTGAACCAGGGCTCCTTCGATGCTGCAGATTTTGTTTGATAATTTTTAAGATTACGCCGTTTTTCAGGGGCTCGCTGCTGCTTTCTTCTAAGTAGTATGTCTCGGCTAGGGTAAATTGTTATCTACCCACTGGGTTTTGTGATTCACTGGGCAAATGTCAACAGACCTCCGAAATATAAAATGGACGCAGTATGGTGATCAGGCCATAGTGGTGAAGTAGCAGAAAATTTAGGCCGCTGGCTGAGGGGAAATGCCAAAACGCATTCAAGGGCCACACTCGACAAATACCCCCAGCGCACCAGGACTCAACAACTTGCACATGCCACGCGCCGCGCCGCCAAGATTGCTAGTATTAGCGCCACCAACATTGACGCTTGCCAAGCCATTTTAAATGTGTATTTTCCCAAGGACGAAATTGTAAACCAAAACGGTATCGCCAAACTGGAAGGTTATCGTGAAAAACTTGGAATGGTTTCGCTAAGTCATTGTTTTATCGATGGGGTTCGTAGCTCAGGTGGTTAGAGCGCACGCCTGATAAGCGTGAGGTCGGAAGTTCAACTCTTCCCGGACCCACCATCGGTAAATTTCTTCCACCTCCTTGTTTTCTCATTTTGTTTCCCTATTTACATCAGGGGCGTATTCAGTATGATACGCCGCGCCGAAGGCGCTATTGATATTCAACGGGTTAGGCAGTTCATGTTTGGTGGCATCGCGAAGAAGATTTTTGGTACCGTTAACGATCGCAAAGTAAAAGGCTTTTTACCCCTCGTTGAGAAAATTAACGCGCTGGAAGCTGAAGTCAGCAAGCTTTCTGATACAAACCTCCAAAAACAGACCGAAAAATTCCGCAAACGCCTGAAAGACGGCGAGACGCTGGATGCTATTTTGCCAGAAGTTTTCGCCACCGTGCGCGAAGCTTCAAAACGCGTGCTCAAAATGCGCCATTTCGATGTGCAGCTGATTGGCGGCATGGTGCTGCATCACGGCATGATTTCTGAAATGAAGACGGGGGAAGGTAAAACGTTGGTCGCCACCCTGCCCGTTTATTTGAACGCGCTCGAAGGCAAAGGCGTGCATGTGGTCACGGTGAATGACTACCTCGCTAAACGCGATGCTAGCTGGATGGGTCAGGTGTACGAATTCCTAGGCCTTAGCGTCGGCTGCATTGTGCATGAGCTGACCGATGAGCAGCGCAAAGCCGCTTATGCCTGCGACATTACCTATGGCACAAATAATGAATTCGGCTTCGACTATCTGCGCGACAACATGAAGTTCTCACTCGATGAAATGGTGCAGCGCCCCTTTAACTTCGCGATTGTGGACGAAGTGGACAGCATCTTAATTGACGAAGCGCGCACGCCGCTCATTATCTCCGGCCCCGTGGAAGACAATACCGGCCTTTATATCAGCGTAAACAAGCTGATTCCAAAACTCACAAAAACCGACTTTGAAGTGGATGAAAAAGCCCGCTCTGTGAGCTTAACCGAAGAAGGCACCGAGCATATTGAAAAGCTGCTGGTAGAAAACGGCCTGGTGAAAGAAGGCGAAAGCCTATACGACCTCGGCAACATCTCGCTGGTGCATTATGTGACGCAGGCGCTCCGCGCCCACACGCTGTTCGAGCGTGACAAAGACTACATCGTAAAAGACGGCCGCGTGGTGATTATCGACGAATTCACTGGCCGCATGATGGAAGGCCGCCGCTTCTCGGAAGGTTTGCACCAGGCGCTAGAAGCACGTGAAGGTGTACCCATTCAGAATGAAAACCAAACACTGGCTTCCATTACCTTCCAGAATTACTTCCGCCTATTCCCGAAACTGGCAGGTATGACAGGTACGGCGCTGACCGAAGCCAATGAGTTTGCCGACATCTATAAACTCGAGGTGGTAGAAATCCCCACCCACGTTGACGTGAAGCGCGTGGATGAGCAGGACATGATTTACCGCACCGCCGATGAAAAATACGGCGCGATTATTAAAGAAATTGAAGAGTCGTTCAAACGTAACCAGCCCGTGCTGGTGGGCACTATCAGCATCGAAAAATCAGAATATTTAAGCAGTATGCTGAAGAAGAAGAAAATTCCGCACCAAGTGCTGAATGCCCGTTACCACGAAAAAGAAGCTGAAATTATTGCACAGGCCGGTCGCCCAGGCGCCGTGACCATCGCCACCAACATGGCAGGCCGCGGAACGGACATCATGCTCGGTGGTAACCCTGTGCTGTTGGCAGAAGAAAAGCTCGAACCCGGCACAGATGAAAAACTCCGCGAGAAGGCAATTGAAGCCATGCGCGCACAGGTGGCTGAAGATAAGAAAAAAGTGCTCGCTGCTGGCGGTTTATATGTAATGGGTACCGAGCGGCATGAAAGCCGCCGTATCGATAACCAGCTGCGTGGCCGCTCTGGTCGCCAAGGTGACCCAGGCCGCAGCCGCTTCTTCATTTCGCTTGAAGACGATCTAATGCGCATCTTCGGCTCGGAACGTATTGACGGTCTTTTGCAAAAGTTGGGGTTAGAAGAAGGCGAAGCCATTCAGCACCCATGGATGACACGTGCACTTGAAAAGGCGCAGGAAAAAGTGGAAGCACGCAACTATGAAATCCGCAAAAACCTACTGAAGTATGACGACGTGATGAATGACCAGCGTAAGGTCATTTACGAGCAGCGCATTGAGTTGATGCAGGCTGAAAATGTTTCAAAACCCCTAAAAGAAATGCACACCGAAGTGGTGGATGCTGTGGTGGCAAACCATATTCCGGAGCGCGCCTTCCCCGAGCAGTGGGACGTGGAAGGGCTGAAGAAAGAAATCTTCCGTATTTTTGCGCTGAACCTGCCGGTTGATAAATGGGCGCAGGAAGAAGGCATTGCCGACCGCGAGGTCTTTGACCGCGTGATGCAGGCCACGGGCAAAATATTCTCTGAGAAAGAAAAGCAATACGGTGCACCAATTCTGCGTGATGTAGAAAAGAAAGTACTACTCTTCACGCTCGATCAATTGTGGAAAGAGCACCTGCTGGGGCTCGACCATCTGCGCCACGGCATCAACCTGCGTGCATACGGCCAGAAAGACCCGCTGAATGAATATAAGCGCGAAGCGTTCTTGATGTTCGATACCATGCTTTCCAGCATGCGTGAAATGGTAGTAGCTCGGCTTTCACACCTTGAGCTTCAGGTAGGTAATGGTGAGTCTGTAGCACCTATCGCGCCGCGCCGCCAGCGCATGACCGAAAGCCGTGTAGACCCGGCAACCGGTGCTGGTGAGCAACGGCAGGGCGGCGTTCGCCTCGGCACCGTGGTGCATAAACCGCAAGGCCCGATTGACCCAAACGACCCAAACACGTGGGGTAAAGTTGGTCGCAACGATCTTTGCCCATGCGGCTCCGGTAAAAAATTCAAGCACTGCCACGGCGTTCTAGCTTAAGCAAAAGACCGTATTACGTCTTATTTTTATGCGGCATGTTGGTGACAAGCTGCGGCGGCAGCTTTAAAAAATCGACAATTTTTTTTGTATCTTTCTCTGCGGTAATATCAATCACCAGTAGGTCGTCTGGCCGCTCGGAAAAATATTGGACGATTTGTCGGTTACGCTCCATATACACACGAATATACTGCTCACGCGTATAGGCAAGGCTCCAATCTTTTTTCCATGTCAGCGTGTCATCCACATCAATCAGCCACGTCAACTCATGTATGTATTCCAGATAGCCGTTATAAAGATATGGCTTCGCCGCAATGCTTTCTTTGGTGATGGCTTCATTTTCGCCCACACGAAGTATCTTTTTGTGGAAGCTGTGCAGGGAATCAAACCATGCCTCCGGCTCACGGAAAGTGAGGATAAACTTACTATCCGGAAACAGCGCATCCATCTGTGCATATGTGCCCTTCATCGAGAAGGGAGCATCCTGAAAAGCATCGTATTGCGACACATATTCCACCAGCGGGCGCAGATTGCCTTTTTGCGCCTGAATGCCATACAGCTCGCCCTCATGCTGGGGTGAGAGCTTCAACCCAAGGAGATGAAACACCGTTCCCAGCGAGCTTGTGCCTGTTTTATTCGCCCCAATGCCAAAAACCTTGTTAAAGGATTTATACACCTTGCACAGCGGAACGTAGGCTTTCCTGTATTTATCGACGTTCATATCGCAGAACCTATCCTATGGTTAGGCACTCTTTATAGCGCGATTAACAGCCCTTATGTCAAATTCTTATCATGCGCCACGCCGTGCTTTGGACTTGGCGAAGCCCGCATAACTTGATAAACGTCAATGCTGTGATTTGCTTACATTGGTAAAGGATGGCCGAATGACCGAAAAAGCCGAGAAAAAAGAAACCGTCACTTCGCTTTCGTTTGAACAGGCTCTGGGGGAGCTTGAGCACATCGTGCGCCGCTTAGAAGGTGGCGCGCAGGATTTGGACAGCGCGATTAAAGACTACACCCGCGGCACACAGCTTAAAAGCCATTGCGATAAAAAGCTCAACGAAGCCAAGCTGAAGGTAGAAAAAATCGTCGCCGGAGCCGATGGCGCGCTAAAAACAGAGGCTTTTGACGCAGAGTAACCATGGCACACACCGCAGTAAAAACCACAGCACCTACGTCTGCCTACCAGGCAAAAGCAGAGCAATGGTTCCGCACACTGCGTGATGACATCTGCAAAGCATTTGAAACCTTGGAAGACGAACTAACGGGCAGTAGTGCAAAAGCAGGGCGCTTCGAGCGCAAGCCATGGCAACGCGAAGGCGGTGGTGGTGGTGAAATCTCTCTCATGCATGGCCGTGTGTTTGAAAAGGTCGGCGTAAATATCTCTACCGTATACGGCGAATTTTCCGACAGCTTCGGCAAAGAAATCCCCGGCACAACACCTGATAGCCGCGGCTTCTGGGCCAGCGGTATTTCGCTGGTGGCGCATATGCATTCCCCACTCGTGCCAGCGGTGCATATGAACACGCGCCACATCGTGACGACGGGAAAAAACTGGTTTGGCGGCGGGGCAGACCTTACCCCGATGTATCCTGACAGCACCGACACAAAAGATTTTCACGCGGCATTTAAATCTGCCTGCGATGCGCATAACCCAGATTACTATCCAAAATTTAAAAAAGAGTGCGATGAATATTTTTTCCTGAAGCATAGGAATGAGCCGCGCGGTATTGGTGGCATTTTTTATGATTACCTTGAAACGGCCGATAAAGATGATGATTTTGTCTTTACGCAGGATGTTGGTAAGGCTTTCTTAAAAATTTACCCCGCGCTGGTGCGCCGCCACATGCAGAAAAAATGGACGGATGAACAGCGCGCCCATCAGCTAGTGAAGCGCGGGCGGTACGTGGAGTTTAATCTGCTCTATGATCGCGGCACCAAATTTGGGCTGATGACGGGCGGCAATGTGGAGGGCATTTTAATGTCACTCCCACCGGAAGTGCGCTGGCCTTAGGCCTTTTCCTCTAGGCCTTTTCTTTTTCAGTATCCGCCCGGGTTTTGCCTTCACCAATATAATGTTTGCGGATGGTTTCAATCAGCTCTTTACGATTGTCTTTATAACCTGCCGCTTCCCATGCACCTTCTATTTCGCGCAGAATAATCCCAACTTCCTTGCCGGGCATAATGCCAAGCTGAATGATATCTTGCCCACGGATTGGAAATACGGGCGGCATCCAATGATTCGTGAGCAATAGCATATCACGCAAGGTCGGCAGGTGTTTCGGATGGCGCGCCATTAAAATCAGCACGGCTGCACGGAAAAGCCCACGACCCATTTTGCGGAATACGGCTTTCTGGGTTGGCTCATCGGCATCCGGTGCCAGCATATGCTGCAATTGCAGCAACGCCGCCAACCACGCTTTATCAGTGTTGGAGAAGCGCCAATGGATGGCAAGCGCTTCAAATTGCTCTTCGTTGAGGTTAATCGGGAGCAATGCCGCAAGGCGAATCAATGGCTGCGCCTGCCCGTCACCTGCTTCTTCATCCAGCTCATGCGTCACCAACTGGCGGAAAGTTTCCACATTCAGCGGGCTGATTTCCGGCAAGATATATTTAAACACGCCGGACTCCTGCATGGTTTCCATCACCCGTGAAGGCTCAGGCGCAGCGAGGATTTTGAACATCTCCTGATGGATGCGTTCGCCGGAAAGATTCTGCAAACCCGCCATGTGATTGCGGATGGCCTCCATCCCCTGCCCGTCAAATTCGCCTTTGCCAAAATAGGCATGGAAACGGAAAAAACGCAAAATGCGGAGGTAGTCTTCACGGATGCGTTCATCGGCATTGCCGATAAATTTTATTTTACCTGCCTTTAAATCAGCACGGCCCTCGAAGTAGTCAAACAAGTTGCCTGCCATATCGAGCGACATGGCGTTAATGGTGAAGTCGCGCCGTGCGGCATCTTCTTCCCACTCGCTGGTAAAGGATACTTCGGCATGGCGGCCATCGCAGTTTACATCTTTGCGCAGAGTGGTGATTTCAAACGAGCTACGCCCCACCACCGCTGTAACCGTGCCATGCTTAAGGCCTGTGGGAATCACACGCATGCCGGCCTCTTTCAATAGACGCATGGTTTCTTCGGGCAAATGCGTGGTGGCAATGTCGATGTCTTTCACCTGCCTTCCGGCCAGTGTGTCGCGCACCACGCCACCCACAAAACGGGCTTCCTTGAGGCCAATCGCATCCATCACTGCCTTTACTTCCGGCAGGTTCATCCATGGTTTTAGGGTAATACGCGAGCGGCCTGTCACTTCGCTTCCTCATTCACGATATGGCCAGGAATCAGTTGGCCATCCTTATATTCGGCGGGCACATAGGCTCCGCCTGTATCGCGTTCTTGGGCCATACCCAGCACCAGCATAGAGGCCACCAGCAGCACGAACGAAGCGCCCAGCGCCCAAATCCACAGTTTTTCCTGCCATGGCAGCAATGTGCCCTTCTTCTTTTTTTTGCGGCCCCAGCCATACCACCACACCAGCCACACAATCAGTGGAATCCAGGCGGGCCAGAAACGAAATATCAACATACGGAGCATGGGTGCTAAAAAACCTTAAACCAAACACAAATCTGTGGTATTGAGCGCAAATATACTTTAAAGACTGACGTTCTTCAAAGGATAAAGGTAGCCACGGTTATGGGCATTAAAATCGGGATTATTGGCTGCGCGGGGCGCATGGGGCGAATGCTGGTGGCAGAAGTGCTGGCAAACAAGGCCTGCACGCTGGCAGGTGGCGTGGAGCCTGCGGGCTCACCCTTTGTTGGGCATGACATGGCTATGCTGATTGGCGAAAAGCCCTGCAAGAAGCTTGTGACCGACAATGTGGAGGCGCTGGTTAAAGCTTCGGACGCGATTATTGACTTCACCGCGCCGGAATCCACCTTAAAAGCCGCTGCACTGGCTGCGAAAGCCAAAAAAATTCATGTGATTGGCACCACGGGTTTCAGCGAAAAGCAAATCGCGGAGCTGCGCAGGCATGCCTCTAAAACCGCCATCGTGTTTGCCCCGAATATGAGCGTGGGCGTGAATTTGCTCGCCAGCCTCGTCCGCCAAGTTGCGGGCGCGTTAGGCGAAGATGATTTTGATATTGAAGTGCTGGAAATGCACCATAGCAAAAAGGTAGATGCGCCATCTGGCACCGCACTTGCCCTTGGCAAGGCCGCTGCCGAAGGCCGTAAAGTGAAACTGGAAAAAGTCGCCCGCCGCGAGCGCGATGGCGTGATTGGCGCCCGCCCGAAAGGCGAAATTGGCTTTGCGACCCTGCGCGGTGGTGATGTGATTGGCGACCATACGATCATTTTCGCCGGTGATGGCGAGCGGATTGAGCTCACGCATAAAGCGTCCAGCCGCACGATTTACGCCAAAGGCGCCGTGCGTGCCGCATTGTGGGCGAAGGGCAAAAAGCCTGGGCTTTACACCATGAAAGACATTCTGGACATCGGCTGATAAACATGAACACACCTTCTATGGCCGAAGCGCAGGACATCACCATCAGCCTCGTAAAACCCGAGGACGCAGACACCGTTTTCGCCATTTTTCGCGCCGTAGTCTCGCAGGGCAACACCTATACCTATAAACCTGACACCACCCGCGAGGAGGCTGAGACCATCTGGCTGCATGACCCGCGCACGCGCTACGTTATCCGCCACAAAGGCAAAATCGCTGGCTTTTACGACCTAAAGCCCAACCAGCGCGGCCTTGGCTCGCACATTGCCAATGCCGGCTTCATGATTCACCCTGACTTTCAGGGGCTGGGGCTGGGCAAAGCATTGGGCCGTCACGCGCTGAAAGAAGCCAAGAAAAAAGGTTTCCTTGCTATGCAATTTAACATGGTGATTAGCACCAATACGCGTGGGGTAAACACGTGGAAATCACTTGGCTTTAATATTATCGGCACCATCCCGAAAGCATTCAACCACCGCGAACATGGGCTGGTGGATGCTTACATCATGCACCGTTTTTTAGATGATATTGAGGGCTAGAGCCCGTATTCCTCGTGCCGCTTCACCTGCAAATGGAAGCGCAACTTGTGCAGATATTCCATCGGATCCTTCGGTTTTACCAGTGCACCCTCCACCTGATTCAGCCAGTCATAGAGGCGGCTAAGCAAAAAGCGCATTGCGGCGCCGCTGGCGAGCACTGGCAGTGCCTCTAGCTCCTCGCGGCTGAAGTTACGCACCTTGTTATAAGCATGCAGCATGTGCTGCGCCTTGGTAATGTTGAATTCCTTGTTGTTTTCAAAGCTCCAACAATTCAGGCAAATGGCGAGATCATAGGCAAAGTAATCGTTGCAGGCGAAATAGAAGTCGATGATGCCCGTGAGCTTATTTCCTTCAAAAAATACGTTGTCAGGGAACATATCGGCGTGGATTACGCCCGTTGGCAGGTGCTTGGGCCAATGGTGCTCAAGCCGCTCCAGCGCATGCTCCATCTCCGCCGCCAGCCCCTTCTGCACTTCATCGGCACGTGGTGCGCAAGCTTCAAATAGCGGGCGCCAGCTATGCATGCCCATGGCGTTCTCGCGCTTGCCCGTATAGCCCCAACTGGCCACGTGCATCTCCGCCATCGCCCGTCCTACTTCGGCAGCGTGCTCGCTTTGAATATGCTTGTGTGATTTACCTTCCAGAAACGATACCAGCGTTGCAGCTTTGCCTTTCAGCTCGTTCAATAGAACGCCCTTCTTATCGGCTACGGGCAAGGGGCATGGCACCTTCTGGCGCGAAAGATGCTGCATCAGGCCCAGAAAAAACGGCAAGTCTTCGCGCTTCATACGCTTTTCATAAAGGGTAAGGATATAGCGCTGGCCGCTCTCCATAGTCAGGAGGAAATTGGAGTTCTCCACCCCCTCCGCGATTCCCTTGAAATCGCGCAAGCTGCCTAAGTCATATCCCTTTAGGAATGATTCAAGCTCCTGTTTCGTGATATCCGTATATACTGCCACGTTGTTCCTTTGTTATGGCCTAACGGATTAAACAATAAAAAACGCAAAGGCAAGCCTTTGCGTTTTTTTAAATCGAAATATGCTTAATAACTAGGCGTGCAGCCACCACGCATTCACGCTGCGCTTATCGCACGGGCTACCTTCAGCGCCCACGCACGGGCTTTTCAGTTCTGGGGTTTTTGACGCGCAAGCCTGCATCACCAACATCACCACAACAACTGCAAGAATCTTTTTCATGGCTTAAGCCCTCAGAAATTTATAAAACGCTTATGAATAGGGATAATAACAAATTCACAAAGAAAATCAACTCATAGGACATACATCAGACAAATAAACACTATCCGTCTGATTTAGGCTTCTTTGGCGTAGATTCACCGGTCAATTTTACCTGTTCTTCCAGTGCCCGTCTTAGCTCTTCCTCTTCTTCTTCCTGCTTTTTCCTACGGCGACGCTCTTCCTCAGCATCCTCACGTGCTTTTCTTTCTTGCTCACGTTGTGCTTCATCTTTTCTTGATTGCTCAGGATCCACATAGCTTTCAGGCACAGGAGGAGCCTCATCCTTTTTAGCTGGTTTTTTATCATCGTCTTTTGATTTTCCACTACCATCGCCAAAAAGCCAGCTACTCGTTTCTTTTTCGCTGCCTGTCGTTACGGCTCGAATTGCGCCCAATTCTTTATCTGAATCCTCCTGCGCTTTCTTTATGAATTTTTCTATTTCTTTTTGTGTTGCACCTGCATCGGTAAGCTCTTTTTTGTGAGCCTTGGTTTGTTCTTTTTTCAGCTGATGCTCTTGCTTTGCAACCTCTACCACACGGCGGTCAGCATCAAACACATTGCGCTCGATGTCATGTTCTTGTTTCGCCTGTTCTTTGTTTTCTTCTCGGCTTTCTTCATCGCGAGCTTCTAAAATAACTGCGCTGAGGCGCTCTTGAGTCATTCCTGACTCAAGCACACCATCTCTATCTGCAACCTCAATTAGCGCATCAAGCTCTTTATCAAATTCTTTTGTGATTTCTTTTTTCTTAATTTCTTGTTGAGATACTATCTCTTTCATGCCCTCTGCTGTTATTTTTGAGTGAGCTGACCTCAGGTTTTCTTCTTCTGATTTTGAGGCTGTCTCAAATCGTGAGCGCTCTACTTTCAACTCTGCGTTTAGTTTTTGTAACTCCTCAGATTCTTTTTTAGCGAGCTCGGTTTTACTTAAAGTAGAAACCTTGCGACGATCTTGCTGTTGTTTGGAAAGTTGCTCACGCTGTTTCTTTTCCTTTGAGACCAGCTCCTCCAGTTTTTTATCTTGGGCGTCACGCAATTCGCCAACACCCTTGCGTAATACGCCTTCCCTGAGCTTGGAGTATTTCTCTATTTCCTTATTTGCTTCACCCGATAGTTTTAGGATTTTATCCTGCTGTTTCGTCAGCAAGTTGGTAATAGCCGCGCGCTGCATCGAGGAGCCCTTCAATACCGATTTTAGCGCAATCTCAGTCTGCTTCTCCATATGCGCTTGTGATTTCTTTATCCCCGCACCTGCAGCAAGCGCCTTTCTGGCTTGTGTATCTTTGCGTAGCGTATCAAATGTTGCATCGACCTTCTTCTGCAGGGCTGACATTTCGTCTTTTTGCTTCCCTGCTATTTTAGCTAAATTCGCCTCGCGTGGAGTTGCAGGAGAAACAAATATTGGGCTTCGCATTTGATTCAATTTTTGTGCTGTATCTTTATCAACACCAAAGATATCCGCTGCGGCGGTACCCAGCGTTGATTTAACCCCCTGACCTGCTTTTGCTGCCATATTGCCGGTAGCACCATACAGCACATTGCCAGCTATACTGAATGGAGACGTAGCAATTTTAGCCGCAACCTCAAGAGGGTTTCCTCTTATTGCGTTACGCATTATTTTAAGATTGTTCACATTCCATATGCCGCCTGTGGCACCACTGTTTCCGGAAAGACGGCTCAAAATTCCGCCTTGCCCACCTTTACCAAACATGGCCCCGCTGACGCCACCCAGCGCAACACCGGCAACACCTGAAGCAGCTGCTTTCGCTGTTGCCAGGCCAATTAAAGTACCTGCACCTTTGGAGGTCACCACGGCCAAGTCAGCTCCCAACCTGTCTGCCCATGAGAACATATAGCGCATAATCCAGGCAATCATGATAAGGACTACAAAAACAGCAAAGCTAAACGGCACTTGCGCATTAGGCCCTTCGATGCTGACAGCGTCCGTACCAAACTGCCACCAATTAAGCTGAATAATATCGCCGGGCATCGGCCAAAACTGTTTGTAACAAATGTTTGTTGGAGTGATTAGCCGCATCATATAGTCGTCATACATTGACTTCAGGAAACCCAAAACGGCAAATATCATAATCGGCTTAAGAGTGAAGCTGGTTATTTGCTTTAGCCAACCGCTAAACATATCCCTTGTTTGGTTGAACAATAAAAAAACAAGGAACAATGGTGCCAGCGCGTATAACAGATTACGACCCACTAACGAAATCAATACAATGTACACAGCTGTAAACAGTCCCCACATATAGCTAATAACAAGAACAATCATCAGCAAGCCATATAACCAGCCATTGCCGCCTGTCCCTGCTAGTGCGAGAATAATCTTAAGCGTGTTGTAGGATACAATATCGCCGATAATTTGATCCATAAACTGCATGCCAGTAAGCCCACTAGACAACGCTCCGGCCAAACCCGCACTCAGCGAATTAACTGCACCCTCGAAAAAATCGCGTACATACGTACTAAAGTTTCCCCAATTCGTTGCCAAAAAGAATACCGCGCCAATCCTCATAAGGTTGGCCACTACGTCATATGGTGTAAAGCGCACAATACCCAACAAAAGCGTACTACTGTAAATTGCGATAGTAAGGGTTGCTGCCGCTGCAAGTGTTGGTCCATACCAAGGCTTTGTAGCAATACGTGTAAAAATTTCCCGGCTTGTGCGAGTAAGCTTACAATCCATGTATGCATGGATATAGGAAATCAGGCCCAAAGTTTGGGGTGTATCACCCGGATTGCACGCGAACCCTTTTTCAAGTTTGTAGGGGCTCGTCATGCCCAGAGGTTTGCAAACACTGGTGGCTTGCTTATCAACATCCCCACCGCTATTACCCTCTGCATCACCATCCGACATAGTCGTCTCAGGAAACGGGCACGCCGTTAATAACAAACAAATAAACAGCGCACAAAAAACCTTACCCACCTTAAAGGTAGTCCAGTGTTTTCTTGTATATATCTTACTGTTTTTCATCATTTTGGTTTATGAGCATCTAATGATTTACCAATACTTCCACGCAGTGAGCCTGCGCCACCCTTACCGAAGCCGGTGGCGGCACCGCCAAGTGCGCCGACCACATCGCCTTTCGCAAGATTCCCAAGCCCTTGTCGGCCACTCGTTCCAAAAGCAGCACCCAGCGCACCGCCGCCTGCTTTCGCAAGCCCTTCTAAGGCGGCTGATTTAACTTGAACACCCGCACTAGCAAGGTTGGTGCCCATTTGTTGAATAAATCCAACAAACATAAACATAAACATACAGAAAAATGTACCGATACCCCCAACCAGAACGTCTGTTAACGAATCAATCGAGGGAGATGGAACTGTTTTTACCCATGGCAGACCGGTGTTAGCGTCTACAAATTGGAATCGGTAGAACGAGTACCAACTATCACTACCTACAATCTGAGAAGGCGCAGGAATAGAAATCCAGGCCATATAGCATAAATTTGGTGCCAGTGAGCGTGCCATGAAGTCCACGATACCAAACAATAGCTCGTGCATAATAGAAACAAATGCAACCAGCAACACCGCCTGAATAATAAAGTTTATAATCTGCCCCAACCAGTTGTCGAAAAATTGCCGTGTCTGCCTAAAGATAAGCGACAAAAGAAAAACCGGTGCCAATGCGTAAAGGAAATATCGCATAATCATAGCTAGAATAAGGTAATACAGTACCTTCAGAACAGCAGCGACATAGAAAAAGAACATCGTGATAATCATGAAAAAGAATCCGAAGCCCACCAACCCATTAAGGGCAATTGCAAGCAGAAATTCAAAAAACTCCATGGATAAAAACATATTGATAAAGCGGTCCATCGAACCCGTTACTGAAAGCTCAGCTTGTGCCGCCGTTACAGTGCCAAAGGTCGATAGATTACTAATAAATATTGCAGAAAGGTCGCTTACGATCGTTTCACCGAAGTCGCGCGTCCACATGGTAATGGTTGCGTAGTCTGAAACTAGGAAATACACGATGATAACCTTGATCAGCACCGTTAACATATCGGCGATATGTGGCGAAGCACCTCCGGTAAGCACAAGGAAGAAGTAAATAGCGGTGAGCAATGTTAGAAGTGCAACGACCGTTCTTTTATACTCAGGGTCGTTCACGATGGCGGTCACAATTGCCTGGGTGCTAGCCTGAAGCCTGTCTCTTACCACTTTTAATACATACGTTACGGGACCAACGGCAGCACCGCCGGAAGGAGGGGGAGAAGATACCTTCAGGCTACCTGCGCTTGGCGGCACAATAAATATTTGATCTGTGCGTATGCATACGCGACAATCCCTTCCGTCAGGGCAATTGCCTTTGGTTACCATGGTAGTGCCACCACCACCATCGTGCCTCTCTTTAATTTTGTCGGGAGGGGTTGTGCAAGCAGACAGCAAAAAAAATACACATAAAAGCGTGAATATAGGAAAGATTTTCTTCGGCAGTTTCACCATATCAACCGCCCTTACCTATTGCCCCACGGATACTACCCATCCCACCGCTAATCGCCCCCATGCCTCCGGCAGCACCTTGCTTAATCATATCGCTGACACCAGAAACGGCATCCTTACCGTTAATCTGAATCGCATTAGCAAGGTTTGGAATGGTGCTATCACCCGCACCGGCAAGCTCTGTGACCATGTTGGGAAGCTGTTTTTGAAAAGTAAACATAACCAGCATCGTGACTGTTCCAAGCATCATCGTGATGGCAAATTCTTTGACACGTGCCCACCCCCAATCCAAGAACGGCAGTGAAATATATTCTCTAATGAGACCCTTTCCCTCTTCTACAACCGCACCAACAGTATTGTCGTACACCCAATCTGCACCATCGCTTGCCCAATCTATAAGCACCCAACCTGTTCTTTCACTATCGCCCGTATCCTGGGGCCTCACTTGCCTTGCAGCCAAGTCAACGCCTGTAATGGTTTGACGTTTTGATGGGTCGTTCATCGTGTGGTATGCATCAAGGTACAGTGCATCAAGGTCATACAAAACACTGAACATAATGTTAATAATAAATACAAAGAATACCGTTAAGATCATAGGCTGCATCGAGTAGCTGATGACCTGGTTAAGCCACGCCCTAAAAATAGGCATTCCCCATGACTTAAACAGTATTAACGGGATAATCATCGGGCCAATTGCGGTAAGGAACAAAATGGCCACAAGTGATGCAATATACATGTAGACAGCCATTGCGAGAGAAAAGAATGTCATCAAAATTGCAGCGAGGCCGATCATCACCACCCACGTTCCTATGGGCCCCAGCATGATCAATAACGCCAAAACAATTAACCCAAAAGCACCATTGATTAGTATTTTTTCCGTTGCTTTACCGGGAGAGTCTGTGCCGCTAACACCCACTAAAGTTCGAAGCATCTCATCCACGAAAAGCCATATCCTGCCGCCTGGAATATTGCTAGGGTTTGAATTAAGATTTTGTGCTGGTGCAAGAGGATCTTGCTCGTTAATTCCGCCATCACCTGTGCCAGACAAAAAACTTTGGTCTCTGGCTGACGCAACTTCAAATGGCATCACCTCGATAGCCGTATCCGTGATAATCGAAGTTACTGAGGTTATGTCATTCTTGATTTGTAAAAAATTTGTGCCAAGCGCAAAATAGCTTACTGCGGCCATTTTTAGGGCAAAAATGGTCAGCTCTTTAGTGAGATCCCTAGTTAAACTGCCAAACATGATACGAAGAGCGATAATAACAATACCCATTACCATCATGGATGCGACAACATCGCGGATGCCATTGACGACAGGCCCCACCATTGAGGTACCAAGAACCTCCACCACGCGGGTAAAGCAGAAAACAACTGGCTCGGTGATACCGGGAGGCGAAGCGCTAATAGCAGTTTGAACACGCGGCTTACACTCGTTTGTCAGAACGTTTCCAACCGGGGTACTTGCAAACACCGATTCAGGCAATACGATGGCAAACAGTGAAAATATGGCGAAAAACAGAAAAATTTTTTCCCTACATTTCATGCCTAAGAACATGTTTTTTGTACACTGTCTTTGCATTGTTTACATCTTGCCCGCTTGTTGCATCGCACCGGAAACACTATTCTTCATACTTAAGTCTGCACCGCCAGAAACCGCTGCTGCTGTTGCATCTTTTGTTAAATTCTTTGCAGCATTCACAGCGGCTGCATAATAATTGATGTTACTCATGAAGGTCGCGGAGACACCAGCACCAACCATTTCGCCAGCCCTTGACATCACGTTATTCATGAAGCTTAGGGTTAACACCATCATAATCGCCAAAACCATCAGGTTGATTAGAAGATGCTGCGTTCTGCACGAAATATATTTCGCTCGATCACCCGCCAATGTGGAGCAAATATTCACATCCGCAGCGTTATACTCATGGCTGGTCACCACAAAAGACCACCCCTCCACCTCAGAATTTTTACCTTGTGCAGGGTCTGCAACAATGGTAGTGACATCGCGGTTTTCAACGCGAGACTGCCCCTCGACCACTGTTTTATGTGATTTATAGTTAGTGTTATTGATTGTGTTTACAATGTCTGTGGCAATGCTTCGTAAACCCATGATGTTATTGGGCCCTGCCCCCGGAGGATCAATCACATAGCTATATATTTGTAGGCAGAAGGCAAGGTAGCCAAATAAAATCATTGGCATGAGCGTATAGCCAATCAACGCTTTAAACCAAACATCGAAAATGGTCTTTGTGCTGTTGAAAAGTACGGTCGGTATTGTAATCGGAGAAATCATCATGAGGACTGTAAGCGCAATGATGCACATGACATATGCCATGCATGCCGTGGCAAATGCCGCCACCATAAAGAAAACCATAATGCCAACCATCACCATGACTGCCAGTCCCGGAGGCGTCCAAATAAGTTGGCCTGCGATAGAAAGAAGCGCCCATGGATTATTACTCCCCCCCACAACATCCCCGAGCATTGCATGCATCAAGTTGCAGTCTATTCTTACCCATATTCGGTCATACCCGCATGCGGGATTACCAGGCACTGTAGAAGTAATTACATCCGTCAGGCCCTTCATAAAGGTATAAAAGCCTGGCATAAAATACTCTACACCACCGTACAAAACCAAAAATGTAACGGCAGTGAATTTTACAACGACAATAGAGAATTCAGCCGCGTATGACTTATCGAACGCGTTAAATAAAGTTTTATAGCCCATAATAACAAGGTAAAGCACCAAAACACCAACCACCGTGTCTTTTATTGTATTTCGAAAAGTGGTGAAGCCCGTCATGCCAAAATAAACAATCATATCTTCCATGCACCCAACCAGCGGGTGGGTAAATTCTGCATACGCCGTTGGAGGATAGCCTGCGGAATAAGCACTGCCCGGTGGGCCGCCACTTGGGTTTGTTGGCATGATCGTAGTGGCGCCGCTCAAATCTTTTATTGGAATAGAGGGCCTTGTAACGCAGTTTATCGCCCACGCTTCGCCATGCCACAACACAATACTGAAGAACAACAGCAATGCGGCGACTAAACGCGTAGTACTATAGCTGGTTAACCCTCTCATAAAATATCGGTAGCCATGTATCAGGATTATCACCCACTTCTGCTCGAATCTCATCGAGCAGCCTTACCGTTTCAGCACGTCCAGATAAAACGTGAATTGCATTTGTCATGCCAGAAAGGTCAATGCGCGCCACCACAACTTCTGAACCTTGCTTTACAAGGAAGTATCGTGTGGAAGGCGGCGTTGTTTTAATAATCTGGAACTCACGATCACTCAGCATGAACGTCTTTTTATATTCTTCTGTTGCCTTAGGGTTTGGCAGGAATATCTGCGTTGCTGTTTGCTGAATGAGCGTATCACTGATGTTACTTTTTGATGCGTCTTCCACGCTCTGAGTTGCAAAAATTACCATCGCGTTCAGCTTACGAAGCGTTTTTAGCCAATCTTTAATTTTCGGAGCAAAAATCGGGTTATCAATCAGCGCCCATGCTTCGTCGAGCACGATAACGGTTGGGGTACCATCGAGTGATTGGCTGATGCGATGGAACAAATACAAAAGAACCGGACCAATACTCACTTTGTCTTTCAGAACTTCGCCCATTTCGAAGCCAAACACTTTTGACTTTGAGAAGTCCAAAGAATCCTCAGGATTATCGAATAGCTTGGCATGAGATTCACCACTGTGCCACATTTTAAAACGACCCGCGAGCGTGCCAGGCCCCTCTAAGCCGAGAAACGCCGCAATATTGCTCGGCGTGCGCTTCTCTTTCTGCATTTTGTAATTGCCCTTAATTGCCTCGCTAATCGCATCGATGTCTTCGGGAGTAACTTTGTCGACGTGACTCATCACCAGAGCTGTCATCCAATCCGTTAAGAACGAACGGTTTTCTGGCGTATCATCTAACTGCAACGGATTAAAGCCAGATTCCTTACCAGGCTCAATAATCGTAAAAACCCCACCAAGCGCGCGAATAAATATTTCAGCACCGCGGTCTTTATCAAAAAAGAACATGCGACCATTATATTTTTGAGCCTGTGCGCATAAAAAATTCATCAGCACCGTTTTACCAGCACCAGTCGGACCAATGATGGTGGTGTGACCCACGTCGCGAGAGTGGAAGTTAAAGAAATACGGCGTGCCCGAAGTCGTATCAAACACTGTCAGCGCATTACCCCAATGATTGCCTGTGCACTTCCCAACAGGATAATTATGCAACGACGCAAAAGAGGCAAGGTTCAGCGAATGTATTTTCGCTTTTCGCGGCAAATAATCAAAATTACCCGGCAATTGACCCCAATAGGAAGCCATAAGATTTACCGTTTCGCGAACGGGTATAACGCCGAAGTTTACAAGCTCCCCGTACACCATGGAGAGGTTGTCTTCCATTCTCTTGAGGTTTTCATCCATACACATCACGGTCAGGTGATGATAACCAAAGGCGATGTGGCCACCCATCGCAAGGTCAAGCGCGCCGCTGATTTCAACAGCTTGTGATATACCCGCATCATTACCGCTTACCATTTTACGCTGCTGCGTTTTCATATCGGCAATCGCCGCCGCACGATTCATAAACTGGAAGGACTGAGAAAGCACATACTCAAATGGCAATTGAAGAAATGAATCCATCATGCCGGCCGATGTATGCGATGGGTATTCCTTTAAGCTTACAATACCAGCATATTTATTGCCCGTAGGCCCCCTTATCTCCATTGCCCGTGGACCAAAATATAGTCGACAGGTTGGAAGATAATGGGAGATATCAATTGTAGGCACAATCATGTTCGAGACGTTACCGCCGTTAACAAGCATCCCCAAAAATTCTAAAACTTCAGACTGGTGTACACCGTCTTCACTTTCGATCATTCCCAGCAGTCTTGGTTTATAATCTCTCAGTGTAGCCATCACGCGCTTTGCTAAATCTGAGACTTCTTTATAAGAAGCTTTAATTTGCATTTCCCACGCTTCTTTGTCAGCCTTCTGCTGCAGAAGCTTCATAAAATGCTCAATCTTCGCGACACCTTTTGTGTCAGACTTAATCATCACAGTCATGTAGAGGTCATTACTGAATGTCTCGCGAGCATGGTGTTTTTTGCGCCATAGGCTTTCAAGATACGTGGCAAAACCGGGCGGGTGATTACCATCAACGTGCACAGATATCTTCCGGCGAACAATATGAAACCACATTGCATAATTGCCCTGCGCCACGCTCTTCAGCAGCGTATTACGCAGGTTTTTAGCCATATCCACATATTCGTCATCTGCCGTTTCAAACGAGAAACCCTCAAGCTTGACAACCTGCATCAACTCATCATTTTTAGTCACAATCGTATTACTGTCCCAATGGCAGTAATAGGGAATGAACGCCGACTCCGAGAACTCTTTGTCAGCCACGGCAGAATAGCGCGAACGCCTGCGGCTAAACTTTACCATTCCAAGCCCCTTTCTTAGTACGTATCAAAAGACTGTGTAAAACCGTGAAAACCTGTGTTGCGGCACTTCGCACACTTCTGGATGCGCGTCATCCATAAATCCATAAAGCGCGGCTCCTTAGAGCAAATAATATAACCCAGAAGATGCGTAAGGGCGGCGCCCGGAATCAGCACGCCAAAGTTTTTCGCGTTAATAAAATACATGGTCCATATCATGCCGTTAATCATGAACCAGTTGTATGTTACGCCCATCATCATTGGGGGGCGGGTCAGACCCAAAAAGAGCGGGTCAGCTGAAAGCCTTCCAACATCCTTCTTATCATCGGCCATCGCACACTCCTCATTTAGGTAAAAAAGAACACTTTTTCAGTGTCTACTATAGTACATGAGAAGGATTAAAAAAATATTAACAATTTGAGATAAATTCCGGCTAAATACCCGTATTGGCTACTAAATGTAGCGGATTAAGCACAACCGCTTGCTATATATACCATAAAAAAGCCTCACATCGACAATCCAAAATCTAGGCAAACAAAAACCCCGGCGGTAAAGCCGGGGTTTTTGTTACATTTGAAAATATGACATACGTTGTTTTCACACTTGCTTGGTAGGCCTGGCAGCAACGTACTCTCCCATGTCTTAAGACATAGTACCATTCGCGCGTGAGGGCTTAACTTCCGAGTTCGGGATGGGATCGGGTGTGACCCCTCAGCCATAACCACCAAGCCAACGAAGCAAGCGTAAAAACAGTAACGATTTCAATCTATTATGAACCAGCTAATGTTATTGTGCAGGTTTAATGCTGCATACAACAACGGTAGCAAAATTTAAGCCAATGAAGCAATTAGTACTGGTAAGCTAAAGGCATTACTACCCTTACACACCCAGCCTATCAACGTCGTAGTCTACGACGGCTCTCATGGGGAAGTATAGTCTTGAGGAGGGTTTCCCGCTTAGATGCTTTCAGCGGTTATCCCGTCCGTACATAGCTACCCAGCGCTGCTCCTGGCGGAACAACTGGCACACCAGAGGTACGTTCATCCCGGTCCTCTCGTACTAGGGACAAATCCTCTCAAACTTCCAACGCCTACGGCAGATAGGGACCGAACTGTCTCACGACGTTCTAAACCCAGCTCACGTACCACTTTAAATGGCGAACAGCCATACCCTTGGGACCTGCTCCAGCCCCAGGATGTGATGAGCCGACATCGAGGTGCCAAACCTTGCCGTCGATATGAGCTCTTGGGCAAGATCAGCCTGTTATCCCCGGCGTACCTTTTATTCGTTGAGCGATGGCCCCACCACGTGGAACCACCGGATCACTATGACCGACTTTCGTCTCTGCTCGACATGTACGTCTCGCAGTCAGGCAGGCTTATGCCATTACACTCTGAAAGGTTGATTTCCGACCAACCTGAGCCTACCTTCGCACGCCTCCGTTACTTTTTGGGAGGCGACCGCCCCAGTCAAACTGCCCATCATGCATGGTCCCCGACCCGGTTAACGGGTCTAGGTTAGATATCAAAAATACGTAGGGTGGTATCTCAAGGGTGGCTCCACCAAAGCTTGCGCTTCGGCTTCAAAGCCTCCCACCTATCCTGCACAACGAATTTCTAATACCAATGCAAAATTGCAGTAAAGGTGCACGGGGTCTTTCCGTCTAACCGCAGGTACCCCGCATCTTCACGAGGAATTCTATTTCGCTGAGCCGGTGTTGGAGACAGTGGGGAAGTCGTTACGCCATTCGTGCGGGTCGGAACTTACCCGACAAGGAATTTCGCTACCTTAGGACCGTCATAGTTACGGCCGCCGTTCACCGGGGCTTCGATCCAGAGCTTGCACTCCATCACTTAACCTTCCGGCACTGGGCAGGCGTCAGACCCTATACGTCGACATTAATCTTCGCAGAGCCCTGTGTTTTTAGTAAACAGTCGCTACCCCCTAGCTTGTGCCACCTTTACATGGTTGCCCACATAAAGGCCACTCTTCTTCCGAAGTTACAAGTGCAACTTGCCTAGTTCCTTCAACACCGTTCTCTCAATCGCCTTGGTATACTCTACCAGTCCACCTGTGTCGGTTTGGGGTACGGACATTAGGCCCCAACGCCAGATATCAGAAACCAATTTAACCAAGCGCTGCTTTAACTGCAGCCTCGATGGCTTTTTTGTCTTTTAATGCTTGCTCGGAAGCAGCATTAAGATTGTTTGTCCGCCCTTCGTTCACATAAGCTTCGGCCAGCCTGCTTGCAAGCTGCTCGGAGTTTGGAAAAAAAGGCATGCCAAGCTTAAAGTTTGGCAAACGCTCAAGGAGCAATGCATTCATCAGTTTCATCTGATAAACGAACACTTCGCTTTTTGCGTTAAGACTAAACAAATTGCCATCGGTTGATTTGGCTTTATTGATAATATCACTGTGTGACGCCATATAGACTCTGCTAGTTAAGAGTTAAGTTATTCGACTCACTCTCTTACCATCAAAGCATTTGGTTTACCACAGTAAATTAGCTTCTGATATCTGACGTTGAAGTCCTATGTGGGAGCTATTTCCTGGGACCCCTTCACTGCCCGATCAATCCAATAAGACCGAACAATTTACAGAATCCGTCACTACCCACTGGCCCATGAATATTAACATGGTTCCCATCGACTACGGCTCTCGCCCTCGCCTTAGGGGCCGGCTAACCCTGCGCAGATTAACTTTACGCAGGAACCCTTGGACATTCGGCGGGCGTGTTTCTCACACGCCTTTCGCTACTCAAGTCAGCATTCTCTCTTCTGATACCTCCAGCACACCTTACGATGCACCTTCACAGGCTTACAGAATGCTCCGCTACCACTCTTTCGAGTCCGCATCTTCGGTACGTGACTTAATCCCCGATACATTTTAGGCGCAAGAAAACTTATCTAGACCAGTGAGCTGTTACGCTTTCTTTAAAGGATGGCTGCTTCTAAGCCAACCTCCTGGTTGTCTTGGTCTTCTCACATCCTTTCCAACTTAGTCACGATTTCGGGACCTTAGATGGCGGTCTGGGCTCTTTCCCTCTCGACCATGGACCTTATCACCCACAGTCTGTCTGCCGCAGAATCACTTTCCGGTATTCGGAGTTTGGTAAGGTTTGGTAAGGCTTTGGGCCCCCCTAGCCCTTCCAGTGCTCTACCCCCGGAAGTGTATATTGCGACGCACTACCTAAATAGTTTTCGCGGAGAACCAGCTATTTCCCAGTTTGATTGGCCTTTCACCCCTAACCACAACTCATCCGAGACCTTTTCAACGGGCACCGGTTCGGTCCTCCAGCTGGTGTTACCCAACCTTCAACCTGGTCATGGCTAGATCACTGAGGTTTCGGGTCTACTACAACTAACTAAATCGCCCTATTCAGACTCGCTTTCGCTACGGCTACACCTAACGGCTTAACCTTGCTAGTTACAGTAACTCGCTGACCCATTATACAAAAGGTACGCCGTCACAGCTCAAGGCTGCTCCGACTGTTTGTAGGCATTCGGTTTCAGGTACTATTTCACTCCCCTAATCGGGGTACTTTTCACCTTTCCCTCACGGTACTGGTGCACTATCGGTCGCTAGAGAGTACTTAGGCTTGGAGGGTGGCCCCCCCATGTTCAGACAGGATTTCACGTGTCCCGCCTTACTCGAGAACATATATGCTTTCTACCCGTACGGGGCTATCACCCACTATGGCGCGACTTTCCAGACGCTTCCGGTTCTTACATACATGTTACTGGCCTGTTCCGGGT
Organism: Rickettsiales bacterium; assembly: GCA_044356525.1. Taxonomy (GTDB): domain Bacteria; phylum Pseudomonadota; class Alphaproteobacteria; order Rickettsiales; family RGZB01; genus CAYXPR01. Next base: position 24,305 of record JBIKVZ010000005.1, read on the forward strand.
TCGCTCGTCACTACTAACGGAGTCTCTGTTGATGTCCTTTCCTCCGGCTACTTAGATATTTCAGTTCACCGGGTTCGCTTCCTTAACCTATGTATTCAGTTAAGGATACGGCCTAAGCCGTGGGTTTCCCCATTCGGAAATCTTCGGGTCAACGGTTGCTAGCACCTCACCGAAGCTTATCGCAGCTTGCTACGTCCTTCATCGCCTTCTAGCGCCAAGGCATCCACCAAATGCCCTTATGTTGCTTAAATTTTGAGAATTACGGTTGCTGTATGCAGAACTAAACTTGCACACTTCAACATTTTTTGTTCGCTTCACTTTCAGCACAGGATGTCTATGCCGCAAGCAAAGCTTAACACCGATTCAGCTAACAAAACGCGTATATCAGAACCTTTCGATTCCAACATATCGCCCTGCTAGCGATTAGTTTGATAATCTTTACTGTATGTCATATTCACGATGTAAAACAGCGGCTTTTCCTCAGAAAAGCGTTCCACACTATTACGTGTAGAGAGCGGCTGTTATAAGTCCGATGCTTTCAATTGTCAACACCGATAATGAAAAAAATGTAAAAAAAACGAGCACTGCAGTAAAACCCTGAAAATCCGCCACTTTTTTGTATCTTTTTTTTGCCTCATTTTCGATTTTTTACCCCCTCGTTTGCAAAAAAATCATTTTACCAGATGGCTGAATTAACGTTTTCTTAATCTGAACCTGCCAAAATATTCCTGAATCTAATTTTTAGGAGCATGTATGCCTGCACCCACCGGATCAAGCCAGCCCCCCCAAAAAGCCTACGCGGGAGGAGCTCTATAAAAACGAAGCAATCAAAGAGAATGGTAGAAGTCAGGAATTAACGGGCGGCGCTATTCGCGCGATTGAAGCACGCGATAATCAGGCGGTGTTCCATATAACAAGGCGCGCTATGGATACGGGCATCGGTAGCCCTGTGACTTCAGAAACACTGATGGGCGCGGCCACCAAAGCCCTTACAAAGGCTAACATCAAGCATACTACAGGCCAAGATGCGCTAGACCCTAGTTTTATTGGCACCGTGAAACTAGATGCAGCAAACTTAGATATTATCGCAGCCGCGCGGGTGATGCTGGAAGGCATCGCCAAACATCTTGAAGAAAAGCGGGTCTCACCTAAACAGGGAGCAAAAGACTTCCCAGAACGCTTCCGCGAAGAAGCCGTGCAGATTGCAGCGGATCCTAAAATTGCTGAATTCCTGCAGCGCCTGGAAGTTGCACCAAAAGTTAGTAAGGGTACGCTGGATGAATTGAAAAAAGCAGAAAAAGGCGCAGAAGCCGCTCCCGCTGAAGAGAAAAAGTCGCCACCGGCACATAAACTTGACGCCGTGCGTGTACTTGAAAAAGTAACTGGCATGAAGCCCTTTGATGCCGTGGGCGGTTATTCTTATGAGGTGCGCGGTGAAACCGCCGCCCGCAAGCTTGTAGAAACCCTTACAACACGCGGTGGAGCGCTCCCTTCAGGCAACACAGGACTTGAAGAATCGGATATTACGTTGAGGCGCAGGGGTCACAGCGTTTTTGTTGAAGTAAAAAAAGAAGCCGTCACGGAAGAAGTGGTAAGGGATATCTCTCGTTTACCAATTGGCCCACAAAACATGGCGCGCGCTGCCGCTGAAATTAAGGCTGCTGAACCGCCCGCAGCCGGAAGGCGCTTTTAACTAATCTTTCCGAACATTGTATGATGTGCTAAAACCCTTGGTGTCATTACCAAGGGTTTTTTGCTGAAATGAAAATCGCCACATGGAATATTAACTCCGTTCGCCTGCGTATGCCGCTGGTGAAACAGCTCGTAGCTGAGGCTGCGCCTGATATTCTCTGCCTACAGGAAACCAAAACGCAGGATGAATTCTTCCCCGCGCTGGAATTGCAAGCACTGGGTTTCAAACACACGTATTTCAGCGGCGAAAAATCATATAACGGCGTGGCGATATTGTCGCGCGTACCGCTGGCGAATATGAAGACTGAACGCTTCGTGAACGACAATAAACGCCACATCAGCGCCACACTGCCGGATGGCACCGAATTGCATAATTTTTATATCCCCGCCGGCGGGGATGAACCCGAGCCGATTATCAACCCGAAATTTGACCACAAACTGAAGTTCGTGGAAGAAATGACGGCATGGTTTAAAAAACACCGCAAACGCAGCGATAAAATCATCATCCTCGGCGATTTCAACATCGCACCGCTAGAGCATGACGTGTGGAGCCACAAGCAACTGATGAATGTGGTGTCGCACACCGCGCCAGAGCTGGAGCGTATGGAAAAACTGCGTAAAAGCTTGGGCTGGATTGATACTTCGCGTTTGTTTGTGCCGGAAGATGAAAAACTCTACAGCTGGTGGAGTTATCGCAATCAGGACTGGCGCAAGTCTGACCGTGGGCGGCGCCTCGACCACATCTGGACCACGCCCGCGCTCAAAAGCCGCATTAAATCCAGTACCATCCTTAAAAATTGCCGCGATTGGAGTGGCCCTTCTGACCACGTGCCGGTAATGACGGAGTTTAAACCCGCATGAAAAAGCTATTGCTCGCATTGCTACTTGCCTCCCTGCCCGCGCGCGCAGCAGCGATTGAGCTTGCGCTGCCTATCGCCTGCGACATTGGCAAAGACTGCTTTGTTCAGAATTATGTGGATACTGCCGCAGCGAGTGGTTACGCGGATTTCCAGTGCAACCGCCTGAGCTACGACAAGCATGACGGCACCGACTTTCGCCTAAAAGATTATGTGCAGATGAAAAAAGGCTACGATGTTCTGGCCGCAGCCGATGGCATCGTGACTGCTGTGCGCGACGGTATGGAAGACATTAACGTGCTCAAAATCGACCGCGCCAGCATCATGAAAAGCGGCTGCGGTAATGCCGTGATTGTTTCGCACACTGACGGCTGGCAAACCATGTATTGCCATATGCGCAAAGGCAGCGTGGCCGTGAAAAAAGGCGATGGCGTGAAAGCGGGGCAGAAAATTGGCCTTGTGGGGCTTTCCGGCCTTACCGAGTTCCCACACCTGCATATGTCGGTGAAAAAAGATGGTGTCGCGATAGACCCCTTCACCGGAAAGAACATGGAAACCGCCTGCGATAGCGTAGAGCCTGTAAAACCTTTATGGAAAAAAGAATTAGCCGAGAAACTAACCTACATTCCGTCTGCATTGCTCGGCATGGGTTTTACCACCGAAAAACCCGAGGAAGAATCCGCACTTGAAGGCAAGCATAATGTGGGAGCGCTCTCGCCCGAAGCGCCTGCCGTCATTCTGTGGGCCAGCGTGATGGGCGCACAGGAAGGCGATACGCTGCTGCTACAGATTTTTGACACCGAAGGCCGCACAATGCAGGTGTACCAAAAAGATTTTGAAAAAGCGCAGGCAACCTTTTTTGCCTTCACCGGCAAAACCAACAAGAACATCGGCAAATGGCCGGAAGGTATTTACAGAGGCAAAGTGATGTTGCTGAAAAAAGAAGGTGAAGTACCCACCGCCGTATTCAGTGAAGAGCGCGAAATATACGTGCGTTAAACCTTGGCGTTAAACCTTGGCGCTAAATCCTGCGGCCGCTCACGCAGCGGTCAACGCCTGATAAGTCTTTCCACAACTGAACTTCTTTAAGGCCTGCTTTTTCCATCATGCTTTTCAGCGCCGCTGCCTGCCCCTTGCCGCACTCAAAAATAATATGCCCGCCTGCATTTAAAAGGCGCGGCATGTCGCGTAGAATTTCGCGGTAGCAGCCAAGGCCGTCTGCATCCATGCCCACTAGCGCAAGGTGCGGCTCGTGCTCACGCACTTCCGGCTCAAGCCCGGCAATATCTTTTTCAGGGATATAAGGCGGGTTACTGATGATTAAATCAAATGAATGGTGGATATCAGCGCCCCAGTTCGAGCGGATAATCTGCGCGCGTTTTTCAAGTTTATGCGCAGTAATATTTTTGCGCGCCACCTTAATGTTGGGCATTGAAACATCCACGCCTGTACCTTCCGCTTTGGGGAATTCTTTCAGCAACGCCACTAGCAAGCAGCCCGTGCCTGTGCCAAAGTCGAGAATGCTTTCCGGCGCTTTGCGGTTATATATTTTCAGCACGGCTTCGATGAGTGTTTCGCTGTCTGGCCGAGGGTCGAGCGTATCTGGTGTCACGATAAAATCCATGCCCCAGAATTCACGCCGCCCTAAAATATGTGATACGGGTTCCCTATCCGCGCGCCGTGCGATCAGCACGCGCACCTTGTTGCGCTCTTTTAAGGGTACCTCGCAATCACCATCGGCAATCATACGCTCGTAGGTAATGCCAAGCGCATGGCACAGCAGCAAGCGTGCATCAAGCCGCGCAGTGGTAATGCCCGCCTTCTTGAGCTGCTCGGTTGATTCTGCCAGTAGCGCATCAAGCTGCATCTTACTGCTGGTAACCTTTCCCCGGTTTCAGGCGCGGGTGTTGTGGCATTTGTGGTGCAGCACCAAGGAACAGCATCTCACGCAGCACAACATACTCATTGTCCGTATCATAAATTATGTAACCACCCACCGTGCTGCGCCACCAAAATTCAATGTAGAGCAGTTTGTCGTTCAGCCAGCGCACTTCGGGTACACCATCGGCATATAGGTCATGCAAGGTGATGGTCGTCATGTAATCTTTTTCGGCGTAGATATTGATATGATAATCCAGCCGTTGACCGACTGTCGGCCCCATGTTCACCAGCGTGTAGGTAATGGCAAACCAGCGTTTGTTGTCTTCTGAAAAGCGGCGCAGGTCAAGATTCAGCCGTTCATTCGTATTGCGGATGCTCACGCCCGTGTTAAACCACTGCAGGTACTCACCCTGCGGCAGCATATAAAACACCTTGCCGCCGGGGCGCGCGTAGGCACTGCTTCCGGTAATCACCGAAATCAGTAGGACGAGTGTTGAAACCGTTAGTCTATTGTTCCAGCTGCTCAGAAAGTTGAGCCGCTTGATCCTCTGCAATGAGTGCCTCGACAAATTCATCAAGATCTCCCTCGCCTACGACATTCTGTACGTTGTACAGCGTCAGGTTGATACGATGGTCAGTCACTCTCCCCTGCGGATAATTATAGGTGCGGATGCGCTCAGACCTGTCGCCTGTGCCCACCTGCCCCTTACGTTTCGCAGCTCGCTCCGCAGCAAGCTTCGCACGTTGCGCCTCATACAAACGCGCGCGCAGAATCTTCATCGCCTTGGCGCGGTTTTTATGTTGCGACTTTTCATCCTGCTGCGACACCACCACGCCCGTGGGAATGTGGGTGATGCGCACGGCACTGTCGGTTGTGTTCACGCTCTGCCCACCAGGGCCGCTGGAACGAAACACGTCAATGCGCAGGTCTTTTTCTTCAATCTGAATGTCTACTTCTTCGGCTTCCGGCAGCACCGCTATCGTAACCGTTGAGGTGTGAATGCGCCCGCTCGATTCCGTGGCAGGTACACGCTGCACGCGGTGCACGCCCGATTCAAACTTCATGCGCGCGAACACTTCCGAGCCGCTGATGTTGGCCGTTGCTTCTTTGTAGCCACCAATGCCCGTGTCGCTCACTTCCATCACTTCAAAGCGCCAGCCGCGGCGGTCGGCATATTTTTGGTACATGCGGAATAGCTGCGCCGCAAACAGCGCGGCTTCGTCGCCGCCCGCGCCGCCGCGAATTTCAAGAATGGCGTTTTTGGAATCGGCTTCGTCCCTCGGCAGCAGGCCGAGCTTTAAGTTGTGTTCGAGCTTGGGGAATGCGGCTTTGGCTTCGCGGAATTCGTCTTCCGCCATTTTGCGCATCTCGCTGTCCAGCGAGGTGTCTTTCAGCATTTCCTGCAAATCGTCGAGCGCTTGGCGGGATTTTTTATAATCCTGAATGCGCTCAATCAACGGCGCCATGTCGGAATATTCTTTGGAAAGCTTACCGAATTCTTTCGACGAAATTTCGCCAGGGTTATTCAGCTTTTCGCCAATCCCTTCGTATTTTTTAACCAGTGTATCCAGCCGCGCTTCAAAACTCATTTTTCACCTTAACTTTTCGCGCGCATGATGTAGTCGATTAACTGGTCTTTTGCAACTGTTTCCTGCTGACTGGTAGCGAGGTTTTTTACCTGCACCTCGCCTTTTGCAAGCTCATCCGGCCCAATGATGACAGCATGGCTCGCGCCCAGCTTGTCGGCCTTGGCAAACCGCTTGCCCATATTGCCGCCGTAAATCACTTCCGCATACACGCCAGTGCCCCTTAATTTACTTGCGACCGCGACAGCGTAACTTTCCTCTTCGTCACCCAAACCAATCACTGCTACAGGCTTTTCGGCAACGGCTTCAGTTTTTGCCATCAGCATCAGGCGTTCGATACCTGCTGCAAAACCAATCGCAGGCGTTTCCGGCCCACCCATTTGCTTAATCAACCCGTCATAACGCCCACCAGCCAGCACCGTGTTCTGTGCACCTAGTTCGCCTTCATCGGCAATAAATTCGAATACCGTATGGCTGTAATAATCCAGCCCACGCACCAGTTTCGGATTAACGACAATACGCTCCGAGAGACCCGGAGAAGATTTAAGCGCTTTTAAAACATTCTCAAAAAATGTTTTGGCCGCAGCGCTTAAATGCTCGCCCATCACGGGTGCATTTTTAACAATTGCTTTATCGCCTTCGTCTTTTGAATCCAGAATACGCAGTGGGTTCTTTTCAAGCCTGTTCTGGCTGTCTTCTGATAAATCCGCTTTGTGCTTGCTTAAATACTCCACCAGCACCTTGCGATAATTTGCGCGCGACTCTGCATCGCCCAGCGTGTTGATGTTCAGCTTTGTTTTAGAAAGAATGCCAAGCTCTTGCAATATGTGGGCTGCCAGCAAAATGGTTTCTGCATCGGCATTTGAGTCCGCATTGCCAAGCCATTCAAAATTAATCTGGTGGAACTGGCGGTAACGGCCTTTTTGCGGGCGCTCATAGCGAAAGAGCGGGCCCCATGAAAACAGCTTCAGCGGCAGGTTTTGCTGCAAGCCGTTTGAGATAAATGCACGGGCAATACCGGCGGTAAATTCAGGGCGCAAGGTGATGCTTTCGCCGCCCTTATCCTCAAACGTATACATTTCCTTGTTCACCACGTCCGATGTTTCACCGAGGGTGCGTTTGAACACTTCGGTGAATTCAAAAATCGGCGTCGCCATTTCCTTAAAGCCATACAGGCCGCCTACGCTACGCGCAGTGTCTACCACGTGGCGGAACTTGGCGTAATCTTCCGGCAGGATGTCCTGCGTGCCACGAACGGATTGTAGTTTAGGGCTGGACATGGTTTTAAGCTGCTTCCTCAGTATGTGGCTTCTTCTTATAGGTGCGCGCCACATAATCTTCCACCAGTTTCTGGAATTCCTCAGCGATTTTATCGCCGCGCAGCGTTACCGCCTTTTGCCCATCAATAAACACTGGCGCAGCGGGTGCTTCACCCGTGCCGGGCAGGCTGATGCCGATATTCGCGTGCTTGCTTTCACCGGGGCCGTTCACGATGCAGCCCATCACCGCCACGTTTAATTCTTCTACGCCCACATAATGCTGGCGCCACTTGGGCATGCTAGAGCGAAGGAAATGCTCTGTCTTCTGTGCGAGTTCTTGGAAGAATGTGCTGGTGGTACGGCCGCACCCAGGGCATGCCGTGACCTGCGGGACGAAAGAACGGATGCCAAGGCTTTGCAAAATTTCCTGCGCCACATACACTTCTTGGCGGCGGTCGCCCTTTGGCTCCGGCGTGAGAGATACGCGGATGGTGTCGCCAATGCCTTGCTGCAGCAGCACAGAAAGTGCTGCTGTAGATGCCACCGTGCCCTTCGTACCCATGCCCGCCTCGGTAAGCCCCAAATGCAGCGGATACTCGCAGCGGCTGGCCAGCGAGCGGTATACAGAAATTAAATCCTGCACGCGGGATACTTTGCACGAAAGAATGATGCGGTCTTTACCGAGGCCTATTTCCTCGGCCTTTTTCGCGCTGGTGAGCGCCGAGGCAATCAGCGCCTCGCGAGATACTTCTTCGGCTGACTTTGGTTCTTTAAGTTTACCATTTTCATCCATCAGCTTGGCGAGCATGCTCTGGTCTAAGCTGCCCCAGTTCACGCCGATGCGAACAGGTTTTTTATATTCAATGGCCTTCTCAATCATCATCTGGAACTGTGCATCATGCTTCGCGCCGAAGCCCACATTGCCAGGGTTGATGCGATATTTCGCCAGCGCTTCTGCACACTCCGGATAATCCGAAAGCAGACGGTGGCCGTTATAGTGGAAATCTCCCACGATGGGCACATTGCAGTTTTTTTTGTCCAGCCACTCACGAATGGCAGGCACGGCTTTTGCAGATTCTTCGTTATTCACCGTGATGCGCACCACTTCCGAGCCCGCTTCTGCGAGCGCAAACACCTGCTCGGCTGTGCCTTTGATGTCTGCCGTGTCGGTGTTCGTCATCGACTGCACCACCACCGTAGCATCACTGCCCACGGGCACATGCCCCACCATCACGCGGTGCGTTTTGCGGCGCAGCGCCGTTCCGAAATTAGCTGTCATTGTGCTGGTTCCTGCTGTTTTTTGGCTTCGGTTTTCAGCTGGCGGGCACTAAGGCTGATCAGGCCACTCTCTGATTTCAGCGGCGCAATATCGCTGATGCTTACGCCATCAAAGAAAATATCCACGGCTTTTTCATCGTTCACCTGCAGCCACTGCGCCTGACCTTCCGGCACGAAGTATGTGTCGCCCGAGCGGAGGCTAACAACCGCTACCACATCACCGCTGCGGCTATAGAATGTGAGCTGTGCGCTGCCGCTGGCGAGAATCACCACGCTGCTATCCCTGTTTGTTTCACTCAGTGTTTCTGTTGCCGATGGCATTTCAGGCTGATAGGCCGCCTGCACATTGCCCGTATCATGAAGGCCATACCACAGGCCATAGACCACCAGCGCCAATGCAAAGGTGACATAAGTCAGATTCCTTGGCGGACGCAAATCATTAGCAAAATAATCCGGCGGCGTGAAATTTTCTTTGGTTTTTAAATCTTTTCCGAGCGTGCGGAATGCTTCAATCAGCGCCTTCTCATCCAGCTTCAAAAAGCGGCCGTAGCTGCGCAGGTGACCTTCAGCATAAAGAATGCCGGGCAGTGCGGCAAAGTCGCCTTTTTCCATTGCTTCGATGTAGACAAGGCGGATGTTCAGTTGCTCGGCAACATCCTGGCGGCTAAGCCCAAGCATGTCCCTGCCTCTTTCAAGCACTGCACCGATTTCCTGAAAATTGGAATACATACGACCTAAAACCCCACCTCATACACGCCACCAAAATGCGTGTATTACCAATGGCTTTTATATACTAAAACCTCGGTTTTTCAAGAAAATTGCTGCATTTTAGGGCAGTGTGAAACGCAAACCGTCATAACCCGGCTCCACGCCTTTAGGCAATTCCGCCTTAAGCGTGGCATAAGAAAGCTCATGCCCCATGTGGGTTAAAATGGCGCGTTTTGGCTGCACGCGCTCAATCCAGCCGAGGGTTTGCGCCACATTTGAGTGGGTGACGGGAGTGCTATAAGTCTGGGCGTCCACCACCCAGGTATGCACGCCTTTTAGGGCGTCAAAGGCCTTGTCCTCCAAGGCGTTCAGGTCGGTGGAATAGGCAAAATCCCCAATGCGGTAGCCAAACGTGGTGATGCGGCCATGCTCTTGCGGGAAAGGCAGGATTTTAACCCCCGCCACTTCAAAGGGCTTATAGGGCTCTACCACCTGCGGCACAAGAGCGGCGCGAAACCAGCCAAACTGCGGATTTGGCTCTAAAAACGCGTAGGCAAATCGGCTTTCGATCAGTTCCAGCGTGCGGGCATCGCCATATACGGTTAGGGCCGATTGTTTCAGGTGGTTAAAGCGCTTTAAGTCATCCAGCCCATGGCTGTGGTCGCCATGTTCATGGGTATACAGCACCGCATCCACCTGACGGATGTTTTCGCGCAGTGCCTGAAGACGCAAGTCGGGCGAAGTGTCGATTAATATACCCACTCCACCCACTTCTACATGCAGGGAAACGCGGGTACGGTTGTCTTTGGGATCGGTCGAATGGCAGATGGCGCAATCACAGCCAATCACCGGTACACCGGTGGAAGCACCACAGCCCAAAATCGTTACGTTGATGGCCATAAAATACCATTCTTTTTCTGCATAATTGCTACTATAATGCAGCCGGAAAGTTTTGGGTATGGAAAGAAATCATTTCACGCATTTTTTGATTCTCGCACTCGTCGCTGGCACGCTCGCTGCCTGCACGGGGCAGCAGCACCGTTTTATAAATGATGCCACGGATGCTGGCGCGCGGGATTATTTAAACGGCCTGTCGCACCGCCAAGTGTGCAAACAATACCATCAGGTGATGACGCTGCCGCCGGAGTTCGCACTCGCGCAAAAGCGCCTGGCCGCCGAGTATGCCAAGCGCAAACTGAATGATAAAAAATGCAGCGAGGCGTACAGCATCTGCATGTCATACGGCGTAGAAGAAAACACGCCCGAGTTCGCTAACTGCATCGTGAACACGAACAACACGCTGAGGCTTGAAGCGGAAATTCGCCGCAGCGAATTGCTCCAGCGCAACAGCCGGAATTATTGCCGCTGGCAGCCCTGCTACTAACTTTATACTTTGCTGGCTTTGGTAAATAGGCGGAAGAAATTTTCCGTCGTGGCGCTCGCGACTTCCGCATACGAAATGCCGCGAAGCTCGGCAAGGAATTCCGCCGTGTGGCGGGTGAAGGCAGGTTCGCACGGTTTGCCGCGGTGCGGCACCGGCGCAAGATACGGCGCATCGGTTTCCACCAGCAGGCGGTTTAGCGGAAAGTCTTTCGCGCAGGCCTGAAGATCAGTGGATTTTTTAAAGGTCAGAATGCCGGAGAGGGAAATATAGCCGCCCAGCGCCAGCGCCTTTTCACCCAGCGTGCGGGTGGAGCTGAAACAGTGCAGCAGAAAAGTGAAGGCACCCTTCCCCATTTCTTCTTCCAGTATCGCCATCATATCATCGTCCGCATCGCGGCTGTGGATAATCAGTGGCAGCTTGAGTTGGCGCGCTGCCTCAATGTGTGTGTGGAATAATGTTTTTTGTATTTCGCGCGGGCTATGTTCATAAAAATAATCGAGGCCGGTTTCACCAATACCAATCACCTTCGGGTGCGCCGCCCATTTCACCAATTCGGCCACCGTGATGTCGGTGTGGCCTTCCGCTTCGTGTGGGTGAATGCCGATGGAGCAAAACACCTGCTTATTCTCTTCCGCGATTTTGGTAATCACCGCAAAGTCACTGCGTTTGGTGCTGATGGTCTGCAGCAGCTTGACGTCCGCATTTTCGGCGCGCTTCAAAAAATCCGGCAAGTTTGCGAATTCGGGATAGTTCAAATGGCAGTGCGAATCAACCAGCATAAAATGCCTTACTTGGTGATAACCTTAAGGCCGATGCAACCTATTAATACCAGTAGCATGAATACGGCCTTCAGCACCGTCATCGGCTCATTGAAATACATCATACCGATAATGGCGAACACAAACGTGCCCACTCCGCTCCAAATCACATAGGCCACAGCCAGCGGCAGGGTTTTGATGCTCATGCCCCAAAAGAAAGTGGCCGCAAACATCAGCACCATCGCCAACGCACCCAGCAGCGGCTTTTCAAAACCATTGGATATTTTCAACAATGGGTTACCAATCAATGAAAGCAGCAGGCCTATGCCCAAATAAAACCACCCGTTTATCCAACTCATTTTTTGGCCTCCACTTGAAGGCGCGGGAACACACCCTGCGGCACTGGCAGCACCGTGCCGGGCTTTAATGCGAATTCCGGATTGAGCTTTGTGAAAGGAACGCCCGCATTAGCTTCCTTTTCATCATACCCCACCTGCACTAATATTTTCGCGCACGCGCTGGGAGCGAAAGGCTGAAGCATAATAGCGATACAGCGCACTGCTTCAGCAAGGTGATATAAAATCGTGTGGGCATGCGCCATGTTGGTTTTGGCTTTGGTCCACGGCGCTTTTTTGTCGATATATTCGTTGGCGTAAAAACCCATGCGCTTGATGTCATCCAGCACTTCACGGAATTCACCATTCTCATAACGTTTGCGCACAATGGCGGGAGTACTTTTTTCCGTCACCTGCACTTCTTTAAGCAGCGCCTTGTCGTCATCATCCAGATCATCCAGCAGCAAGTCATCAAATTCCGGCACTTTGCCGTCGCAGTTTTTTTGAATCAGCGAAAGGGTGCGCTGGGCAAGGTTGCCGATGTTGTTGGCAAGGTCAGCGTTGATGTTTTCCACCATGCGGCTTTGGGCAAAATCGCCATCATTACCGAACGGCATCGCCGCCAGCATGAAGTAACGCAGCTGGTCTACGCCGCCTGCTTTGGTAATCATGTCCTGCGGGGAAAGCACATTGCCGAGCGACTTGCTCATTTTTTCGCCTTCAATAGTCCACCAACCATGCGCCACAATTTGTTTTGGCAGTGGCAGGTTGGCCGCCATCAGCATGGCGGGCCAATACACGGCGTGGAAGCGTAGGATATCTTTCCCAATCACGTGCACCGCATTGCCGCGCACATATTCCGGATGTTCCTCGCGCTGCTTGGCTTCATCGTCCGGCGCCCAGAATTTTTTATATTCTTCGCCGTTCACATCGGGGTAACCCACGGCGGTCAGGTAGTTCGTCAGCGCGTCAATCCACACATACATCACATGGCCTTTACGCTCCGGCACTGGAATGCCCCAGCCGAACTTCGTGCGCGACACGGAAAGATCTTGCAGCCCGCTTTTCACAAACTGCTTCACTTCGTTCATGCGGTATTGCGGCACGATAAAGTCAGGATTCTTGTCGTAAAACTCGAGTAGTTTTTTGCCAAACACGCTGAGCTGGAAGAAGTAGCTTTCCTCGCGCACCCATTCCACTTCTGCGCCGGTGGGGGCTAACTTCTTGCCGTCTTTTTCAATCAATTCTGATTCCGCGTAATACGCCTCATCGCGCACAGAATACCAGCCGTCATATTCATCAAGGTAAATATGCCCGCTTTCTTTCAGCTTTTCCCACAGCGCCTGACAGGCCTTGAGGTGACGCGGCTCGGTGGTGCGGATAAAGTCGTTGTTGGAGGCATTGAGGATGTTTGCCCCACCATCCGTACGGTTCGGGTCTTTCACCAAGTGGCGGAAACGCTGCGAGACTTCATCGCAAAATGCCAGTGGCGCTTTGCCTGCAGCAGCAGCGGCTTTATCCACCTTCTGCCCGTGCTCGTCTGTGCCGGTAAGGAATTTTACTTCCGCACCGTCAAGTCGCATGAAGCGCGCCATGACATCGCAGGCGATGGTGGTATACGCATGCCCGATATGTGGAGAATCGTTAACGTAGTAAATGGGCGTGGTGATGTAAAAAGCTTTACTTTTTCCCGCCACGTTTCTTCCCCTTCTTCGCCGCTGGCTTCTTCGCCGTCGGTTTCTTGCCTGCTGGCTTTTTCTTGGCAGCTTTTTTGCGTGTGGCAGGTTTTTTACGCGAATTCTCGCGCAGCATTTCCATCGCCTGCGTGGCAGGGTAAATCATGTCTTCTGACTCTGCCTGTTTCTTATTGCTTGCGGGCTTATTCATGCCTTTCAGGGGCTTCATTACATCACGCGAAGGCACCATCACATCAAGGTTTGAAAGCGGGCCTTTTTTATTGCGGCTGTAATACCAGCCATAAGACACCACCAGCAGAATCAGGAACACAGCGATGAATGCCTGCACCATGTGTAACGATTCTTGCACCTGCTGTTTATTATCACCAATCAGGTAACCAATCGTGAGCAGAATCAGCATCCAGCCGCCGCCACCCACCGTGGTGTAGATACAAAACTTTTTGAAATCCATTTTGGCAATGCCTGCTGGAATGGGAATCAGGTGGCGAAGGCCTGGAATAAAACGGCCACTGAACGTGGAAATAGCCCCATGTTCTTTAAAAAACTCTTCTACTTTTTTGAAACGCTCTTCCGAGATGAACATATATTTGCCATAGGCGAGCAGGAACTTGCGACCCAGCGTTATACCCAGCCAATAGTTAAACACCGCGCCGGAAAGCGTGCCAACCGTGGCAACTAAAAACAACAGCCAAAAATTAAACAGGCCTTGGTGAGCCAGATAGCCTGCGGGAATGACTACCAGTTCGCTTGGTAGCGGCACGAAGGTGCTCTCGATGAAGGTAAGGATGTAAATACCCCAGTAGCCCATGCTGCCGATGAAATCCACCAACTGCCCCAGCAATGCATGTAACGCTTCCATCCGTACCTCTTTATCTACTTTAAAATGTTACGTGGCTCAGGCAGCAACTGATTTCACTGCCTCAAGCATGCAGATGGCGGTGTGGCGCTTGTCCATATTGACGCGGTTCACGTCCACCATCATGCGGTTCACTTTTTCCCATACATCCGCCCATTTATCAAGTGATGCTTTTGATGCGAGGGCTTTTTTTACCTCTGCCTCACCGCTGACTGCCTCTGGCTGCCATATCCCCGTCATCGAGCCTTGTGCCGTGCTGGCAATCAAATATTGCAGCAAATAACCGAAGCGGTGCCATGCGGCGGCGTCAGTTTTCGAGGTCACCTGCTGCACCATCTCAAGGCATTGTTGGATATCGAGCGCAGGAAACTTGCGGCAGATGGAAAGCAGCACGCCATACATCTCGCGCGCGGCATCGGTGCTATATTCCAGTGCAAGACCCGGTGAACCGGGCGCAACGGTGGCAGCAAAACGCAGTTGAGCATCGTTAATGTCTGGCGCGGCAGCGCTTAACACCTGCTTCATCGGCTGGTCCGCCAGCGGGCGCAGTTTTAAGAATCGGCAACGCGAACGAATGGTCGGCAACAGCCTGCCCGGTGCATGGCTTACAAGAATAAATAACGCCCGCGCAGGCGGCTCTTCCAGCAGCTTAAGCAACGCGTTTGCGGCGTTACGGTTCATGTTGTCGGCACTATCCACAATCACCACACGCCAGCCCGATTGCGACGAGGTGAGTGAAAGGAAATGCCCCACGCGCCGCACTTCATCCACCGAAATTTCCTGCCTTACCTTACCATCTTCATCTGGCTGCTCTTCGCTAATAACCAGCAGGTCAGGGTGCGAGCCTTCGGCAATTTGCGTGAAGGTGTGGCTGGTTTCATCAATCGCCAAACCAGTTGGCGCTTCTATCGCAGGTTCAGGCAACAATTCACCAAACAAACCTTGCTGCGAGGTATCCACCTCTGCCTTACGAGCAGCCGCAGGGCTATCCAGCACCCAGCGCGCCATGCGGTATGCCAGCGTGGCCTTGCCAATGCCTTTAGGGCCGGAGATAAGCCATGCATGGTGTGCTTTGCCCGATGCAAAGGCGCGCAGAATTTCAGCCTCTTCGGCTTCATGGCCAAACAAAGTAGGATTCTGCTGCGGCTTTTTAAATTCTGTCATGTTAGCCAACCGGAGCAAGTTTGAGTTTTAAGCGTTCGTTTGTATGGCGAATAATGTCTGTATGCACTTCTGCCATGCTGCGTGCCGCATTCACCACCACACAGCGTTTGGGCTCAGCGGCGGCAATTGCTAAAAACCCATCACGCAGGCGTTCATGAAAATCATGACCCATTTTTTCATAACGGTTTTCGGCCGCGCCACGGCTCTCCGCACGGCGAATACCATCCGCCACTTCAATATCGAGGATAAAGGTCAGGTGTGGCAAGAATTTTCCGAGCACGATTTTGTGCAGCTTTTTTACCACCTCTTCGCCCAATTTATGGCCATGCCCTTGGTAAGCCAAGGTGGAATCTGAAAAACGATCACTCACCACCCACGTGCCCTCTGCCAGCTTCGGCTGTATGGACTTGGTTACATGGTCGCGGCGCGCGGCGTAATGCAAAAGCAGCTCTGTCATTGCATCCATTTTTCCTGGCTCGCCGGAAACCAGCAAACCACGAATCGCCTCAGCCTCAGGCGTACCGCCCGGCTCACGCGTGACTGCGCACTCTACACCAGCATTTCTGAGCGCTTCAGCAAACATGCGTATCTGGGTGGATTTCCCCGCGCCCTCACCCCCTTCAAACGTGATGAATTTGGCGGCAGGCATCGGTTATTGTTGCAAGATAAGGATTTTAGCCTTTTGCACGAGGCGGCTGAAATACGAAAGTTCCACAACATCTTCACCCGCGATGAGCGGAATGCGCGTTTCTTCCATGCCCTGCTTATTCACCACCAGCTCGGCAATTTTCTGCCCTTTAGCAATGGGTGCAGGAATTGGGCCTTCGTACGCCACCGCCACTTTAATGCCATGGTTGCCACGACGGCTAATCAGGAAGGCAACGTCTTTTTCTATCACCAGCGGAACGGTTGAGGTTTTGCCAAACCAGACATCAGCACTATCTACCACTTGCCCTGCCTTAAACAGCACGCGGTGTTCAAAGTCGCGGAAGCCATGCATCAGCAGGCGTTCGGTTTCCGTGCCACGCTCTTTTTCGCTTTTCATGCCGTTGGTGACTGAAATCAGGCGGCGGCCATCCTGCAACGCAGAGGCAACAATGCCATAGCCGGCTTCTTCGGTGTGACCCGTTTTCAGGCCATCTACACCAATGCTTTTGCCCAGCAGCGGGTTGCGATTGTGCTGGCGGATACCGTGGAAAGTAAACTCCCTTTCGGCAAACATCGGGTAATATTCTGGGAAGTCACGAATAATGGCTTTGCCCAGAATCGCCAAGTCGCGCGGGGTGGAATAATGGTCAGGCTCAGGCCAGCCGCTAGCGTTTTTAAAATTGGAGTTTTTCATGCCGAGTTTGGCAGCCACATGGTTCATCTCTTGGGCAAAGGCTTCCTCGCTGCCGGAAATGCCTTCTGCCACCACCACGCAGGCATCATTACCAGACTGAATGATAATACCCTTCAGCAAATCTGAAATTTTTACCTGAGTATTCAAGCTCACAAACATTTTGGAGCCACCCATTTTCCAAGCTTTTTCACTCACAGTGAAGGTGTCATCCATCTTCACTGAGCCGCTTTTAAGACGCTCAAACAGAATATAATTGGTGAGTAGCTTCGTCATGGACGATGGCGTCATGCGCTCATCGGCTTTCTTCTCATAAAGGAACGAATCGCTGTTCATGTCCAGCAGCACGGCAAAGTCTGCCGTGCTGGTGAATCCACCGCCTTCTTGGGCTTGTGCCGGAGCGGCTAAAAATAAAAGAGAAAAAACGGAAAGAAAAAATGAGAATGTAGAAAGTTTATTTACCGACAATAATTGCATCATCAAATCCTAGATACGCTACCTGTTCCAATGCTTTACCGGCTTCTTCCTGCGTTTTGTAAGGTCCTACTTTCACGCGATAGAGAATGCTGCCCCGAAGCTCTGCTTCTTCAATACGCACATTCCCCACTTTGTTCAAGCCTTTTGCGATGCTGCTCGCACTATCGCGCGAACTATACGAACCGGTCTGCACAAAATGCTGATCGTAGCTATGCAGGCGTGCTTCCATGGTGGTTTCACGTGGTGACGTATGGTGGCGAGCAGTTTGCACGCGCGGGGTCGGCGGTGCATCGACATCGTGATTATCGTGGAACAATTTTGCAGTCTGCACTTTATCGAATTCCACTTTGATCTTCGCAACACCCTTGTCACGGAAGCCAAGCAGGTCAGCTGCGCGCTCTGAAAGGTCTAGGATGCGGCCGTCTTCAAACGGGCCACGGTCGTTCACACGCACCAGCAGCGTCTTACCGTTTTCAAGATTGGTCACGCGCACCATGCAAGGCATCGGCAGAGTCCTATGCGCCGCGCTAATGTCATGGCGGTCGAATATCTCACCGTTTGCGGTCAGCTTGTTATGGAACTTAGGCCCATACCACGAGGCATAGCCCACTTCTTTATATTTTTCGTCTTCTTTTGGCTTATACAACTTGCCCTTAATTTTGTAGGAAGCGCCGACTTTATAGTTGTCCCAGTTCTCGGTACGAGATGGCGGGCGCTTGAAGAAACTGAGGAATGACGGACGGTATGATTCAGGGCGATATTTATCTACCGTGGAGTAATAGCCATAGCTACTACAGGCAAACACCACCAGGCTCACGCAGTACACCCACGCGACGTTCCTAACGACCTTAAGAAAGCGAGCAATCATCATATACTGAAGTCTCTCGTTGGTTAAGGGGGGAGGATTTTACTAAAATTTTAGTAATCGCTTGTTAATAAGCAAGGGCATCCGCGAGACTACCCACGGCTACCGCAAAGAAGTTTGAACGGTTCCATTTTAAGATACTTTCATAGTTAGAGTAAACTAAAAAGGCATCTTTTTCCTTCCATTCAGGGATAATAAGCTTTGTTTTCAGTGGCTTATCTGGTAAATTGCCCCCACCCACGGCGCGCACCCCTTTTTGTTGCCATTCTGCGAGTAAAAGCTCTTGTTTTTCAAAAGAATAGTCAAAATCTGATGGTAATTTTACCTTCCTGCCCCACGTCAATTCATCATCCCAACCGACGTTTTTAAGGTAGTTGGCGATAGAGGCAAACACATCCTCCTGCGTGCCCCAAATATCCCGCTTTCCATCTCCATTTTCATCTACTGCAAAATTCAAAAAGCTGGAAGGCATAAACTGCGTCTGCCCCATTGCGCCCGCCCACGAGCCAACCATCTTGCTCTCATCCACATGGTCTTCGTCGATGATTTTGAGCGCCTTTATGAGTTCGTCTTTAAAGAAGTCAGCGCGGCGGCCCTCATAGGCCATGGTGGCCAGCGCATCAACAATTTTAAACCCGCCCGTATTGCCGCCAAAATTGGTTTCAATGCCCCATAGCGCCACGATAAAGCGCGGCTGCACACCATATTTCGCGCCGATTGTGTTGAGCAGCGCCTTATGCTGGCGCATCATTTCACGGCCTTTTTGAATCCGCGCCTTGTTCACCACGTTCTTTAAGTACTGGTGCATGGTCAGCTTCATTTCCGGCTGTTTTCTATCCAGCTCGATTGCCTTGGGCAGGAACACGGCTTTGCCGAGTACGCCATCCACCGTTGGTTGGCTGATGCCAGCCGTGAGCGCTTCCTGTTTCATGCCCTCTAACCACGGAGCAAATCCTTCGGCACCTTTTGCCAAAGCAGCGGGGCTTGTGCCCAGCATACCAACTAAGGTGAGTGTCATCAGGGCACCACGTAAACCAATCATGCTTATCCTTTAAAATCGCTGGAAAATAATAGGGTTATAGTCTTTAATCGGTGCTTAGTATGCTAAACAGCCTTGAAAATGCAAGAAAATTTCTTGCTCTTTAATAACCAAGGAACCCTATGTCCACTGCCCTGATTGATGACCTGTTAAAGCGCGGCATCCGCCACCCACTGCAAGGGCATGTGGTAGAATTCCCCACACATAAGATAATGATTGAGGCCGGAGCGATTGAAAAAATCGGCCAGATGGTGGCGCGCTACTTCCCCCCGCTTAACAATGTTGCCGTCATCAGTGATGCCAACACGCATCCGGTGGCAGCCGAGCGCGTGGAGCAGATTTTACATAAGTATTATCAGGTGACCTCCATCATTTTACCCCAACACGTGCGCCCCAGCGTACGCGAAGTACGACATATCCACTCCATGGTGGGCGATGCGGGGTTACTCATTGCCGTAGGCAGCGGAACGGTCAACGACTTGGTTAAATTTTCCTCCCACACAGCGGGCAAACCTTATGCGGTGGTGGCCACTGCCCCCTCCATGAACGGATATGCCTCGGCCAACGCCTCGATTGAGGAAGAGGACGGGTTCAAACACACCCTGCCCGCCCATATGCCTAAAATGATATGGATGGATACTGCGGTTATGGCACAAGCACCCCGCAGGCTTATCAGCTCCGGTATCGGCGACAGCCTCTGCCGAACCACTGCGCAGGCCGATTGGCTGCTCTCTTATTTTTTGCTGGGCACAGACTACATCTCCACCCCCTTCAAGTGGCTAAAAGACAACGAAAAAAGGTTAATTCCCTCAGTGGACCGCGCAGTCCATAAAAGCAAGGAAGCCATTGAAATATTGTGCGAAAATCTTATTCTATCCGGCCTTGGTATGGTGCTGTGCGGCGGCAGCTACCCCGCCAGCCAAGCCGAACATATGATTGCCCACACGATGGAGATGCGGCACGGAAAAACCCTCCAACACAGCTTCCATGGCGAGCAGATTGCCGTCACCACTCTCACCCTTGCGCGCTTGCAGGAAAAGTTGCTTGAGCAGCAACTCGAGGTGAAACACCGCCCCACCCCCGATGCATGGTTTGATAAGCAATTTGGAACGACCCTTGGGCCTCAGTGCCGTGCGGAGTACCGTAAAAAGGAAATCACCCCTGAGAAGGCCCATAGCATGAACCAGCGCATCGACAAGTTCTGGCCCGAGATGGTCAGCCAGCTGAAAAAAGTCATGGTACCTTCGGAAACGATAAGGGCTGCCCTACTAGCTGCCGGCTCTCCCACCACGCCGGATGAAATCGGCTGGCCGAAAGACGCCTACCGTAAAGCCTGCATGGATGCGCTGTTCACGCGCAACCGCTTTACCTTTTTGGACTACGCCTTCCTCACCGGAAAACTAGAAGAAATCCTTTAGGATTTTAGTCCGTTAAGCTGCGACCGCCAGTCCATAGCGGCATACCCAGCGAGGCTTCAATGCGGTCATTACTTTCAGAAAGCTGGGCTTTGACTTCCTTCTGCGGATCCGTCATCGTTAAGCTGAAGCTTGGCGAGCTGTAGGTTGGGTTTGCACCAACATAGGCATGATACGCCAATTCACGCAGCCAGTCTAGTATGGGCAAACGATCCTCATGGCATTTGTTGATTTTATTGATGCAGTACACTTCCATCAACTTCGACCATTCCGACTGACGTTCGCGATAATCCATTTGCTCGGCAAGGTTTGGCCAGCCCGCTTCAAGCGGCGTTTTGAGCGTAATCTCCGGCGCGGGTTTTTTGCCCGTAATGGCTTCATAAATCAGCATGGCTTCCCTGCGGTCTGCTTTTTCAAGCGCAGCCAAAAACACACGTGGCTCGTTCACCGAAGAGGGGTTATACGCCAGCGCTAAACGCTCCGCTTCTTTCGGTATTGGCCTTTCGCCATGTTTCATCCACGCCATGTCATAGTCTTTCTGGTGCAGCACCACAGCCTGCATACGGATATTATCGCGGAAAGATTTATTGCCCATATAGGCGTGGCGGAGTGCGGAAATCGGCTCACCGTCTTCGCCCTTACCGCCATAATACGGCATACTGGCCAAGTGTTCGAGCGCGCCCACCAAACCTACTGTAGCAGTCAGGTATGCACCATCGTGCTTCGAGCGTTGATCGAGGCTGATGGCACGGCCTTCAATTGGGTCTGTTGTTTTTGTACGAGCACCCGGACGAGAGCTTTTGTTAGACCACTCAATTATTTCAGACGGGAAGCTAGCAAAATACGCCTTGATGGTTTCACGCGCCGGGCTACCTATATCGCCAATCGCCTGCTCATACCGATCCATCGCCGCGCGGAAATATTCCTTAGCGTGCAAGTACGCCTGCGTTTCATTCACACCCTCTGGCACTGGTCGCCATTCCACCAGACCGGTGGCGCGGGCATTTGCCAGCAAGCTCTGTGCAGCAAAGCTCTCCTGAAAATTTTCTGCCAGCAGCGGAGCGCCGAAAATAAGCTGCAGCTGCAAGCCCTGTAAGGTCATTGCTAATTTAGCAGGATAGTGCCCGCCTTCACGCGCTTCGGCACGCAGCATCACGTGCGGTGTTTCCACAATTCGGCCACCGCCACGCATCTGGTCATCGCCACCACCTGCCATCACATACATTGCCGCGCCATAACTTTTACGGTTCAGTGCAAGAATTTTACCAGCGGTTTCTTCCTGCTGACCCTGCACACCAGGGCCTGAAAGGCGCGCCGTATCACTTTTTGCAATCATGGAGAGCATATAGCCGCGAGCCCTTACATGGGCGCCAAATACTTCGTCGGTGCACAGCGTGTGCACCATTCGAGGCGCTTCTTCCAAGTCCTTGCGCGATTCAAACAGCGGCACTACATCCACTGTAGCTTTATCATTTGCCACCTCGTTGCCTGCCGCCTTCAGCATCAGCAGTGCAGCAAGACCGTTTGCTGCCGATGTGGTTTCCGCAATAATCAGCTTCTGGAACATTTCAGGGTTTTCAGCCATCACACGCATGCGGGTGAGCACGCGCATTGCCGTTTGTCGGTCTTTGTCTTCACCGTAGGTGGTGTCAATCATCGTTTGGGGGTCAAGCTCCTTTACACTAGCCAAAAACTCTTCGTCGTTGAATTTTGTTTTGATGAGCGCGGCCTGTTTATCCGCATCCATCTCCATAAAATGCAAAGCACTGGGGATTTGGTAAGTCGCTTCTAGCACATGCCCCACCGTCGTCATCAAATCTTTCGAGTTATGACGCACGTCGATGCGCGTAAAGCGCGTGCCAAATGTTTCGACTTTGGTTTCAAAATCATCGAGCAGCCCATAACTTTTAGCGCCCTTGCCAACCTGCGCCACCACAGCATTTACATCCGCCTCAAGACGTTTTTCATCGCTGCCATAACCACCGAGGCGCGCAGCGATTGCTTCTAAGTCTGCAGCAGCTTGCTCATAACCTTCTGTAAGCAGCGAGGGTGCCAGCACTTTAATATCTTCTGCATAGCGTTCCTGAATGCGGTTCTTGGAACGGGTTATAAATGCGCGCAGCACTTCTGCGGTCATGTTTGGGTTGCCATCGCCATCACCTGGGCCCCACACGTTTAGGTCCAGCAGCGGGTTTTTAATTTCAACATCCGTGTAGGCACTTTTATCAAGAGCAGCACGTAGCCTATGCTGCGGCCCAGCAACCGAATCATAAATTACATCCATAATGGCCAGCAGTTCGGTCGCTTCTTTTTCTGGCGTTTTCTTGCGTTCGCCATTTTGATTGGGTGCTTCATCCATCTGCGTGTCACGCACGTTGCGTAAAAGCGCCTCAAGCTCTCTCTGCTGTGTGGCAGGGTTTGCCAATGCTTTATCCACCACCAAGCCTTGCAGTGTATATTCCAGCGATGTCGGGTTGGTGGGGTGCGTGGTCAGGCTTGGCCACACCGTTAACCCATCCACCAGTTCCTGCACCTTTTTAGACGGAACATCTTGTGCTTTAAGGCGCTCCAATACTTCGCGAAACGTATCGCCGGTTTTTACGCCGACTTCGGCCAATGCATTTAGTACACCAATACCAGCCACTTTACGGGCGCGCCAATGCATGTCCACCAGTTTGGCATTCATTTCTTCAAACAGATTGCGTTTATCCACCGGGATGCTTGCAAGCAGCGCCTCGTTCTGCGCCCTGCGCGATGCCTTATCGGTTACTTCAGCAATATCTAATTTTTTCTGCAGCAAACGTGCTATTTCAGCATCCTTTTCTGCCACCATGCGCAAAAAAATCTCTGCAACTGATTGCTGCAGCCGCTGTGAATATGGCTTTTCCTGATTTGCTTCCCTATATTGGCCTTTAACCGGTGCGGGCACATTCTCTGTAAATTTCATAGCGTCGTATCTCTCTCAATCCATGGTCATCAAGCGGCCTGTTTCGCCTTGGGTACGTTACTGACTTTAAAAGAATATCGTTAACAAGGCGTTAACGACGCGGGTGAAAAAACAATTTTTAACTGTAATTTGCAACTACTATTCTTAAAAACTCTGCAAAACCGAGGCCGGCGAAGGGGTAAAGAAATGGCTTTTCAATTCGGTTTTTATCCTTAGATTAGAGTGTTCCGGCATCACGGTTAAGGGTATGGACACATGAATAAGCCCAAAGAGCACCTCAGCAGCCCCGCAAACACCCTGTTTAAGGCGCCTAAGCCTGACCACACGCCGCTGGTAACCAAAGAAACATACGAAAGGCTCTACCGCGAATCGATTGAAAACCCTGAAACCTTCTGGGCGAAACAGGCCGAGCGCCTGCATTGGTTCAAAAAATGGAGCAAAGTGAAGGACGCTGCCTTTAAGGGCGATATCCACGTGCGCTGGTTTGAAGGTGGCACGCTTAACGTTTCGTATAATTGTATCGACCGCCATTTACCCAAACACGCAAACACCACCGCCATTCTCTGGGAGGGCGACAACCCCAGCGAATCCAAAAAAATTACCTATAGCGAACTTCACCAACAGGTGTGCAAGCTGGCCAATGCCTTGAAGGCGCAAGGCGTGAAAAAGGGTGATCGCGTGGTGATTTACCTGCCGATGATTCTAGAGGCCACTTATGCCATGCTAGCCTGCACACGCATTGGCGCCGTGCATTCAGTGGTGTTTGGCGGCTTCTCGCCCGATTCCCTGAAGGGCCGCATTGAAGATTGCAAAGCCAGTTTCATCATCACAGCAGATGAAGGCTTGCGCGGTGGCAAAAAAGTGCCGCTGAAAGCGAATGTAGACGAAGCCCTCAATAAAATGAATTTTACAGGCACTGTGCTGGTGGTGAAACGCACCGGTGGTACCGTTGCGTTCAAACAGGACCGCGACATCTGGTATCACGAAGCCGTGGAAAAAGCCTCGGCAGACTGCCCCGCTGAACCGATGGAAGCAGAAGACCCGCTCTTTATCCTCTACACCTCTGGCTCCACGGGCAAACCCAAAGGCGTGCTGCACACCACGGGCGGTTATCTGCTATGGGCCGCGATGACGCACGAGCTGGCGTTTGATTATAAACCCGGCGATATTTATTGGTGCACGGCAGACGTAGGTTGGGTCACTGGCCATAGCTACATTGTGTACGGCCCACTCGCCAACGCGGCGACCACGCTGATGTTTGAAGGCATCCCAAACTATCCGGATTATTCGCGCTTCTGGCAGGTTATCGACAAATATAAGGTGAATATTTTTTACACCGCACCCACCGCCATCCGCGCGCTCATGGCGCAAGGCGATGAGTGGGTGAAGAAAACCAAACGCTCCTCGCTGCGCATCTTGGGCTCGGTGGGCGAACCCATCAACCCCGAAGCATGGCTGTGGTACCATAGCGTGGTGGGCGATGGAAATTGCCCCGTGGTCGATACATGGTGGCAAACCGAAACGGGCGGCTTCATGATTACGCCGTTGCCCTACGCTACCGACCTCAAACCCGGTTCCGCTACCTTCCCATTTTTTGGCGTGAAACCCGTGATTGTCGACAGTAACGGCAAGGTGCTGGAAGGCGAGTGTGAAGGCAACTTATGCATCGCCGAGCCATGGCCGGGTATGCTACGCACCGTGTATGGCGACCACAAACGCTTTGTGGAAACATATTTCTCCACTTTTAAAGGCATGTATTTCACAGGCGATGGCTGTCGCCGCGACAAAGACGGTTACTACTGGATTACCGGCCGCGTGGATGACGTAATTAACGTTTCCGGCCACCGCCTTGGCACGGCTGAAATTGAAAGTGCGCTGGTGGCACATGAACATGTGGCCGAAGCTGGCGTGGTGGGCTATCCCCATGCCATAAAAGGCCAAGGCATTTATGCATTTGTTACACTGAATGCGGGCATCACGCCCGATGACGCAATGAAAAAAGAACTGGCGCAATGGGTGCGTAAAGAAATCGGTCCCATCGCCACGCCCGACATCATCCAGTGGGCACCGGGCCTGCCCAAAACACGTTCCGGCAAAATCATGCGACGCATCCTGCGAAAAATTGCCGCGAATGACTATAGCAGTTTGGGTGACACGAACACGCTGCTGAACCCTGAAGTGGTGCAACAACTGATTGACGGCCGTCAAAACCGATAAACTTATAAACCGTTGAAAAATTTGATTTTTAGGAGCAACTCTTGTACGCTGAACGCCTTGCAAAGCTTTTTGAGGACGAACGCATGAGCAAAAAGGTGCTTATCGTGGAAGATAATGAGCTGAACTTAAAGCTCTTCCGCGACCTTTTGGAAGCACATTCGCTAAGCGTGATGGAAACGCGCAGCGGCATGGAAGCTGTCATGCTGGCAGAACGTTATCAGCCAGACCTCATTATTATGGACATTCAGCTGCCAGAAATTTCAGGCGTGGACCTGATTAAGCAAATGAAACAAAACGCACAGATTAAGCATATTCCTGTCGTCGCCGTGACCGCCTTTGCCATGCGCGATGACGAAGACCGCATCATGGCCAGCGGCTGCCAAGCCTATATCTCTAAACCCATCGCTATTGATATTTTTGTATCAACCATCCGCAAATATGTCGGCGACGTTACAACCAAACATGATGAAGAATAGCCCCCGCTCATGACCGCACGCGTACTGATTGTTGACGACTTAGCGCCAAACGTAAAGCTGCTCGAAGCCAAGCTAGCGAACGAATATTATGAATATGCCTCGGCTTACTCCGGCAAAGAAGCGCTCGAAAAGGTAAAAACCTTTAAGCCTGATATTATCCTGCTCGACGTCATGATGCCAGAAATGGATGGCTTTGAAGCCTGCAAGCGCCTGAAGTCCGACCCTGAAACGTCGCACATTCCGGTGGTGATGGTGACCGCACTCAGCGATATTTCTGACCGCGTACAAGGCCTGCAGAGCGGTGCGGATGACTTTCTTACCAAACCGATTAACGAGGTGCATCTATTTGCACGCATCCGTTCCCTCACCCGCGTAAAGCTCATGCTCGATGAGCTTCGCCTGCGTGACAAAACCGGTTCGCAGTTCGGCTTGGTGGAACAAGCCACCACTGAAAATTATGACACCAAAGGCGCACGCGTCTTTGTGGTAGATGACGATGTAGTGGAATCCAAGCAAATGAAAGAAACCCTCGAAGCCAACGGCTTTGTGGTGGAGTTCGCCAAGGCAGAAGAAGCCGTGGCCAAAGCGGCAGGAACGCCACCGGATTTAATTATCGTCAGCACCATGCTCGACAATGTCGATGGCCTGCGCCTGTGTGTGCAAGTCCGAAGCCAGGAAGCATCACGCCATGTGCCGCTAATGATTATGGTAGATATTGAAGACAAGGCGCTGCTCATTAAAGGCCTTGAGATGGGCATCAATGATTACATCGTTTCTCCGCTCGATGCGAATGAACTGATTGCACGCTCCCGTACGCAAATTAAGCGCAAGCGCTACCAGGATGCGCTGAAGTCAAACTACGAAGAAAGCGTGTCGCTCGCGATTACCGACAGCCTCACCAAGCTCTATAACCGTCGCTATCTTGACGCACACATCCAGAATATTTTTGTGGAATGCATGGCAAAAAAAATGCCGCTTTCTGTGCTTTCGCTTGATATCGACCACTTTAAAAGTATCAACGACAAACCAGGCTGGGGTCACCATATTGGTGACGAAGTGCTAAAGCAGTTTGCTCAGCGTATTTTAGCCGGCGTGCGTACAACTGACCTTGCCTGCCGCCCAGGCGGCGAAGAATTTGTGATTTTGCTGCCCGGCGCGGATAAGGACACCGCCAAAGCCATGGCAGAGCGCGTACGCGCTTCTATTGCCGATGTGCCCTTCCCGATTACTGCTGCGCCGAACCACGTGCAAGTCACCACCAGCGTTGGTATGGCATCCACAGGGCATGGCATTACGTCTGCCGCTGATTTGCTGAAAAAATCTGATGAAGCTTTGTATGCCGCCAAGAAAACGGGCCGCAATAAAGTGGTCACCGCTGAAGAGCTGGTCTGATTCCCGTGCTGGCGGAAAACATCAACGCCTTCCTTGAACAGATACCGAAAAATAAGCGCCTGCTTGGGCTGGATGTCGGTGAGAAAACCATCGGCCTAGCCTTAAGCGATGGTTTACGCAGTATCGCCAGCCCGCTTCACACCATCGCCCGCAAAAAATTCACCGCCGATGTAAAGTCATTGCTCGACACCTGCGCCGAGCATGAGGTCTGCGGCCTTGTCATCGGCCTGCCGCTGAATATGGATGGCAGCGTTAGCGCCCGCTCGCAGTCGGTAAAACAATTCGCGCACAATGTCGCAAAACAATCCCCTCTTCCCATTTTGCTATGGGACGAGCGCTTCTCCACGCAAGGCGTGATGCATGCCATTAAAGAAGCCGATCTTTCCCGCCAGCGGCGCGATGCCGTGGTGGATAAGCTCGCCGCCAGCTACATTTTGCAAGGTTTCCTCGATACACTCAGGGGCACATCACTATGAGCATATATCGCGATGCTGTCGTAAAGGCCGACCTCGACACCCTGCGGCAAGCGCATTCTCAAGGCAATCACCGCAGCCTAAAAGATATTGAGTCCGTTACCGGCAACACGCTGCTGCACGACGTCGCAGAAGCCTTTGAGCCGGGCGGCTCCTACCCCATCACCGAGGCACGCCGCATGGATGTGGTAAAGTTTTTGGTGGAAACGGTGGGCATCGACATTAAGACAAAAAATTCCCGTAATGAAACAGCGCTGGATATTGCAAACCGGAAATACGGAAAGAACAATCTGCTCTCGCAGTATTTTGGCCTGCGCGAGCCTACTCTGGTGGCACGCTATACCCCCATTCAGGTCGAAGAAAAAAGACACCAACTATTTGATTTAATTAGTGAAAATAAACTCGATGCCTTTAAAGCGCAGCTGGATGCATTGGCGGACGACATCGACCTCGGCCAATTGCAGGATGAAAATGGCAACACGCTGTTGATAAACGCCGTGAAGATGAAAAAACGCATGTTTATCATTATGTTAATGTCATCCAAGCGCTATAAAACGAATTTAAGTGCCCCAAATTACGAAGGCAAAACCGCTTTCGATTTTGTGGATGACATCGCTATGGAGACCCTACTACGGAATGCTGAGAACACGTAGTAGAAGAACAACGTATTGATATTTCATTACTATTTATCCTCTGAAAAGATTTTTCATTTTTCTTTTAAAAACCCCTTTACGCCACATAATTCCTGTGTATAATCCCAGCCATATCGAATGTTCTATAATTTTATAATTATCGAATTATACATAATTAGAAACACAAGATTGAACACTAAGGAACTCTGGGGGACTATATGAATATCGCAAAAATCGCAATCGCCGCTCTGCTACTGCTCGCAACCGCAGCCTGCGCAAAGCCAACTGAAAAAGAATTCTACTCGGCCAAGTACACCAGTGCTGGTGGCTGTAACTGGACGCACGTGACCTGCTACGCAGGCGAGAAGCGCCCTGAAAATGTCATTTACGAAGATAACGTCTGCCGCTTCTACTTTAACTTTGGTGAGCTTTCCGTTGCCCACTCGCACGACGAGATGGTGAAGAACGTAATCCTCACCCGCAATGAAAACTGCACCTTCCAGAGGGCAGTTCTCTAATAGAGCGATAGGTTTTTCCCAGAGGGTTAAGCAGTTCGTTCCCGATATTCACGATCCTCTCTCCATGGGCTCCCCCAGAGGTAACACTTTAGGGGGGCTTAATGTTTCAAGACCATAATAAAAAAGGGCTTCAGATGAAGCCCTTTTTTATTTGAAGTGGCACGAAGCGTTTATGCGGCTTCGGCATCGCCCGGCAGCATGCCTAGCGCGTGCTTGTAAATATCCAGCAGCTCTTCCTGCTCGGCACGTTCGTTGCTATCCATTTTGCGGATTTTAATCAGCTGGCGCATCACTTTCGCGTCAAAGCCGTTTGCTTTGGCTTCGGCATATGCATCCCTCACATCAGAGGCGAGGTCAGATTTTTCCTGTTCGAGGCGTTCAATTTTCTGAATGTACTGGCGAAGCTGTTCGCCGGCGATGCCACCATGTTTTGCCATGCTATTTCCTTTTCGTTCCTTCGTTAGTTTAAATGGTGCCGCTTGCCCGACTCGAACGGGCGACCTACCGCTTACAAGGCGGTTGCTCTACCAGCTGAGCTAAAGCGGCGTCAAATGCTGGGGTTTAGTTTTTAGGTGCTTTTTTGCGTCGCTGCAAGCGTAAACTCATCTGTTTTTTCGTGTGTGCTAATGCACCACTGGCCAGCAGCACGCCCAGCGCCGCAAGGATGATGCCCGCCATCTCTAAATTGCTTGGCACTTCGCCTAAAAGCGGCACCGCCACAAACGTGGCCATCACCGGTACAAGCGGGATAAAAATCGCCGTGCCGCTCGCACCCAAAAGCTCCACCGCCTTATTATAGGCCATTAGCGCAATCACGTTTGTCATCACGCCCTGATAAAAACCCTGCCAGATAATTTCCTCTATCGGCGCGGTGGCCAGATTCGATGGAATAAAAATGAAATAAATGGGCAGGTAACATACCATGGAAAATACTGCGACCACGGCAGTACCCTGCACTGCATCCACCTTCCACGCTTTGGCAAACACGGCATAAATGCCCCACATGCAGCCCGCCACGAGCAGCAGCAAGTGCCCAACCCACATACCATTTTCCTGCACCGATGGCTTCACCAGCATCAGCAGCAAAATGCCGGAAACAGCAATCAGCAGCCCGATGATTTTTTTAGCCGGCATTTCTTCTTTCAACACGAAATAACCAAGTATGCAGGTCATCGCCGTGGTGGCGGCATAAACAATGGAGCTATGTGATGCAGGCGTGAATTTAAATGCGGAAATCGTCATCAGATTATAGGGCGCACCCATGCAGAACATCAGTAGTAATCCACCCCATATGCCAAACGGTCCGATTTTAATGCCGCGGTGTAGCACCACTGGCAGCAGCATCACGCCCGCCACCAAAAAGCGTACAGCAGCAATGTCATACGGATTCAGGCTGGCTTTCACGCCCATGCGGCTCACCACCACCCAACCGCCCCAGATAGCAACGGTCAGCAGCATCAGCACCACACCCTGAAGCACCGGATGCTTGCCAGACATTATCTTCGATAGGTAGGGCATAAAAATTTTATTTTCCAGAAGCCGAGCGATGCGCCAATGCATAAAACGCAACTGCCGCCGCATTCGACACATTCAAGCTTTCCATACGACCATGAATCGGTATTTTCACCAGCAGGTCGCACAACTCAGCCGTCAGCCTGCGCAAACCCTTGCCTTCCGAGCCTAGCACCAACACTATTTTTTCGTACGCTGGCATTTTTTGAATATCTGTCGTCGCTTCGCCATCGAGGCCAATAATCCAGAAGCCCATCTCTTTTAATTCCTCAAGTGAACGGGCAAGATTATTCACCGTAACCAGCGGAATCATATCTAGCGCACCACTGGCCGCTTTTGCCATCGTCGCTGTTTCACTGGCAGAGCCATGCTTTGGCACCACCACTGCGCCCACATCAAATGCCGCCGCGCTGCGTAAAATAGCACCGGCATTGTGTGGATCTGTCACTTGGTCCAGCACCGCGACGAGTGAAATACCGGAAAAATCTATATCCTCAAGTGCCAACTCATCAAGCTTACCCACTTCCAGCGCCACACCCTGATGCACTGCATCGCGCGGCAGCATTGCAGTGATATCTTCCGGCGACTTCATTTCAAATGCAACGCCTTCGAAATGCGCTTTATCCTGCGCCATCGCCGCCTGCGTCACCCACAAGCGATGAATCTTTCTTCCGCCCTGAATGGCTGAAAGTGCCGCATGACGGCCATAGAGCCAGTAACGATCCGCGCGCTCTGCCGAAGGGCCGTTGCCTGCATGGCCACTTGTTTTGTGGCCCGGCTTATCAAAATGGCGGGAGTGGTTTTTCTTTCGGCTCATACTAACTCTTTTCGCGGCGTTTTGGTGTTTTACTCATTGACATGGGGGCTCAACTATTTTACCTAGAGTGCCTCTTTGTTTTCGGGCGAGCACTGGCGCTTATAGCAAGTGCGGACCACGCTGACAATCAGCTTCTAGAAAACACCGTGTTTTTGTTGTGGAGGAGTGGCCGAGTGGTCAATGGCAACAGACTGTAAATCTGTCCTCTTCGGAGTTCGAAGGTTCAAATCCTTCCTCCTCCACCACTTTAGATTCTTGGCTGTGGATATCCCGCAGAACCGAGAATGGAAGCGAATAAGCGGCGGTTCCAAATCCGCTATCCTTGCTAAAGGGCAGTTGCTTGGCGAATGCCAGCTTTAGCACCAGCCGTTTATCGTCTAAATCGTCGCTATCCCATAGTGAGAGCGGCTTGCCGATAAAATCAAAAACGGTTCCAAGCGCACCTTCGATGCTGGTGTCCACCTTGTGCATTTCCTTGGCTTGCGCGGAAAGTATCTGGCGATTTAGCTCCAACTCCTTGATATGGTTTTCATAAAGCGAAACGATGGTGCGGTCTTCCACTTCCAGCAACCTGCCCATAAAACCCTGTATTTGCTGGTCAATCATCTTTTTATCACGGTCAACATCCATGAGTTGTGAGGTGTATTCACTTCGCTTTTTCTTCCATGCATCAGTGATAACACCCCGCGCAATTTCTAGCACCGTTTCGGATGGTGTCATGGCTTTGATGATGTTCTTAAACTCACCCTCCACCGCATCACGCTTGATGCTTTTACCATAGAGAGAGCAGCCTTTGGTTTTGCAGTGGTAATAGGGATGCTTGCCATTTCGCCCTTTTGACCAGCCAGCGGTGAGCGGTTCATTGCAGCAAGCGCATAGCACGAAACCACGCAACGGGAATTCTTCCCGTAAATCCTTGCGATAGGGTGCTTTGGCTTTCAACCCCAGCCGTTCCTGCACTTTGACATAGGTTGTCATCTCCACCAGCGCAGGGTGTTTTCCCTCGCGCAAGGTGACATCCCACGGCTGATATTCGATAAAGCCAGTGTAGAGCATACAGGTAAGCATGATTTTTACACGGCTGGGGTGAAACCTGCCGGTGCGGTCAATCTTGAATGCTCCGCTTTTGGTGATGAAGTGCGATACATCGGCTTGCGTTTCAAAACGTCCAGCGGCAAAACCCTCAAATGCTTCCGTGATAACGCTGGCCTTTGGCTCATCCCGTACCATCACCTTACCGCCACCCGTATCTTTCACATATTTGTAGCCAATCGGCGCATGAAATACCCAGTAGCCATTTTGAATGCGGGATTTCTGGCGGTTGATGACCTGTTCAATGTTGGCATCACGCTGAAATGCTGAAACCGCCATCAACACATTGCTCACCAGCTTTTCGTTGGAGCTTGAGCCAAATGTCTGGCTGGGTGATATGAGGATTGCGCCACGCGCTGCGAGCTTGGCAGAAAATTCAATATATGCTTCCATGCTCCGCGCTATACGCGATATATCATCCACGATGACATAAAAGCGGTCTTTTTGTGTATCAAGGTAAGCGAATAATTCCTGTGTGGCTGGGCGCTGGCTTGGTGGAAGGCTACCGGAAACGCCTTCATCATTAAATACCCTGAGAACATTGCAATGTTGGGTTTTTGCGTGTTCGCGGCAACGCGTTTGCTGTGACCTTAGCCCGTCGCCTTCCTTTACTTGCCGGTCGCTTGACACGCGGCAATAGATGACTGCTTTGCTGGGTT
This sequence comes from Rickettsiales bacterium, assembly GCA_044356525.1. Taxonomy (GTDB): domain Bacteria; phylum Pseudomonadota; class Alphaproteobacteria; order Rickettsiales; family RGZB01; genus CAYXPR01. The sequence continues at coordinate 57,631 of JBIKVZ010000005.1, forward strand.
GGTTGGCGCGTTGCTTCATCCTGCCTCACACCCAGCATGTATTTTTTCGTAAGCAGACTTTCGGCAATGCATGTGAGCGCCCCTATCAGTTCGTTGCCTTGCTCATCCGAAAGCCCAAGCGCATCTATCTGCTTGCGGTATTTTTCCACCCCGCTCGCCATGTCCAACCTGTATGGTTAGCAGCGAGCGTGGCGAATCCACTACCGTTTGCGGTTTGCGTTAGCTCCAAGGTATTTGGTAGCAAGGTTTTCATTAGCGTGGCTTCTCCGTTTTCATCATTTGCGTGTGTACGGGTTTGCCCTTGGCCATTTTCACGGTCAATTCGCCATATTCAATTTCGCTCATCATATCGACAATGCGCTGTGCGCCCTCCACTTGCTTTGTGGTGTCAATATGGGTGATTTTACCATCGTGCTTGTGCATCTTCACCGCACCGTTTTCCACTTCGCTTAATGCAGCCACAGCGTCTAACTCACTTTGATTGAGCGCAAACAGCTTGTGGTTTCGTGGGGTGAATTTGCCCTCTTTATCACCGATAATTTCGCGGTAAATATCATTGATGTTGATGCACAGGCGGGATTCCATGCCCACCATAAAATCATTCATTGCCAAGCTCTCCGGCGTGGTGATTTCGGCGTAACCATCCTCAAACACCACCAGTATGACCGGCTCGCGGAATTGGCACAAAGCAATAGCCACCTCCAACCATGGATAGGTGCGCTTTGCCCCATCATAGCGGCGTTTCCACAAGCACTTATAGGTGTTTTTCAGCGCATCCAATGGCAAACCAAACTTGCGTATATCTCTCGCAATACGTAACCAGATAATGTCTTTGAGTGATAGCTTGCGCCAATCCATCGAATCATCTGGCCGCTCATCATCAAACAAGCCTTGCTGTGTCCAGTGGTGAATGATGCGGTAGGTGGTATCACCATCCTTTACGGAGTGCTTTTTGTCATTTACCACCACGCAAAATTTTCTGAATTGCTCCGAGCCGGTGAGCATGGCAATGGAATCAGAAAACGCATCACCGTGGATAAAACGCACACGATTATCCTTAGATGCAAGTGCATCACAACCATCTATAATATCGCTGTCTTTTGAATACATCGCTTGCTCGCCCCAACATCAATAGTGAACATTAATGTTGATTCTATAGCAAGTATCAAATGAACATGCAAGTGGAATTTTCCTTGCCATAAATGTTAACTTTATTAATATATAATCACATCAAGCAGTTGCACGAGGGGTTTCCGCAAATGTCCACAATCAGAAAGAAAAAAGCCATGCTATGGGCGGAAACATCTGCGGGTGCTGGTCACATGCAGGTTATCGCGCAAATGGCAAAAGAGCTTGGCGCAAAGGGATTTGAAGTCACCGTTGTCACCAGTTCAATGGATGTTGGAAAGACGTTTGATTATGGTGATGCCAAAGTTTTGGAATTACCACAAATCAAGGTTACGCCTGCACCTACGAATCAAGAGCCTTTCACATTCAGCACCCACCAAGGCCAATTTCATGCAGAAAGCATGGATGCATTTATGGCATATCTGTCTGAATTGCAGACTACTGGCCAAGCACAACATGGTACGGAAGAACCAACCCTTATCCATGCCCACAGCGCAAATGATTCTGGTGATTGGAGAACAGGATTAGGCGACTATTTGGCTGAACGTCAGAAAATTCTCAGAAATTATTTGCGCCGTGAAAAACCTGATGTGGTGGTGACTGAATTTTGGCCGATAGGTCGTACAAACTCAAATGTAGAGATGGTTCCACTCATGGGATATATCCACCATTCGCAGCAAAGGCCGTTGGTGTTTTCTATCGAAAGAGATGTGCTTTTTACCCAGCCATTCAAAAAGCTAGGTGCAGATGGTACGGACGCGAGGGCATATCATACCAACCAATATGTTGATGCGGTTATTGTGCGGGGTGATGACAAGTTTATCAAGCTGGGCGATACATTCCCGCCTATGTCCCAAATTACTAAGCCAGTGTATTACGCGGGGTATTTTGCGAAGCCATTGCCACCAAGGCAACCTATGCCTGATGATGAGCGGGAAGTGTTGGTTTCAGCAGGTGGTGGATTCAGAGCGCAGGACATGCAGCTATACACGGCGGCAATTAATGCAAGGGAGCTAACCACACTAAAAGATAGAACATGGCGGTTATTGATTACACCAAATTGCTCCGATGCTCTTTTTGATGAAATAAAAGAGACAGCGGCAAAGAAGGGCAGTGGGATTATCGTAGAGCGTAACCGCCCTGATTTCAAACAGCGCCTTGCCAATGCTGCACTATCCATATCCCAAGGCGGATATAATACCACCCTTGAGGCTGCATCTTGTGAGACACCGGCGATTATCGTTCCCGCACTTGACAGCGCAAATGGGGAGAATGAACAGGTGTACCGTTCTCAGCGTTTTGAAGAAAAAGGTCTACTATCCACCGTGTCTCAAGAGGATGCCAATAATCCAACACTCTTTGCAGAAAAGATAAACCAGGTGTTAGCGCGTCCTAAATCTGCGCAAATGAGCGTGCAACTTGATGGTGCAAAATGTGCCGCTGAATTTATTGACCAACAAGTGTGCGAGCGCTCTTTGCGAAGGTCTGCGTAGGTCATTATGCCACTTAAACTGCTCATACTCCATGAACATGACAAACAGGGACTTAAGCGAGATGAAGCCTATGGCCTGCGTGATGAATTGCAGAAAATGGGGCATGAAGTCACGCTTGTAAATGTAGGCAAGGCAAAGATTGTTGGTGAGCATATTGAGTGTGAAGGAAAAACCATCAATCCGTCCGATTTTGATGGTGCAACACTACGCGCCAGCGCACGCAGATTTGGAGACTTAGCTCGTGTTTTAGAAAGAAACGGTGTCTCCATTTATCAGGATGTGGATTTGACCATTGCCGGTGGTGATAAAATCGCCAGCCAGCAAATTTTTGAGCGACACAATATACCAACCCCAAAGACTTTCTGCTTGCCCCATAACACACCATATAACCAGCCTGCGCTAAACCAGTTCTTATATGCGCTAGGTGACTCCACCTATGTTGTAAAACAGGCGTTAGGTTGGTCTGGTAAGCAAGTATCTATCCAGCATGATAAATCCAATGTGCGCGATTTATTCCGCCAGTGGCATGAGCAATCCGCACAAGAGAAAAAGGGTGGTGTGTTGGTGCAGGAATTTATTGAATCAAACCCTGAGCGCCGGAGAGATTACCGCGTTCAAACGGTGGTGGGGGTGAATGGTAAGGGCGAGTTGGAATCCAAGGTAGTAGCGGCAATTGTGAGAATTGCACAGCATGGAGAAAGAATTACCAACGTATCCCGTGGTGCAGATGAGGTGCGTGTTGCACTGGATGAACAAGAAGCCTTTGAGCATCACGTTACCAAAGGAAAAATGCCGCCAGATGAATTTAAGCGCAAGGTAGAAGCGGGGGAAATTCACATATTGCCGCCAGATGTACGCGATGTTGCAAATCAAATGGGCAAAGCATTTGGCACTGGAATGTGGGGGCATGACATCATTGTTGATTTACAGGAGGGAAAAGCGAAAGCGTTGGAGGTAAACCCATTTGCGGATAACAGCACCTATGAAAGCCTACATGGATTTAGCTTGCACAAGCCATGGGCGGAAGCGTTCGCTGGCTATGTCGCACATCAAAAACACTCCAAAGAATTGAGCGTTAAGCCTAAACTGAGGATTGTGCTTGCATCACAAAGCCCCGTTAAACTTGAGGCTTTGAATAAGGCGTTGTTAGCAAAAAACATCTATGCAGAGGTGGTGGGCGTTGCTGCGGAATCAGGTGTGCCAGCGCAACCAATGAATGAGCAAACATTACAGGGGGCAAAGAACCGCCTTACACACGCACGTCACATTGTCCATGATGCTGATTTATACGTTGCTATCGAAAATGGCTTATTTGAAGAGGAAGGGCGCTTCTTTGATAAAGCTGCGATACTGACCGAAACTAAAGATGGAAGCCAGCGCACCACCTATTCAAAAAGCATAGAATGCCCCGCCGAATATGTAGAAGAAGCTCGCCGCAGAGGGTTTGACACCACCACCGTCGTGCAGTCATGGCAGAGAAAAAAAGCGCAATCTGACCCCACCTTTGCAGACGCAGCGAGAGATTTTCGCCTCACTCAGCTTGCAGATGCTCTTTCAGAAAACCTAGGCGGTGCGCTGGGCTGGACAGGCGAGCGCAGCCAACCAACCTCCTTTGCATCAAGGCTTGCATAACTGGTTGATTACAAAACTAACTCGCCCCACATCCTATCGGAGTCCTGCTTTTTGCGGATGGTGTTTGCATCCGTGGGCAGTGGCTTTTCAGTGAAGGCCAGCGCATTGCCGCCCACCAGTTGCAGGATTCTGAAAGCGGTGCGGCTGCGCTGGGCGGGATTATCGGTAGCTTGCAAATCCGCCTCAATCGCCTCCAAGGCTTTTTCCACCATCGAGGCCAGCCGGTTGCGGGTGGATTCGCGCACATCCTCAATCAGTGCGTTCACCTCCGCTTGAAATTCTGGCAACTGCTTCCAGCGGGAAATCGTTTCTTTCCGCACATCGAGCGCAGCCGCCACCGCACTGGCCGGTTTACCGCTGGCCAGCATAACAATGGCTTGGTGTTGCGTTTCATTGAGTTTTGTTGACATAGCGCGATTATAACAAAAAAATCTTACGAAGCGAAACGAAACTGAAAATTTTTATGTCTAGAAAAACGCCGCGCCTTGCGTCCCCGTATAGCAGTTTTGCAGGAAGAACCTAAGATTTCGCTACGCCGCGTCATGCTGGCCGTTTCGTTTTCAACGAAGAGAGAGAGATAAAAGGGTATGTCCAGCCAGCGTGTTGGAATCGCGCTGGCCATACCCTTTTATCTTGAGGGTTCGAGTGGGCGCAGGTGGTAAGTTTCTTTTTTAAGAGGTGGACAAAATAAGGCGTTATGGCTATTTATGCCCTTGCTCATGCTGCGAGCTTCACCCGATGCTTTTGGAAGATAACTGCCCAGTCCTCCAATACATTCACTACTTGGTTCAAAGTATTTGGGTGCAGCTCCACCATTTAAAAACCGCCCTTAAGGGGGCGGTTTTTTATTGCCTCACGAGAAGTGATACACACTACTCTAAAAATCAGGCACGACTTCGCCGCCGCTGCGGCTTGAGATAGCACGGCGCACAAAACTATCCACACCTTCTGGCACTTTGCGCACACTGCCATCCATGAAGAGTGCATTGCCTGGCTTCACTTTCATCAATGCATCCTGCGTGGTTTCGGCAGCCAATTTTTTGGTAAAATAGCCATCTGCTAATGTACCCACCGTGGTGAATGAATTGTTCCAGTGCGGGTTCAAGAAGCCGTTTGCGCCATCGGGGATGCCGCCCGAATGACCCATCATTACCGCAACCGTGTTTGATGTACCATCCGTAAGGCCGGCCATATTCGTTCTCGGATTCGGGCCGGGGAAACCCGCTGCCGGATTACTGCGGTCGACCACAAACGCACCATTATCAGTACCCACCGGAATATGGTCACCGCGCATCACCGCATTTGTCTGTATAAAATCGGTGGTAAAATTGGCCGGGATATTTGGGGCATTACCACCCGCAATAAACACATAATCTGTTCTAAACGGGCTTGTGCTGTTTGAATTTGGGCTCCGCAGCACGGGTGGCGATTCCAGCGTCGAGTTCGGCGGATGCGCATACCAGTTGTTACTGGCTGACGCCGCGATGGTATTGCCGCCCTCCATATAAGGCAAAATATGCACGAAAGGGGATTCAATATAGGTAAGCCGCGTGGCAGGGTCCACCTGACGTTTAAATAATGGAGGCAGATGATTATGATCGTTTTGGAACCCTTGTATCGCAAGCCCAACCTGCTTGAGATTATTTGCATCCTGCATATTCCTCGCCGATTGCCGCACTTGCTGAATACCACTGAGAAGAAGCGCTAACAAAATAGCAGCAATCGCAATCACCACAATCGTCTCAACGAGCGTAATACCCGCACGTTGGCCTGCCATGGATGTTTTCAGCGCCGTCGAACACCCACCATGCTCGCCCTCCGCATCTTTTTTTACACCCGGCATTCCTTTGGTGGCTTCTTTGATAACTTCTGAAAGTAAATCCGCGCCATCGCCTCTGTTCTGCAGCACTCCAGCATGTCCCGAGCCTTCGTTAGCGACAGATTGGGTTGCTTGGCTGCCCCACAGCGATGAACTCAAGCTTCCCAGCCATGTTTGGCGAGAAACCGGTGTGTCTCTTTCAGGATTGGCAGTGGCGCGTCGAAGCATGTCAGTGTGTCCTTAAAACATTGCTTAACTATACCATACGGGATAAATGTTTAGAATTCGTTAAAGCCACATACACATGAAAAATACATCACCACGCACCACATTATTCTTTGTTTCTCTACTGCACCTCATTTTGTGGGCGGCGCTGCCAATGCTGATGTTTCAAAATCCGCCGCTCGACATGATTGAAGGCGTCACATGGGGGCGTTTATGGGAATGGGGTTATGAGAAACACCCACCGCTGGCTGCATGGATAACTCAAGGGGTGATAGAAATCATCGGCACGTCTCTTTGGAAAAGCTATTTCATCCTCAGCCCCCTCTGCATCGTGCTATGCCTGTGTGCGGTTTATAAAACCGCAAAACTGTACCTCGCGCCAAAAGAAAGTCTGTTTGCCGCCCTTTTGCTGCTGGGCTGCTATTATTACCACTTCACGGCGCCGGAATTTAACCCGAATATTCTGCTTTTGCCGCTGTGGGCATGGTTTGCTTTCGATTTTTACCACGCCGTAACCCAGCAAAAAGGCCACTGGTGGCTAACTGCCGCTACTTTAGCCGGGCTTTCCATGCTGGCAAAATACACCTCCGTCTTACCTTTAGCCGCAGCATTCCTAATGCTTGTAGGCACACCAGAGGGAAGAAAATCCTTCAAAAACCCTTGGTTTTACCTTTCCTGCATGGTTTTTATCGCGATTATTGCCCCTCATTTGCTGTGGGCGCTGGAAAACAAGTTCAGCGGCCTGAAATACATCGAAAGCGCCTCACATAAGGATGTATATAGCCCCCTAAACCATGTTTTTTACCCCATTCGGTTCATTTTCTCCCAGTTTTTGGCTCTTTTAGGGCTTATTTTGGTATTTTTCATTAGTTTTGGTATCAAATTGAAGCCAAAACTGCCAAAAAAGCGTGGCTTCCATACTATTTTCCCGTGGGTAATGGGCCTTGCCCCCGTGGTGCTCACCCTGTTTTTCTCGCTGCTAACAGCCTCGAAGGTAAAATCCATGTGGGGAACACCGCTATGGAGCTTCAGCGGCCTGCTGCTCTTTTTATGGCTTAAGCCCAAGCTTAGCCCTAAAGCAGCCAAGCGCCTTACCCTTGCGCTTCTCACCATATATATAGGCTTCGCCGCTTCTTACCCCCTGCAATTCACACTGGCGCTACACAAACGCGGGCATTTCCCAGGCAATCAGCTCAGTGACGCAGTAAGCCGCCTATGGTATGCGGAATATGCCTCAGCCCTGCCGATTATCGGTGGCGGGCAGTGGTTTGCAGGTAATGCTGCATTCTTCAGCCCCGATGCCCCGCTGGTGTACGATGAACTAAACCCCGCTAAATCCAACGGGCTGAACGATACAACGCTCCTTAAAAGGGGCGGCGTTATAGTGTGGGAAGCCGATATTGATAATATGAAAGACCCCAACAATCCGCGCCTGTGGAAAGCGCGCTTTCCGAATGCAAAAATTCTTCCGCCCCTGCAATTCGCGTGGCCGTCGCATTTGCATGAAATGCCTATTTTGCTTGGCGTTGCGTTGATTCCGCCCGCGCATGAATAGATTTTTTCATTTTTTGTAAAATACCTGTTGCCACCTTTTCCTTTTTCATGTAAATAGTGCGCCCCTGTACATGAGTTGCAGCCTACTGAAGGCGGGTGTAGCTCAATGGTAGAGCTCCAGCCTTCCAAGCTGGCTACGTGGGTTCGATTCCCATCACCCGCTCCAAATTTTGGAAGTATGGTGGGAGTGTTTGACAGAGTTAATACTGAACGGGTTTAACCTATTTGTTGGATTAGGAAAGGTTACGCGCATGGCGAAAGAGAAATTTGAGCGTAAGAAGCCGCACTGCAATATTGGCACGATTGGTCACGTTGACCATGGTAAGACGTCATTGACAGCAGCGATTACGAAGGTTCT
>JBIKVZ010000001.1:0-789385 GCA_044356525.1 Rickettsiales bacterium
TAACACCAGCAGCGGTAACACCAGCAGCGGTAACACCAGCAGCGGTAACACCAGCAGCGGTAACACCAGCAGCGGTAACACCAGCAGCGGTAACACCAGCAGCGGTAACACCAGCAGCGGCAACACCAGCAGCGGTAACACCAGCAGCGGTAACACCAGCAGCGGTAACACCAGCAGCGGTAGTTCCAGCGGCGATAATGGTAGCGGCAGCACGCCTGGCGCAGGGCAAACATTCTTCCGCGATGGTGAGCGTGGCAAGCGGCAACGTTGCGGGGAAGATGCAACTTGTTCTTCTTCCGGTACGGCGTATAACCGAGGTGACGAGAATTATCCTGAATACCCAGTCGGTGGCCCTGGCAGCGGCAGTGGCAATGAATCTAGCAGCGGCAGCGGTTCTGGCGGCAGCAGTGGCAATGAATCTAGCAGCGGCAGCGGTTCTGGCGGCAGCAGTGGCAATGAATCTAGCAGCGGCAGCGGTTCTGGCGGCAGCAGTGGCAATGAATCTAGCAGCGGCAGCGGTTCTGGTGGTGGTGTTAGACGTTTCTTTTAAACGTTAGCTTACACTGCTTAATTCCTAAATGAGGAACAGTATGATAAAGTATTTCTATAATCTGTGTTTTTTCGTCTTCTGTGCACTTGTGGGGGCGTTATCATTCATTGAATCTGCTTCTGCCAATACTTACACGTGCCCCCCTATGTTACGCACTAATGGCAACGTACCACCCACTTGGACTGTAGCAGGCTGTAATGCAACACCTGGATGCGTTGTCGTTGTCCCTGACAGCGCTGTGACTTGTACGGGCGCAAACAGTTGTGATTGCACGTGCCCAACTTTCGTTGCAACTGTTACATGCCCCCCAGGTGTCAGTATCGACTGCCCAACGGAAAGTTTCTGCCGTTGTATGCCTGGCCAAGTAAGTAACGTGCCGGCATGTGTGCCACAACCACCGCCGCCGCCGCCACCACCACCAGCAGGTGAGCTGTGCAATCCTTATGGCGTGAGCTTTGTGCCAACTGGTCAGGTTAACGTGTATCCAGATGATGGCCCATCCTGCGCCGTTTCTGGCCCCCCGGGTTCTTACAGCTACCCACAACCACGCCCACCTAACAAGGTGCTGAAACAAAAACCCGGTTGCGACCCCGCTCAGTGCGGCTGCACGGATGCATGCCCTCCAGGTATGCCACCACCACCCACGCCAACCACCTGCTCAACCGAGCCAGGTCCTGACTGTTGCAGTTACTACGAATATAACTGCAATGAAGGCGGGGACTGTGGGGATTGTGCTTATGCCAGCAACCCTTACATAATGACCGATTCATCACCGGTGCGATGCAAACCTGGCACGACCACTCCGATTGTGCGTGAATGCGCTACATATTGCGTGACCTGTGAATCACCCTGCATGCAGGAATGCGAAGCAAAAGTGTGTGATAGCCTTGATCCAGATACCTACCAATCCTGTAAGCAGGCCTCACACGCTGCAGCCGCGGAATGTATCAGCAAATGCGCACCAAACTGGTGCCGCTTCCTAGATGAAAAGCCTTGCTGCGAACCGGAACCTTTTGACCCCTATGCCGTATGCATGGGTGGCGGCTCGGGCGGCGGGTCTGGTAGTGGCTCGGGCAGCAGCTCGGGTACAACGCCAACGCCTTAAACGCGCGCTACAAAACCTCAACAAAAACAGCCCCGTCAATCGGGGCTGTTTTTCATGGTATTTGCCCCTTTAACGGTGCTGTTGACTCTAGGCCTCGGAGCGCTTAGTATCCGCGCCGTAAAAATGCATTTGTGACACGGGAAACCACCATGAAACCAGCAAATAAACCTGCCAATCCATGCTTTTCTTCTGGCCCTTGCGCTAAGCGCCCCGGCTGGGACGTAAATGCGCTCAAAGGCGCCGCTATTGGCCGCTCGCACCGCTCCAAGCTCGGCAAGGCCAAGCTGAAAGAAGCCATTGACCTCACGCGCGAGATTTTGGGCGTACCGGCAAACTACCACATTGGTATCGTTCCGGCATCTGACACGGGCGCAGTGGAAATGGCCATGTGGTCTATACTCGGCCCACGCGGCATCGACATGCTGGCATGGGAAAGCTTTGGTGAGGGCTGGGTCTCTGACGTGCAAAAGCAGCTGAAGCTGAAAGACGTGCGCGTGTTCAAGGCGGGTTATGGCCAGCTGCCGAACCTGGCAGAAGTCGACACCAAAACCCGTGACGTCGTGTTCACGTGGAACGGCACCACCTCCGGCGTATGCGTGCCGAATGGTGACTGGATTGCTTCCGACCGCGAAGGCATCATTATGTGCGACGCAACGTCTGCTGTGTTCGCCATGGAATTGCCGTGGGACAAACTGGATGTGACCACCTATTCATGGCAAAAAGTCATGGGCGGTGAAGGCGCGCATGGCATTATTATTCTTTCCCCACGCGCCGTGCAGCGCCTTGAGAGCTATGTACCTGCATGGCCTATGCCAAAGATTTTCCTGATGACCAAAGGCGGCAAGCTGATTGACGGCATCTTTGTGGGTGAAACCATCAACACGCCTTCCATGATTTGCGTGGAAGATGCAATTGACGGCCTAAAATGGGCAAAGTCCCTCGGTGGCCTGAAAGGGCTGTTGCAGCGTTCGAAAGCGAATCTCGCTGTGCTTGAAAAATGGGTCGAAAAATCGAACTGGATTGATTTCCTTGCTGAACGCAAAGACATCCGTTCTAACACCTCTGTCTGCTTCAAAATCAAAGACAGCTGGTACACCAGCCTATCAAAAGAAGCGCAGGAAAATGCCGCGAAAGAACTGGTAAAAATCATCGAAACAGAAAAAGCCGGTTACGACATCGGCGCATATCGCGATGCACCGGCAGGCTTACGCATCTGGGCGGGCGCAACGGTGGAAGCGGCTGATTTAACGCTGCTCACACAGTGGCTCGACTGGGCATATAATGAATTAAAGGCACAAGCGAAAGCTGCCTAACCGACTCTTCTAACCCTCAAGGATTACTGACCATGGCTAAACCAAAAGTACTTATTTCCGATAAACTCAGCCCACGCGCTGTTGAAATTTTTAAAGAGCGCGGCGTCGATGTGGATGTGAAAACCAGCCTCACACCAGAAGAGCTGCTGAAAATTATCGGTGAGTATGACGGCCTTGCCATCCGTTCCGCCACGAAGGTGACGAAAGACGTCATCAAAGCCGGAAAGAAACTGAAAGTGGTTGGCCGCGCTGGTATCGGTGTGGATAACGTCGATATTCCTGCCGCCACGGCGGAAGGCATCGTGGTGATGAACACGCCGTTCGGCAACTCCGTTACTACCGCAGAACACGCGATTGCGATGATGTTCTCTGTTGCCCGCCAAATTCCACAGGCCAGCAGCAGCACGCATGCCGGCAAATGGGAAAAGTCAAAGTTCATGGGCGTAGAGCTCACGGGCAAAGTGCTCGGCCTGATTGGCTGCGGCAACATCGGCTCTATCGTGGCAGACCGTGCGCAGGGTTTAAAAATGAAGGTCGTTGCCTATGATCCATTCTTAACCGCTGAGCGCGCCAAAGACATGAACGTTGAAAAGGTGGAACTGCCAGAACTGCTGAAACGTGCTGATTTCATTACGCTGCATACGCCGCTCAATGATGCCACGCGAAACATTCTCAACGAAAAATCCCTCAAGCAAACCAAAAAAGGCGTGTACATCGTAAACTGCGCGCGCGGTGGTTTGATTGACGAACCTGCACTGAAAAAACTGCTTGATGAAGGCCATGTGGCCGGTGCCGCGCTCGACGTATTCCTTGAAGAGCCTGCAAAAACGAACGTGTTGTTCGGTTCAGAACAAGTGGTGTGCACGCCGCACCTTGGCGCTTCCACCAACGAAGCACAAGAAAATGTGGCACTGCAAGTGGCCGAGCAGATGTCGGACTTCCTCACGGCAGGCGCAGTCACGAATGCTGTCAATATCCCGTCTCTTTCTGCTGAAGATGCAAAAAAGCTGAAGCCATATCTTGACCTCGCTGACCAGCTGGGCAGCTTTGCCGGGCAGATTACGCAGTCTGGCCTTAACAAAGTAAAAATTGAATATCAGGGTCGTGTTGCGAAACTGAATACCAAGCCGCTGACCTCCGCATTGCTGCGAGGCCTTCTGGCACCGATGGTGGAAACAGTGAACCTGGTAAACGCACCAGTGATTGCAAAAGATCGCAACATCAGTATCAGCGAAGTGAAGAACGAGCAGACGTCTGACTACCAAACGCTCATCACTCTCACGATTACAACCGACCGTCAGGAACGCTCGCTTTCCGGTACGCTCTTCTCCGGTAAGCCGCGCATCGTTTCGATTGGCGACATCAAGCTCGAAGCATCCCTCGGCAAAAACATGCTGTACGTGAACAACGAAGACAAACCCGGCCTGATTGGTAACCTCGGCAAACTGCTGGGTGATGCAAAAATCAACGTGGCAAACTTCCATTTGGGTCGTGGTGAAAAGCAGGGCGATGCGGTGGCTTTGGTGGAAACCGACCAACCGGTGGATGGTGCGCTGCTGAAAAAAGTCAGCGAGCTGCCAAGCGTAAAACTGGCCAAAGCGCTAAGTTTCTAAACTGATAATCTATTGCACTTTTTTTGCTTTGCTTCACTTAAGGAGCAACGGTAATATGCTCATGTTCTTCTTAGCACAGCAGGAGCAGCGATGAGAGATGCCCCCACACTAACACTTGTTTTTACCCTCCTGTTTACACTGGGAGCACTGCTGTACCATGCGAGTAAATCAAAGCTAACACCTCAATTAAAAGCGGTTTTGGTTGCCGCTTCGCTTGTTTCCATTTTTTACTACACTAGTTTTGGCACGCTGATGAGCACACGCGACCCTGTCGTGCCCACCAAGCAACGGAACGCCTTTTTACACTGGCATGAAGTGTTTCATTACTATATCGGCGCGAAGTATTACAAAGAACTTGGTAACGATGGCTTATATGTTGCCTATTTGCTGGCCGACACAGAGTCCGCTGCCCCACAATATACCGGTACGCACCTGCGCGATTTATCGAACCAAGTGTACCCCATCACCGCTGGCGAAGCTATAAAGCGTGCCACTGAAAAATACCGCCCACGTTTCACAGAAGTGCGTTGGCACGAATTTAAAAGAGACACTGAGGCACTCAAGAAAATTGCCTTTCCTGGCTGGCTAAATTTAGGCCTTTTCGACGCTGGCTTTAACCCACCACCATCTTGGAATGTCATCGGCTACCCACTTGCCAACGCGATACCCATTTCAAAAAATGGCGGCACGCTGAATGACCATTGGGAATATATCGAGCTGATACCATTTCTTGATGTCATGCTTCTTGCGATTGCCAGCGCTTTTGTTTACAGAAGCTTTGGGTTTATTGGCCTTGTTGCCTTCCTTATTACGTTCGGCACCGGCTATCTTTCCAGCATGCGCTGGACTGGCGGCAGCTTCCTTCGCCACCTGTGGTTTTTCTGGCTTGTGCTTGGCACCTGCATGATGAAAGAAAAAAAATACCTTGGCACTGGCATTTGCTTGGGGCTGAGTAGTTTGATGGCGCTTTTCCCTTTTGTTTTTGTTGTCGGCGCAGGCTTGTGGCTAATCCTGCAGTCTGTTAAAAAATCAAAAATTACACCAGAGCTGCAAGACTTTGCCATTGGCGTTGTTGGCATTAGTGTTCTTTTTATCGGTATCAGCCTCTTGATGTTTGGTCTGCCAGTCTGGGTTACGTTCTTTGAACGCATACAGACGCACTCCAATATGTTTTTCGTGTGGCATATCGGTTATAAAAAAATCGCCACGTGGGCGCCGTGGGTGCCGGGCCAGAATTTCTGGTGGCAAGATGGCCTCAACAACTTCCGCGGATGGAACGCCCGCCTCAATGAACGCTGGAATGATTTATTGTGGTTCAATTTACCGCTGATTGGGATGATTCTTGGTAGTTGTGTGTGGGCTATGCGTAAGATGCGTGGTGAAGAGGCCATGATTCTATTCGGCGCTCTGGTTATTTTCTTCTTCTCAATTCCCGCCAATTATTACTACATCTATTACACCCTGCTGCCTGTGGTCATTTTCCAGCCCGGGGCAAAAGACTGGCGGCCCAATGCCATTATCGCAGCGTTCCTCGGGTTATGGTTCTTGCTGCACACTGTATCTCGCTTCGGGGGGGATGACCTCACGCAGGCATACCGTCAGTGCTGGCTGATATGTATCTTCCTGCTTGTGTGGGTGGGCCTACATACATTCCACAAAAACTCCGCGATCGTGAAATATATCAGCCGTGCCTATCGTAGTTAAGGCAGTAGAAAATTAGCTGTTCTTCTGGCAGAAGTCGAAAATCACCGGCACGATTTGCTCGCGGAAGCGGCGCCCATTGAATGTACCGTAATGCCCTACACCTTCCTGAAGGTGATATTTCTTCATCTTTTCAGGCAGGCCTGTGCAGAGTTTAATTGCCGCCTTTGTTTGGCCTACGCCAGAGATATCATCTTTTTCGCCTTCAATGCACAACAGTGCCGTTTTCTTAATATCCTGCGGCTTCACCTGACGCCCGCGTGACACCATCGTGCCTTTCGGCAGTGCATAGTCTTGGAACACACTCTTCACTGTTTGCAGATAAAACTCGGCCGGCAAGTCGAGCACTGAAAGATATTCGTTATAAAATTTACGGTGCGCTTCAGCGCTTTCGCCATCACCATCTACCAGATGCATGAAAAGGCCCAGATGTTCGCCCACGTGCTTATCAAGATTCATAGTCATAAAGCCAGTCAGCTGGACAAAGCCAGGGTATACCTTGCGCATAAAACCGCCGTAATTAAACGGCACCCGGCTGATGACCGAGCGCTCAAACCAATCAAGCGAGCGTTCATGTGCGGTTTTATTTACTTTCGTGGGGTTGATACGCGTATCAATTGGCCCACCAATAAGCGTCATCGTTTTAGGCACAGCAGGGTCGCCCTTGCTCGACATAATCGCAACAGCAGCCATCACTGGCACGGAAGGCTGGCATACGGCCATCACATGCACGTCGCCACGCAGATTATGCAAGAAGCCCATCAGGTAATTCACATAATCATCAAAATCAAATGTGCCTTTTGACATGGGGATATCGCGCGCGTTAATCCATTCGGTGATATACACATCAAAATAAGGGAGCAGTGACTCTACTGTGCCACGGAGCAACGTAGCGTAATGCCCTGAAAGCGGCGCTACCACTAGCATTTGCGGCTGCTTCGCCACGGATGTTTTTTTCTTGAAGTGGAGTAAGTTGCAGAAGGTGCGTTCGCGCACATACTCTTCGACGATTTCCACCGTTTTACCATCTACCTTGGTATGGGTAATGCCAAATTCCGGGCGCGCATAATGGCGCGTCACACGTTCCAGCAGCTCGTAATACGCAGCGGCACTACGACCCACCATCGTATACGAAAAAGGATTAAATGGGTGCGCGTGAAGGTCGCGGTGGGCTTTCGCTGCCACGTTCAGCGGACTCACCATCGCGCGCTGCATTTCCATCAACGTGTAAAGATGCGTACTATCAAAATAATTCTGCATAGAAGGGGAGTATAGTTGATTTTTCCTTATCCTTCAAGAAGATAAGCTAAAGACGCTCCGCCGCTTCCTGCAATATCAGAAGTGCCTTTTCGGCGGCAAAAAGACGCACTGCGCTGCGCCCACCATCAAAATAGCATTCTTCATTGCGCACACCCTTTGCGGCACTAGTGCTGGCAACGGCAATATGAACCAAACCAACCGGCTTATCCTTACTGCCACCATCGGGCCCCGCAATACCCGTTAAAGCAACCACCAGCTGCGCGCGGCTACTCTTAAGCCCGCCCTGTGCCAACGCACAAGCAACCTCCGCACTCACGGCGCCGTGAGTTTCAATTAATTCCGGTTTCACACCTAACATTTCGCTTTTTGCCGCATTGGAATAGGTTACAAATCCGCGGTCGAAAACATCTGAAGCGCCCGGAATATCGGTAATTAATTTTGCGACTAAACCACCCGTACAGGACTCTACGACCGCCACCTTAAGCTTCTTTTCCCGGCAGGTGCGCATCAATTCCTGAACCAATCGCTCCATATTAAAATGGCTTCCATGCTGTGTTTATAAGCAATCCATAAAGGCTCAGCGCCATCGCAGCGGCGGCAATCGCGGCCAGCACGTCATCTAGCATCACGCCGAAGCCGCCTTTCACGTTGGCATCAAACCAACTGATGGGCCACGGCTTCAACACATCCATAATACGGAAAGAGATGAACATCATCACTATCAGCTCCAGCATGTGAGTGCCAAAAACTTCTTTTACTTCGCCCAAAACATATTCTTCAACAAAACCCAAACCACTGAAGGTGAGCAGAATGGTCAGCACCATGCCCACCACTTCATCCACCACAATCTCGCTGGGGTCGTGGTCTTTTGTCACTTCCATGTAAGTATTGCTGCAGCGTATGCCCAATACAAATACAACAACCGTCGATGCAATAAGCAATGCAAGCGCGCCCTCTGCACCAGCCACCAGCGCGCCAAGGGATGCCATCACGACAAATAATAAAATCCCTGCAACAGAGCCAAGCGTGCCTGGCGCATACCAAATAGTGCCCACACCGCCAAAAGTCACCAAAAAGCGGGCGCGACGAAAATGCTTGTCGTTCTTCGAGGCGCTAACCTTTGGTTCTGGTTTGCGCGTTAGGCCTTTGCGGATGCGGTCTTGAATAGACATTCTAATATCCTCTTATTTACGGGGTAACTCTACGGTAACGATCGCTTGTGCGGCAAGCCCTTCTTTTCTTCCAAGAAATCCGAGCTTTTCTGTAGTCGTCGCTTTAATGCTAATACGGTGCACCTCCACCTTTAGTAATAGCGCCAATTTTTTGCGCATAGCTTCGCGGTGCGGGCTGATTTTAGGTTCTTCACCCATAAATGTAATGTCTGCGTGCACCAACCTGCCGCCCTCCTCTGCCAGCAATGTCGCGGCATGTTTTAAGAACATGGTGGAGTCAGCGTTTTTCCAGCGTTTATCTTTCGGTGAAAAATGATACCCGATATCCTCGCGCGCAATCGTACCCAGCACTGCGTCCGTCAGCGCATGCAGCCCCACATCGGCATCAGAATGCCCTTCCAGCTTGCGGCCATATGGCACCTTCACACCGCATAGCAAAATATGTTTGGCGCTGCCTTCCGGCTCAAATGCATGCACGTCAAATCCTTGTGCTACACGTGTTTCCATTCCGCCGCCGAGTAATGCTTCTGCCCGTTTCATATCTGCCTCAGTCGTAATTTTAAAATTCTCTGCACTGCCTTCCACCACTGCCACATTCTCACCCACCGCCTCGAGCAGCGCCGCGTCATCGGGGTATTGGTGGTGTGTGGCAACACGGTGCGCTTTAACAATCTCTGCAAAATGGAAACCTTGTGGCGTTTGCACAGCAACGAGCGATTCCCGCTTCAGCGTGGTCTCCGCCTTGCCACTTTTGGTTTTTTTAATGGTATCTGCCACTGCCACCGCGGGCACAGCACCCTTATTTTTGGCAAGCGCTTTCACCACGCGGTTGATGGTTTCAGCGGAAATAAGTGGGCGGGCTGCATCGTGAATCAGCACCTGCGCTGGATTAATTTTGCTCAATGATTTCAATCCGTTAGACACAGACTGCTGACGCGTAGCACCCCCCATCACTGGCGGCAGTATGTTCAGCCCCTCTACGGCGTTTTGATAGCGTTTCCGGTCTTCTGGGCGAATCACCACGCACACCGCATCCACCTTCGGATGCTGCAAAAACGCCAGAATACTACGCCTCAGCACGGGAACTCCCGCAAGGGCCAGGTACTGCTTTGGTACTTCGCCACCCAGCCTTTGGCCGCTGCCACCCGCCACAATCAGGGCCACCACGCGTGTCTTCTTGCCTTTTTTCGGCATTTTTAGTATGTTCCCCGCCTCATTTACAAAACATGCATCATAAACATGACCATCACCATCGGCAATATCAAGCTGGAGAATGACGTTATTCTCGCCCCCATGACGGGCGTGAGCGACCTACCATTCCGCCGCTTAGTGAAGCGCTTCGGCGCTGGCATGGTCGTGTCCGAAATGATTGCCAGCCGCGCCATGATTATCGAAACGCGCGACAGCCTGCTCAAAGCCAAGAACGAGCCGGAAGAACACCCCATGGCCGTGCAGCTGGCAGGCTGCGAGCCCGACGTGATGGCCGAAGCCGCCAAGCTGAATGAAGACCGCGGCGCGGCGCTGATTGATATCAACTTCGGCTGCCCAGTGAAAAAAGTGGTGAATGGTCATGCCGGCAGCGCCATGATGCGCGATGAAGTGAAGGCCGAAAAAGTATTAGAGGCGGTGGTAAAAGCAGTGAAGTTGCCCGTCACCTTAAAGATGCGCAAAGGCTGGGACGAGAATAGTTTGAATGCACCCAAGCTCGCAAAAATCGCCGAGGGTGTCGGCATCCAGATGATTACCATTCACGGCCGCACGCGCCAGCAGCTATACAAGGGCGTTGCTGACTGGAGATTTATTCGCAACGTAAAAGACGCGGTGAAAATTCCCGTCATCGCCAATGGTGATATCACCACGCTGGAAGATGCTAAGCGCGCGAAGGAAGAATCCGGCGCCGATGGTATCATGATTGGCCGCGGCTCCTATGGTCGCCCGTGGTTTGTAAACCAAGCCGCGCACTACCTAAAAACCGGCGAGCAACTGCCAGAACCAACACTCGCGGAACAATATCGCGTTATCCTTGAACATTACGATGCCATGCTCACGCATTATGGCACGGAAAATGGCCTGCGCATCGCGCGCAAGCATTTGGGGTGGTATACCACTGGCCTTTATAATTCTGCTGAGTTCCGCCATGCTGCTATGCAGGCAACGGATGTAGAGAAGGTAAAATCATCCCTCATGGAATTTTTTGTGCCGCTGATTGAAATGGGCGCCACGCGCAATGGTAAAGTAAACTTTGCTGCTGAGGCAGCAGCCTAGGCGACGTTTTTTTCTTTCGATTTCACCTGCTCCCACGGCTTTTCTGTGCGTGGCGGCGTAGCGAGCGAAAAGTCTGCTTCCATAAAATCCAAATTCGGATTGTAATACGGATCATTCCCAAGCCATTCTTTCCAACGTTTGCGCATGAACGCCACTTCGCGGGCGGCACGTTCCATTTTTGCGGGCGTATCTTCCGCACCACGCGTGGCCGATTCATGGTGGTATAGCTCAGCGTATGGTGTCCAGATATTGCGGTAGCCCTTCTCGCGCAGCTTCAGGCAGAAATCCACATCGTTAAACGCCACCGTTAGGTTCGTTTCATCCAGCCCATCTACTTCTTCATATTTTTTCTTCGTCACGGCAAGGCAGGCCGCGGTTACAGCGGAAAGACTCTGCGTCATCATCGCGCGGCCAAGGTAGCCCGCGTCATCGCGCGCAAGGCCGTGGAACATGTGCGTGGCCACAGGGTGAATCGCGGCACCACCACCTAAAATTACGCCAGCATGCTGAATCACGTCGTTCGGGTAATACAGCTTCGCGCCCACTGCGCCCACATCCGAGCGGATGGCATGCGACACCATCTCACGCAGCCATTCCGAGCTAATCACTTCCGTATCGTTATTCAGCAGTATCATCACTTCGCCTTTGGCGTGCTTCACGGCAAAATTATTGATGGCGGAATAATTGAACGGATGCGGATAATCTAAAATCCGCACATTCGTTTTTTTGGCAATCTGCTTGAAATATTCCAGCGTGTTCGGGTCATCGCTCTGGTTGTTCACGATAATGATTTCATACTCGCCGTCATATTTCGTGCGCTCTAAAATGCTTTCCACACATTGCTTCACCAGCACCACCGCATTGCGTGTGGGAATAATCAGCGAGGCCTTCGGTGCCTTCTTCGGCAACGGCCATAATGTGCGGTGGAACTGATCGAGGTTCGATTCCACCAGTTTCACGCCCTGCCCTTTATAGCGGCGATCAAGATACGTCTGCATGGCGCGGCGCGAGGCCTCAAGCGCATAATTTTTCTGGTCGATATGGCGGGCGGTAGAACCCTCAATCGCGCGCCAATGATACAGGATGCGCGGAATATGCCGGATGCCCTGCTCGTCCACCGCTTCTAAAAAACGCAGTGCAAGATCGTAATCCTGCGAGCCTTCCATGCCTTTTCTAAAGCCGCCAATTTTTTTCAATACGCTGCGGCGATACACACCCAGATGGCTAATCATGTTCTGGCAGTAGAATAAATCCGGATTCCAGTCTGACTTGAAGTAAGGATAGAAGCGCTTGCCGTGCTCATCCATTTTATCTTCGTCGGAATAGATAAGGTTCACTTTCGGGTCTTTATTGATTTCCGCCGCAACGAAGTAGAGTGCATGTTCGGGAATCACATCATCATGGTCCATCAGCGCCACGAATTCACCCTTAGCAATTTCAAGCGCGCTGTTGCTGGACTCTGAAATATGCCCGTTCTCTTTGCGGTAGACCGCGCGGATACGCTGGTCTTTTTTCTCATATTCCTTCAGCACTTTTTTAATGTGCGGCGCGGGTGAAGCATCGTCTGCGATGCAAAGCTCCCAGTTTGTATAAATTTGGCGGCGCACAGAATCAATCGCTTCGCGCAGCCATTTTTCTTCCACGTTATAGACCGGCATCACGATGGAAATCAGCGGCGTGTGTTCCATTTTTTCTACATGCTCGCGAATGGCGCGCCTATCGCCCTCTGACAGCGTGTCATACAGCTGCACCCATTCTTCGTAATGCTGCTTGCCGTGCTGAATCTGCATGCTGGGGCCTGAGCTGCTCACACGCAGTGCATAGAGCGCCAAGTTCAGCAGTTCTTTCGCTCCATAAATGCGCAAAATCATGCTCATCTTCTTGTAGGTTTTTGGGCTAAGCGCCAGCCGTGCGAGCGATGAGGTCACGCGCAGTGGCCATGTCACCTTCCACGAGGTGGAATTCACCACCGCCTCTAAGGCTTGCTGCAAACCATCCGCGCGCTGAATGGTGCGGCTTAAGTCTTTGCGCGCAATCCGCAGCTGTGCGCCAAGCTCGCGAATTTCGCTCTGCAATTTGTGCATGTCTTGCTGTTGTTTCAGCACGTGATCAACATAAAAGCGCCCGCGCAACGCTTCTTCCACCCAGAAATGCATTAGGCCACTTGCACTATCCATCTGCAAGGTGATGTCTTCATGCAATACATCAAGTGCTTTACTATCGGTCTTGCCTTCCAACGCACCCTGCCACAGCAGTTTTGTTGCGCGCTTTGCCCATACGCCGATAAAGCTATTTTCTACACCCACCGGCATGGCGCGCGCATGGTGCACGAGTGACGGATTGATAAACGCTTCAACATCTTTTGCCACTGTGCGCGTTTGGTGCGGCCATTTGATTGCAAGCCCCTTGGCTACTTTTTTAGTCACGGACTGCCAGTCCTTCATCACCTCATCCATGGTGAGGAGTACGTGCGGATGCTTGCGCACACCGCGCTCGGCCTCCAGATTATAACGGCACCAGAGCAGTAGCGATTTTTCCACCGGGAAGTGATTGCGTTTCTTGAGCGACGCAGCCGTCGCGAACGGATCGCGCAACACGGTTACAAACACGGGGCGGATTTTTTCTTTCTTCAGAATTTTCAGCCACAAAGGCAGCAGCAGCGAAAGGCGCGGGTCTTTAATCGCGAATAATTCGCTTTCGGAAAAATCGCGGCGCAGCACGGCGCGGATTTCATTTTCATATTCTTTAATCGCTTCTGTTTCATCCCATCCTTTGGGAGAAAAGCGTGTGTCGTCCCAGCATGAACCCATCGCGGCAAGCAAGCGCTCGTGGATATCTACAATGTCTTTATGTTCCCAGAAACCTTGCTGGTTATCTTCTTTTGCTTCAAGCAGGTTGGGGCTTAGTTCTGCGCCCATCAGGTTCGCAAGGCGCGTGAATGCTGATGTGCCGCTGCGATGCATACCGAGCACCAGCAGGCACGTGCGCTGCGCCGGAGAGGTTGCTTTTTTCTTTACCGCACTCATGGCTTCAGCTTCCGGATGATGTCGTCAAATTCTTCGAGCACATCGATATAGAGTTGACGTTTGAACGAAACAATCATTTGCGGCAGCACATGATGCTCCATCCATGTCCATTCCACAAACTCAGGTTTTTCGGTATCGATGTTAATGTCTGCATCTTTACCGGTAAAGCGCATGGCGAACCATTTTTGCCGCTGGCCTTTATATTTTCCGCGCCATAGTTTCGTCTGCAAATAGTCGGGCAAGTCATAGGAAAACCAGCGCTCGCTTTCGCGCAAGATTTCCACATCATCCGTGCCGATTTCTTCCATCAGTTCGCGCAACACCGCTTCTTCAGGCGTTTCGTTGCCGTCGATACCGCCTTGCGGCATCTGCCATGCTTCGCTGCGTGTATCAATGCGGCGCGCGGCGAACACTTTGCCCTTATTGTTTAGCAGCAGTACGCCTACACCGAGGCGATACACATCGCTACTCTGCTGTGTGTGACGCAGGCTCTTCTGGCTGCCCTTCGGGCTGCTTTTGCTCTTTGGCATCCGTCTGTTCCTTCGGTGTTTCTTCTTTTGAGTTTTCTTCTTTTGGTGCTTCCTCCGTTTTTTCTTCACGTAAGGACACAATACGCACACCCCTTGCCGCAGTAGAAGCCAACCACTTGTTGATGCTTTCAACCGTCATCGGATACGGGCGTCCCACTGCTACAGCAAAGCCGGTTTCTTTTGCGCGGGTTGCCGCTGCATTCAGCTGCGCTGTAATAGCATCTGCCGCCAGGCGTTCATCCAGCACCGTGTGATACGGCACCAGCGTGGCGCCAAGCTGCTCTGCAGCTGCGGTGATAAACTGGTTACCCGGCTTAGCGGCGTAGTAGAGCGGCATTTTCTTCTCAGCCATCACACCCAGTACAGGAGAAATGCTTTTCACGGAGTAGGTGAACTGTTCATCCACCGGCGCCACCAGACCTGTTATTTCCTCTGAAAGCGACAGAAGGGCAGCAAGCTGGTCGAGGTTTTGTTTTTCGCTGGAAGCCGTGAGCAGCGCAAGAGGGCCTGGGTCACTGAGTGGATAATCCGCAGGCTCGAGCGGAATATCAAGCAGCACTTCATAGCCCTGCCCATGCACTTCTTTCACCACATCTGCCACCTTAGAGGCATAGGGAGAAATGCTCATCGTCACATTCGCTGGTAGCGTAATGACCATATCAAGCGTGCTACGGCTAAGCCCCACGCCGGTAATCACAATCGCAAGCTTCGGATCACTCACGGGTGCTTTTTCTGCCGCCGCCGCAGGAATGGTTGGTTCTGTTGCCGGCGCTGCAGGCACCGCCGGTGCTTCCACACCAGCTTCTGCCTCAGGTGCTTTCGGCGGCGTTTCTGCCGTCGCACCTTCACCAGCGGCCTTCTCTTGCTGCGCTTGCTTCATCGCGCCGGTTTCATCCAACGGCTCAGTGCCCGTCACAGCACCCTCTCCTGCCGCCTGTTTTTCAAAGGCTTCTTCCTGCTTTTTAGCAATTTCTTCTTCTGGCACTGCCTTCAGTGCCGCCAGTGTTTCGCGGCTTTTGATAAGCCCATCTGGCGCAGAGATTTCAACCCTGCGGCCTTGCTCCATAAGGTCTTTCCCTACACTGCGGTAATGCAGGAAAAACTGCACTATCGCCAGCACTAGCAGCGCGGCAGCCAGCAGGTTTGCCACCTGCCAGATGCGGCGCGCAAGCCCTGCACGCGAAAAAATTGCTTTCAGTTTTGCCAGCATGTTTATGCCCTGTTCACCATTATTGTTTCTTTTCTTCGAGTGAGGCGCGGTACAAATTCAGCGCACGCAGCAAGTCTACCGCACGTGCCAACTGATAATCTTCCTCATACAGCTTGGACTCAGCATCCTTGTCTTTGTCTTTAGATTTGTCCTTATCCTTGTCTTTTTCTTTTTCCTTTTTCACAGGCTCTTCTTCGGGCTGCACAATCGGCGCTTCCTCGCCTTCACCAGCCAGGTGACCTTTCAGACTAGCTTCGTCCATACGCGGGAAATTGTTTTTAATTGGCTCAAGCTTTGCTGGTTCCACTTCAATATCCGGCGTGATGCCTTTAGCCTGAATCGAATGACCCGACGGCGTATAGTATTTTGACGTGGTCAGGCGCATCGCCGTGTTATCTGGCAGCGGAATCACGGTCTGCACTGAGCCTTTACCGAATGACTTCGTGCCCATCACAATCGCACGGCGATGGTCTTGCAGTGCACCTGCCACAATTTCAGAGGCCGAGGCCGAGCCGCCGTTGATCAGCACCACCACCGGCAAACCGCCAAGTACATCACCTTTTGTGGCGTTAAAACGCTTGGTATTTTCTGCATGGCGACCGCGCGTGGAAACCACCTCACCTTTTTCGAGCAGCATATCGGATACTTCAATTGCCTGATCGAGCAAGCCACCCGGATTATTACGCAAATCAAGCACCAGGCCGCGCAGTTTCTCGCCCAGTTCTTTCTGCTGTTTACGAATTTCTTTTTCCATCAGTTTCGAGGTCTGTTCCGAGAAAGACGTAATGCGTACATAGGCCACATCACCCTGCTGTTTGCCGCGTACGGATTGGATTTTAATTACATCGCGCTGCATCTTGGCTTCGAAGGGCTCTTTCATGCCGTCACGCAAAATAGTGAGGACAATCTGCGTGCCCACTTTGCCGCGCATTTTTTCTACCGCTTCATTGAGCGTCATGCCTGCTACAGAATCACCATCGATGTGCGAAATCAAATCGCCGGATTTAAGGCCGGCTTTGGAAGCGGGCGTATCATCCAGCGGGGATACCACTTTCACCAACCCTTTTTCCATCGTCACTTCAATGCCAAGACCACCAAATTCACCTTTGGTCTGCACTTGCATTTCTTTGAAGTCTTTATCGTTCAGATAGCTCGAGTGCGGATCAAGGCTCGTGAGCATACCGTTGATCGCGTTTTCAATTAGCTCGCTTTCGTTCGGCGCTTCCACATATTCTTCACGCACTTTTTCAAACACATCGCCGAACAATTCCAGCAGGCGGATGGTGTCTTTCGGGTCCTGCGGCTTAGCGGGCTTTGCTTCTTCCGCTGCAAAGGCCGGCATGGAAACCGTCACCAGCAGTGCTGCAAGAACCAGAGATTTTGTAATAATGCGCATAGTATTTCCTTCGCCTTCTTTCGGTTATGTGTTTAGGCTTTTATCAAGTTAACGCCTGTCATTTCCTTTGGTTGCGCAATCCCCATAATACCGAGCACCGTGGGGGCAATATCGCACAGCCTGCCGTTTGCGAGTGTAATATCGTCAATCCCCGCCACTACCAACGGCACTGGGCCAGTCGTGTGCTGGGTGTGACGATCTTTCGTGAGTGGGTCGACCATCGTTTCGGCATTGCCGTGGTCTGCGGTGATAAGTAATACGCCACCTGCTTCATCTACCGCTTCGCGCACGGCGCCAAGCG
Organism: Rickettsiales bacterium; assembly: GCA_044356525.1. GTDB lineage: Bacteria > Pseudomonadota > Alphaproteobacteria > Rickettsiales > RGZB01 > CAYXPR01. The sequence continues at coordinate 17,443 of JBIKVZ010000001.1, forward strand.
CTACATCTACCGCTTCCACTGCGCGGCGCGCAGCTTCTTCAATGCCCGTATGCCCCACCATGTCCGTATTGGCATAATTCACCACGATTAAATCAAACGTACCAGAGTGAATTGCTGCCACCAGTTTTTCGGTCACTTCCGGCGCCGACATTTCCGGCTTCAAATCATAGGTCGCCACTTTCGGCGATGGCACAAGAATGCGCTCCTCACCGGGGAATGTGTCTTCCCGCCCGCCATTGAAGAAGAACGTGACGTGTGCATATTTTTCGGTTTCTGCTATGCGCAGTTGTTTAAGATCTGCCGCAGAAATCACTTCGCCCAAAATGGCAGTGAGTTTTTCGGGCGGATACATTGCAGGCAGTAGTTTGTTCAAAGCTTCGGAATACTCCACCATGCCGAGCGCGGCAGCAAATTTCACGCGGTGCGAGCGGGTAAAGCCATTAAACTTTTCATCGAGCAGTGTAGTCAGTAGCTGGCGCGCGCGGTCGGCGCGGAAGTTTGCCATCAGCACGCCATCACCATCTTTCATGCCCGCGTAATCGGCAATCACCACCGGCTTGATAAATTCATCGGCCGCATTGGCTGAATGGCTGTCTTTTACCGCTTGGGTGGCCGATGCTTTTTTCGGTGTCGTGGCAGACACCATCGCATCATACGCCAGCTGTACGCGCTCCCAGCGATTGTCGCGGTCCATCGCATAATAGCGGCCGGAAACTACCGCTATCGCCGCGTTCTTCATGCCGCTGAGGGCTTTCTCGAGTTCTGGAATAAATTTCTTGGCACTTTCGGGCGCGGTGTCGCGACCATCGGTGAATGCATGCACCCACACGCGCACGCCCTGCTTAGTAACCGCATCCGCCAGCGCGATGATATGGCGGATATGCGCATGTACGCCACCGTCAGATACAAGACCCATCAGATGGCAATCGCCGCCGCTTTTTTTCAGCGCATCAATGAATTTCAGCAGATTCGGATTTTTCGCCAACGAACCATCTTTCACCGCCGCATCGATCTTCGGTAAATCCTGCATTACAATGCGGCCACTACCAATGCTCATATGGCCCACTTCAGAATTTCCCATCTGCCCGTCGGGCAAACCCACATCGAGCCCCGACGTGGCAATCAGGCTATTCGGGCATTCGCGCAGTAATGCATCCCATGCCGGAGTCCGCGCGCTCCTGATAGCGTTATGCGATACGTCCTCGCTATGGCCCCAGCCATCAAGGATGCAAAGTACAACAGGTTTGGGATGTTGTTGGGTCATAGGGAGAGCTTCAAAGCGCCATCAATCAAAATTACGAAGCTTCGCCGACAATTTCTTGCACCTGCGCCACAATGCTCACCGCATGGTCGCCCACACGTTCAAAATTCCGCGTCACCGCCAAAGCCTGCATGCAGGCCGGAATAATCGAAGGATCCTTCATCATGTCTTTTTCCAGGCTTTTGAAGAGCGCGGCGCGAATGGCATCCACCTTCTCTTCTTTTTTCATCACTTTATCGATTTTTTGCGGCTCACCTTTTGCCAGTGCGCTCACGGCATCGCGAATCATGTCTGCTACCAGCCCCGCCATTTCATCGAGCTGCTTTTTCACTTTTTTCGGCAATGGCTTTTCAAGGCGCGATAATTTACGGCTTACTTTTTTGCTAAGCTCTGCCATGCGCTCTAGCGTACCCGCCACTTTAATGGCAGAGGTCACGAACATCAGGTCGTTCGCCACGGGGTGGCGCAGCGCCAGCATGCGCACCGCCTGCTGCTGCACGTGCTTCTCCTGCACCGCAACGGCGATATACTTCTTTTCATTTTTTTGTGCGGAGGCGGCATCTTTTTTGCCGAGGCTTTTTTGTGCCAGCACAATCATGCTCGCCACTTCTTCGCCCATCTGCTGCAGCAGCTTGTTAATGCCTTCGAGTTCTTTATCGTAAGAAGAAACGGTGTGTAAATCCTGTGCTGTTTTCAATGGCCGCTCCCTTAAAAAGGATAGTTGTTTTTGCCGCACTAAAACGATGCGAAATGGGAATCCCCCAACCCGCGCCCCAATTATCACGAAAAAAAGCCTTCACGCAAGGGTTTAAGCTGCCGGAAAGCGCAAGAATCAACTGCGGTGGTACGGGTGGCCGGAAAGGATGCTATGGGCGCGGTAAACCTGCTCAGCCAGCATCGCGCGCACCATCATGTGCGGCCATGTCATGCTGCCAAAAGCGAGCAGCACATCCGCTGATTTTTTTAAGGCCTCACCGTGGCCGTCTGGCCCGCCGATAAAAAAGGCAAAAGTGGTACGCCCCTGCTGCTGAAAATCGGCAATTTTGGCGGCGAATTGCTCGCTGGTGAAGGCCTTGCCTTTTTCATCGAGCACAAATTTCACCGCTGCAGGCGGGCACGCCGCCAGCAATAACTCCGCCTCGCTCGCTTTGCGCTTTTCAGGCGGCAACGGGCGTTTTTCTTCCACTTCTTTCACGGTGATTTTCCACGGCAAGCGTTTGGTATATTCCTGAAATAATGCGGACTCCGGGCCCTTGCCCGCCTTGCCAACCGCCAGCAGATAGACTTGCATGGGGAATACCGAGACTTAGTACACGTGCGCGGGTTGCGCTTCGGTCAAATCGGCACGCCACATTTTTTCCAGCTGATAGCGCTCACGCACTTCCGCGCGGAACACATGAAGCACCACATAGGGCGTATCCAATATCACCCAATCGCAGGTTTCCATGCCTTCTGTGATGACGTCGTCCATACCGCTTTTGCGAATTGCTTCAGCTGCATGTTCCGCCAGTGCGCCAACATGCCGGCTGGAGGTGCCTGTGGCAACTACCATAAAATCCGCCACATCGCTTTTACCCGCCAAAGAAATAACTTCGACGTCTAGCGCTTTGTGACTATCCAGCGATGTAAGGATGATATCCTTGATTAAGAGGGCACGACGGAGGTTGATATCGCGAGTCTGCTTTACCACGCTCCCCCTTCTTCCTTATGGTTATAAGACGAATGCTTTACCATACCCCCGATTATAGGACGATACCAGCCTTTGGTCAATTGTATAAAAATCGCCTGTTTTTCAGCCTTTTGGGCTGGGTTTCAGCCTCTCAGGCGTGGCATGGTGGGTTTTTCCTTCCATTCCCGCTGCGAACAGGCTAAAAATTGCGCTCGTTTTTTAAGGTCTAAAAAGCATGTTTGATTCACTATCCGATAAGCTGGGTAAAGCCCTAGATAAGCTACGCGGCAAAGGCTTCCTCACCGAGGAAGACGTGAATAATGCCCTGCGTGAAGTGCGCATTGCGCTTCTAGAGGCCGACGTTGCCTTGCCCGTGGTGAAAGATTTCATCACCAAGGTAAAAGCCAAAGCCGTCGGCGAAGAAGTGGTGCGCAGTATTTCGCCCGCGCAGATGGTGATTAAAATTGTAAATGACGAACTCACCGCCCTGCTCGGTGCCGAAAGTGCGGAACTGAATTTTGCCACCACACCGCCCGCCACCATCATGATGGTCGGTTTGCAAGGTTCGGGTAAAACCACCAGCACGGCGAAAATCGCGCTGCGCATCCGCAGCAAGCAAAAGAAAAAAATACTGATGGCGTCGCTCGATATTTATCGCCCCGCCGCGCAAGAGCAGCTCGAAAGCCTCGGCAAACAAGTCTCGATTGAAACTCTGCCGATTGTAAAAGGCGAAAAGCCGCTCGACATCACCAAGCGTGCTATCAAAGAAGCCAAGCTTGGCGCATATGATATTTTGTTCCTCGACACGGCAGGCCGCTTGCATATCGACGACGAATTGATGCAGGAACTTAAAGACGTAAAAGCCCTCGCAAACCCAATTGAAACGATGCTGGTGGCAGACTCCCTCACCGGTCAGGACGCCGTGAATGTGGCGCAGCAATTCCATGAAAAAGTCGGCGTGACCGGCATTGTGCTCACGCGTATGGATGGCGACGGCCGCGGCGGCGCAGCGCTTTCCATGAAGTCTATCACCGGCTGCCCGATTAAATTTGTCGGCGTGGGTGAAAAGCTGCCCGAGCTGGAAGAATTCCACCCTGGCCGCGTGGCAAGCCGCATTCTCGGCATGGGCGACATCGTCAGCCTCGTTGAAAAAGCCGCCGAAACGGTAGACATGGAAGAAGCGCAAAAATTGGCGCTGAAAGTCAAAAAAGGTGAGTTCGATTTCAACGATCTTGCCAGCCAGATTAAGCAAATTAAAAAAATGGGCGGCATCGGCGGCATGATGAAAATGCTGCCCGGCGTGGCCAAGCTCAAAGAAAAAATGGCCGATGCCAATATCGATGAAAAATTACTCGAGCGTCAGCTCGCCATTATCAGTTCCATGACGAAGAAGGAACGCGCAAAGCCTGACCTCATCAATCCCTCACGCAAAAAGCGTATTGCTGATGGCGCAGGCGTGGATATTCAGGAAGTGAATAAGCTGGTAAAGCAGCAATGGCAAATGGGTAAAATGATGAAGAAGCTCGGCAAGATGGATAAAAAAGCGCTGATGCGCGGCGGCATCGGCAACTTGCTAAATGGCCCCAAAGGCCCACAGGGCTAGGCACCCACCACGAACCACATCAGCAGCGCAAAAATAATCGCCATCACATCGTAGAGTGGTTTTTTCCATGCACGGCTCACGAGGTTCGCTTTTTTTACCAAAAAAGAACCAACGCCGCAGCAGGACAGAAAAATCAGCAGCGCTTCATACCACTCCATACCCTGCAATGCCCACACCGTGCCGGCAATGAATGCGATGAGCGCAAATAGCGAAAGCGGCCAGCGTACGAACGCCATGGCATAGCCCTGCACGAAATTCACATCCACACCATTCTCAATCAGCAGGAGTTGGGTGCGCTGCGACAGCACCGCAAAAAACGCCAGCGTGGCATAGAGCACATAATGCAGACGATACGTGTGGGACGCATAGGCCAAAAGCAGAATATACAGCAGCAATATCCACGTGGTTTTCCGGCCTAAAAATCTGTAAAACCACCATGCCATATTGTGCAAGCCTTTACGCTGGTACGAGAACACCCTGCTGTAGTTGCATCACGCGCATGGTACGGCGCGCCAAATCATGATTGTGGGTTACCACAAGCATAGCAAGGTTGCCTTGCTGCGCCTGCTGCATGAGCGCTGCGAACACGCCTGCTGCCGTTTCAGGATCAAGGTTACCGGTAGGTTCATCCGCCAGCAATAATGCGGGCTTATTCGCTAATGCACGGGCAATCGCCACGCGCTGCTGTTCACCGCCGGAAAGTTCGGAAGGCAAATGTTTCACGCGGTCTTTCAGGCCGAATTGCTCTAGCAATTCCAGCGCGCGCGCTTTGGCTTTTTTCTTTGAAACTTTTGCAATCAGCTGCGGCAGCATCACGTTCTCAAGCGCTGTAAACTCTGGCAGCAAATGATGGAACTGATACACAAACCCAATATCGTGCTCGCGGATTTTCGTGCGCTTACGGTCAGAAATTTTCAATGTCGGCGTACCTGCAATTTCAATCTCGCCTTCATCGGCCGTGTCGAGCAAACCCGCCACTTGCAGCAGCGTGCTTTTCCCGCAGCCCGATGGCCCGAGGAGCGACACCACTTCGCCGCGGCGCACTTCAAGCGATGCGCCGCGCAACACCTCGAGCTTGTTTTTGCCTTGGCGATAACTTTTCTTCACACCCGAAAGGCGCAGCGCAATATCACTCATAACGCACCCCTTCCGCCGGGCTAACACGCGCGGCTTTCCATGCCGGATAAATGGTAGCGAGGAACGAAAGCGCCAGCGCCATGCCCACCACGCCGACTACGTCCATCACCTGCACATCAGACGGCAAGTGCGCGAGGTAATAAATTTCTGCTGAAAATAATTCCTGACCCGACACGCGCTGTAAAAACTGGCGGATGTTTTCAATGTTGAGCGCGAAGCTGGTGCCGAGCGCAAACCCAAGCGTGGTGCCCACCACACCAATAGTAGAACCGCACATGAAAAAGATGCGCAACACCGCGCCGCGCGACGCACCCATGGTGCGCAAAATCGCAATGGCGCGGCGCTTGTCGCTCACCAGCATAATCATGCTCGAAATAATGTTAAACGCCGCCACGAGGATAATCAGCGTCAGGATAAGGAACATCACGTTGCGTTCCACTTTCAGCGAATTGAAAAACTGTGCATTGATTTTCTGCCAGTCCGTTACCACCAGTTTGCGGTTGCTGGCCGCTTCAATATCCGCCGTTACCCCATCCACTTTTTCAGGGTCATGCACCATCACTTCAATGCTGTTTGCCGCGTGCGGCATACGGAAGAAAAGCTGCGCGCCCTCAAGCGGCATAAAAATATAGGTGCTGTCATATTCATACATGCCGACATCGAAAATGCCCACCACGCGATATTCCTTCAAGCGCGGAATGGCGCCAATTACCGTGGCAGTGATTTTCGGCGCAATTAGCGTAATCGGGTCGCCGACGGAAATACGCATCTGCTCTGCCATGCGCGCACCAATCATCACCACGTCGGTGCCATAAAAATCGCGGATGTCGCCAGCTTTGATGCCGTCCATCACCTGCTTTTTCTTGATGATATCCTCGCCGCGTATACCCTTGACGAGCGCACCGGTAGAAACACCGTCCGCCGTGGCCATCACCTGCCCTTCCACGATGGGCGCGGCAAATTTCACGCCATCAATCGCTTCAATCAGCTCTTTCATTTCGATGTAGTCTGGCATCGGCAGGCCGTAGCGGCTGGCGACCAGATGCGCGTTGATGCCGAGAATGCGGTTCATCAGCTCAGCGCGGAAACCATTCATCACACTCATCACGATGATAAGCGTCGCCACACCCAACATGATGCCGATGAGCGAAAACCCCGCAATGACCGAAATGAAGCCTTCCTTCCTGCGGCTCAGCAGGTAGCGGAACGCAACCATTCTTTCAAAGCGGTTAAACATCAGGTGAGCTTCTTTAATACTTGCGCGAGCGGCACTTCAATTTTCTCGCCGGTTTTGCGGTTCTTCACTTCGGCATTGCCAGCCTCTAAGCCTTTGGGGCCAATCGCCACCTGCCATGGCAGGCCGATTAAATCCATCGTGGCAAACTTGCTGCCGGGGCTTTCTTTCCTGTCGTCATACAGCACAGAGATGCCTGCGGCCTGTAAGTCGGTATAGAGTTTGTCGCATGCGGCGTCACATTTTTCATCACCCGCGCGGATGTTGATGAGCGCCACTTTAAACGGCGCGACGGCTTCCGGCCAGATGATGCCTTTTTCATCGTGGCTGGCTTCAATGATGGCCGCCACAAGGCGTGACACACCAATGCCGAAGGTTGCCATTTCCACGCGTGTTTCCTTGCCGTCGGCACCCGTTACGTTCACGTTCATCGCGTCGGTATATTTGCGGCCGAGCAAGAAGATATGCCCCACCTCGATACCGCGTGCCTCACGCAGCTGGTCTTTCGGCAGGGGGCATTTTTCTGGCACGTGTAATTCGTCAGCTGCGGCATACCATGAGCGCATTTCCTCGCCGCTGGCTTTTTTCTTGCCCGAGCGCACATCGTCAAAACGCGGGTCGTAATAAATCTGGCTCTCGCCTGTTTCCGCCAGCACCTGAAACTCGTGCGAGAGCGAGCCGCCGATCGCGCCGGAATCCGCACTCACCGCGATGGAGGTAAGGCCAAGGCGATTGAAAATCGTGTGATACACATCATACATTTTGAAGTATTCGCGCTTGGCGTCTTCAATATCCGTATGGAACGAATAGCCGTCTTTCATCAAAAATTCGCGGCCGCGCATCACGCCGAAACGCGGACGCACTTCGTCGCGGAATTTCCAGTTAATCTGATACAGGTTCAGCGGCAGCGCCTTGTAACTTTTCACGAAGGCGCGGAAGTTATCGATAATCATTTCTTCATTCGTGGGGCTGTACAGCAGCTCGCGGTCGGCGCGGTCTTTAAAGCGCAGCATTTCTTTTCCCAGCGCATCATAGCGGCCGGATTCTTTCCACAGCTCGGTCGGCTGCAAAGTCGGCATCAGCACACGCACGCAACCTGCGGCATCCAGCTCACGCGCCACGATGCTTTCCACCTTGTCGAGCACGGCAAGGCCAAGCGGCAGCCATGTGTAAATGCCCGCGGCCTGCTGGCGAATCAGCCCTGCGCGCAGCATGAGTTTATGCGACGCAATCTGCGCCTCAGATGGATCTTCTTTCAAAACAGGCAGGAAATAACGGGAGAGTTTCATAAGATGCAAAGTAATGTCGTTAGATTAAAACGCCGTACCAATACCAGATTTTTGCCGATAGCAAAAACCTATTTCACCTTCACGTAGGAACCCGGTGCGTCTTCAATCGCTTTGAGCGCACCGCTGCCCGGTGTGCGGGCCTTCACTTTTGCGCCGGCAAAGCCGTGGCTTGTCACCCATTCCTGCCAATCCAGCCACCAGCTACCCTCGTGCGGCTTGGTGGATTTCTGCCACTCTTCCGGTGTTTTGGGGAAGTGTTTGGATTCAGTGGCCCAATAGCCATATTTATTTTTCACCGGCGGATTTACGATGCCTGCCACGTGCCCGCTGCCCGAAAGCACAAAGCGAATCGGCCCTTTGAAAATATGCGTGGCGGCGTAGGTGGATTTCCACGGCGCGATATGGTCAAGCTCGGTGGAAAGCATGTAGGTGGGCGCATCGATATTGCGCAAATCAATCTTCACACCTGCCAGAGTGATGCCATTTGGTTTTATCAACTTATTGTGCAGATACATATTGCGCAGGTAAAAACTATGCATCGCTTTGGCCATGCGCGTGGAATCCATATTCCAATAGAGCAAATCGAACGGGAATGGCGTTTGCCCCAGCAGGTAATTATTCACCACGAAGCTCCAGATGAGTTCGTTGCTGCGCAGCATGCGGAAAGTGAAGGCCATTTCATCGCCATCGAGGTAGCCTTTTTCCGCCATGCTTTGTTCCATGGAAGAAATCTGCGCTTCATCAATAAACACACCGAGTTCGCCGGGTTCTGAAAAGTCCGTCAGTGTGGTGAGGAAGGTGATGGACTTCACCTTCTGTTCCTGCTTTTTGGTTTTAAGATACGCCAGCAGGCACGCCGTCAGGGTGCCGCCGATGCAATAACCAAACACGTTGGCCTGCGTTTCGCCCGTGGCTTTCAGTGCCGCGTCAATGGCGGCATTCGCGCCGTCCAGCATGTAATCATCAAAGCCTTTATTCGCGTGTTTTTTGGTAGGGTTCACCCAACTGGTGATGAACACCGTGTGGCCTTGGTCCACCAGCCATTTGATGAGGGAATTTTCCGGCTTTAAATCGAGGATGTAATATTTATTAATCCACGGCGATACAATCACCACCGGCGTTTTATAGACTTCTTTCGTCGATGGGCTGTATTGAATCAGCTGCAGCAAATCATTCTGAAACACCACTTTGCCCGGCGTGATGGCAATGTCGCGACCCACGGAAAAAGCATTCGGCGCCGTCATGTCGATATTCGGCACGAGGCTGCTTTTTTCCATGTCCTTCAGCAGATTTTCAAAACCGCGCACAAGGCTTTCGCCTTTGGTTTCCACCACTTTGCGTAGCACCTCAGGGTTTGAGAACCAAAAATTACTCGGCGATAATGCGTCCATAAACTGGCGCGCGTAAAAATCGGCGCGGCCACGGGTTTTTTCATCCACGCCTTCGGCTTCTTTGAGCGTGTTGCGCACCCATTCGCCTGTGTAAAGGTAGGATTGTTTTAAAAAATCGAACATTGCATTTTCGGTCCACGCGCTGTCTTTAAAGCGGCGGTCTTTTTCACCGGCGCTGTAAAGGTCAGTGGTGGTTTCACCCAAAAGCCGCATCCAGCTATTGCCGGCGATGCGCGCCATTTCGTAATAATACTGCATCTGCATTTGCATCAGCTTGTGCGGGTTGGCGGCAAGGCGCGAAAGCACATCCACCATCACGCGGGTGGCAGCCAGCGGCAGTGCGGGCATGGGTGCTGCATCACCCCCCTCTAACGCGCGGAAGTTTTTATCGCCTTGCTTTTCCACAAAGTCGCGCAGCAATTGCTGGCAGCGCGCCGTGGCATCGGCAATATACTGTGTGTATTCTTCGGCTTTGCGCTCTGCTGACATCATTTCCCACTATTTTTTTTGATTTGGCGTGGTATCCTACGCGCCACGCTGCTGCATAAGTAGCACAAAACCCGTATCACTCACAAGTTAAAGGCATCTTATGGCCCGTCTTTTTTCCCTGCGTACCCTTGCTTTCACCGGACTTTGCGCTTGCACCCTTAGCTCTTGCAGTTGGATTAACGGTGTCAGTGACTGGGCAAATAAAACGATGCCCACTTATGACAGCATGTATGGTGACAAGGATAAAACGCAAGCTGTGACCCAGCAACCGCGCCGCGGTGCAAACGATGCGTATGGCACCTCTCCTTCTAGCATGCCTCCCGCACAACCCGCTTATAATCCAAGCCCTGCTTACGGCCAACCCCCGCAAGCCGGTGGGGTGCCGCCAGGTTACCCAAGCAACATCCCTTCTGCACCGCCCGGTTACGGTGAGGAGGAGGCTATTCCTGGCGCTCCAGGGCAAGCCCCGCAATATGGCGGCCAGCCTCCAGCCATGCCAGCGCCACCACCCTGGCCGGGCCAGTAGCAAGCCCCAAAACAAAATCCGCGCAAGCGTATGCTTGACGTAATGCCCTCGCTTAAGGCATACTTCTTTTGTGTGTTCAGCCACTTAGGGGCTTTAGAGTCATGGCAGTCGGTGTGTATAAAAAATTCTTGGTGACGGCGAGCGTGCTCAGCAGCGCCAGCCTATTCCTCGCTGGTTGCTACCGCCTCGATATTACACAAGTACCGCTCTATGACGACATTATGGTCGAGCAGGAATACAAGGTGATTGACCCGCGCCAAGCGCCGGCGGAAAACCCGAAAAATATGCCCAAAAGCTACAAAAAGCCCGTCTTCAATAACGAGTTAATGAAGCCTGCCTACCAGCAACGCGCTCCCCTACCTGCCGATGTGCGTGACGCGCAGGGACTGATGCTGCCGGAAGAACCGGCACCTTCAAACCCCACACTGTATAGCGTCCCTACCAGCCCTGACGTGCAGGCCATTAAGCAGGATGCCACGCAAAACCGCCAGAAAATGGAACAAGATCTGAACAACGCCAACACGCAGCAGCAGCAAATGTTCGGCACGCAGCCTTCTGCTGCGCCAGCGCCCTCGGTAACACCCTCTGCAGTGCCGCCATTGCCAACCGGTGCCCCACCCCCTACGCCACCCGCATTTAAACCTTCCGGCGCACTGAATTTTCCAATCTTTGCGTCCCTGACGGAAAAAAAAACTCTTAAATCTAGCGCCTCTTCAGGGCTAGTCTACCACCTCGAATTACTCAATGAAGAGCAGGAATGGCCTGTTCCGCTGCCTGTTCCAATGCCCGCCACGGAAGAGCCGGAGTGGGAGCCGCCCGTTGGCATGAATGGTGGCGAAGAAGGCGCGAGTATGCCCAGCGCACGCACCACTGCTCCAGAAGGTTCAGGCATGGCCGCACCGTTGCCACCACTACCAAAATCAGATGCGCCGGATATTGTAAAACAAGAAGAAACCCTGCCGTGGCAGCCCGCGCCGCCACCCGTTGCGAGCAACGCACCACCCATTGCACCACCAACGGATATGCCAAAACCGCTCGCCAGCCGCATTCCGCAACCGAGTGCCGACCCGTTTGCACCCGCTTTAAGCGCTCGCTCACCTGACATGATACCGCCACAAACCATACCGCAAACACAAGAGGCGGCAGCTTTACCCATCATCAAACCACCGGGCATGGAATCGCAGATTGAAGGTGCCATCAAAATGAAGCCGGAAGGCTATGTGGCGAAAGATAATAACCCTGAGCCGCGCGACCATTTATATGAATATATCGGCCTCACCGGCGTTCCGCTGCAAGATACGCCAGACCCGCGCGGCTTTATCGATGGACCCGATGAAGAAGTGTTTGGCTATATCCCGCCGCCGAAGGACACCACCTTTAAGCCCGAACCCACGCACGAGTTCGGCACACCAGAAATTCCGGATGGGGTAGGCCACAGCAACGTTACCGCCATGAACGAGGTGGGCTATGCCACCGACCCCGACTTGTTCAGCGAAGAACCTTTCCTGCTCAACCCCTTTAAATACGACAACCGCCCGAAGGTAAACCACCCCGACTTCACCCCGAAGGAAATTGCCAAACCGCGCCCCAAGCGCCGCGAGGTCGGCAGCCGCTTTAATCCGGCGTACCGGCATCAGCAGCCCACCATCGGCGGACCCGAAGATAGCAGCTACTACGGCTACAGCTACTTTCAGAACGTTTACCCCGCCGAATAAATCCTACATTTTTTCCATTTAGACCCTTCACCTTAGGCAAAGAACGCGCTATACACAAAGGCGCTCCCACAAATGGATACGCCATGAAGAACGATTTTTACCGCATTACCCGCCTGCCGCCTTATGTTTTCGCTGAAGTGAACAAGGTGAAAGCGGCGGCGCGCAAGAACGATATCGACATCATCGATTTCGGCATGGGAAATCCCGATTCGCCGACCCCGCCACACATCGTGGAAAAGCTGCGCGAAACGATTTTGGACCCCAAAAGCCACCGTTATTCTATTTCGATGGGTATTCCGGGCCTCAGGAAGGCACAGGCTGCCTATTACGAGCGCCGCTTCAATGTGGGCCTCGACCCTGAAACGGAAATCTGTGTTACCATCGGTTCAAAAGAAGGCCTCGCAAATCTTGCGAACGCTATCACCCGCCCGGGTGACGTGATTTTAGTGCCGAACCCCAGTTATCCGATTCATGCGTTCGGATTCATCATTGCCGAAGCCTCCGTGCAATACATGGTTCGCGACTTTGAAAGCAGCACGCCGGAAAATGATTTCATGACGCAGTTGAAAAACGCCGTAGAGAATTCTACGCCCAAGCCGTTGGCCGTGGTCGTCAACTTCCCGTGCAATCCCACGGCGGAAGTGACCAGCCTCGCCTTTTACGAAGAGCTGGTGGATTTTTGCCATCACCACGGCGTGATTATTATTTCAGACCTCGCTTACTGCGAGCTGTATTTTGACGGCAATCCGCCGCCCTCCATCCTGCAGGTGAAAAAAGCAAAAGACATCGCGATTGAATTTACCACCATCTCGAAAACCTATTCCATGGCAGGCTGGCGCATTGGTTTTGCCTGCGGCAATAAAGACCTCATCACGTCGCTAAAAAAAATCAAATCGTATCTGGATTACGGTGCCTTCACGCCGATTCAGGTTGCTGCAACCGCCGCGCTCAATGGCCCGCAGGAATGCGTGGCGGAGCTGCGTGGCATCTACAAAGAACGCCGCGACGTACTGGTAAAAGGCCTCAATGAGGCAGGTTGGAAAGTGGAATCGCCCAAAGCTTCCATGTTCATCTGGGCCCCGATTCCGCCGGAATTCCGCCATATGGGTTCGGTAGAATTTTCTAAAATGCTCATCACCAAGGCTGAAGTGGCCGTGGCGCCGGGGCTTGGCTTTGGTAAGCATGGCGACGGCCACGTGCGCATCGCGCTGATTGAAAACGTGCACCGCACACGCCAAGCCATCCGCAACATCAAGCACGTGCTCCAGCAGAAGGCCGCGTAAATATCATGGCAGTAAAATCTTTGCGTATTGGCATTGCAGGCCTTGGCACCGTCGGTGGCGGGGTCGCTGAAATCCTCACCAAAAAAGCCGCGCTCGTGAATGCGCGCGCGGGCCAGCCGATTGCCATCACTGCCGTTTCTGCACGCAGCAAAAATAAAAAGCGCGGCGTCAGCTTAAAGGGCGTGAACTGGCACACCGATGCCACGAAACTCGCTACCGATAAAAATGTGGATGTCGTGGTAGAACTGATTGGCGGCGCAGATGGCGTAGCCTATGCCTTGTGCAAACAAGCACTGAACAATAAAAAACATGTCGTCACCGCGAACAAGGCGCTGATTGCAAAACATGGTGTGGAGCTGGCAAAGCTTGCTGAAAAAAATGGTGTGCGTTTGCAGTGCGAAGCGGCTGTTGCAGGCGGCATCCCAATTTTAAAAACACTGAAAGAAGGCCTCGCCGGCAATCGCATTTCTCGCGTGGCGGGCATTTTAAACGGCACTTGCAATTACATCCTCACCAACATGGAGCGTGGCCGCCGCGCATTCGACGACGTGCTGAAAGAAGCGCAAGCGCTGGGTTATGCTGAGGCCGACCCCGGTTTTGATATTGATGGTGTGGATGCCTCACACAAACTTTCCATTCTCACCTCTATCGCCTTTGGTGTGCCGGTAGATGTAAAGCATATGTATGTTGAAGGCATTCGCCGCATCACATTGGCTGACATCGACCACGCACGTGATTTAGGGTATCGCATCCGCTTAGTGGGCATTGCACGCCTTACGGCCAAAGGCATCGAGCAGCGTGTGCATCCGGCGCTGGTGCCACTTTCCTCCCCCATTGCGCGGGTGGAGGGCGTGCTGAACGCCGTAGCAGTAGAAAGCGACTCGCTCGGCGGCTTATTCTTAGAAGGCGCGGGCGCGGGCAAAGGCCCAACCGCTTCTGCCGTGGTGGCAGACCTTGTGGATATCGCCGCAGGGCGCGGCACACACACGTTCGGCATTAAAGCAGCCGCACTCAAAGCGCAGCCCTTCACCGATATTTTGGCACGCGAAGGTGCTTATTACATCAATCTCAATGTCATGGACAAACCGGGCGTACTCGCGGGCATTACCAAGGCTTTAGGCAGTGAAAAAATCGGTGTGGAACGCGTGGTACAACCCTCTTCCACACAAGGCAAAACCGCACAGGTGATTTTGGTCACCCACAGCACCACAGAAGCCGCCATGCGAAAAGCACTTAAAAAAATCAGTAAATTGGGTTATGTACTGGGTGAGCCCAACGTGATTCGGATTGAAAAACTATGAGCCAAAAGCGAAAGGGTACTGCCATGAAAACCAGCGCCAGCAAAATTACCGCTCCGCCAAAGAACGAGACTTACACGCTCGACCGCAACTATGCGATGGAAGCCGCACGCGTGACTGAAGCGGCGGCACTCGCCTGCTCAAAATTCATGGGCCTTGGCGATGAAAAGGCCGCCGACCAGGCCGCCGTAAACGCCATGCGCCAAATGCTAAATACGCTCTCGATTGACGGCACTGTCGTCATCGGCGAAGGCGAACGCGACAAAGCCCCGATGCTCTATATCGGCGAAAAAGTGGGCAGCGGCAATGGCCCGGAAGTGGATGTGGCGCTTGACCCCTTAGAAGGCACAACCATTTGCGCCACGGGTGGCCCAAACGCATTGGCCGTGGTGGCACTCGCTGAAAAAGGCGGCTTCTTACATGCGCCCGACGTATACATGGAAAAAATCGCCGTCGGTGCAAATCTACCTGAAGGCGTGGTGAACATTGATGACTCACCGGAAAAAAATCTTAAGAATCTCGCGAAGGCCAAAAAATGCGACGTGTCTGACCTCGTTGCGATTATTCTCCAGCGTTCGCGCCATGAAGAATTGATTGCCAAAGTGCGCGAAAGCGGCGCACGCATTCAGCTGATTCAGGATGGTGACGTAGCGGGCATTATCGCCACTACGCGTGCGGATACAGGTGTACATATGTACCTTGGTATTGGCGGCGCACCAGAAGGTGTACTCGCCGCTGCAGCACTGCGCAGCACAGGCGGGCAGATGCAAGGCCGCCTTGTATTCAATAACGATAAAGCGCAGATGGAACGCGCCAAGCGCATGGGCATCAGCGACCTCAAGAAAATCTACGTCACGGAAGAAATGGCCAAGGGCGATGTGATGTTTGCTGCCACGGGCGTAACCTCAGGCTGGATGCTGCAAGGTGTAGAACGCTTCCCCGGCGGCGCGCGCACGCATTCGATGGTGATGCGTTCCAAAACCGGCACCACGCGTATCATTCATGCTGAGCATAATTTCACGCGCAAGCTTGAAATTGATTAGCACCAAAGGAGCGCGTGCATGATCAAAATCCTTGCACTGGGCGATTCCTACACGGCGGGGCAAAGCATTACCCCTGAAGAGCGTTACATTCAGCAGCTGGCGGATTTGCTGCGCGAAAACGGTGCACCGCAATCTCACATTAAAATCGTTGCCAAAGGCGGCTGGAAAGCGGAAACCTTGAAAGGCGGGCTCGATGAAGCCATCCCTGGCTTGAACGTGACTGACCCCGAGCATGGCAAAACTGTGTATGACTACGACCTCGTCACGCTGCTCGTGGGCGTGAACGATGTGATGATTGGCAACTATATTCCGGTATTTAAAGAACAATACAGCATGCTGCTAGAGCGCACCCGCCGCCTCGCCGGTGGTGATGCCAGCCGCGTGCTGGTGATGAACCTGCCTGCCTTCGGCCATGC
Organism: Rickettsiales bacterium; assembly: GCA_044356525.1. GTDB lineage: Bacteria > Pseudomonadota > Alphaproteobacteria > Rickettsiales > RGZB01 > CAYXPR01. The sequence continues at coordinate 33,797 of JBIKVZ010000001.1, forward strand.
GCCGGATGCACACAACCCGAAAAGCCTAGCGAACCGTGGCACATGCGGCTTTGTGAAACTACACGAACAATCCAAGCCGGAATTCAACACGCCGCAAGGCATTCAGCATTTTGTGGAGCGCTACAATCTTGCTATCGCCAACATGGTGAAAACATTTAACGCCAAACTGCCTGAGAAAAAACGCGCCACATTGGTGGATATTCATAGCATCACCACCCAACTGCCGGTGATTGTGCAGGGCAATGGTAGCCCTATGCACGCACTGGAATATTTTGATGCGCGCGGCGTGCACTACAAGCCTGAAATGTATCGCCAATGGGCCGAAGCCCTGCTGCCGCACGCGCTGGGCATTTTAAAAACCAAGCCTGCGCCGCACGGCATCACTGTCCACTAACACTTGGCATTGATACATCTTGGGGTTTAGAATGGAACCATGCCCCTTGCGCCACTGACACACCGCACCTCTGATTTCACTGAAAGCCTGACGCTTTCGGTGAAAGGTAATCGTTGGCAACTTGCCGATGCAGATGAACGCATGGCGCTCGCGCTGCGCCAAAAATATGACCTACCGGATATTGTCTGCCGCATTTTAGCCAGCCGTGGCAACACGGTAGAAACCACGCCGGAGTTTTTAAACCCCAGCATTAAATCGCAACTGCCCGATCCGCTGCACTTAAAAGATATGGCCAAAGCCGGAACCGCACTGGCCGATGCCATTCGCGGGCAAAAATCCATCGCCATTTTTGGTGATTACGATGTGGATGGCGCCAGCAGCAGCGCCCTGCTCTATCGCTTTATTACCGAAGCGGGCGGTGCCGAGCCGCGCATTTATATCCCTGACCGCATCATCGAAGGCTATGGCCCCAGTGAAGCGGCACTGAAAACGCTGAAAGGCGAAGGCGCTGAACTGGTGGTAATGGTGGATTGTGGCACCGTAGCCTATGGCCCCTTAGAGGCGGCAAAAAAAATGGGGCTTGATGTGATTGTTATCGACCACCATCTGTCGGATGGCGGGGTGCCGGATGCAATTGCCGTGGTGAACCCGAACCGCGTGGATGAAGATACACCGCTGCGTAATTTATGTGCCGCAGGCGTCAGCTTTTTGCTCGCCGTGGCCACCAACCGTATGCTGCGCGAAAGCGGGCATTACCGTTTGCGCCATGAACCGCAATTGCTGAACCTGCTCGATTTAGTTGCACTCGGCACGGTGTGCGACGTGATGACGCTCACAGGCCTCAACCGCGCCTTTGTCTCGCAAGGGCTTAAAGTCATGGCGCAACGCCGTAACATCGGCCTTGCCGCACTGGCCGATGTTGCCAAACTAGAAGAAGCACCCAGCGTGTACCATGCCGGTTTTGTGTTCGGCCCCCGCATCAATGCGGGTGGGCGCGTTGGCAGTTCGCATATCGGCGCACGCCTCCTTTCCACCGACGATGCCGAAGAAGCCGTTACACTCGCGCGCCAATTGGATGTCCATAACCGTGAGCGGCAGGCGGTAGAAAAGCAAGTGCTGGAAGAAGCGCTGAGCATGGCAGAAAAAATGAGAAATCAGCAGGTGCTGATTATCGCCAAACAGGGCTGGCACCCGGGCGTGATTGGCATTGTGGCTGGCAGAATCAAAGAAGCCTATAACAAACCCACCGCGATCGTGGCGATGGATCAGGGCGTGGGCAAGGCCTCCGCGCGCTCCATCGTAGGTGTGGATATGGGCTCTGCTATCACCGCTGCGCGCATGGCGGGGTTATTGGTCGCAGGCGGCGGGCATGCCATGGCGGCAGGCTTCACGGTGGAAGAAGGGCAGCTCTCCGCCTTTACGGAATTCATGACATCGCGCCTGAAATCGCATGTGGAAGATGCTCTCGCAGCGCGCGCGCTAAAAGCCGATGCTATTTTGCCGCCGCAGGCCATCACGCCTGCGCTGATGGAACAACTTGAAGCTTTGGCACCTTATGGCACGGGCAACCCGCAACCGCTTTTCTTCGTGCCTTACCTGCGTATTATCAAATGCGATATCGTGGGAGAAAACCATGTCCGTGCCGTACTGACCGATGGCGGGCCAGAAGGCAGCCACAAAGCGCGCATTAAAGCCGTCGCCTTCCGTGAAGCCGCCAGCCCACTCGGTAGTTTATTGCTACAAGGCGCAGGCAAAGATGTGCATCTGGCTGCACGCCCGCGCATCAACCGCTGGATGGGAAATGTTTCCGTAGAACTTCACATTGAAGATGCCTGCGCGGCCTCTTAGGCTGCGCCGCGGCCACCTGTAGCAGTAAGGTCTTGTTCTTTCGCACGCATGATGGCTTCCACCGCGCCAAGATTATTCGCATGCTGCGCGAGCTTGGAAATAGCTTCTACCACCTCACCCGGCACGGGCTCACCCTTCTCGGCTGAATTCACAATGTGGCGTACAACATCATCTATATCCTGAAGCTGCGTTCTACCTGTTGCAAAACTTTTGATAGCGGAACCCAGCGCTGCATTTTCACCTGCTACGTTATGCGCATATTCTTCTACCACTCGCTGATTTGCAACCAGCGGAGAAGCAATGATCGGTGACTCTACCGTGGCAGAAGCACTGCTTGTGTTACGGCGCTCAGGAATTTTATCATCTAAAGCCTGCTCTATTTTTTTCATGCTTGAGTCTGGGAAAATATGCGAAAGCCCGTCTAGCACCTGCTGACGTTTTTGAGGGTCTAGTTCAGATAAGGATTCTGCACTGCCTTTTGCGAGTTTGCTTTCAGCGCCGCGTTCTGTTGCCATCGTACCGACAAAAGCGCCTGCCGAGTGCCCAAGCGTTGCCGCGGTGAGCGTGCCAACAACTGGCGCTGCAACCAACGACAATATTTCCGGTGTTGCACCCAGTAAAACAAGTGGAGCCAGCGCGGGCGCAGCAACAGCCAATGTTGTCACGGCGAGCGTACCAAGGGTCCCATATTTAACCCATTTTGCGTGCTCTGGGTCTACTGGGGCTTCACGGCGCGAGTGATCAATCTGCGCCATGACTTGCCGATCAATCTCACTTAGCGCATCTTTATCTTTTGGAAGCTTATCTGCTGCCTCAAGCATCTCTTGTACTCGGGCACGCAATGCGCCAGAGCATTTGCGGTTACCAAAGCGAGAAAGCTCATCGTTCAACATTTCTTCACGTTTTTCGGGTGAAAGCTTTGCAAGGTCCACCGTCATCGCCATGATGACGTTTTCTAACGCCTGATCTTCCGCCGCACGGGCGCCTAGGCCTTCGCCAATATAACGCCCTGCTAATGTGCTCCCAATCGCAAACAAGCCGATGCCGAACGCTGGCATGCCTAACACTGCCAGCACACCAACGGTGGCAATGCCAACACCCAGGCCCATCGAATGCATGCCACGCTTCCTGCCGAGTTTCAGCGTATCATCATAAATATCCGTGTAGTCATGCAGTTTTACGGCTTCATTATTTACCGCAGCAGCCTGCTCTAGTTTCTCTTTTTCTGCTTCTGCTTTTTCGCGTTCCGCGGCAGCATCCGCGCCAGCGGCGGCATCTTTTTCACCTGCCTGTTTTTGTGATGCTACACCACCACCAAGCTGCTGCGCTACGGGTGCCACCACACCATCTGGCTGCTTCTGAACATAGGATTCAAACGGCTCCTCACGCTGTGCGGTAATCTCTGCGCCTTCCAGATTCAACTTTGCTCCATGGCGCTGGAAAATATCCTTGAGTGCCTTTTTTTCTTCAGGAGTGCCTTGTTCCGCCAGCATTTTAATTTTACCCGGTAGCGCGTCGGGCACATTGTCTTTGTCAGCAACCAGCGCATTTACTTCTGCGCCCAGTGCCGTCACTGTTTCAGGCTTCATACCGCCCAGCACTGCTTCCAGTGACTGCGGTGGATATTGCACAATCAGTTGGCCACGCGTCACGCTACCATCGGGCTGTTTATAACCACGGTAAATCGGCGTTGCACGCTCATCGTTGTTGCCCGTTTTAAACGGGTCTTTAAACATCTGCTCTACGGCAACACGGGCATCGCCATTTAGTTTGGTAAATACTTCAAGTGACTCGGGAACTGTTTTCGTATCCGCAATCACCTGCTGTAATTCTTTTTCCGCCTCGCGGAATGTGGCCTGCACCAAATCGCGGCGCATATCAGGCACACCCAAGGTAACATCCACCTGTTCTTCACCTGCCGGCGCAGTAACCTCTGGTGCAGGACCGCTTGGCACACGCATCGGGATATCCACTCGCTCGCCATCCAGATTAATGCCTTTTTCTTCAATCGCTGCTAGCAGTTTTTCGAGGCTGGCAAGGTCGCTTTGCAGCGCAAGCCATTCGCCATAAGGCTGGCTTTGGCCAGTATCAGGATTCAGCACCATTTCCGGTGCGCCATTAACAATATACACGTTAAGCGCACCAAGCCCCACGCTTTCGGGTACGCTGAATGCCTGCGAAAGCTGGCTAAGCTTTACCTTTATCTCTGCAATACGCTGTGTTTCTGCGGCTGCCATAGGCCCTAATACAAACAATTACCACTACAACAAGGCTACCATCACACGGTTAACAAACCGTTAACCGGATGGGTAAAATTGTATCTATTGAAATAAGTATTGAAAAACAGTGTGTTATAAGGTGTTTTGGTGGAGGCAAGCGGGATCGAACCGCTGACCCCCTGCTTGCAAAGCAGGTGCTCTCCCAGCTGAGCTATGCCCCCACATCATGACCCTTCAGAACAGGGCCCTAGAAAACAGGGCATCTTTATAGGTGCTTCCCTAAAGCTTGTCAAACGCGAAATAACCGCGCCTTACCTGCCTTGCAATTCTTTGGCTTGACAGCCCCCCCAAAAGGCGGGTAAAACAGGCCTCTCTTTTGCCAAATTTGGCGCAGTTTTCCTTAGAAAAACTTGTTTTACATAAAAAATGGAGCAACCCATGAACCTGCCACTCATGCCTAAAGCAACCGCTGTATGGCTCATTGAAAACACCACCCTGACTTTTGATCAGGTGGCAGATTTTTGCGGCATGCACCCGCTTGAAGTCAAAGGCATTGCCGATGGCGACGTAGCAACAGGCATCATGGGCGTTGACCCAGTTGCGGCAGGCCAGCTCACGGCAGAAGAAATTCGCCGCGCCGAAGCCGATGGCAGCGTGCGCCTTAAAATGGTCAGCACCACGGCAGACTATCTGAAAGCCCAGCAGAAAAAGAATAAAGGCCGCTACACACCTGTGGCACGTCGTCAGGATAAGCCAGATGCCATCGCATGGATTGTGAAAACCCATCCAGAAGTCAGCGATGCTCAAATTTCTAAGCTAATCGGCACCACGAAAACCACCATTCAGGCAATTCGTGACCGCTCGCACTGGAACATGACGAACATTCGTCCGCGCGACCCCGTGCTGCTCGGCCTGTGCACGCAGACTGATTTGCATGCCGCTGTTTCTAAGGCGCAAGAAGGCATGAAGCGCCTTGAAGAAAAAGCGCAGCGCGAAGCAAAAAAAGACGATAGCAAATCATCTTCGAAGAAAAAATCTGCGTAAGACCACAGATTTTTTCTGCTACACTGATGCAGTTGTCAGTAAGGGACAAGCATGGCAGTCGCAGACCTTGAGCATCTTTCGCAAGCAGTAGAATCCTTCAGCAGCAAGGCCAACGTGCTGTGCGTGGGTGATTTGATTTTAGATTATTTCATCTATGGCAGCGTTGAACGCATTTCACCAGAAGCACCGGTGCCCGTGCTGCAAATCACGCGTGAAAGCCACATGCTCGGTGGTGCCGGTAACGTGGTGCGCAACGTAGCCTCTTTGGGTGGCAGCAGCCATTTTATTGCTGCGGTCGGACGCGACGATACTGCCAAAAAACTTGCCACCTTACTGCGTGAAGAAGCACAGGTTGAAAGTTACCTTCAGGCTGAAAAAGACCGCCTCTCTGCCATTAAAACCCGCTACATTGCAGGCAATCAGCAGTTGTTGCGCGCCGATAAAGAAAGCGCCGAAGCCCTCGCAAAAGACACCGAACAAAAAGTGATCCGCCTGGTGCGCGATCTGGCTACAAAGTCCGGCGCCATTGTGCTTTCTGACTATGCCAAGGGCGTCCTCACGCCCGCCGTGGTGAAAGATGCGATTGCTACGGGCAAGAAACTCGGCATCCCCGTTATCGTTGACCCGAAACAAAAAGACTTCAGCTATTACAAAGGCGCGTCCATCATCACCCCTAACGCCAAAGAACTCGCCGCTGCCACTGGTCTTGCCACTGGCACCACGGAAGAAGTGACGCGTGCCGCACGTCAGCTCATCAAGCAGCATGGCTTTGGCGCCGTGCTCGTCACGCGCGGCAAACATGGCATGATGCTGGTGCGCGCAAAAGGCACAACGCTCAACGTGCCAACCATTGCGCAGGAAGTATTCGACGTTTCCGGCGCGGGTGATACCGTTGTTGCAATGCTGGCCTTAAGTCTTGCCAGCGGCCTTGGCATGGAAGATGCCGTGCAGCTTGCCAACATGGCTGCGGGCATTGTGGTTGGGCGCCTCGGCACGGCTGCCGTTACGCGCACCGAGCTTAAAACCGCATTGCTCACTCAGAACCTTGCTTCCGGCACCCGTAAAATATTACCCCGCGCTGCAGGCCTCAAACTACTTTCGCACTGGCGCGACCAGGGTCACCGCATTGGCTTCACTAACGGCTGCTTTGATTTGATTCACCCCGGCCACGTCTCGCTCATGGAGCAGGCAAAATCAAAATGCGACAAGCTTGTCGTCGGCCTGAACAGTGATGATTCCGTGCGCCGCCTGAAAGGGCCCGAGCGCCCCGTGCAGAACGAAATGGCCCGCGCGCTAGTGCTCGCCTCATTAGAAGCGGTGGATATGGTACTGCTGTTCCGCGAGGATACGCCGATAGAGCTGATAAAATCCATTCGCCCCGATACGCTTATCAAGGGCGCAGACTATACGGTTGAAAAAGTCGTGGGTGCCGATTTTGTGCAAAGCTATGGCGGCAAGGTGCATCTTGCGAAATTGTCCAAAGGCCAGAGCACCACGGGAATCGTGAAGAAGCTGCGCGCCTAATTCTGGTGCTGCACCAAATACACCAACAAGAACGCCAGCAGCATCACCGCCAGCAAAAAGGCTGAAAAGCCCACGCCCCAATTGCCTGCAAGCACGCGCCGCGGTGCGGCCAGCGCATACGCAGCAGATTGCAGATAATGCCACAGCGCCATCACCACCATCTGCAGTGCCGCTACGATATTGTTCCAAGCGGTTTCAGTTGCGCGCAGTAGCTTCAGTAGCAGCACGCGATAGAGCCAATCCATATCCAGCGAAATCGTGTTCGTACGTTTCATCAGCGGCAGCAGCAGGAAAAATGCCAGCGCCGAGAAAAGAAGTAGCTGCAACTGCGACACCACATGCGCGCCCGTGTAAGGCATATAACCCACCGCACCTGGCAGCAGCTTGTAGAACAGCGACGGCGCAATGCCCGGCAGAATACAGCCCACCACTGCCAGCAGCATTGCAATGCGCATTGCTTTAGGCGGATCTGACGGACGGAGGTCGGAATCTTTCTGGAAAAACACAAACCACGGAAACTTAATCCCCGCATGCAGAAACACACCTGCACTCGCTGCTGCCAGCAAAAACCATGTCACGGCCAAATGCTGTTCTGCAGCGGCAGATGAAATCAGTGACTTGCTCACAAAGCCGGAAGTCAGCGGGAAGGCAGAAATGGAAATCGCCCCCACAATGCCGCACAGCGTGGTCAGCGGCATGCTGCGGTATAGCCCGCCCAGTTCAGTGCATTTACTTTTGCCCGTCATCACCAACACGGAACCGGCGCTCATAATCAATAAGGCTTTGTAAATAATGTGGCAGAAGGCGTGCGCAGCAGCGCCATATTGCGCCAGCTCAGTGCCGATGCCAACCGCCACCACCATTAAGCCCACCTGATTCACGATGCTATACGCCAGAATACGGCGCATATCATTTTCCAGCATCGCCATGAAAATGCCGTAGAACACCATGATAAGGCCAATCGGCACCAGCACGCGATTACCAGCAAAAAGCGTTAGCAGAATAAATACCGCTGTTTTCGTGGTGAAGGCGGAAAGGAATACCATGCCGGAAGGCGAGCTTTCGGGGTAGCTGTCAGCCAGCCATGCTGAAAATGGTGGCGCCGCGGCATTCAAGAGCACACCCGCCAACATCAGCCATGCCGCAAGCTGAGGCAGGCCCATCGGCTCTGCGCCCGTTATGTTGCCCCATGAAACAATCATCGGTGCCATGGCAGTGCTAGCGCCAGAAACAATATGCGCCGTAATTCCCGCCAGCAGCAGCACACCGCCAAACAAATGCATGTATGCATAGCGCAGCCCTGCTGCGCCCGAGCGCGGACGGCCACCGCACCAGATAATCACCGTGGAAGCCAGCGCCATTATCTCAATGAAAACAAACATGGCAATCAGGTCGCCTGCAAATGCCACGCCCAATGCACCACCCGCATACACAGTTGCCGCAGTAAGCTCGGTTCGCGAGGCAATGTTCATCGCAAAAACACCGCCCATCAGCGCCACCAGTGCAAAGGCCGTGGCAAACAGCCGTGAGAACGGATGCACGTGATAAGTAAGTAAATCAATACCCGCAATGTGCAGCACTTGTGCGGCATTCGTCGGCTGCAACCAGATAGCCGCGAGTGCAAGCAGTGGCAGCAACACGACCAACACGCGGCGCACAGCAGGGGTCGCGGCATACACTGCAACCGCACCTAAAATTAAAATGGCAGCAGGCGTTAGAATCATCGCGATTCATCCTTATAAAAATCTTCCGGCTTTTTCAGCACTACGCCCAGCCATTTGGAAAGCACCACAATGGCGGCACAGGCTGCAAAGCCAAACCAGGCATGAAAAAATCGCGTGCCCTCAAGCCCGAATTCCGCATGCGGTTCCACAAAAAAATCCAGCAGCAGCACAAGCATCACCACCGAGGCAAATACCACCCACAGCAGGCGCGTTTGGTCTGTTGTGATAGAGCGCTTTACCGTTTTTTTATTTTTCTTTTTTTGTGCCATGTACGTTTCCTTATTCCACCAGCAATGAAGCAAGCCACAAGAAAATATCGGGCATCAGGAACAGCAGAACCGAAGCACCTGCCGTCAGCACCATGGCCACCACCATCAGCGTGGGCGCTTCTTTTACCACTGCACCTTTGGCAGCTGGCTTTTTATAGGCCCGCCATAATATGGGCATAAAATAGGCCGCGTTCAGCAGCGTGCTGATAATCACCACGCCCAAGGCAAACCAGTGCCGGGTTTCAAAGATGCCCATTAAAAGATAAACCTTACTCACAAACCCTGCCAGCGGCGGCACACCAATCATGGAAAGGCTAGCGAGGGCAAAGGCTGCCATGGTCCACGGCATGGTGTGGCCGATGCCGTTTAGCTCCGACACCTTCGTTTTATGCGTCACCGTATAAATAGCACCGGCTGCAAAGAAGAGGGTTATTTTACCCAGCGCGTGCGCCACAATGTGGAAGGAAGCCGCCACCACAGCGAATGACGAAAGCAGCGATACAGCCATCACCACATACCCCAATTGGCTTACCGTGGAATAGGCCAGCCGCAGCTTTAAATTATCCTGCCGCAGCGCGGCAATCGAGGCGAGAATAATCGTGATACCTGCCACATAAGGCAACCAGCCGCCCGCCCACCAATCCTGAGCAATCAGGCCTTTCAGGTTTTCCGTGCCAAAAACATATACGATGATTTTTACAATCGTGAACACGCCTGCTTTCACTACGGCCACTGCGTGCAGCAATGCGGAAACCGGCGCGGGCGCCACCATGGCTGCCGGAAGCCAGCGGTGCAGCGGCATAAGCGCCGCCTTTGCCGAACCAAACACAAAAAGCAGCAGCAATATGCCGGCAATGTGCGGCGGGCATTTATCTTTTAAAATACCGCCTACCGTGAAATCGAGCGTCCCGGCGATAAGCCATGTCCACACAATCGCAACCACAAAAAATGCCAGCGATGTCCCGAGCAATGTAGCGATATACACGCGACCTGCTCGACGTGCTTCGGCGGTACCGTGATGCGTGACCAGCGGATAAGTGGCCAGCGTGAGCGCCTCATAGCACAAGAACAATGTTAGCAAGTTGCCGGCCATGGCAATGCCCAACGTGGCGAAAATCGACAATGCAAAAAAGGAGTAAAAACGGTCTTGATTCTGCTCAGCATTCGCACGCAGGTACCCAATGCTATACACTGTGCTCACTAGCCATAAACCAGAGGCCACAAGCGCGAAGATCACGCCCAGCGGATCTACCAGAAACTCAATGGAAAGCCCATTTTCAAACGTAGCCACGCGTACTGGCCCCGCAAGCCCGCGCACTGCCAGAAAAAATAAATTCGCTACGTTCACAAAGCACACGGTCGCCAGCGTGAGCGTAATACCTTCACGGAGGTTGGGCTGTTTAATAACTACGCTGCTAACAGCAGCCACCAGTGGAATCGCCAGTAGCAATAGGGTGATGAATTCGACTGAAGCAAATTGCATCAACTAACCCCAGGCAGTAACAATGTGCGGGCAATCGTGCGAATAAAGTCGAGTGAATAGTGCGTATTAAACCCAAAGAAAATATTAGCGGCTACCAGCGTCCACAAGGCAGCGTGCTGTGAAAGCGGTGCTTCTTCCAGTGCTGGCGTGCCAGCAGGGCGTTTTTCAAGAAATGCCACCTCAATGACTTGCCAGATATACACCACCGCCATCAGCGTGGAAGCAATCACCACCACCAGCAATGCCCAATGCCCGCCTTCAATCAACGCCGCAAGGAAATACCACTTGGCAATAAAGCCTGCTGTGCCAGGAATGCCAATCAGGCTTAGACCCGCCAGCGCAAATCCCGCAAAAGTCGCTGGCATGACTTTGCCAAGACCGCGAATATCATCCAGCTGGGTCGCCGCTGCGCGATACAACATCATGCCCACTGCCACAAACAGCGCGGTTTTAGCCAGCGCATGCGTCAGCATTTGCAGCAGTGCAAAAGTAAGCCCCGAATAAGTGGCAAGGCCAATCCCGAGTAAAATATAACCCATCTGCGAAATGGATGAGAAGGCGAGCCTGCGGCGCAGATTTTTCTCGTATATTGCCACCAGCGACCCCACCAGCACACCCGCCACGCCAAGCAGCAATAGCACTTCTTCAAGCGGCATCGCCGAAAATGAAAAGCCCCAACCGAATACGTCATACAAAATACGTATCAAGACATAAAGACTCACCTTAGCGGCCACTGCGGCCAAAAATGATGCCACAAAACTAGGGCTATTTGTGTATGCATTCGCAAGCCACACATGCAGCGGGAACACGGCAATTTTAAGGAGCAAGCCCAGCGTGATAAACGCAAATGCCGCCTGCACCGGACGCACAAATCCAACCTGCGGCAAGCGCGCAGCAATATCAGCAATGTTAAGCGTACCGGTTACCATGTAAAGCAAGCCAATGCCAATCAGGTAACATGTAGCACCCAGCGTACCGAGTATTAAATATTCAAATGCTGCTGTAAGCGATTTGCGGTCACGCGCCGTGGCAATCAGGGCGTACGCGGCCAGCGATGAAATTTCCAAAAACACATAAATGTTGAAAATATCATTCGTTACCACCATGCCGAGAAGCCCAGCAAGGCACAGCAAGAACATGGCGTAAAATGAGCGTTCGCGCGCATGGCCCACTTCCACTGGCACCGTGCGCAAGGCATAAGCCATTAGCACCGTCGCACTGCCCGCAACCAATACCAACATGAACGCGGCCAGCACATCTACGCGGTATGCAATGCCCACTGGCGGCAACCAACCGCCCAGAAAATATTCCACCGGACCATAACGATTCACATTAAAGGCCATTTTCAGGGCAATGGCAAAACTAGCCAACGAACCCAGCGCCGCGACAAACCATGACCAGCGGCCACGCGGAAGCAACACGCACAGAGGGGCGAATAACAACGGGATAATGACAATCAGTACAGGGAGATGCTGTATCATTTCCGGCGTGCCTTCGTTTTATTTTTTACTTTGCCTTTGGTCTTAGCTGATTTTTTTGAAACCGGCGCCTTTGCTTTTACCGACTTTTTTGCCTTGGGCATGGGTGCAATTTTCGGCGGCGGAGCAAAAGACAAAGAAGGCGGACGGTTATCCGCTGCCAATATTTCATCCTCTTCCACAGTGCCGTAGCTTTCTTTAATCCGCACCGCAAGGGCAAGCCCCACCGCAAAAGTTGCCACACCCACCACAATTGCGGTCAGCATCAGCACATGCGGCAAAGGGTTGATATAAAACGCCACACCCGGCTGAATGATAGGGAAACGCGCACCTTCAACATAGCCAATTGAAATATAGAACAGCAGCACCGATGTTTGGAAAATCGTCAGGCCAATAAGTTTTTTAACCAGATTACCTGCGCTAATCACGGCATAAAGCCCCACACCCATCAGCAGAATGCACAGCCAGTAATTATAATAATGTAATATGTTTTCGTTCAGCCAATGCATGGATTAGCGCTCCTCTTCACGGTTAGCAAAGAGGAAGAACAATAATAGCATCACCGAAAAAACCGTAATGCCGACACCAAGCTCTACTGCCATAATACCCCATTGCTGGCCTTGTGCGTGATTGCCGGGAGAAAGCACATTATAGTCCAGATACACACCGCCAAGCAGCATTGTCACCAAACCGGTGCCACCATAAATCAGCACACCGACCGCCGCCAGGGCGCGCAGCGCGCGTGGCGTGAGCGTACGGGTGGCCGGTGAATAACCGAACACTAGAGAGTACAGCACAATGGCTGCCGCAAAAATTACACCCGCCTGAAAACCGCCGCCTGGACTAATTTCACCATGAAATTGTACATAGAGCGCGTAGAGAAAAATATAGGGAATCAACAGTTTGGCTGCGACGTGGAGCACCGGTTGATTTTTCAAAATTGCCTCTCCCACGGATGGGTTAAAACAAGCGTCCCTTATGTAGTAACACACCGCCCACACCCATGCAAAGCCTCTTAAAGCGTTTCACACATTTTTTTCTACTACCTCTTTACGAACTCCCTCATTACCGCTACGGTGGTAAACCTATTTTTGCCAGAGAGGATTCTATGAAGCGTTTGCGCCAGTTCTCGATTCTGCTTAGCCTTAGCACCTGCCTGATTTCCTCAGCCCTGCACGCTGAAAACATGAACGTCACTATTTACAGCAAGGCCACGCCCGGTGCGATAAGCCCCGACTTTTACCGCCCGTTGCCTGGCCAGTCGGTCGCAGGATGGTATGGTTCTGCTGTTCCCGGTTACGCCATCGTGCGCGACCGCCGCGAGATGGAAATCGCCGACAAAAAATCGGTCCTCACCTTCAGCGACGTTGCTGCGCTCATTGACCCCACAACAGTAACTTTTTCTTCCATCACCGCACCAAACGACACCAAAGTGCTGGAACAAAATTACCTGTTTGACCTCGTTAGCACACAAAAACTGACCGAGCGTTTTTTAGATAAAAAAATCACGGTCGAGCAAACGCTGGGTGATAAAGTGGAAACGCTGGATGGCATACTGCTCTCTGCCAGCGACGGTCTGATTTTAAAACAAGATGACGGCAAACTTACTTCGGTGCGCGATTACACCAACCTGCGCTTTCCGGCACTGCCAGAGGGTCTGCGCACCAAGCCTACGCTCGAGTGGCAAATCATAACCGGCAAGCCGGGTAAACACACAGTGGATGTATCGTATGAAACAGGTGGCACCACGTGGTGGTCAGACTATAACCTGATTTTCACGCCTGATGCAAAAGATGCCAACAAAGGCCTTGTGGATTTAGGCGCATGGGTCAGCATTTTGAATCAATCCGGCACCACGTTTAAAGATGCAAAGCTGAAATTAGTTGCCGGTGATGTGCAGCGCGCTGAGCCGCAGAATCGCGGCATGATGATGGCAAAATCACGTGCGCCGATGGCCGAAATGGCCGATAGCAGCAGCGGCGGATTCTCGGAAAAGTCTTTCTTTGAATACCATCTCTACACGCTGGGTCGCAACGCCACCATTCCGGACCGCTCTACCAAACAGATTGAGCTTTTCCCTTCTGTACACCGCGTGCCGGTGGAAAAGAAAATCGTCATTGAAGGCAACACCATGCCATACTATGGCGGCTATAACATGGATCGCGGTTATGGCGACCAAGGTGAAAAGCGCAAGGCAGAAGTGTACCTTGAATTTAAGAATGCTAAAGAGGCCGGTATGGGTATGCCGCTGCCCGCAGGGCGTTTGCGTGTGAGCCAGAAAGACGATGCGGATGGCTCGCTTGAATTCATCGGGGAAGACACGATTGGCCACACGCCGAAAGATGAAAAAATCCTCGTTAAACTCGGTAACGCGTTCGACATAACAGGTGAACGCCGACAGGTGGATTTCAAATCCGATGATAACCGCCGCTGGATGCAGGAAACCGTTGAGCTCAAAATCCGCAATCACAAAGAGCAGGATGTAAAAGTGCTCGTGCGTGAGCAGTTGTCACGTGCGCAGAACTGGCGCATCACCGACAATACGCAGCCGTATGAAAAGAAAGATGCACACACGATTACGTTTGACACCACCGTACCCAAAGGTGGTGAAAAGGTTATCCGCTTCACGGTGGAATATACGTGGTAATTTAGGCTTGCTTTAAGCTGTCTTGCGAGGGTTTTGCAACAGTGCTTCTAAGGCTGCGAGGTTCTGATTTTCCGGCAGCTCCTTAATCCGCACGCGGCGCATGCTGCGTTCAAAACGCGCCATCGCTTTATCCGTCATTGGCGGGCAAGCCTCGGCAATCGGTTGCATCTCTTCCATTTTTCCATTGCAGTGCAGCACCACATCGCAGCCTGCAGCGAGTGATTTTTTCGTGCGTTCTTCAAACGTGCCCGTCAGTGCTTTCATGGAAAGATCGTCGGTCAGCAGCAGCCCATCAAACCCGATTTCCTCACGGATGATGCGCACCACTTTGTTAGAAAGCGTAGCGGGGTTCTCCGTATCAATCGCAGTATAGGTAATGTGTGCGGTCATCGCCCATGGTGCTTCGGAAAGATTTTTAAACGGCACGAAATCCGTGCGTGCCAGTTCATCCAGCGGCGCATCCACCACCGGCAGTGATTCATGGCTGTCGGCCTTGGCGCGACCGTGGCCGGGAATATGTTTAATCACGGGCAGTACACCGCCTTCCATCAGGCCGCGGCACACTTCTGCCGCCAGCAGCGACACCATCTCGGGCGTGTCGCCATGGGCGCGATCACCAATAATATCGTGGCAGCCAGGGATCAATAAATCCGCCGTTGGCGCACAATCCACATTAATGCCGAGCTCTATCAAATCCTTTGCCATCAGGCGCGCATTTAAATAGGTCGCTTCGCATCCTTTGGCCTGATCCCGTTGGGTAAGCTCCACAAAGTTGCATGCGGCAGGCACTTTGCGCCATTGCGGCGGGCCTAGGCGCGCCACACGCCCGCCCTCTTGGTCAATCAGTATCGGGGTTTCTTTCCTGCCGGTGATGGCGCGTAGCGATGCGTTGAGCGCTTTAATTTGCTCCGGCGTTTTGCAATTACGTGCAAACAGAATGAAGCCTAGCGGCTGATGCTGCTGAAAAAACGCGGTCTCTTCCGGGGTGAGGCTCTCACCTGCGAGGCCAAAAATAACTGCTTTAGGTTTGCGCATGAATCAGCCACCCACCGCCAAGCAGCCTTGTTTTTTGGCCACCAGCTTGTTGCATGCCATACGCGCATCTTCTTCTGAAGCGAAAGAGCCTGCCTGCAAGCGGTAGAAAATACCCTTGCTACCAAGATTGGCTTTTTCTACATGCATACTAAGGCTGCCTAGTTCCTTGCCAAATTTTTTGTTCATGGCTTTCCATGCATCCGTAGCTGCCGCTTCTGAGCGATAGGCGCCGAGCTGTATTTTATATTTACCGCTGCCGCCGGAAGATTTTTTCGTGGGGGCTACGCCCTGCATGCTTTTAGGCACTGCGGTTGCGGCCACTTTTACCTTTTCGCTGACTTTTGCTTTCGCGGGTTCTTTTTTCAGCTCGATTTTTTTCACCGGCTCTTCGCGCACCTTAACCGGCGCAGGTTCTTCAGCTACATCACCCGCTGCGGCAACAGGCGCGTCCTGCAAGTGTACCGCGCCACCCGTTACTGCCGTCAGCGCATCCACCGGTTTAGTCGCTGCTGCATCTGGCGCGGCAACCACTGGTTCTGTTTTCGCTTCTAAGTCCTGCATGCGTTTACGCACAGGGGCAGAGAGTTCTTTATCAATCGCGCTTTCATCCAGTGGTACAACCGGCGCCGATGCAACTGGCACATCGCCTTGTGGCACAGCGGGCTCTGCCAGCGGAGTGGGCGGCGCATTCTCATCTTTCAGCATCACGCCAGCAATGGCTTCTTCCGGTGCCGCACCTGCTGGCATAATTTCTTCGCGCTGTATCGGCTCTTCCGGCTGGCCAATCACCTGCTCAACTTTTTCTCCGCCTGTTGCGGGTGCGTTTTTGTCGTCAATCATGTCGTATACGGCTTTGTCCGTATTCGCGAATTCCATGCCGCCCGGATTCTGTGGCTTCGTTTTATACGGCGTCGGGTCGGCCTTTACGATGGGTACTTCTTCCGGACTCTTCGGTGTTTTGCTTTCGGTGTAGGCATACCAACCGAGCACGCCAAGACCGAGCACGGCACCAATCATCACAATCGCGGGGAGAATATCTTTTAAAAATGCACTGCGCGATTCTTCCACTTCGGGGAAAAGTTCCGGCTCCGGCAGTGGCAAATCACCCAACGGGCCCGGCACGGGTTCGGGGCGCTGCGCCCTTAAATTCGGAAATTCTTCCATACTTACATCTCCCTTACTGGTTCAACACCCAGCACGCTAAGGCCTGTATGTATAGTTATAGATAAGGCGCGCACCAATGCAAGCCTTGCTTTGGTAATTTCGATATCTCCTGCAATCACAAATCGTAAGCCCGCATCTTCCTTACCTTTGTTCCACAGCTGGTGGAACGCACTCGCCGCTTCTTGCAGGAAGTACGCCACGCGATGCGGCTCAAGCGCGCTTGCAGCCGCTTCCACCACACGCGGCCACTGCGCGAGGGTTTTAATCAGGTGCAGTTCTTCTGGGCTGTTGAGGCGCGCCAGTTGCGCGGCTGTCAGCGGTAAGTCGTGCTTCACGGCATCAGGCGCATCCTTCGTGGCGGCACGCAGCACGCTCCAGCTACGAGCGTGCGCATATTGCACATAAAACACCGGATTATCTTTGCTCTGCTCGAGCACTTTTTTAATGTCGAATTCCAGCACTTCGCTTGATTTGCGCGTGAGCATAATAAAACGCACCACATCTTTGCCTACGGCTTCAATCACATCGCGGACGGTCAGGAATGTGCCTTTGCGTTTCGACATTTTCAAAGGCTCACCGCCTTCCATAAATTTCACCAGCTGATACAGCTCAATGTGAATATCTGCCGTGCCGTCGCTGATGGCTTTCACCAGCGCTTTCATGCGCTTCATGTAGCCGCCATGGTCGGCACCCAGCACCAGCGTCATGTGGCGGAAGCCGCGATTATATTTATCCATGTGATAGGCCGCATCACCGGCGAAATACGTCCAGCTGCCGTCAGACTTTTTCAAAGGGCGATCGACATCGTCACCAAATTCAGTGGCCTTGAAAAGCGTCTGTTCGCGTGGCTCCCAGTCTTCCGGTGTTTTGCCTTTTGGCGGTTCCAGCACGCCTTGGTAAATCAGTCCTTTGCTTTGCAGCACTTTCAGTACCTCATCGACCTTACCGGCTTCCACCAGACCGCGCTCCGAGGTAAACACATCATGCTCAATGCCAAGTTCCAGCAAATCGTTCCGCACCAATGCCATCATGGATTCAATGGCAAATGCGCGCACTTCCGGCAGCCATTTCTGTTCGCCCATGCCGAGGAATTTATTCCCCGCCGCTTGCCCCAAGGCTTCGCCCGCGCCTTTTAAATAATCACCGGGGTATAAGCCTTCGGGAATGTCACCAATCGTTTCACCGAGTGCTTCGCGGTAACGCAAGTGCGTGGAGCGCGCGAGCGTATCCACCTGTGAACCGGCGTCGTTAATGTAATATTCTTTCGTCACCTCATAGCCCGCTTTGATAAACAGCGAGGCAATCACGTCGCCCACCACTGCGCCGCGCGCATGGCCGATATGCATCGGGCCTGTGGGGTTGGCAGACACATATTCCACGTTCACGCGCTGGCCTTTGCCCATGTCGGAATTGCCGTAGGATGTACCGCTCGCCACAATTTCCATCACCACGCGCTGCCAGGCAGAGGCCTGCAAAGTGAGGTTGATAAAACCAGGGCCTGCCACTTCCACTTTTGTAACATCCGGTAGTGCTTTTAATTTTTCAGACAGTTTTTTTGCTAGCGCACGTGGGTTTGTTTTTGCAACTTTCGCCAGCACCATCGCGGCGTTGGTGGCTATGTCGCCATGCGTGGCTTCGCGCGGCGGCTCTGCCACCACGGCGGAATAATCGAGTTCCGTGGGCAACACGCCTTCGTCTTCGAGCGCATTCAGCGCGGCAATAATATGGTCACGGTAGATTTTAAAAATATTCACGTCAGTTCCTTAAAAATTCTATTCGCCGATGATGCGGTACGACACATCGAACGCGCGGCGATATTCTTCAAGCGCAAAACGGTCGGTCATGCCAGCGATGTAATCCACAATCAGCTCTGCCGTTTGCGTGGTTTCCGGTTTACCGGCTTTGGCACGCCATGCAGTGGGCAAACATTCTGGTTCACGCAGGAAGAACCAAAACAGCTCGCGTAGCATGCGCTTGGCTTTGCTCGTCATGCGGTTGACCTTATAATGCCGATACATGTGCTTCATCAAGAATTCTTTGATGGCGTGGTTGGCGGCGAGCATCTCGGGCGAGAATCCGGCGAGCGGTTTGCCATAATTGCGAATGTCATCCACCGTTTTCACGCCCGCTTTTGCCACCAGTTTTTCCGTGGTGTTCACCAAATCGCGGCTCATGATATTAATCATGCGGCGGCGCGTTTCGTGAATCAGCCTTGCTTCTTCCAGCTTCGGGTGTTTCTTCAAAACATCTTTAAACACCTGCCCCACTACTGGCAGATGCAGCACATCCTCCACCTCGAATAATTTGGCGCGCAGCCCGTCTTCAATATCGTGGTTGTTGTAAGCGATGTCATCGCACAATGCCGTCACCTGTGCTTCAAGACTGGCATAGGTGTGCAGTTCCAAATCATGCTGCGCCACACATTCACGCATGGCACGGGCGGAGGCTTTTTCGCCCTTTTTCTTCACCACGGGGCCATTATGCTTGGCCACACCCTCTAAGGTTTCCCATGTCAGGTTCAGCCCGTCGAAGTTGGCGTAGATGTCTTCCAGCTTGGTCAACACGCGCAAAGACTGGGCGTTATGGTCAAAACCGCCGAATTTTTTCATTACGTCCTGCAAGGCATATTCGCCTGCATGGCCGAAGGGCGGGTGGCCTAAATCATGCGCCAAGGCCAGTGCTTCGCATAAATCTTCGTTCAGTTTCAACTCTCTGGCCGCCGAGCGCGCCAGCTGCGCCACCTCAAGGCTGTGGGTCAGGCGGGTACGGTAATGGTCGCCCTCATGGTTCACAAACACCTGAGTTTTATACTCTAAACGGCGAAAAGCGGCCGCATGGATGATGCGATCACGGTCGCGCTGAAAGCTGCTGCGACCGGGGCTTTCGGCCTCTTTGAACAGCCTGCCGCGGCTTTCGCTTGAAAAACTCGCATAAGGGGCTAGAAATCTGCGCTCTGCATCACTATATGTATAGGACGAAGCGGGGATGCTGCCGGGTGCTTTTTTACTCGCGCGTGGGGGCATAACTCGTTAAAATAAACCTGTTAACCAAAACGAAGGGCAGTGTAAGTGACCACTACGCACCAGTCAACCACGCAAGGGGGCTCCCCGCAAGGTTTACCGCCGGAAGGCGCGGCCTTCTCCATTAGCGACAGCGCCGCAAAGCGCATCTTGAAGCTGATGGAAGCGGAAAAACCCGGCACGAAACTGCGCGTTTCCGTGGCTGGTGGCGGCTGCTCTGGTTTTCAATACATGTTCGATTTTGACGCCGAACAGCAGGCCGATGATCTGTTTTTTGAAAAAAATGGTGCCAGCGTGGTGATAGACCCCACCAGCCTAGAACTGGTGAAAGGCTCAATGCTCGACTTCGTGGAAACGCTGGGCGAATCCTACTTCTCGATTAAAAACCCTAATGCCACGGCAAGCTGCGGCTGCGGCAACAGCTTCGCGCTATAAGAAATTATCCCCATGACATGGCAAGGCTTTCAGTTTTCTAAACGGGTGATGCGCTTGGTGGATTCACCCGTGCATGCCTCCAGCGCGCATGCGCGCAAAATGCGCCACCTCGGTACTGAAGTGATGGATTTTGTGGTCGGCAGCCCCGAGTTTTTGCTGCCCAAAGCATTGGAAGAAAAAGCCGATGCCGCCATGAAAGGCGCCAAAATGGAGTTCGGCGCGGTGGAAGGCGAGCCGGGGCTGATTAAAGCCATCATCAAAAAATTCGAGCGCGAAAACGGTATCACCTGCACGGCAGATGAAATCATCGTGTGCAATGGCGGTAAGGAAGTGCTGTCCGAGGCCGTAGAGGTGCTGGTGAATGAAGGCGATGAAGTGGTGCTGCTCGCGCCCTTCTGGCCCAGTTACAAACAATTTATTTACCGCGAAGGCGGCGTGCCCGTCATCGTGAAACCCACGCGGGTGGATTTCCACATCAGCCCCGAACAGTTTGCAGCCGCCCTCACCCCGCGCACAAAATGGGTGGTGCTGAACAATCCGCAAAACCCATGCGGCATCGTCTACTCCACCGAAGAACTCGAAGCCTTCGCGAAAGTAATCCGCCAGCATCCGCATGTGGCGGTGATCGCCGATGAGTGTTTTGAACTGTTTAATTACAGCGGCATCAAGCCGCTTTCCTTTGCCGCACTGCCGGGAATGCGTGAACGCACGTTTACCGCCAACGGTATCGGTAAATCTTACGGCAAGCCGGGGCTCCGTATTGGTTATGCCTGTGGCCCAAAAGATCTCATTGCTCGTATGCGCACCCTGCAATCCGCTGGCCCCACTCATGCCAACACACCAGGGCAAGCAGCGGCAGAAGTGATGCTGGGTCACGTTGGTCAACACCACGTGCCGGAGATGGCCGACAAGCTGAAAGAAGGCCGCGACTTCCTCTATCATAATTTGAACGCCATTCCCGGCTTTCACATGCATCTGCCGCAAAGCTGCTATTTTGCTTTCCCGAATATTGAAGAATTATATGGCGAGTATGGCGACATCAGCCTCAAGAACACCAGCGATGTGGTGCAATACTTCTTCAGCCAAGGCGTGATGCTGCTGAACGGTGATGAATGCGGCCTGCCCGGCCATGTGCGCATGGCTTACACCGCGCCCATTCCTACGCTCAAAGCAGGCGTGGATAAACTGAATAATGCCGTGCTGGCGCTGCTGGCGAAAAAAGAAGGCATCACCTTAAAAAGCGGAACATAACGCCATGCCGGATTTCACCCCTCTTACCGGCAAGGGTTTTTCCATCCGCCTCTACACAGGCAACGACAGGGATTCGCTCCTAAAGCACATCAACCACCCCAGCATTTACGAATACACCGCGCGCATTCCGTTTCCTTACACCGAAAAAAATGCCGATGTGTACATTACCCACTGCCTGCAGCAATATGAAAAAACGCCCTATGAATTCGCGATTGATGTAGACGGCGCCACCGTTGGGGGCATTGGTTTTCAGGAAATTACCAAGCATCGCGCCGAAATCGGTTACTGGCTTTCGCCAGATTATCGCGAGCGCGGCATCGCCACCGACGCCGTAAATCTGTTCACCGAATATGGCTTTAAACACCTGAACTTCATTCGCCTTTATGCCATGGTGTTTAAAGATAATGCTGCCTCCATCCGCGTGCTGGAAAAAGTGGGCTACCAATACGAAGGTCTGTTGCGCAAGCATGTGCTGAAAGATGAAAAATATCTCGACGTGGCGCTCTACGCCAAGGTGCAGGACGTATGATAAAAATCGCTACCTTCAACGTGAATTCCGTGCGGGCGCGTTTACCGAATCTGCTGGTGTGGCTTGATGAAGCAAAGCCCGACGTGGTGCTGCTGCAAGAGCTCAAATGCATGGACGAAACCTTCCCCGCGATGGAAATTGAAGAGCGTGGCTACAACATCGCCATGCAGGGCCAAAAAACCTATAACGGCGTGGCGATTCTTTCCAAATTCCCCTTTGATGAAGTGATTAAAAAACTACCCGGCGATGATGCAGATGTAGAAGCGCGCTACATTGAAGCGGTGCTGATGGCAGGCAAACATGTGCTGCGTGTGGCGAGCATTTATGTGCCCAACGGCGGTGAGCCCGAAGGCCCGCGCTTCCCTTACAAATTAAAATTCCTCGAGCGGCTGAAAGCCCACGCCGAAACATTACTGTCATACAATGAAACGCTGATTTTAGGCGGCGACTATAACGTCGCGCCTTTCCCGATGGATGTGTATGACGCCAAGGGTTTATACGGCACTACCTGCTTCCACCCCGAAGAACACGCGCGTTTTCGTGCGATTTTAAATGTGGGGCTCACCGATGCATTCCGCACATTGCATCCGGATTCGCACAGTTTCAGCTGGTGGGATTATCGCGGTGGTGGGTATGAGCATAACAAAGGCATGCGCATCGACCACTTGCTACTTTCGCCGCAAGCGACGAATCTGCTCAAAACTTCGGGTATCGATGAAAAACCGCGCGGGGCTGAAAAAGCCTCTGACCACGCACCCGTGTGGGCAACGTTCGCGCTCTAAAAAATAGAGTGAATTAGTTTAAGGCGATTTTCGGGAAGGCTTTATGGAACGCCAGCACGTCAAATACGATGATGGCAACCGTGCCCGCACCCACCACAGAAATTTCGGCATCAATACCCTGCTCTAAAATTTCCTCTGCGGCGGCCATTGCGTCACCCGATGTTTTAAAATGGCTTGAAGCGATTTCCGCTTCTTTAGTCTTACCGGCAACAACCCAGCGCGATTGTTCAACCCACATCTTTTATTCTCCCTGTTCCCGCCTGGTAACGCCTTTCCCGAGGCACCAGGCTTCATTCCCCTTGTTACCGTTTAACAATACCAAATAAGCCTTAGGAAAACGTTAAGCTGGGGGGGGGGTGTTTTCCGTCATTTTTTACTTAAAATTAGCGCTATTTTCGTTTGCTTTTTACCCTTGCCAAACAGGGGGAAACCTTTTAAAACTGCGGCTTCCTGCTCAAAAATAAAGGGTTTTCCCATGCTGGACGCAAAAACCGTCAAAAAAATCGCCAAATTGGCCTGCATTGAGGTTTCAGAGAGTGAAATTGCCTCCTATGCGACTGAATTATCGAAGATTTTATCGCTGGCGGAAGAGCTGCAATCGGTGAATACCGACGGTGTTCCGCAGATGACGGGCACGGCCAGCAACCAGCTCCGCTGGCGCGAAGACAAAGTAACAGACGGCAACATCCGCGAGGACGTGCTTAAAAACGCCCCACGCGCAGAATATGGCTGCTTCCTCGTACCGAAGGTGATTGAATAATGACGAACCTCACGCATCTTTCCATCCGCGACGCTTTAACCGGCCTTAGCAAAAAAGAATTCACCTCTGCCGAGCTGACAGACGCGCATCTTGGCGCCATGAAGTCGCATGAAAAGCTGAATGCTTTTTCTGCCGCTACGCCCGACATTGCGAAGGACATGGCAAAAGCATCCGACAAGCGCCGCGCCGAAGGCAAAGCAGGTTTGCTTGAAGGCATTCCCCTCGCTGTGAAAGATTTGTTCTGCACCAAGGGTGTGTCATCCACCTCGTGCTCTAAAATTTTAAGCGGCTTCAAGCCGACCTATGAATCCACCGTCACCACCAACCTGTTTAAAGCAGGTGCGGTGATGCTGGGCAAAACCAACATGGATGAATTTGCCATGGGCAGCGCGAACATCACCAGCTGCTATGGCAATGTGATTAACCCATGGAAGCGCAAGAGCGATAACAAAGACCTCGTGCCAGGCGGCTCTTCCGGTGGCTCTGCTGCAGCAGTTGCTGCGCGTATCGCCATGGGCGCGCTAGGTTCTGATACGGGCGGCTCCATCCGCCAGCCTGCCGCCTTCTGCGGTATCACCGGTATTAAACCCACGTATGGCCGTTGTTCACGCTGGGGCATGATTGCCTTTGCCAGCTCGCTCGACCAAGCCGGTGTGTTCGCACGTGACGTAGCTGATAGCGCGCTGATGCTGGAAAGCATTTGCGGGTTCGATGCAAAAGATTCCACTTCCGTCGAAATGGCTGTGCCTGCATGGAGCAAGCAGCTCAACACATCGATGAAGGGCAAAAAAATCGGTATCCCGAAAGAATATCAGGTCGATGGCATGCCGGCTGAAATCAAAGCCCTGTGGGAAAAGAACGCCGCCGCACTCAAAGAACAAGGCGCTGAAATTGTGGAAATCTCGCTGCCGCACACGAAATATGCGCTTGCGACCTATTACATCATCGCGCCTGCTGAAGCGTCATCCAACCTTGCGCGTTATGACGGCGTGCGCTATGGCTTCCGCACCGACAAGCCGGTGAAGTCCTTAGAAGAAATGTACGAAAAAACGCGCGCCGAAGGTTTCGGCCGCGAAGTGAAACGCCGTATCATGATCGGCACCTATGTGCTCTCCGCCGGTTATTACGATGCTTACTACAAAAAGGCGCAACAGGTGCGTACGCTCATCGCACGTGACTTTGAAAACGCCTTTAAAACCGTGGATGCGATTTTAGCACCCACCGCACCTTCTGCCGCCTTCGCGATTGGCGAAAACATGGCAGACCCAGTGCAGATGTATCTAAATGACGTGTTCACCATTCCTGCTTCTATGGCAGGCCTGCCGGGGCTTTCGCTGCCCACGGGGCTTTCCGCAGATGGCCTGCCGCTCGGTATGCAGATTATCGGCAAAGCATTTGATGAACAGACGGTGTTTAATGTCGCAGGCGCGCTCGAGCAGGCGGTGAATTTCTCTGCCCTGCCCGCACTCATCCAGAACAAGGAGGCCGCATAATGGGCGCTATCATTAAAGGCAATACGGGCGATTGGGAAATGGTGATTGGGCTTGAAGTCCACGCGCAGGTTTCCTCTAACTCCAAACTTTTTTCCGGCTCTGCCACCGAATTTGGTTCTGAACCAAACACGCAGGTTTCGCTGGTGGATGCCGCTATGCCGGGCATGCTGCCCGTCATTAACGGTTACTGTGTCGGGCAGGCAGTGAAAACCGGCCTTGGCATCAACGCGCAAATTAATTTGAAAAGCGTGTTCGACCGTAAAAATTATTTCTACGCGGATTTGCCGCAGGGTTACCAGATTTCGCAGTTTCTTGACCCCATCGTGGGCAAAGGTGAAGTCCTCCTCGATATGCCAGATGGCACGGTAAAAAAAGTCGGCGTCACGCGCATCCACCTCGAGCAGGATGCCGGTAAATCCATGCACGACCAAAGCCCCGACAGCACGTTTATTGACTTAAACCGCTCCGGCATTGCGCTGATGGAAGTGGTGAGCGAGCCTGATATGCGTGCGCCAGAAGAAGCCGCAGAATACATGAAAAAACTGCGCTCCATCGTGCGCTACCTCGGCACATGCGACGGCGACATGGAAAAAGGTTCCATGCGCTGCGACGCCAACGTGTCGGTGCGCAAAGCCGGCGCGCCCTATGGCACACGCTGCGAAATCAAAAACCTCAACTCCATCCGCAACATCATCCGCGCGATTGAGTTTGAAGCCAAACGTCAGGTCGAAATCTTAGAAACCGGCGGCAGCATCGCGCAGGAAACGCGCCTGTTTGATGCAAACACGGGTGAAACACGCACCATGCGCAGCAAAGAAGATGCGCATGATTACCGCTATTTCCCCGACCCCGACTTGCTCCCGCTTGTGCTTGAGCAGTCGTTTGTGGACGGCATCCGCAAAACATTGCCGGAATTGCCCGATGGCAAAAAGAAGCGCTACATCGAAAATTTTGGCCTTTCACCGTATGATGCCAGCGTGCTGGTAGCAGACCAAGCCAGCGCTGAGTTCTTCGAAAAAGTGGCAAACGATAACGACCCCAAACTCGCCGCGAACTGGATTACCGCCGAGCTGTTTGGCCGCCTGAATAAATCCGGCAAGGACATCACCGAATCCCCTGTCACCGCTGAAAAAATGGCGGGGCTCTTGGCGCTGATTACAGACAACACCATCAGCGGCAAAATCGCTAAAGACGTGCTCGACATCATGATGGAAACCGGCAAAGACGCCGCTGCCATCGTGGAAGAAAAAGGCATGAAGCAAGTCACCGACACAGGCGCGATTGAAAAAGTGATTGATGAAATCATCGCCGCCAATGCCGACAAAGTGGCCGAGTACCGCAGCGGCAAAGACAAGATGTTCGGCTTCTTCGTGGGTCAGGTGATGAAAGCCATGCAGGGCAAAGGCAATCCCGCGCTGGTGAATGACATCTTAAAAAAGAAACTGGCTGGTTAATTATTTCTTCGGCTGATAGCGGAAGATGCCAGACACGTCACCGAAGGCCTGGATGTCGCTGTTAAGGCCAAAGCCGCTTTCCGATGCGCCGATAATGAAAAACCCTTCGGGGCGTAAATTCATCAGCAAGCTAGCGATGACTTGTTTCTTCAAGGCTTCTTCAAAATAAATCAGCACGTTGCGGCACAGCACAATATCAAATGGCCCACCGCTCATGCTTTTTTCCATCAAGTTGCCTTGTGAAAAAGTCACCATCTGCTTCACTTCCGGTTTCACCCGCCAGCGCTCATCTTCCTGCGTAAAATATTTCAGCATCATGGCAATCGGCAGGCCGCGCTGAACTTCAAATTGCGTATAAAGCCCGTCGCGTGCCTTAGTGAGTATGGTATTGTCGATATCCACGCCCTGAATACTGAATTTGGTCGTGCCCCACTTGGTTTGGTTTTCCAGAATCATCA
This sequence comes from Rickettsiales bacterium, assembly GCA_044356525.1. GTDB lineage: Bacteria > Pseudomonadota > Alphaproteobacteria > Rickettsiales > RGZB01 > CAYXPR01. The sequence continues at coordinate 60,808 of JBIKVZ010000001.1, forward strand.
TCGCAATGGAATAAGCTTCTTGCCCCGAAGAACAGGCGGCAGATAAAATCCGTATCGTTTCGCCCGGGCCTTTCTTCGCCATAATGTCCGGAAACATCCCATCGCGCATCACATTGAACGGGCGAAGGTCACGGAAGAATGAGGTTTCGTTCGTGGTCATGGCTTCCACAATATCGGCCACCACATTCGCCTCCGCATGGCTCTTGAGGCGTGTTACCAAATCACTCAATGTCGCAAGATTGAGCTTGCGCAGCAGCGGCAGTAGGCGCGTTTCCAGCAGATAATCTTTATCTTCCGTCAGATAGATGCCGGAATTTTTTTTCACGAGGTCACGCAAAAATTGCATGTCCTGCGGCTGTGTTTTACCTGTCATGCGCTGCTCCTCATGCAATCCTGCCGGAGCTATGCTCAATAATGCCAAAATGAATGTCGTCGAGCGGGTAGAGTTTATGCGTCAGGCCTGCCGTGGCTACCGCACCGGGCATGCCCCACACCACGCTGGTGGATTTGTCCTGCGCAATCACTAGGCCGCCTTCTTTTACCAGTATCTCGGCAGCTTTCTGCCCGTCCGAACCCATACCCGTCAGCACGGCCAGCAACACGCCATGACCGCCATAGACTTCAACAAGGCTGCGAATCATCGGGTCTGCCGCAGGACGGCAGAAGTTTTCCGGTGGATTCTGATTGAGGCGAATCACCACAGCACCAGCTGCATTTTTTTTCACCTGCATATGGTAATCGCCCGGCGCCACATACACATGTCCCGGTGCAACCACCGTACCGTCAGCGCCTTCTGCCGTGGGCAGACCAATCGCTTCTTCCAGTTGTTTGGCGAAGTGCTTGGTGAAATCTTTGGGCATATGCTGGGTGATAAACACTGGAATCGAAAATTTCTTACCCTTTAATTTTTCAAACACACTCACAAGTGATTTAGGCCCACCCGTGGAAGAAGCAATGGCTAGCGCCTTGGGCAAAAACATCACGGGTTTGGGCTGGAAAACAAGCTTCGCTTCCGGCTCTTTTGCCACAGTTTTGGAGGACGACACTTCCGTGCCTTTCGCAGCAGTTGAAAGGCCAACACTGGCCATAAATTCATTCATTTTTATTTTGATATCACGCACAAAAATTTTGGATTTTTCAACATGCTCTGTTGGCAAAATCTTTATCATGCAATCGGCGGCACCATGCTGCATGGCTTTCACCATTGCCTGAATACCCGCCTCTGAATTGCCTGCCAGCGCAATCACCTTTGCACCAGGCAATGATTGACTCAACTTAGCGAGCGCCTCAAGGCCGCCATTCGTACCTACGTCCACAAATATAATGTCCGGCGCCATTGCTGCCGAGAGTTGGTCTGCATTGGGAACAGACGCCACTACCTCTAAGCCGCTCACTTCCTGTAGTGCAATTGCGATAAACCCGCGCGCACGCGCGGACTCATCCACGATGGCAATGCGGATTGTTTTGGGCACTTATAACATTCCAAGCTGTTGTAATTTATTCTGGATGATTTCCGAGTCAAACGGCTTCATCACATATTCATGGACGCCGGCAGCCACGGCCTGCTGAATTTTGCTCACTTCGTTTTCTGTTGTGCAGAAAATGATTTTTACATTGCTGGAACCTGGCACTGCTTTAAACGCATTCACAAACTGCAGGCCATCCATCACTGGCATATTCCAGTCGAGTAGAATCACATCCGGCATCTGCTGTTTGCAGGCATTCAGTGCCACTTCACCGTTTTCGGCTTCACGCACTTCAAAACCCAATCCTTGCATAATGCGGTTTGAAACTGACCGCACCACCTTTGAATCGTCCACCACCAATGCTTTTTTCATGTCCTTCTCCCTTTATATAAATCTTATGCGCCAATGCTCAGCACGCTGTCTACGTCCAGCAGCACCATAATTTCACCTTCTAGCCGGAACACGCCACGTGCCAAGCGCAACCATTGCGGAGAAAGGTTCGAGGGATTGCTTTCATAGTCCGACCTTGAAAGCAGCATCACGTCGCCCACTTCGTCCACCAGCAGGCTGTATAATTCCCCGCCATGTTCGACCACCACTTGCATGGCTTTTTTCTGTGCGCCTGTTGTATCGATACCAAGGCGGCGGCGCATATCCACCACCGTTACGATGCGTCCACGCAGATTCAATGCACCAGCAATTTCGCTCGCGGCAAGCGGAATGGGCGTGATGTGCTGTTCTTTTAAAACGTCCTGTACGGATAGCACGGGCAGGCCAAAAAGCTGTCCACCAAGGCGCATCGTCACATATTGCTGCTTTTCCTGCACGGCCAGCTGGCGACTGCGAACCTGATCGATTGGAATGATATCTGCGCCCATAAAATCCTCTTACTCTCTTAGCCCAACACCTGGCGGATGGCTCCGACCAACTTGTCGCGGTTCGATTTCGATACATAACCGGAGAAGCCTATTTCCGCGATATCGCCACCCAGCTTTTCTTTGTTGTATGACGTGAGCGCGATGAACGGAATATGCGATAATTTTGGGTCTGCCTTGCATTGCTTCACAAACTCCACGCCCGTGATACCAGGCATATCAATATCGGTAATCACCGCATCAAATTTTTTGTCTGCGCGCAGCATTTTAAGCGCTTCAGTAGCATCTTCCGCGGTGCTGACCTGGTAACCTTCCACCGAGAGCACCGGCTTCATGAATTTACGGAAGAACGGGCTGTCATCCACCAACAACAGGCGCAGATTACTGTTCGTGCCCGCTTTGCTTTCTGAAGCCGCAGTAAACGCACCTTTTTCGGCGAGCCATTCGTTATACGTGGTTGAAAAATAATGACCCACATCAATCAGGTCACAGGTTTCACCATGCACCACCATGCTGCCAAGAAGGCTTTTCTTGCCAGCGGAGGCTTTGATATCCATCACCTGCTCCACAATATCCAGCACCTTCTCAACCACGAGACCCAAGATGCGATTTTCATCGATAAACACGATCACCTCGTGCGTACCGCTTGTCGGCAAGGCTTGGCTTTCCTCGAGTGTTGCCAGGCGCATCAGATCGCCGCGATATTGAATCACCGGCTTATCACCTGCCCACTCAACTTTCTGCATATCAATTTCTTCAAGGCGCGCTACCAGCTCCAGTGGCACGACCTTTTTGGCACGACCACCCGCAGAAAATAGTAGGAAGCCGACTTTGTTTTCCGTTGCGCTGCCATCGCCCAACGCACGGCTCTGCTTCTTTTGCAGCACGGCAGTGTCGCCCATGGCGCGCGTAAGGCCGTTCGGGTCTAAAATCATAATCACGCTGCCATCGCCCAGAATCGTAATGCCCGAGAAAACAGAAATCTCAGAAAGCACTTTAGATACCGGCTTCACCACGATTTCTTCCGTATCGTACACGCGGTCAACAATAATGCCAAAACGCTGCGTACCCAGTTCGCACACCACCACAAATGGGTTAGTCTGAGCCTGAGCAACATCCGGCAAGCCCAGCACTTTGCTTAAAGTAAGCAGTGGTAGCAGCGTGCCGCGCAAACGCAGCACCTGCGAGTCTTTAATTGTTTCAATCAGGTATTCAATTTTTTTCTTTTTTTCGTCTGACGGTGCGTTGTTATTGGCGTGCGCTTCCTTCGTATGGCTCGCGCGCACCACTTCCGACACGCGCATCTGTGGAATGGCGTAGCGCTGTTCGCGGCAACCCACAATCAACACCGGCATAATCGCCAGCGTCAGAGGTATCTTAATGGTAAATTCTGAGCCTTTGCCCAGCGCCGAATCCAGTTCCACCGTACCGCCGATTTTCTGGATGTTGGTCACCACTACGTCCATCCCCACGCCGCGGCCCGACACTGATGTTACTTTTTCAGCAGTGGAAAAACCCGGCTGGAAAATAAACTGGAACACCTGCTTATCGGGCATGTGATCCACTTCAGCCTGTGTGGCAAGGCCGTTTGAAACGGCTTTCTTCTTGATTGCGTCCACATTAAGGCCTTTACCATCATCGCTGATTTTCACAATGATGTGGCCGCCTTCATGGAATGCGTTCAGCGTTACCGTGCCTGTTTCAGACTTCCCCGTAGCCACGCGAACATCCGGCATTTCAATACCGTGGTCAGCCGAGTTGCGCACCATGTGGGTGAGCGGATCTTTAATCACATCGAGCAGCTGGCGGTCGAGTTCTGTCTCGGCACCTTCCATTTTAAGTTCGATTTTTTTATTCAGTTCCATAGCAAGGTCGCGAATCACACGCGGAAACTTCGCCCACGCTGTGCCAATCGGCTGCATGCGCGTTTTCATCACACCTTCTTGCAGTTCGGTCGTAATGTGGTTCAGGCGCTGGAGCGGTGTGGCAAAGGCAGAATCTAAATTATCACGCTGCAACTGCACCAGCTGATTGCGCGTCAGCACCAGTTCGCTGGCCATTTGCATTAAATGTTCGAGCACGTTCACGCCCACGCGGATGCTTTGATTCGCGCCGCCACCAGCGGCGCCGCCATGGCCGTCACCAGCGTCTTCCTTTTTCGCCACTTCAAGCCCTTTGGCAACAGCAGCTTTGCGCACGGCTTCTGCAACAGGTGCGGGCGCAGCAGGAGCCGGAGCGGCTGCAGGGGCTGGTGCTGCAGCGACAGCGGCCACTTCTTCCGCAGGTACCCATGGTGCCATCACTGGCGTAAAATCAATCTCTTCATCAAGGTCAGGCGTTTTGCTAGTGGGTGCTGCCGCAGGTGCAGGAGCCGCCGATGGCGCGGCAGCGGGTGCAGAACCGCCCGTTTCCGCAAAATGATTCAGCGCTTTTACCAAATCCGTATCATCGCCGGCAGGTTCAGAACCTTGTTCTTCCAGATGCGCCACAAGCTGCTTAATCACATCCGTTGCTTTCAGAATGTGGCTGATGGCCTCCGAGCTAACGGCGATTTTATGGTCACGAATTTTATCGAGGATATTTTCTGCCGCGTGGGCAACGGATGCAAGGCGCGTAAGGCCAAGGAAACCACAAGTTCCTTTGATGGTATGCATCACACGGAAGATGCGGCCAACAATTTCAGAGTCATCGGGGCTCTGTTCCAGCACCACCAAATCGTTATCTAGCGCCTCAAGATTTTCAGAGGTTTCGACTAGAAACTCGCTTACAAGATCGTCCATGCTCCTCCTTGTGCCACCGGCAAACCCCAATCAAGTCTTTGATAAGGCACTAACAATGTATGCTATTACAAACATTGCTACAAGAGGTTTTAACAGCTTAAGTAGTTGGTAACACAAGATTAATTTTAAGAAAATTTGTGCCATGCTCTAGCGCCAGCGTGGCGCGGGCGTTCTGCGCAAAGTAGCGGAGCAAGTGTGCAGGCACCGCACGGGACGAGCTTTGCTCAGGTGTTGCCGCATGTGCAAGGATGCCCAAAACCTCTTCATCGTGCCGCACTTTACTGCCCTCGCCATATATTTCCATTTGTATATGGCCGGGGGCTTTTTGAGCGCTCACGCGCAGCGTGCCACCCACCAGCAGACTGCTTGCCACCACCAACGTCATGCACCCTGCCATGCGCCGCAGTTCTGTTGTGAGCAATGTGGCGTCGTCAGGCATTTGCCAATCGAGTTTCACTTTCGAGTGCTCAAAATACTGCTCCAGAATTTGCCGCATTTCTTCCGGATTTGCAGTGCCTTGGTAATTCACCACACCAAAGGCAATGCGGAATAATTGTAGTTTTGCTTTGGCCTCACGCGCACTCATCGCGAGCAGCTCCACCGCTTGTGCGGCCATGTCTTCGCCGCCCTCTTCGAGCAGCTCCACACCGTTATTAAAGGCACCAATCGGGCCCGCCAAATCGTGGCACAGGCGGGTGGTGATTAATTCCGCCAGATACAGGCGTGCTTTCAGTTCATTCTCGGAATAGGACATATACAATCTATAGTTGTTAAATCTGTAATCTGTGCTTGCACGGCAACGGCTCTGTCCTGTAAACTACCCAAGCCTTTTGCTTTATGCAACGACCGCGATGCGCGCACAATGTGTTGGCTTCACGCCGCGGTGTTATGTTTTCAAAGCCTCTCACCTCAATGTGATGCCTATGCCTTCGGAAAATAATGTTTTAGTTTCGCGTCTCAAATCACTGATGGAAGAAACAGGCATCAATGCCCGTGAACTCGCAGAGCGTGCGGGTGTGGGCCGCTCCTTTGTGTATGATATTTTAAGTGGTAAATCTGGCAACCCCACCACACAAAAACTTTCTGCGATTGCCGAAGTGCTCGGCACGGACGTGAATTATCTTTTAAGCGGCGCGGTGGATGCAAAAAAATTAACCAACAAGCACCCCGAAGTCATTAGCATCTCCTCACTGGAGGTGCATGCCTCTATGGGCGGCGGCACACTCACCACGGAAGAAAATGAAGGCAAGGTTTATTATTTTCACCACGACTGGGTGCGAAACAGCCTGAAATCAAATCCCTCCGATCTGCGGATTATTTTTGTCAGCGGCGATAGCATGTACCCCACCTTGCAGGATAACGACATGGTGCTGGTGGATTTAAGCCGAAAAACACCCACCCCGCCGGGTATTTTTGTATTGTTCGACGGCATCGGCTTGGTGGCAAAACGGCTTGAAGTGATTTCCGGTATTGAACCGCCTTCGCTGCGTATTGCGTCCGATAATCCGCAGTATGGTGCATACGAACGCTCGACCGGTGAAGTCAATATTATTGGCCGCGTGGTGTGGTTCGCACGTAAAGTCTAATTTTTTTACCCTGCTGAAATATCAGCATTTCTGCGCCATTGCGCAATTTATTATGAGTTTTTCATAAAATTTTAGATGCTTTAACGATTTCTTAATATTCTTTGTATATTATGAAAACTGTAAGCCGATGAAACTAAAGTTGAACCGAACCAAACCAAACCAAAAAACGCTTTTATGCAGACCAAGCTTTCCCCACACTCTCTGAACAGCCTCACGCAGAATCCGTCTGCCGAAACCCTTGTCTCCGGTAACGCTTATACGGATTGCCGTCGTGAAATCAGCGAGCGTCTGAAAATGCTTGGCATGCAACGCTCTACGCAACACTAACGCATACTAAAACGCACACTAAAAATTTCTTCTCCCCCGCTTGATGCCGCCCTTCTTACCGAAGGGCGGCATTTGGCGTTTTAAGGCCCGCAGAATCACTATTGGCATTGCGGGTTTTTTCCTTATACTTCTTTCAAGCAGAAACTATATGAAAATACCCCCCGCCGTCAGACAGAGTCTTTTTGAACGCATCCAGTGGGATGCGCAAGGCCTTGTTCCCGTCATCGCACAAAGCGCCGACACAAACGAAGTGCTGATGCTCGCGTGGATGAATCAAAAAGCGCTCAAAAACACGCTGGAAAGCGGCGAAATGGTCTATTGGTCGCGCTCACGAAATGCATTGTGGCGCAAAGGTGAAACATCTGGTCAAACGCAAGCGCTGAAAGAACTCACGCTCGATTGCGATGGTGATGCGCTGATTGCTAAAGTGCAGCAAAAAGGCGTGGCCTGCCACACGGGCAGACGCACGTGTTTTTTCTACCGCCTTGATGAAAAGGGTGTAACCATCACACAAAAACCAGAAGTTTCTCCCGAGGTTTTGTATAAGTGCAAAAAACCACATGGCACAGAGGCAGAGTAAGTGAAACACACACTTCGCCATACACTGATGTTCTGCGTCGCACTGGTCGCGCTGGCCTTACACAGCCCCGCCCACGCGAAGGTAGAAAAAAAATCTGGCGAAGCCTCGCTCGGCATCACGATTTTAGCCTCCACCAGTTTGACCGATGCCCTCACTGAAATTTCCCGCATCTATGCCAAGAAAAAAGGCATCACTGTCTCTTCTTTTTTTGAAGCGCCTTCCGAACTCGCGGGCACCATCGAGCAGGGTGAGTCGGCAGACGTGTATATTTCAGAAGACAAAGAATCCTTTACACGCCTGAAGCAACAAGGGCTGATTGATGCGTATGATTTCGTCAGCGTTGCCAAAAATCGGATTGCGCTTTGCGTGCCAAGCGACAGCCATTTGCTACGCCAATTTAAAGCCCCGGCCCCATTAAACCAGGTGCTGCCGGGGTTGCATGAGCGCACCATTATCGTGATACCAGACCCCGAAACCGTACCGCTTGGCACCATGGCGCGGGATGTCTTTGCCAGTATGGGCCATTGGAAAGCGATTAAATCCGTCATGTTACGTGCAGAAAATGACCGCCGTTCGCTATACCTCATCGCCAAGGCAAAAAATACGGGCGTGGTCTATACGTCTGACACACACAACAACCCTGAAGTCATGGTGCTGTCGCACTTCCCGGCCAAAAGCCATCCGCCGATTGTATATCAAGCCGCCGTGGTGGCAGGGCTTAACATGCAGCCCGCCCGTGAGTTTTTAGAGTTTCTCAAAAGCCGCCAGGCACGTGCTGTTTTCAAGAAATATGGTTTTCTAGAGCCCTAGGCTCTGCTACTCTGAAAGCTCTAGTGGAGTTTAAACGATGAGAAAATTTTCTATACCTTGCGATTTTGGCGGAACCAAAGCACCGTTTGAGGTGTATATTGGTAATCCGAAAGAGGGTAATCATCCGTTGCAAAACCAATCGAACTGGCTGTCGAAAGAGCGCGGCGGCAGTATTCCTCCCAAAGTGATGGAAAGCTTCGCAAAGCTGCTTGAGCTGGCGAAAAAAAATAATGTTTCGTTTGAAGAACTCTGCTCTTACGCACTCGCCGCCGGTCAGGAAGAAATTGCCAAAATGCCCCCACAGCAGACCGCTGCTCAGATTCAGGCCCAGCCTGTTGCTCAGCAACCCGCGCAAGTCGTGCCGCAACCACAGCCGATTCCACAAGCACCGGCTCCGCAGCAGGCCTATACGCCACCCCCACAGCCTATGCCGCAAGCGCCGGTTCAACCACAATATGTTGCCCCACCCGCGCCGCAGCCGCAGGCCTATGTACCACCGCCTCAGCCCCAATATGCTGCACCACCCGCACCGCAGCCACAGGCCTATGTACCACCGCCTCAACCACAATATGTACAGCCGCAGCCCATGCCGCAGGCCTATGTACCACCGCCTCAACCCCAATATGTTGCCCCACCTGCACCACCGCAGCCGCAGGCTTATGCGCCACCACCACCCGTACAACAAGCACCCACCGCTGGAATTCCTGTTCCACCGCCCGTAGTTTTACCAAACGCGATGGGCGCACCCGCTACACTAACCCCAACAGAAACTCCCGCGCAAAATGCTGCACCGGGCGCAGGCCCCCCTCCCAGTCCGTTCGGGAATTCTTAAGGGAACGGCTTTTTAATCAAATTTTAGGCAATGCTTTAACTAAAAATTAACCCTTTTCTGCCATGCTGACAGAAGGGAATAAAACAGGACACACCGCGTGGTAAAAGAGTCAGATATCAGTAGAGGCCTAGGCGATCCGGATTCACCGATAGGTCAGGTGATGACGGAAACGCAGTACGAGCGCAATTATCTGGGCTCAAAAGGCGTAGGCGCTGTCAATTATGCCCCCACAGCCACTTCTTCGTCCAGCAAGGCGGTGCGTGCCGGTCGTGACCCGCTTGCCCATGCCTTAAATGATATGAATATCACCATGAGGGCTAACCGTGGGGATTTGTTTGGTTTGGTCAGCAGCTGTGAGCTGGCAGCATGTGAAACCTTACAGGAAATAAAAGACCGCACCAAGGTGATGGATATTTTTGGGCCACAGATTTCAGGCATGGTCAATATGCTGGAAAGCAATGGTATGGCCGTTGAAATCGCCTTCTTAAAGGGACTGTATAACGGCTTGTTCACCGCCGTTCCAGACGACCACAAAGTGCGCGATCCAGAGGCGGGGGTTCTTCGTACCGCACTCGGCATGGCCGCAGATATCACGGGTGTTAATTTTCTTCTTAAAAGTGCGTTCGGTGCAGAAGATGGGCTTTTTACCCGCACCGTGACGCTGGATTCCGGTCAGGTTTTTTCTCGCGCCGTGCAGCAGGAAGGTTCCAGTATTTTTTACCAGTCTGGCGTCTTAACAAAGCTAGATAAACTTGAAGAAGGCGGTAAAGAAAAGTTCTTAACTGCGTTAGAAAACTATGGCGAACAGCTCGATCGTGAACTGAAAAAACGCTACGGAGCGCTTGATGAAAATCAACGTAAAACTGTGCTGAAATCTATTGGCTCTGAGATTGGTTATTACATTACATCTCACGGCGTTCGGCCCGCTATGGATGGCGAAGAGCCCGGCGTATATTTAAAAGGAATTACACTGCCAGCGGGCGAAAACGAAACCGAAGGCAAACCCATCAATCTCAATAATCCAAGGGACGTAGGCCGATTCATCAACATGCTCACGGGTCCTAAAATATCGTTGCACCCCATTGTCTCTCTGGAGAAGGAAGGTCCTAACCTTAAAATACCCGACGCCGCGCCTGAACTTTCTAACCCAAGCGCTCCGGTAGTGGCCCCTAACGCAACAGAAACAAATACGCCAACACAACCTCAACCAGCCACACCTTTAAACGGCAATCCACAGGTGGCCGCAGGCGGTGAAACCAACCCTCAAGCAGCACCGACAGAGCGTCGCGACACACTGATTATAGAGTTATTTGATAAAGCAGGTATCACGCCGCAGGAGATGCTTCAGCTATTGGGCCTTATGGGCAAAGATGACCGCTTTGAAGCCACCACACGCACAAACCCCGCGACAGGTGATGAAACAACTGCCATTAAAATTTTTGACGCGGCAGGCAATGAAAAAACCATCGACAAAAATGGCGTCGACCAAAAAGTGCCACCTGAGCAGCGTGGTACAGATAAAGAGCTTACCCTCCCAGAATTGCGCATGATGCTGGCAGAAAAAATGCTGGAACCGGAAAAAGAAAATAACCTTGCGGTTGCACTTCAGCGCCGCGAAACCGCCAACATGATGGATATCACGTTAAACCGCCTCGATACGGACACAAAAACCATTGCGGCTGCACTGTGCGACGGGGTTGCAGTGGGCGAAGGCAAAGACCATCCCGTTACTTTTGTACGCGCGGATGGCCAGACGGTCACCGTGTCCTTAAAAGAATATTTGAATGAAAATCCGAAAAAAGTGGATGCGCTCGCTGACGTTGTTATCCAGCAAGTGATTCAGGCGATTCCAGATGAAAAGCGGGCCGAAGCGTTTGGCATCAAAGAAGTCACTTCCACCAGTATCGTAGAATTTGACGGTGGCAGAATCTCGACCAGGCCTGCTCAAACATTAAATGAATATCTTGCGCAGCACCCCGAGGCGGTGGAAAAAGCTTCCTATCAAATTTTAGTGGAGCGTGAAAAATCACGCGCAGCAGAAGCAGGCGTCAGCCCAGAGCAACCACCACTGACTTCGCCCACACCGCCGCAAAACGACATCGCGAGCACATTGAAAGATTTAGCAAAAGGGCTTGGGCTACAAGTGCATGCCGCACACCACGACACCCCAGCGCCGGATATTGTAGCACCCGGAAAAGCTACCGAACGCCTTGGAAAAGAAGGTGGCAGCGGCGGCGGGCGCGCCGGCGGTAAATAACACCTTTTGCCGCCTTGCGTGGACAGGCCTTAGCCTTCATGTTATAAGCCGCATATGGCAAAGAAACCGGCAAAAAAATCATCGCACCAATCGGATATTATCATCGCGGGTGGCGGCCTTGTGGGCCTTACCCTTGCCTTGAGCCTTGCGCCGCTGGGCCTCACCATCACCGTGGTGGAAGCACAGGAAAAAAAGGCCCTGCTCAGTACCGCGTTTGATGGCCGCGTCAGCGCCATTGCCCTTGCCTCGCGCCGCGTGTTTGAAGCCCTCGGCGTGTGGCCTGAAATGGTAAAAGACGCTGGTGAAATACGCGACATCCGTATCATCGATAATCACTCGCCACTGTTTTTGCATTACGACCACGCCCTCGCCGGCACCGAGCCAATGGGGCATATTGTTGAAAACCGCCATCTGCGCCTCGCGCTGTATCATGGGCTAAAACAGCACCGCAACATCACGCTGCTGACCCCTGCGCGTTATACAAAAATGCTGCCGGAAACCGAATCCATCCAGCTCTCACTTGAAGATGGCAGCACCCTCACCGCTTCTTTATTGGTTTCTGCGGAAGGCAAAAAATCCGGCCTGCGCGACCAGGCGGGCATCCGCACCATCGGGTGGGATTACGGGCAAAGCGGCATCGTCTGCACGGTAAAACATGAAAAACACCATAATGGTGTAGCGGTGGAACATTTCCTACCTGCAGGGCCGTTTGCCATTCTGCCGATGGGCGGCGGGCACCATTCCTCGCTGGTATGGACTGAAAAATCTGCCCTCGCCCCCACATACATGCAGATGAACGACGCCGATTTCAATGCCGCCATCGCTGAGCGTTTTGGCGATTGGCTGGGCGATGTAAGCGTGGTCGGGCAGCGCTGGTGCTACCCACTTTCGCTGTGTGTTGCTACACAAAACACCGCGCCGCGCCTTGCGCTGGTGGGTGATAGCGCCCACGCCATTCACCCCATTGCTGGCCAAGGTTTTAACCTCGGCATCCGCGACGTCGCAAGCCTGGCCGACATCATCGCCGAAACCTATCGCCTCGGGCTCGATATCGGCTCTGGCAGCGTGCTCAAAGCCTATGAAAAAGCGCGGCTGGCCGATAATGCCGCGATGATTGCGGTAACAGATGGCTTAAACCGCCTGTTCTCGAACAACGTATTTCCCATTAAGTTGGCGCGTGAAGCTGGCCTTGCCGCCGTGCAGCACATGCCACCCCTCAAAAAACTCTTTATCCGCCATGCCATGGGCACCGCAGGCAACACGCCGCGCCTCATGCAGGGCAAGCCGCTTTAGCTTTATAGTTTTTGAAGTTCCTCATTCAGGCGCGCTATCACAGGCGCCCATGCTTTGCGCTGTGGCTGCCGGAATAAACGCAGCGACGGATACCACGGGCTGTCTTCGCGGTTCAGCATCCAGCGCCAATCGGGCACATAAGGCACCATCAGCCAGCTTTTCACGCCCAGTGCACCCGCTAAATGCACCACCGATGTATCCACCGAAATTAGCACATCCAGCTGTTTTAATATCGCCGCCGTGTCGTCGTAATCTTTTATCTCTGCACCGAGTGGAATCAGGTTTCTGTGGTTCGAAAAGGCCGCCAGCTCATCTTCGCCTGCGCCTTTCTGCAATGAATAAAACGTGATGTCTTTTCGTTGCAGCAGTCGCGCTAAAATCACAAGGCTCATCGAGCGATTATGATCGTTCGTGTGGCCCGACGCACCGCGCCACACCAGCCCCACTTTTTTGCCCGGCGCTTTCATTCGTTCCTGCCATTTGGCAAGACGCTCTGCATCTGCCCTAAGGTACGGCGCGTTCGTTGCCACCAGCGCCGCTTCATCCACCGCTAGCACACGTGGCAGGCTTAAAAAGGGAATAAAGCTATCGCACTCCGGCAAGGCATCTGGCGGTATAATTTCATCGGCTACGTTCATGCGCTTCACCAGCGCATGCAGGCTTTCGGGCACCTGCACCACTAAGCGCCCCACTTTTTCTTTAATCAATGGCAGAAAACGAAGGCATTGAATCACATCGCCTATGCCTTGCTCGCGCAGCACTAAAAGCGTGCCCTTCATCGGCGCGCCATCCCACATACGCCGCCCACCAAGACCGGAAGGCAGTGTCGGCATATCATCCTGCACCCAGCGCAATTCATAATGCTGAAAGCCGGTTTTGAAATCGCCCATCGTGAGCAGGCAAAAGGCGCGATAATAGAGCGCGCGCCGATCTGCCGGATTCAGCGTAATGGCCTTGGTATAACCCGCCACCGCCTGCGGAAAATCACCCAACAGCTCATACACATGCCCTAAATAAAACCATGCCTGCTGGTGCGTGGGCGAAAGCGCAATCGCCTGCTCATAGCAGCTACGCGCATCCACCAAATTCTCAAGGCTGCGGGCCGTGTGCCCCAGATGCAAATACACTTCCGGATTATCCGGCCATTGCTGCATCGCCCGTTTTAAAATAGGCACCGCTTCGGCGGCACGTTTGCCCTGCCTGAGCGCAATGGAAAGATTCAGGTAAAAACTCACCAGCATTGGCACAATTTCAAGTGCCTTATGAAAGCACGGTATCGCCTCAGCGTAATTCTTTTGCTTCATCATCACCGCGCCCATCAAATTATGTAGGTCGGGGTCTTGCGGGTGGATTTTGAGGAAACTGCGGCACAGTTCTTCGGCTTCTTTCACGCGGCCGCTTTCCAGCAGCGCAGCGGCTTCCCTCATTTGCGGGCCCGCGGCATTCCGGGTGTTGTCATTCGAGGCCGCAGGTTTGCGCATGAATTAATTTTCCAGTCGCCGGGCATCGTCCGGCAGCATGATGGGGATTCCGTTTTTAATCGGGTATGCCAAACCGGCCTTCGGGCTGATCAGTTCCTGTGCTTTGCGGTCATAGGTCAGCGGCCCCTTCGTTACGGGGCAAACCAGTATTTCAAGCAGCTTGGCGTCGATGTCTTTATGGCTTGGCATAGAGCCAAAATAGCAGAGCATAAAAGATACTTGCAAAGGAAAAATCTTTGCGTATGATGCATTCCTCTTTAATGAGGCACGAGCGGGTGTAGCTCAGGGGTAGAGCATAACCTTGCCAAGGTTAGGGTCGCGCGTTCGATTCGCGTCACCCGCTCCAGTTCTCATTCGCGTTACCCACGCATTTTCCTTATATTTCAGTGCTTAACACTTTTTTAACACCTGCCTGCTACCCTAAAAGGTCAGTTAGGATTTTGTTATGGCACGATTTTTTCCAGCAGAATTAATGGCCGGTGTGCAACAGTCCATCCACGTGATGAGCCGAGGCACAGAATCAGGCGTACCGATTATAAGCGATTTTCTGGTGGCAGGTGAGCGCGCGGCCTATCTGTCCCGCACTGTGCCGCCCCCCCATGCAATCATCGTTCCAGTAGAGGCACTGGGTGAAAAAAACGCCGCACAATTAGATGCAATCCTCGATCGCTGGCAGGCACGGCAGCGCGGCGCCTTAAATGGCCTTATGCTTGCCGTCGAGGCGGATTATTATGCCGCCCCGCGTGACCTGCAAAATAGCATCGAGTCGCAGGAGAGTATTTTTGCTCCACTCAAAACGGAAACATTAGCCCCGCACATACACAATCAGGCACAGCGCATGCTGGTGCCAGAACTGGTAAAATACGCGCAGGAAATCGTAAACCACAACCATACGCCGCCAAACAACATCGATGATAAGTTCATCGATGTTGCGCACATTGAAGCGGCGCATGATTTTTTAGCCGCATATGATAGCAGGCGCCTTACTTTCCTGCACACCGCCGCTTTGGTGGCAGCGTCCCGCACGGCCCTTCCGGATGCTGAGCGCCCTGCGTTTTTACAAGACGCCAATTATTTTGAAACCTTTAAAAATGCCGCGATTGAATTGCTGGGAGATAGTTTATTAGATTCCTCCAGTATCTTGCGGAAGCGTGCCACAGAAGCACTTTCCGGTGTGAAAGATGAAACCGAATACCTCACATCCTTAATCGGCATTACCACAGACGCGTATCAGGATAAAGAGCTCCTGAAGCAATCCCTACTCCAGATAAGCAAGGAAAACCGCGGCGATCATTACGATCAAAATACAGCTTTTGAGCGGCAAATGGGTGAGTGGACACAGTATGTTTTAACAGCACAATTCCCCATGCTGGGCACCAACCTCATGCAAAAGGACGCACAAATTGTGATGCTCAATAACGGCATCACTGTGGCAGAAGCCGAAGGCACCAGAGCATCAGACAGCGAAGCCGCAAAAACATGGGGCCACCGGAAAATTAAAGGCCGGCTGGAGGATGTGGTATCCATGCTTGTCGTGGGTGACAGCAACCAAGGCAATGAGTTCCCCTTCAACGTAGAAGACAAATCAATGGTGCTGATGCATGAAGTGTTTCATGCACTGAATGCCAATAACATTGAGCTTCATTCTGACAAAATAAATGAAGAGCTTGTACAGCGGCAGGATATGGCGCAACTCAAGAAGGTTGAGCATCAGCTTAAAGGTAGTGGGCGTTTAAAGGGCGATGCATTCACACTATTACATGTCGCAACGCACAACCTCCCACCCGATGCGCCTTTTGCACAAAAATATTTTAAAGATGTCAAAAAACCAACTTACGAAGAGTACCGAGCGCTGGTAAAGGGAATTGCCTCCCATATTCAGCACGATGTGATTGAGCTGCCCCCGCATGATATTACGATGAAAGCAAAAGACTCTACGAACAACACGGTGATGGTAAACGCCTGCAGGATGAGCAGATGGTGCGGGGTGCGGAGCTTATCTTCAACCTATGCCGCACGCAGGACGACTTACCCAATGTAATGAAATTTATGCAGCAGCTCATGCCGCCCGTCGTGATGAAAATGCCGAACCAAGGCCAACGCGGCAACCTAACCTTCGGCCTAGAGCGGTTTATCAGTCATTTGCAGCAGCAGCATGATATGTCGCTTGTGTATTCTAAAAACAAAATCGATATGTCGGGTGAAACAGAGCCACTCTTAATGACGCAGGATAAAACTTCACATTTCACACCCACATGGGAACGTTTTAACGGCGTATTGCAAGTCTCTGACATCTTCTTTCCAGCTACACTGCCAGCTATTTACCCTAGAACAGTCGCCGCTATCCCACCGCCCTTACCAGTCGCTATACCACTAACCGCTATACCACCGCCTTCTGCGCCTACAGAGGCCGCAGAGCCCGCCACACCTAGCAGAGAACAGTGGCAAAGATATTTGCAGAAACGCGAAGACAGGGCACCTGATTTGCCCAAAAAAATACAGACGTGCCGCCACGTTAACTGAAACCGTGTTTTCAAAAAAATTGGCTAAAATTCGTACTAATCTTTCTTCCATACATAGCTATTTTTATGCTAGTCTGTCTCAAGCATGACGGGACAAAATAGTAAGTCAGAATTCTCACTCTACCGCCGCCGCGTCTGGGTTGCAGGCCACACGGGTATGGTGGGGGCCGCCATTTTACGCCGCCTAAAAACCGAAGGCTGCGACATTCTCACCGCCACTTCAACCGAGCTCGACCTCACACGCCAAGGCGAAGTGAACAAGTGGCTCGAAACTCATAAACCCGAAGTGGTGTTCTTGGCCGCTGCACGCGTGGGCGGCATTTTGGTCAACAGCACGTACCCTGCTGATTTCATTTATCGCAACTTGGTGATTGCCAGCAACGTGATTCACGCGGCGCAAATTCACAGCGTCAAAAAGTTACTGTTCATGGGTTCCTCTTCCATTTACCCGCGCAATGCGGAACAACCCATCAAAGAAACCTCGCTGATGACGGGCACGTTAGAGCCTGCCGATGAATCTTACGCGATTGCAAAAATCGCCGGCCTTAAAATGTGTCAGGCGTTCCGTAAACAGTATGGCTGCGATTTTATCACCGCCATCCCAACGAATATTTATGGCCCGGGTGACAATTTCGACGACACGTCCGGCCATGTCATTCCCGGCCTGATGACGCGTATGCATTTGGCCAAACTCAACTCGCAGCCCAAAGTGGGCATCTGGGGTTCGGGCATTCCGCGCCGTGAATTTATTTATGTGGACGACCTTGCCGATGCGCTCGTGTTCGTGATGCAGCATTACAGCACTTACGAACACATCAATATCGGCACAGGGCAGGATATTTCGATTAAGGAACTGGCGCAAAAGATTGCCGATGTAATTGGCTACCGCGGCCAACTGGAGTTCGACGCCAGCAAGCCCGATGGCGCACCACGCAAACTGCTGGAATCCTCAAAGCTACACTCGCTCGGCTGGCGCGCCAGCACACCGTTCGAAAGAGGGCTCGACGCCACCTATCACTGGTATCGCGAACACGACAAGACCCTCGGCAGCGCGAAGGCGAAATAAGCCTAATCAGGCGGCTCTAACCAATTTTAGATTTAATTTTACCCGCCACAATCTCAACGAATTGCTCGGTAGAAGAGCTGCCGCCCACATCTTCGGTGCCCTTGTCGCTCACCAGCGTTTCGCACATCGCTTCATACACGGCCTTGGTAAAGGGCGTAACGTCCTTTTCCTTGCCTGCCAGTTTGGCGCTGTGATTCATCGCTTTGGTCAGTGCATCCACCATGCCGAGTGGGTTCATCGAGGTGCGTTTGCCCGCAAGGCGCGCCGCCTCCATGTCAGACACTGTGCCGTGTGAGGCTTCAAATTCTTTAATGATGCTGCCATCTTCGCGCACACCCACCAAGCAAGAATCCAAAAATGCAGGCGAGCGGTGGAACTGGCTTACTTCATCGGTCAGCACATCGCCGTCATAATTATGCGCCACCATCGAAAAACCGCCCTCTTTCCATGCGATGATTTTCATCGTCGCCGCATCAGACAGCATGTGCGATAGTTTCCCGCCCGTGGTTTTCAGCAAGCCTTTGGCAGCAAATTTTTCTTTGAAATCTTTTTCAAACACTTCGTTCATAATCTGCCAGAACGGCTCTTGCCATTTGAACACGGTTTTTTTGGTCACGATGTGCGGCACCACGCCTGCTTCCAGCGCGCGGCTAAAATGGTGATGCGCTAACGCGCGCACGTTGTCATACGGGTTGTGATACGCCACGGCCGCATTCACCTCATCCACCAAATCGCGCTCATCAACAATTTCTTCGGCGCCGCCATTTGCCGGAATAAATTTCATCACCAGCTTGCCTTTACCGACGATTTTTGAACCTGCGCTATATTCACCGCCCACCGCATGACGGTCGAACATCACTGGCTTGGCATAGCCTAGTTTTAGGCCCGGCACGTGAATGGTATCACGGCTAATCGCAAAGCCGTTCCAGCCGCGGCGCAGTGCGCCGTTGGGCGAGCCCCATGCTTTAGAAAGCCCCATTTCTTTGGCTTGGTCTGCGGTTGGGGTAATGGTTGGTTCTTTAAAAATCGCGCCGATTTTTTTGCCTGCGGCAATCACATCCTTCAGCACTTGGTCTTTGGTCGCATCGCGGTGCTTGCACGACAGATCGAATGTCTGCCAGTTTTTCGTATCCACATGCGGCGTAATCCACTGGTCTAAAATCAACTGCATGGAGTAGCGGGTCATTTCTTCACCGGTGATATACACCATTGCAGGGGCTGTGATACGTGGCATAGTTATTTCCTCTTCCTTAAAAACAATGCTGATTAGTTATACCGATTTTCCGCGCGCGATGAAATAGCCATTACGGAATGCCGCCTTGCCATAGGTGAACGGTGCGCCTTCTATTGTGTGTACAGTGCCGCCCGCTGCCTCAAGCACGGCTTGGCCTGCGGCGGTATCCCACTCCATGGTGGGGCCGAAGCGCGGATAAATATCGGCTTCGCCTTTTGCAATCGCACAAAATTTCAGCGAGCTTGAAACCGGCAGGAAAGATTTCACCTTTAGTGTACTGATATATTCATCAGTTTCCGGCGTGCGGTGTGAGGCGCTGGCCACCACCACCATGCCGTCTTTTGGCGGGGTGCGCACTTCAATGCGCTGCGGCTTTTCGCTACCCTTGGCAAAATACGCACCGCCTTTTTCGCCGGTAAAATAGATTTCGTCCTTCGCGGGGATATACACCACGCCCAGCACCGGGCGGCGGTTTTGAATCAGGCCGATATTCACCGTGAACTCGCCCGTGCGCTTGATAAAGCTTTTTGTGCCATCGAGCGGGTCCACCAGCCAAAAGAGCGGAGGTATTTCCGCAACATGCGTGGCGTTGTCGCTCTCTTCTGCCACTACCGGAATTTGCGGCACAATCTCTAAAAGTTTTTTAACTATCAATGTGTTGGCGGCAATGTCAGCTGCCGTAACCGGTGAGGAATCTTCTTTTTTCTCTACCGCCACTGCGGTTTCGTAATACCCCATAATGCACTCGCCGGCACGGCGGCTGGTCGTTAAAAGCGTGGGGATAAACTGTGAGAAAGCATCGGTCATTGATTGTCTTTTTGGTTCAGGCATGATATCTGTCACTCGCAAGTAAGGTAACCGACTTTAGCTTAAGGGAAATTTCCTCCCGCGGCTAGGTTTAAATACTAAAAATTACTTCTGGATATAAGGCGTTATGGGCAAGCAGAATGTGCGTGAGAAGAAAGCAGAAAAAACTTTCGTAAGGAATAACAAAAAATATCTCGATGCCATTCTCGCCGCCGGAAAGCGTGCAGGAAAAAATGCCGCCTTCGACAGTTTCACCCGCCTGTTTTTTGATGGCGCACCGGAAGAATATCTTTCCTCCCGCAAACCAGAGCGTTTACATGATGCCGCGCGCGACCTGTGGTCGTTCATTGAACTCAGGAAGGGCGAAAAGAAATTCTCGGTAAAAGTCTATAATCCGGAGTGGGAATCTGACCGCACCGCGCTGCTCATCAAAGTCGATGACATGCCGTTCCTGATTGATTCCATCAGCGCCGAGCTAAATGTTTCCAGCTATCGCGTGTATCAACTGATTCACCCCATCATGCAAATTTCCCGCAACAAGGAAGGCCGCGCTGTAAAGGTGGAAGCACCGGGTGCAGGTTCTGATAACTTAGAATCCATTATCCTGTTCCAGATTAATCACATCGCCACCGCAGAAGAACGCAAAGCGCTCGAACAGCGCATGAGCTATGTGCTTGAGGCTGTGTCTTACGCCGTGCGTGACTGGAAGCCGATGCTCGCTTCGGTGCAGGGCACCATCCGCGAACTGGGTCATGTTGGTAAAGACTATCCTTCGGCTGAGGTCGATGAAACCCTCGCCTTCTTCAAATGGCTGGCCGATAACCATTTCACGTTCCTCGGCGCATGCGACTACACGCTCGATAAAAAAGGCGCGCTGGTGGTGGATAAAAATTCGTCGCTCGGCATCTTCAATCTTTATTACCCCGAAGACAAAGCCAAGGGCATCGACACTCTCACCCAAACCATTCTGCCACTGCAAAAGAACGAGCTGGTAAGCTTTTCCAAGTCCAATCGCAAAACGGTGATTCACCGTTCCGTGCACATGGATTACATCGGCATCAAGCGTTTTGACAGCAAGGGCAAGGTCATCGGCGAGCGCCGCTTCCTCGGTCTTTTCACCTCCTCCGTTTATTATCAGAGCGCCACGCTGATTCCGATTCTGCGCCACAAAATGGAATATGTACTCAAAAAAGCAGGCTTCAAGGCCGCCAGCCACGATGGCAAAGAGCTTGTGTCTATTCTGGAAAGCTACCCGCGCGACGAGATTTTCCAAATCGATACCGAAGAACTCTTCAACATCTGCATGGGCATTGTAGAAATTTCCAAGCGTCCGCGCGTGCGCCTGTTCCTGCGCCGCGACCGTTTCGACCGCTTTGCCAGCTGCATTGTGTTTGTGCCACGTGAGCGTTTTAACACCAAAGTGCGCGAACAAATCCAAGGCATCTTGGAAAAATCATTCCGAGGCACCGTCATTGACCACTACACGCAGGTGACGGATTCTCCGCTCGCCCGCCTGCACGTGATTGTTAAAACCAGCGGCGCCACCAAAGCCAGCATCAGCGAAATTGAAAAAGAAATCGTTGAAGTCACCAACAGTTGGCTCGACGGCCTGCACGACACCATCATCACCCGCTTCGGTGAGCGCGATGGCGAGGCCTTGTTCCGTCAGTTTTCTGACGCCTTCACTGCGTCTTACACCAGCCGTTACCATTTTGGCGGCACGATGAAAGACATCCTCAAAATCAAGGATGCGCTGGACAAAAACACACTGGCGATTGACCTCTACAAGCTAGAGGAAAGCCCCGCGGGTGATTACCAGCTTAAAATCTTCCACCCGGAAACACAGGTCACACTGTCGAACGTGCTGCCCATTCTTGAAAACATGGGCTTCCACGTCATCGACGAACTCACCTTCCTCGTGAACCCGGTAGGGCAAAAAGATGTGTGGATTCACCATTTGCGCCTCCGCATCGACGTTTCCATGAGCGAAGCTGCCAAGCAAAATGAACTGGCGTACATCAAAAGCATCAAGCCGGAATTTGAAGAAGCCCTCTTCAAAGTGTGGCACAAAGAGATTGAAGATGATGCACTCAACATGCTCATCATCAAAGCGGGCATGAAGTGGCGCCAAGTGGTGGCGCTGCGTGCCACCTGCCGTTATGTGCACCAAACCGCTTTCTCTTACCGTTATGATTTCATTGCTGAAGCACTGGCTTCGCACCCAATTTTAGCGGGTAAATTGTTTGAGCTCTTCCGCCTACGCTTCGCACCGGAAATCAAAACTGCTGAGCGCGAAAGCAAAACGGCAGCGCTGCTGCCTTCGATTGATAAATCCCTCACCACTGTCACCAACGTGGCAGAAGACCGCGTGATTCGTCAGGTGATGGAAACCATTCAATCCATGCTGCGCACCAACTATTTCCAGCGCCTTGAGAGCGATAAGCCAAAAACCTACATCTCCTTCAAGTTCGACTCCGCCCGCGTGCCAGATCTGCCGCTGCCGCGCCCGTTCCGCGAAATTTTCGTGTATGCATATGGCGTGGAAGGCATTCACCTGCGCGGTGGCAAAGTGGCGCGTGGTGGCCTTCGCTGGTCTGACCGCCGTGAAGATTTCCGCACCGAAGTGCTGGGCCTGATGAAGGCACAAATGGTGAAAAACGCCGTGATTGTGCCGGTGGGCTCAAAAGGCGGCTTCGTGGTGAAATATCCGGTAAAAGGCAGTCGCGATGACGTGCTGGCACAAGGCATCGAGTGCTATAAAACCTTCCTGCGCGGCTTGCTCGACATCACCGACAACATTCAAGGTGGGCGCATTATTGCACCGAAAAATGTCGTACGTCATGATGAAGATGACCCTTACCTCGTCGTCGCAGCCGATAAAGGCACCGCCACCTTCTCCGACATCGCCAACAGCGTGTCCGAAGAATATGGCTTCTGGCTGGGCGATGCGTTCGCTTCCGGTGGCTCTGCGGGTTACGACCACAAGAAAATGGCTATCACCGCGCGTGGTGGCTGGGTGGGTGTGCAGCGCCATTTCCGTGAAATGGGCAAAGACATTCAGAAAGATGATTTCACCGTGGTCGGCGTTGGCGATATGTCGGGCGACGTATTCGGCAACGGCATGCTGCTGTCAGAACATATCTGCCTGGTGGCCGCCTTCAACCACATGCATATTTTCATCGACCCTACGCCTAATTCCAAAGCCAGCTTCAAAGAGCGTAAACGCTTATTTGAAAGGCCGCGCTCCACATGGGCGGATTACGACACAAAGCTGATTTCCGAAGGCGGCGGGCTGTATGAACGCGCGTCTAAATCCATTAAAATCTCGAAGCAGGCACAAAAAGCACTGGGCCTCGATAAAGACACGTTCGCGCCCGAAGAATTGATTAAAGGTATCTTGCGTGCGCCGGTTGATTTGCTGTGGAATGGTGGCATCGGCACCTATGTCAAAGCCTCCACTGAAGGCAATGAAAACGTGGGCGATAAAACCAACGACGTGCTGCGCGTCAACGGTCGCGAGCTGCGCGCCAAAGTGGTGGGCGAAGGTGGTAACCTTGGCTTCACGCAGCTCGGGCGCATTGAATATGCGCTGCTTGGCGGCAAGCTGAACACCGACGCAATCGACAACTCCGCCGGTGTGGACTGCTCCGACCACGAGGTGAACATCAAAATCGCACTGCGCAAAGCAACCGAAAGCAACCGTCTGCCGGTTGCCAAGCGTAACGTATTGCTTGCTAGCATGACCGATGAAATTGCCGAGCTCGTACTGCGCGATAACTACCTGCAAACACAGGCTATCACTATTGCGCAGAACCAAGGCCTCGGACAACTGGAAGCACAGCAGCGCCTCATGAAAGCGCTGGAAGAGCGCGCAGGCCTCAATCGCAAAATTGAATTCCTGCCCGACGATGAAGCCATCGCTCAGCGCCTGGCTGCGCGCCAGAGCCTCACGCGGCCTGAAATTGCCGTGCTGCTCTCCTACAGCAAGATTGCGGTGTATGAAAACCTCATCAAGTCAAACCTGCCGGAGGAAGCTTACTTCTTAAACGACCTCCTGCTCTATTTCCCCGCTGCCATGCGCGAGAAATTCCGCAAGGAAATTGAAAGCCACGAGCTGCGCCGCGAAATCATTACCACCGTGGTGGCAAACAGCATCGTGAACCGCGTTGGTCTCACCTTCTTCTTCCGCATTTTGGAAGATACGGGGCTGAAAGGCTGCGACGTTGCGCGGGCCTACACTGTGGCGCGTGATGCATTTGGTCTGCGTGCCACATGGCTTGCGATTGAAGCTTTGGATGGAAAAGTGCCTGCCGCCACGCAGGTGGAATTATTCAATGAATCCAAAACACTTATCGAGCGCGTGACCTTCTGGCTGCTGCGCCACAGCGCACATCCGATGAATGTCGGCAACCTCGTGGATGAACTAAAGCCGGGCATTGGCGAAGTGGCAAAACATCTCGACCGCATCATCAGCCCCACGCTGAAAAAATCCTGCGACCAGAAGCTGATGGAATACAAATCCAAAGGCATTCCAGCGGAATTGGCTGAGCGCATTTCGCGCTTTGATGCCCTCACCGCAGCCTGCGACATTGTGCAGGTGGCAAAACAGGCCCGTAAGAAAATTCCTGTGCATGTAGTGGGGGAAGTGTATTACTCCATCGGCACACGCTTGGGTCTCGAGTGGCTGCGCAAGTGCGCCTCTCGCCTGCCCGCCGCGTCCTATTGGGAAAAGCTGTCCATCAAAACCATGATTGAAGAAATCTACGACGTGCAGCAACTGCTCACGGCAGAGGTTATCAAAGTGGCCTGCAGCGACGATGTGTGCTCAGGCGCCATTGGTGCGTGGGAGCTTTCGAATGCAAAAGAGCTCAGCCGCTACGATACATTCTTCAGTGACCTGCGCGGAAACGACCAGCTTTCCAGCGCCATGCTGACGGTGGCGATTAAGCGCGTATCCAGCCTATGCAAAAAATAACTGACGCCGCTTATTGCGGGCCGACGGTTCTTTCGCGCTTAGGAATATTGTATTTGTGCTCGATAAATTCCTGCCACTCGCGCTCGGCTTTGCGCTTTTCTTCCGCGCGCCATGCTTCGATTTCGCTATAATAAATCATCCGGCACTGACCCTTGGCGCACATGAGCTCTTTCTGCTCTTTTGCGCAGCGATACACGCATTGGCTGCATTCATTCTCATAGAGTTTTTTCTTCACGCCGAACGTGGCAGTATCAAATTTTTTGTTCAGCGGCGTGCCGCAGCCGAACGGGCAGCCGAAATGTGTTACCATACAGTCCGCGTCGGTTTCACACCTGCCGCCGTAATACAGCTCATCTTCAAGCACCTGAAATTTACGGGCGCATTCTTCGCTGATATGCGCCGGCGCAGCCAGCGACATCAGCGGGAACAGCAGCAGGCCAAGCACTACGATATAGCTCACACCGCGCACTGCATGCTCTCAAGCTTGGTTTTAAGTATGGGCGGAATGCGTATCGGTTTCATTTCATGGCTCACGCAGATAATCACCACCCGCATCACGCACAGCACATCTTTGCCGCGCAGTGTGTTCTGCTTCAGCACCATGCTGGTGCGCGACATGCTTTCCACACAGCTTTCGATATGCAGCATGTCATCTAAATGCGCGGGCTTTAAATATTCGGCCTCTAAAAAGCGCACCACGAACAACACGCCATCTTTCTCGCGCATTTGCTTTTGGCCATAGCCCAGCGCACGCAGCATTTCGGTGCGCGCGCGCTCGGCAAAGCGAATGTAGCTGGCGTGATACGTTACGCCACCTGCATCCGTATCTTCGTAATACACACGGTAGCTAGCGCTATGACGTTTGACCTCAGGCGTTTTTGCTACTTCTTTAGCTTTCGCCATTACCATCCTCGAAGATTCCGAGTTGCGCAGAAAGGCTTTTCGGCGCCGTCAGCCCCAAATGCTTAAACGCCGTGGGGGTTAGCATACGTCCACGCGGCGTGCGCTGCACAAAGCCGCGCTGAATCAGGTAAGGCTCAATCGTGTCCTCCAGCGTGTCGCGCTGCTCAGAAAGCCCAGCCGCAATTGTTTCAATGCCTACAGGGCCACCACTGTAATGCTCGGCAATAAATTGCAGGTAGCGGCGGTCGGCGCTATCAAGCCCCTGCATATCCACTTCCAGTTTTTTAAGCGCGCCATCTGCCACTTTGGCGTTGATGCTGGTGCTGCCTGCCACGGCGGCAAAGTCGCGCACGCGTTTTAATAGCCGCACAGCGATGCGCGGTGTGCCGCGTGAACGGCGCGCCACTTCTTCGGCGCCATCATCCGTCAGCGTTACTTCCAGTAGCGCAGCGGCGCGGGTAATCACTTGCTTCAGTTCTTTCAAATCATAAAACTCAAGCCGCAGCGGAATACCAAAACGGTCACGCAGCGGGTTTGCAATCAGGCCGATGCGCGTGGTCGCGCCCACCAGTGTAAACTTTGGCAAGTCGATGCGAATCGAGCGCGCGGCCGGGCCTTCACCGATAATCAAATCCAATTTGAAATCTTCCATGGCGGGGTAAAGCACTTCTTCCACGATGGGGTTCAAGCGATGAATTTCATCGATGAATAATACATCACCCTGCTGCAGGTTCGTTAGAATCGCGGCAAGGTCGCCGGCCTTAGAAAGAATCGGGCCTGCGGTTGCACGGAAGCTCACGCCCATTTCGCGTGCCACAATCTGCGCCAGTGTGGTTTTACCTAGTCCCGGAGGGCCATAGAGCAGCACGTGGTCGAGCGCATCGCCGCGCTTTTTCGCTGCCTCCACAAACACACGCAAATTTTCTTTCGTCTGTGGTTGGCCGATAAATTCATCCAGCGCCAAGGGGCGCAGTGTTTTTTCTTGAGAATCTTCCTCTTGCATCAGCGGTGTAATCACGGGGCGCTCGGTCATGATGCAAGCTCCTTCAGGCCAAGGCGAATCAGGTCACTCACCTTCGCAGTTTTGTTGGCCTGTGCGGCTTTTTGCACTGCGCCATAGGCTTCGCTACGGTTATAGCCCAAATTAATCAGCGCCGAAATCGCATCGGCAATTTCGCCGCCTGCGGATTCCGTTGCCACGCCACCACCGGTTTTCGGTACGATAGAAAGGCCGGAAACTTTGCTTTTTAGCTCCACCAAAATACGCTCGGCCAGCTTTGGCCCCACACCTGCCACGGCTTTAAATGCGGCTTTATCCTGCGATGCAATCGCGGTAATCAGCTGGTCAGGCGATAGTGCCGAAAGAACTGCGAGCGCCACTTTTGCACCCACACCGCTCACGGTTTGCAGTTGTTTGAACCACAGGCGTTCTTCTTCGGCAGAAAAACCAAACAGGTGGATATGGTCTTCGCGCACATGGGTTTCGATAAACAGCGTGCTTTCACGGCCTGGATTTAGTTGGCGCAGTGTGCGGCCAGAACAAAACACCAAATAGCCTACACCGCCCACGTCTATAATCACGCTATCGGCGCCTGCCTGTTCAATCATGCCTTTTAGTTTGCCAATCATTTTGCCACACGCTCCTTCAGGCGGTTTGCCGTTGCATGGTACGCGTGGCACAGTGCCACCGCTAGTGCATCGGCACTATCCGCACTATCCGCACGGCTGCCGGGCAGCAAATGCCGCACCATTGCCTGCACCTGCTCTTTTTCCGCCGCGCCCACACCGGTTACGGTTTTCTTCACCACCCGTGCAGCATATTCCGCTACCGGCAGGCCTGCAAGCGAAAGACTCACCATCAACGCGCCGCGTGCATGGCCTAACTTTAGCGATGATTGTGCATTTTTATTCACGAAGGTTTCTTCGATGGCCGCTTCCTGAGGGTGGAAGCGTTTTACCGCTTCAGAAAGACCTTCGCACAGCATTTGTAAACGCTGCGGCATACCATCGGCTGGCTTGGTGTGAATGGTGCCAGAAGCAATGTATGAAACGCGGTTACCCTCGGCATCCACCAGCCCCCACCCTGTGTGAGCCAACCCGGGATCAACGCCGAGGATACGCACCATTGGCAGGCCTTCCTGCTGCTAAAATCCCGCAGCTATTGCGTTACTTGGTTTACGGTCTTCTGGGCATCAGCCTTCACATCCTGTGCGCCATCTTTTACGGCATCGGCCGCATCGTCTACCACGTCTTCCGCGTTATCCACGGCACCTTTTACCGTACCTTCCACGGCGTTTGCTGCGCCACCAATCTCACGCTTTGCATCGCCCACCACGTCATCCACCGTATTTTCTGCTTCGCCAAAAAGCCCTGCAATAAAGCGCTCTGCGCTGTCCAGTTTGCTTTTGATGCGCTGGTCGTTCACATCCACCACGCCAAAATAGGAAAGAACGCCCACCACCACTGCGGAAATAGCGCCCCATTTAATAAAAAATCCAACCGTACCACCATTTTTCGACATGCGTCTCTCCCTTAAAAATTATGCCGATTCACATTTTTCTCGAAGCGAGTCCGAGATATCGTAATTGGTAGCAATATACTGGACATCGTCGTTATCCTCAAGCGCATCGACGAGTTTGAGCACTGCACGTGCCTTTTCTTCATCGGTCACCGGTACGAGTGTTTTCGGCTGCCATTCAAACCGCGCCGTTTCGGGATCGCCAAACTGCTTGGTGAGCGCATCGCGCACGGCGTTAAGCTGTTCAAGTTCGCAGGTAATCATATGGCCCTCAGTGGAGCTTTCGCAGTTGCTGGCACCCGCCTCAAGCGCGGCTTCAAACATCGCATCTGGCACCGCTTTTTCTACTGGATAAAACACCATGCCCAGGCGCTCAAACATAAACGAAACGCAACCCTGCTCGCCCAGCGCGCCGCCATATTTCGTGAGAATGGCACGCAAGTCAGACGCCGTGCGGTTCCGGTTATCCGTCAGCGCGTCGATAATGACTGCCACACCACCCGGAGCATAGGCTTCGTAACGCATCTCTTCGTAATTTTCGCCTTCGCTGGCGCTGGAGCCTTTTTTAATCGCCGCTTCGATGCGGTCTTTCGGTACATTCACCGCACGTGCGGCCAAAACGGCAGTGCGCAAACGCGGGTTAAAATTCGTATCTGGCCCACCCAGTTTGGCAGCCACCATCACTTCGCGCACCACTTTAGTAAACAGGCTCGCGCGCTTTTTATCCTGTGCGCCCTTTCTACGGGCAATGTTTGCGGCGTGTGAATGACCAGCCATCTGAAAATCACCTCTTCATCTGCTTAAGAAGGCCCCACCTTCCCGCGTTTGTTTTTCGGCAGCATCTGCTTGAGCAGTTTTTTCTCAAGTAAAAGAACGGCGGTAATCACCACTGCGCTGCCCAGCATTTGTAACGGGAGTAATACTTCATGCAGCATAAAATAGGCAAGAATAATGGTCAGCGCCGGAGCCATTGCGGTAATCAATGACGCGCGCGTGACGCCCACCACCTGTATGCCTTCGGCCACAAACAGCGCGGGCACAAAACAAATAAGCGAGAAAAGCGCCAGCATGGCATAATTATGTCCGCTGAGCACCAATTGCCCTACCGGTGCGCCCACCAACAGAAAATGCACCACCGACGCCAACAAACCACCCATCAGCGCGTGAAAAATATAGCGGCGCGTGCCAAGCCGTGCCACCGCACGATGCATCGTCATGGTGAACATGGCATAGAGCACCGACACTAAAAGCGCGAGCAGCGAGCCTTCAATGTTTTGCTCAAAAATATGCGTACCACCGCCCATCACCCAATACACACCCACTTGCATCGCAAGGAAGGTAAAAATGTGCAGCGCAGGCGGAAAAATCTGGAACAATAACGCGTTCAGCAAAATCACAAAGAGTGGGTAGGTATACACAATCACTGTAACCACACCGGCATTCACTTTATCGAGCGCATGAAACGTAATCAGCGGCAAAATATAATGTCCGAGCGCGCCCACCATCATGGCGTGCACCACAATCTGCCCCTGCGAGTAAATGGCTTTTAGTTTAAAGCGGCGCAGCAATAGCGGTGTGTACAAAGAAAGGAACATCAGCTTCCTTAGCACCAGCACCGCCACAAAACTGACGCCGCCTGCAAACAGCATTTTTGCCAGCACGGCCTGCAGGCTGATGCCGAGCACTGCCAGCAGAATCATGCTGAAGCCTTGTATTTCGCGTTTAATTTGTTCTGGGGAGTGATGTTGTGTCATGCGGGTATTATGCCACCTCCGGCAGAATATGCATCAGCCTTCCGCCCACGCGCACAGGGCAGATTTTTTTGGCAAGACCCGTCGCATCATCGGTTTCCACGAACACACCGCACAGCGTGCCTTCGCCGCCAGAAGGCGTCATTTTATCCGTACGGTATTTTTTAAGGAAGCCTTGCAGCGGTACGGTTTTTTCAAACCCAATCACTGAATCATAGCACCCGCACATGCCGGCATCTGTCTGGTACGCCGTGCCTTTGGGCAGCACTTGTGCATCTGCCGTCGGCACGTGTGTGTGACTACCCACCACCAAACTCACCTTGCCATCCAGATAATGCCCCATCGCCATTTTCTCTGACGTCGCCTCACCGTGGAAGTCGACCAAAATCGCGCTCACATTGCCGCTAAGGCGATAGGTTTTTAGAATTTCTGCCACGCATTCAAACGGGCTGTCGAGCTGGGTTTTCATGAAGACTTGCGCCAGCAGATGAATCACCAGCAGGCTGCGGCCATCGGGCAATTCGTGCACGTAAATGCCTGCGCCAGGCGTGCCTTCAGGGAAGTTCGCAGGGCGCACCAGCTGCGGAAAATTACGAATGAAACTGAGGGTTTCTTGCTTGTCGAACACGTGGTCGCCGCCCGTGAGCACATTCGCGCCTGCCTTGATAAAATCATCGCAGATTTCACGGGTCATACCAAAGCCACCAGCAGCATTTTCGCCGCACACCACCACCGCATCCAGCTTCAAGCTTTTCTTTAAGGTCGGCACATGATCCAGCACCGCTTTGCGGCCCGAGCGCCCCACCACATCCCCGCAATACAATATCCGCAAAACGCTACTCCTTGGGCGGTTGATACACCGCATGTTCCGTTATCACCGCATCAAGGCGGGCATCGTGGGGCTCTGAGGGCATCTTGCTTAACTTTTGGCATTCAAAGGCTGCACCCACCACCAACACTTTGTAGTTGGCGGCGCGTAAAGAAGCAATAGCGCGGTCATAATATCCGCCACCAAAACCAAGGCGATGGCAGTTATCGTCAAACCCGAGGAGCGGTACAATCAACACCTGCGGCTCGGCATCCGGCCACGCCATCGGCGGCTCCATCACGCTGAAATTGGGGTGACGCACCAGCTCATCCGGCATCAGCGTGGTGGTTTTCTTGAAACTGAGCGTGTTTTTAGGGGTAATCAGCGGCAGTGCCACGTTTGCGCCACTCGCCATCATCACTTGCAGCAGTGGCCTGATATCCATTTCCTCGGGCATGGGATAATAGCCTCCCACGCACTTTGCACCGGGTGCGCGCTCAGCCAGAAACGCAATGGTGCGAGCGGTAAAAGCGGTAATGGCGGGAAGTCTGATGTTCTGCGGGAGCGCCTGCCTGCGTTGCCTACACTGCACACGCAACGTCTGTTTCTTGGCAGGCGTGGGCATGAAGGCTCCCTTTACACGCAGATTAAGGCTAAAACTTTAAGTAGGAATGGGCCCACCTCGACCGTTGACTGCTTGTTCCTCATGAGACCCGTATGTACAGGTGGGTGCCATATAACAAGGACCATAGTAGCTTCGCTTCTAACACTACCCAAGTCAGGGACAGCTCCCTATAAGAAACTTATTGGCTCAAGGGATAACGTAGGTCTGACGTATCGCGCAGTTCCCATTCCTAAGGGCGGATACTAGCGCTTTTCGAAGCGCTGCGCAAGGTTTTCCACGTATTCCGCGATGGTGGAAACCGCCTCTGCCACGGCCAAATCAATCTCTTCTTCCACGGCACCACGGTTTAAGGTGTTGTTTCCGCCGCCCTTTTTTAGGGCATCGTTCAGCTCGTCCTGCATGGTCAGGGCCGCCATCACCAGCAGCATGGCATCGCTTGTGCCGTCTGCCGCCAAGGAAAGTTCGGTCACGCGCTGGTTAATGCTGGCGGCCAAACGCTGTAAATGCGCTTCCTGCCCGTCATCGCATGCCAGCTGGTAATTTCGCCTACCCAAATGGATTTCAACAACTGCCATCGCTACACACCCTGATTCCGTAAAATGGTTTTAATGCTGCCAATCACGCCATCCACGCGTTGCGCCACTTGTTCCTGTGTTTGCTCCAGCGTTTTGGAGCGGTCACGCGCGCCACCCAGTTCGTTGCGCAGGGCGTTGTTTTCTTCTTCCATGTGCTTGATTTGTTTTTTCAGCGACTCAATATCCGCCACCATGGCTTTATTTTCTGGTGCACCGGCAATGGTCTTGCCATGCAGCACACTGTCGGCTTGGGCAATCTTCACCTCAGCATCGCGCAGGCGCTTATCCAGCACCTTCTCAAGTCGCTTTAAGGCAACCTTCAGGCGTTCTTTCGCTGTTTCTAGCTCGGGCGAATCCGGCATATTCGGTTCCCAGTTTGGTTAACCAGTTCTTGTTGTTTAGAAAAATAACGCATCAAACGCAACTGTTCCATGAAAAAGAACACCCGCCGGTAGGGGCGGGTGTTCTTTTCTTGTTATTTTAGCTGACGCCTTGAATTAGCGGCGGTCGCCCACGAAACGCAGCAGCATCATGAACAGGTTGATAAAGTCCAGATACAGCTGCAATGCACCGTAGATTGCCATTTTAGCAAGGGAAGAACCTTCCGTTGCGAAATAGCTGTGTTTGATGCGTTGCATGTCATAGGCGGTCAGCCCCGTGAAGATAATCACCCCAAGCACGGAGATGGCAAAATCAAGGCCACTACTCTTGAGGAAGATGTTCACGATGGAAGCTAAAATCACGCCAATCAGCCCCATAATGAGGAAGGTGCCGATGCCCGTGAGGTCACGCTTGGTGGTGTGCCCATACAGGCTCATCGCACCGAACAGTGCCGACGTCACGAAGAAGGTGCGCGCAATCGACTGGCCTGTATAAATAATGAAAATGCTGGCCATCGAAAGCCCCATCACCCCGGCAAACGCCCAGAAGGTTGCTTGCGCGGCAGGCAGGCTCATTTTATGAATACGGATGCTGAAGAACATCACGAAGCCGAGCGGCGCCAACATCACCACCCATGAAAGCGGAGCAGTGAACAGCGTTTGCATCAGCGCGGGGCTTTGTGCCACGAAATAGGCAACTGCGCCCGTCACGCCAAGGCCACCGGCCATGTAATTAAACACACTCAGCAGGTACGCACGCAGACCTTCGTCATACTGCGTTTCCACCGCTTTGGCGGAAGCTAAACCTGCGCGTTTCGTACGCTTGGTATAATCCATCATTGTTTTAAGTCTCCCTATACATTGCGCGGTGTTGTTTCCGCGCCTGCGTATTATATGGTATCGCGGCACTGCATTTCAAGTGAAACCGGACAAAGAGTTGCCAAAAAAAGGCTCAAAAAATAAAAGAAATTCAGCGGATTATGCGAGTGCCTAAAATTTTATCCATTAATCATAGGCTTACGGAAAGATGCCCCGCGCGGCCATAGTTTACGGAAGGGGGACATAAACGAAACCCCTTCGCCAATCAGCAACAAGCATGGGGTGAAAAATAACGTCAGGATGGTAGCGAATGTCAGCCCACCGGCAATGCTGGTGGAAAGCTGCTGCCACCACTGGGTCGATGGCGCACCAAAGGTTACATCACGTGCGATAAAATCAATATTCATCGCAAACACCATCGGTACCAGCCCCACCACGGTGGTGCCCGCTGTCAGCAAAATGGGGCGCATTCGCTGCGCGCCCGTGCGCACCAGTGCCTCTTTTATCTCCATGCCTTGTTTGCGCAGCACGCGATACGTGTCGATGAAAATAATATTGTTACTCACCACCGTGCCCGCGAGTGTAATCACCCCCACGCCGCACATCACGATGCCGAACGGCTGGTTGGTAATCAACAATCCGAACAGCACGCCCACGGTAGAAAGGAAAATCGCGCTCATAATCACCAACGTATCAAACAGGCTGTTGAACTGAATGGTCAGCATCAGCAGCATGATGAACAGCGCGAGCAAGAATGCATTTTTCAAAAAATTACCGGCTTCTTTTTGTTCTTCATCTTCACCTTTAAATTTCAGGCGCACGTCGGGGTCGAGTGGCGATGCTTGCAGCCACGCTGTCATTTCTTTTACTTTATCATCCACCAGCACGCCGGGCTGTACATCGGCTTTCACCGTTAGCACACGCACGCCTTCCACACGTTCCACGCGTCCCACTTTTTGTTTCGCCACGCGTTCCACCACCGAGCTCACCGGAATCGCCTGCCCCGCCGCGTTAATCGCACGCACGTTGTCGAGCTGCAAAATACTGCGGTTTTCTTCGGGGTAACGTAGCACGATATCCACTTCATCATCCGCATCATCGGGGCGATACGTCGTCACCATCAGGCCATTCGTAACCATTTTGATGAAGTTACCAATCTGCTGAATGTTTAAATTAAACCGCGCCGCTTTTTCGCGGTTCACTTCCATTTCCCACTCGATGGCCGGAATCGAGCGCGAGTCAGTCACGCCTTTAAATCCACCCACTTCTTCCATTTTTGCCACCACTGCTTCCACCGCCGGTGCAATTTTTTCTGGGAAGCGTGAGCTGATTTCCAGCACAAAGGGTTTGTCCTGCGAGGGGCCGTTGCGCTCCACTTCGGTTTCCACAATCACACCGGGAATATCTTCCGTGCGCTGCTTAATGTCAGCCAAAATTTCTTCCGCGCTGCGGCGCACGCGCCAGTTCTGGAACTCGAGCTGAATCACACCAACCACATCTTCCGGTAGTTCCCTGCCACCCGCGGTGAAATCCCCTGAGCGGTTATAAAACACGCGCACTTCATCATCCATATTCAGCACACGGCGCTCCACTTCACGCATCAGTTTATCTTTTTCATACACCGAAAGATTCCCGCGGGCGCGCACCTGCACCATGGCATTATCCGGCTCCACCTTCGGGAAAAATTCTACTCCGCGCCCAAACAATGCATAGAGCACATACACACCCACCAGCGCGCCAACAACGCCCCACACAAATAATTTCGGGCGCACCAGCACAGCTTGTAGCGAACGCGCATACCAGCCCGTGAATCCACCGAGCGACAGCACATCGCCGCGCTCGGTGATTTCAATCAGGCGTTCTTCGCCGGGGTCTGCTTCGCCAAGGCGTCCGAACCATGCACCCAGCACTGGCAGGAAAATCAGCGCCATGATGAGCGCGGCAATCAGCGTTACCATCAGCGTAATCGGTAAATACTTCATGAACTGCCCCACAATACCAGGCCAGAACAAGAGCGGCATAAACACAATCAAAATCGTCATGGTAGAAGCAATCACTGGCCATGCCATACGATTGGCGGCAGTGATGTAAGCGGTTTTGTGGCTTTCACCATCCAGCATGCGGCGGTTGGCATATTCCACCACCACCGTGGCATTATCGACCAGCATTCCCACGGCCATAATCAGGCTGAACAGCACCACGATGTTCAGCGTAAAGCCCATCATGTCGAGTACCAAAATACCCATCAGGAATGAGATCGGAATGGAAAGTGCCACCAGGCAAGAAGCCTTCATGCCCACGGTGGCGAGTGTCATCAGCATCACCAGCAGCAGCCCAAACAGCACGTTATTTTCAAGGTCGGCGAGCATATTTTTGATATAGTCTGACTGGTCCTGCGAATACACCACCACAATGTTTGAAGGCCAGAATTGCCGCTCGCGCTCCACCACCGCGCGCACTTTTTCAATCGTCTCGATAATATTTTCGCCCGTGCGTTTGCTGACCTCCAGCGCCACCGATGGCCTGCCATCCACGCGGGCAAATCCAGTCGGGTCTTTAAAGCCTTTGCGGATTTCGGCGATGTCGTTCAGTGTCACCACGCCTTCGCCTTTGGCTTTAATCGGCAGCGATAAAATATCCCAGATGCCATCAAGTAATCCCGGCACTTTCACCGAAAAACGCCCACCTTCGTTATCGAGCGCACCGGCGGGCACAAGAATATTATTGTTGCGCACCTCGGCTGCCAGCGCGCCGGTCAGTCCATAGCTTTCCACCAGCAGCGGGTTCACCACAATATCCACCTGCTCCTCGCGGTTGCCCGCCACCTCGGCGCGTAGCACGCTTGGCACTTCTTCAATTTTGTCGCGCAGGTCACGGGCGATTTTTATCAGTGTGCGCTCTGGCACATCGCCCGTCAGATTCACATTCAGCACCGGAAACTGGCTAAACAGCACTTCTTTAATTTCCGGTTCTTCGGCCGTGTCCGGCAATTCGGGGCGGGCGGTGTCTACCTTCTCGCGCACATCGGCGAGTGCCTTTTCGCTGTTGAAGCCTGCTAAAAACTCCAGCACCACTGCCGCATGGCCTTCCGAAGAATTCGAGCGCATTTCCTTAATGCCTTCAATGCTACGCAATTCTTTTTCCATCGGTCGCAGCAGCAGACGCTCAGCATCCTCGGGGGAAATACCCTCAAGGCGCATCGCCACATAAATAATCGGGATACGCACATCCGGTGCATTTTCTTTTGGTACGTTTTGATAGGCCTGAATGCCGCTGATAAAAATCACCAACAGAATAAGCATCACCGCACGGCTGCGGCCTACCGCTGCTTTAATCAGTGCTTCCATCGGCCTTCCCTGCGGGCGGTGTGGCGGCAGCTTTTTCCGGCGCAATGATTTTGCCCACCGCTTCGCTGCCTTCTTTCAAGAACGCCTGCCCCAGCGTAATGACTTTCGCTTTGTCGGGTAGGCCAGTCACCCACATGCCTTTGGCCACATCTTCGGTCAGCTTCACGGGGTAGAAGCGCGCCGTGCCCTTCATGCCATCCGCTGTTTGTTCTTTCACCTCAAGCACCTTGATGCCCACTTGCCCTGCATCGTTCAGCGACAGCGCGGACGATGGTACCAAATGCGCTTTTTCCATATCCACCGGAATGGTGATTTCACTCGTCATACCCGCTTTCAATTTGCCTTCGGCGTTCGGCACTTCCACCTCAATGCGGAAGGTGCGCGTCGCAGTATCCGCCACAGTGCTGAGGTACGTCACCGTACCTTCAGCCGTTTCGCCGGTAATAAGCTTCACGCTGGCGGGCATGCCCACAGTAATGTCACGCACCACGCGCTCCGCCACTTGGCCCACGGCCAGCAACGGTGTGCGTTCAATCAACACGGCCACACCATCTGTTTCGCCCTCACCTTGGCCGCCCATGCCCTGCCCCACCAAATCGCCTTGTTCCACGGGGATGCGGTCAATCACGCCATCAAACGGCGCGCGTACTTTGGTTTGCCCCTGCTGCACGCGGGACTGTGAAAGCTGCGCCTTGGCCGATGCAAGATTCGCCGCAGAGCGCTTCAGCTCCACATCCGACTGGTAACCTTTTTTCGACAGTGCCACCGCAGCGTTATATTCCGACTCGCGCTGCTTCACGAGTGCACTAGCTTCAGCCACACGGGCGCTGCGGTCGCGGTCCGCGATGGTTAAAATCACATCGCCTTCCTGCACGAACGCGCCTTCCGGTACTTTAATTTCCAGCACTCGGCCTTCGGTTTCCGCCTTCAGGCGCACGGTACGGCGGGGCTCTGTCACCCCGAAGAGAGATACATTTCGCACGCGGGGCTCTGCGGTGCTTTCAATCACCGCGACCGTTGCCACCTGCGCTACACCCGCGGCAGAGCTTTTTTCCGGCACGGGGCTGTCACCAAAAATCAGGCCTGAAAGCAGCCACAGCACCACACCCACACTAATCAATATGGTCGTGCGATAGGGTTTTTTAAGGCCATCAAAGCAGGTTTTGGCGCGCTCGGCTTGCACGCGGGCGCTCTGCATTTTTTCTGCCACCAGAGGAGAGTTAAATCGTGGGTCGTTAAGCATGAAGTGCCGTGCCGCGTTTTTTTAAATTGCTACCACGGTTATAGAGGTTTTCTGCTGAAAATACAAATTCGCTTTCAAAGACGGTGTTTTTCGGCAAGAATGTGCTTCCACCTTAACCTTTGCTGCGATAAAACCCCTTGTTATGGCCATAAAAAAGAAAATCCCTAGTCTGCTCCCTGCCGGTTTCAAAGACATGCTGCCGGGCACGGCTGAATTTGAAGCCGCGATTGCCTCGCAGATGCTGGCGCACACGGCACGCTTTGGCTACCAACAAGTCAGCCCTCCCATACTCGAGTTTGAAACCACGCTGCTGATGGGCAAGGATGACCGCCTGAAAAACCAGACCTTCCGCCTGATGGACCCGCTCTCGCGCCAGATGATTGCGCTCAGGGCCGACATGACCTTTCAAGTGGCACGCATTGCCGGAAGCCGCTTGAAATCAGAGCCGCGCCCGCTTCGCCTTTCCTATGCAGGCAATGTGTTCCGCGTGCAGGGCGAAGGGCTGTATGCTGAACGCCAATTGCGTCAGGTGGGTGCCGAGCTGATTGGCTCTACCAGTCCATCGGCCGATGCCGAAGTGGTGCTGGTTGCCGCAGGTGCGCTGACGGAACTGGGCATCACGGAACTATCGGTGGATTTCAGCCTGCCGGGTCTTGCGCCTGTGCTGCTGGGTGCTGCTGCGCTCACCAAATCGCAGCGCCGTATCCTGCTCGAAAAAATTGAGCGCAAAGATATCGCCGCCATCCGCAAACAGGCAGATGGTAACACCGTGAAACAAATTGAAACCATCTTGCGCAGCGCAGGCGAGGCAAAAACCGCGCTGGCAGCGCTCAAAAAAATGGTACTGCCGAAAGCGGGCGCGGCCATGGTGGCACATCTTGCCAGCATCGTAGGGATTCTCGCCAAGCAGATGCCGAAACTCACCATCACCATTGATCCGCTGGAACGCCGTGGTTTTGAATATCACACGGGCAGCACTTTCTCGTTCTTTTCTGCGAGCAGCCGCGAAGAACTCGGGCGCGGCGGGCGTTACCTCATTCCTAGCGCCGAGCCGCAAGAAGAAGCTGTGGGCTTTTCACTGCTGGTCAGCACACTGCAACGCAATCTGACTGCACCAAAACCTACCCAGCGCCTGTATCTGCCCTTCGGTACATCGTTAAAAGAAGCCGAGGGCTGGCAGAAAAAGGGCTACGCCACCG
This sequence comes from Rickettsiales bacterium, assembly GCA_044356525.1. Taxonomy (GTDB): domain Bacteria; phylum Pseudomonadota; class Alphaproteobacteria; order Rickettsiales; family RGZB01; genus CAYXPR01. Next base: position 99,867 of record JBIKVZ010000001.1, read on the forward strand.
TGCTGGGGTTAGAAGCCGCCAGCAACACTAAAAAAGAAGCCGCACGGCAAGGTTGCGAGCTTTATTTACAAGGCGGCAAGCCAACCCGCACCTAATAGTTGACTAGTTTACTAGGTTATTATACAGTGCCGCTCCTTACCGAAACATGAAGGCTACCGCTATGTTTATTCAAACTGAAAGCACCCCGAACCCGAACACGCTGAAATTTATTCCCGGCGTGGAAGTACTGCCTGGCGGCAGCATGGATTTTTCGGATGAAGAAGCGGCGCGTCAGTCCCCGCTCGCTGAAGCCTTGTTCCAGATTGCCGATGTAAAGCGCGTGTTCTTCGGTGGCGATTTCATTACCGTTTCTAAAAAAGATGATGCTGAGTGGCCGCTCATCAAGCCGGTGATTCTTACCACGCTGATGGAACATTTCGTGGCAGGCATCCCATTGCTGCATGAAGGCAAAAAAGGTGGCACGCATAATGCGGCCGATACCTCCACCGAAGAAGATTCCGAACTGGTGAAGCAAATCAAAGAACTGATTGATACACGCGTGCGCCCTGCCGTCGCGCAAGACGGTGGCGACATCGTGTTCCGTGGTTTTGATGAAGGTGTGGTGAAGCTGGAATTGCACGGCTCGTGCTCCGGCTGCCCGAGCAGCACGATGACGCTCAAAAGCGGCATCGAGAACATGCTGAAACATTATGTGCCGGAAGTAGTAAGCGTGGAAGCCGTCAACGCTGAAGTGGACTAAACCTTCTCGCAGACGAAAATTTCTTCGTCTTTATCCTCGCAGCCATAACGCCCCATGTCTTCTTCCGTTATTTTCGGGCGCGAGGGTGTTACTTTAAATCCTGCCTTTTCAAGCCGCGCAATAAAGTCAGCCCGCGAATAAATCCGCACATGGTCCCACTGCCCGAATGCCGCAATACGCCCTTCGTGGGTGGTAATGCTGCTATCTTCAATTGTCTGCGGAATATCCGCGCCAATAGGAACCATCAGATACGCCACGCCACCTTTTTTCAATATTCTGAACAGTTCAGCCATGGCTTTATCATCAGCCAGAATATGCTCCAGCACGTGGTTGCAAATAATGTAATCAACCGACTGGTCTTGATACGTCATTGCAGTCATGTCTTCGGCTTCAATATTTTGGCAAAAACCGTACTCATACGCAGAAGCCCCATTATCTATGGTATGGTACTCACCCACATATTTTTTCAATCGCTCATACAGCATATATTCAGGAGAAAAGTGCAGCAGCGTTTTTTTACGCATCGCCTGCGGTATTTTGCTTTGCTTAAAGTAAAGCCACATTAGCCGCGCTCTCGGACGGCTATCGCAAAAAGGACATTGGTGTTTGGCAACATCACCACCAGAGACAATTTTATAGGTACGCGCAGCACGCGTTTCATTCCTATGCGGGATAAACGCTTCCACACGACACTCACACAGTGGGCACTGTAACTTTCGGTGAAATAAAAAGAATCCTGACGCACGCCGCAACAAAATCGACATTCTCTTGAATGGCCAAAATAATGGTTGCGGCACGCGCGTGCATTTTTTAATCAAAATTCTTGGGCTCTGGATCACTCCAAAATAGATTGCGCGTACTTTTTGATACACGCTCTGGGACAAATTCTGCTTCAGGTAACTAACGATTTTTTTCCGCATTACATCATATTCGTGCCAGCTTCGGCATCCGTATAAAGTGTATATTGCCGCGCGTTAAATAACTGGTAGTGCCACCATTCGTTGCGATAAAAATCCCACCCTGCGGTCGTCATAATACCCATCAGCAAGTAACGATTTTCCTGCGCCTTTTTTGAAATTTCCACATTGCCGTGGTATGATTTCGGGGTAAACGCATCAAACGCTGTGCCCATGTCTAGTTCCTTGCCGTGCTTATCGAGCAAATTCACATCCACCGCAACACCGCGGCAATGTGGGCAGCTTCCCGTGTCAGGGTGCGAAATAAAATCGGGGTCAGGGGTGTGGTTCCACAATGCAAGTTGTGCTTCCTTCGGGCGGAAGGCATCAAATAGCTTAAAGCGCAAACCCAATTCATGCGCCAGTTTAATGGCACGGGTAAATGCCTCTGCTGCTTCGGGCGCAAGATACGCTTCTGCTTTTTTATACACCGGTTTGCCGGTGAAATTATCCGCCGTCGCATAGCGTATATCCACATCCACATCAAATGCGGGCGGTTTCACATGTACTAATTTCATGCATTGCTTCCTATGAGTGTTTCAATTTTTGCTGCCATGATAAAATCATTCTCGGAAAGGCCGTTAATATTATGCGTAGTCAGCATAATGTTGCAGTAACCCCAGCCAAAATGAATGTCAGGGTGGTGTTTTTCGGCTTCGGCCAACACATCTAGTTTTTTCACCAGCGCGAAAGCCTGTTTCCAGTTTTTGAACGTGACGTTCCGTTCGAGTGCTTTGGCACCTTCCGTTAGCTTCCAGTTTGGCAGCGCCTCGCACTTTTTCTGTGCGGCGGCAAGTGCCATCGGTGCTTTTGAAGGGTCGTTACACGGCGTGCAGGAGGGTGCGTCTGACATCGGTTTTGCACTGCTCCTTCCTGTTGATTTGCTGTAACAAAATGGATGCTACTGCGATTTACCCTATCATTCAAGCACTTGCAAAAAGTCGCCCGAATCTCCATGAAAAATCAACGCATTATCATGCTGCAATGCAGCACAGATTACCTTCCGAAACCCTTGGTTTTCTGCGGATATTTAATGATTTTATCGTGCGATTATGTTATAAAGAAAGAAGGAGGTAATATCCATGGGCAATTTCCGCACAATAAGGGCGGTCGGCCACAAATTTCTTCAGTTCGTGAGCGTGTTATGCGCGAGCAGTGGTCTGTTTGCCTGTGCCTCGGTAAACTACGTTGATAATCAGGATCTAAAAAATCTCTACGGTGCCGATCCACAGGTTGCAGGCATGTCTGAAAATGGTAAGCGCTTTGGTGCGCTGCTATTCAAAGGCAACGCTGAAGACCCTTCAGACGACCGCTTTGTGGTCTTGAAGAAGCATAGCAACGTGTACGCTGCTGAAACGCTGGTGTTTGACAATACCAGCCACGAGGTGCGCCGCTTTGAACGCGCCTATCTTTCCTTGGGCGCAAACCAGAAGAAGCGTTTCCTTGGCCTTCAGCTCCGCTTTGAGTATTAATTAACGCGCTGATGCTCGCACGGATGGCGGCTTTATGCCGCCTCGTGCGGCGTCATGCGTGCTGACGTATCCCACACAATACTGTCGGTCGCGCGGCACTGGCTGCACTGCATCTGCCAGCGGGCATGCGGGCGCGCACAGGCGCTGCATAGCCACTGCGCGGGCAGGAAAGCCTGCGTGGCTTTGCGCCGCCAGCTAGTGGCTTCGTCAGCGTGCTCCTCGCCAGACTTCTCTTCCACGCGTGCCATGAGCAGGCACAAATCGGTGGTTTCACGATGCGCCATCGCCAGCTTGGCGTGGTTGCGGGCGCGGGTCAAATCATCTGCAGCCAAGGCGGCTTCTGCCATCAATGTATGCGCCACCGCATCCTCCGGCATCAGCTTTAAAAGCCGTTCTGCCGTCTTCAGCAGCTTGGTCGGTGGTAGGCTGGAATAAAGGCCTTTTAATACTTCAACATGCTCAGGATATGGCTTCAGTTTCCACTGCGCTACAATCAGCGTTTCTGCTTTTTTAAGTTTGCCACGCGCCACCAGTGTTTCGGCATAGGCGGTCGTCACGGGCACATCCTCGGGCACAAGTGCGTGGGCTTTTTTCAGTAGTGTTTCGGCCTGCACATTATGCTGCTCGCTCATCAATCCCTGCGCTTGTATCAGCAACAGCCGCGCATGGTCTTCCGGCTTAAACACAGTGGCACGCGGTAAGAACCCGCGTGTGGATTTTTCTACCACCTGAAGGGCTTCATCAAAACGTCCGGCGCGTTTATACAGCGCCACCAGTGTCGGTGCCACGCCTTCCAGCTTCGGCTGTTTGTCATAGGCCCCGCGCGCCAGTTTCAATGCCTCTTCCGTATTTTCTTCCTTCAGCGCCTGCGCCATCAACCCCTTAATGCCGAGCGTTTCCGTTTGCTTATGCTTTGCCAGCTCAAGGTAATGCTCTTTGGCTTTGGTATGATTGCCCTCAAGCCGCGCTGATTCTGCGGCCAGCAACAATGCCAAAGGCTGCGTGCGCCCCAGCAGTCGCTGCAGTTTTTCTGCCGAACGGCGCACGTTTTTTACGTCATTAATGGCAAGTGCGGTAAAACCCGCAGTCACTGCCACGAGTGCTTTTTCCTGACGGTTCGACGAAAACGCAAGTGAAAGCCGTGAGGGTATGCCGCGGATAAAGCGGATGATGTCGAGCGTCAAAACCAGTAGCACGAGCAGTATGCCCACCACCAAAAATAAAAACGCCACGCTGGTGCGGATTTCATATCCCAGCCACACTAGTTCCACCGCGCCATTATTATCGAGCACCCATGAAGCACCGAGTGAAAGCGCGGCCAATACTGCCAGTAATATCAACAACCGCAGCATATCATTCACCTTGTGTGGCGGGTGCGGCGGGAACAGGAGCCGAAAGAGTGGTGCGTAATTCGTCGTGCAGCACATGCTGCAATTTCAGCACGGCCTGTTGTGCGGCAATACGCAAGTTCAATATATCCTTCACGCCCTGCGTCAGCGTCTGTAGTTGTGGCGGTAATGTGTTTAATATCGCCAGCGCCTGCGCTAAGTCTTTTGCTTCCAATGCCTCTTCCGCACGAGTGAGGATGGCATCCACGCCTTCGCCTTTTTTATCCATCGCGCGCACGGTAATAAAGCGCGCCAGCATCGCGCGCAACCAACCGCGCCAGCCATCGTTTTTTTGCGCTTCGGCCGTATGGCGCATCACGCTTGTTACCATCGCATCAAACGCGGTCTGCACCGCATCAGGGTGCGGCACACCTTTTGTTGCCGCCGCATTCAAATGCGAAAGCGCAAGGCGCATGTCATCGGTTTGGTTTTGTCCATACACCAGCGTCACCAGGCTTTGCAGTGTGGTGATTTCACCCTCGAGCGGGGCGCCCTCTTCCACTTTCTGCTGAATACTGGCAAGCGTCAGCACCATCGCGCTCAGCTGCGCCTGATGCACATTGCCTTCCTGCTGGCGGCGCATGGTTTCGAGTTTTTCTTCCAGTGATTGAATTGTGCGCTTCTGGGCTTCAAACTGTGCTGTAATTTCAGGCGATGGCGCATTCGCGCGCGCGGCCTGTGCCTGCATCTGCCGCTCCAATAGCGTAAAACGGCTCTGCATTTGCGCCAGTGCATTATCCGGCGGCTGTAGCGATGGCACTGGAGCTTGCGAGAAATACAACATCGCGCCAATCGCAATCAGTGCGCTGGCAAAACTAAGCCCAAGCACGCCCCACAGCACAGGGCTACCATTGGCAGGCGGCGCCTTCTTTGCGGGTGCTTTTTTCTGCGGTTTTGAGGCCGCTTTTTTCTGGGTCGGAGTGGTTTCCATGATGCTTCGTTTTTCTACAGTTACCGGCGGAGCATACCCGATTGCATCTGTGCAAGCAAATCGGCCACGGCTTCGTTGGTGGGTGCGGCCGCCACAGCGCGGCTGCGCCATGCATGGGCTGATTGAATCTCCTCACTTAATACCACTAAATCGACATGCTTTAATAAATATTGCTGGCTTGAAACTTCAATCAGCCGGTCGAATATTTTGAGCGTGCGCGGCGAGAAAAAAGTGGCCATATCCAATTCGCAATTCACCAGCGCCGCTTTCAGCACTTCTGAAAACCCACTCGCCGCTTCGGCGCGGTATGCCACCACACGGCGCACCGCATAACCTGCCTGCTCCAGCTCACCTTTTAAATCACCTGCCACTTCGCTGCCTGCCACATGCAGCAACGTGCCTTCCGTGGTTTTGATGCTGCGCTTCACCAGCGCCGCCAGCGCTTTAGCATTACCTTCTGCAGCGGTCACATCTGTAAAGCCAAGCCGAGCCGCTTCAAGCGCTGATGTTTCCCCCACCGCCAAGAGCGGCACGTTTCGCTCCACCACTGCCGCCGCAAGCGCGCGCACGCCATTGGCCGACGTAATCAATATCGCACGGGGCTGCTCTTTTAATGCGGATTGTAAAATGGGTTTTGCACCGGCCTCAGGCTGGATGCGCATCAGTGGTTCTACTAGCACTTCCATGCCGCGTGGTTTCAAAAGGGTCGTAAGGCGGGCAGCATCTTCGGCGGGGCGTGTAATCAGCACCCGTGGACCTTGTGTTGGCTCTGAGTGCTTCTTCATCATCACCCGCCCTTAGCTCTTCCACTCCAGAAAGGCTGCACCTTTGGCCTTCAGTTCCACGCCCGCATCTTTGCCCATGGCTTCTGCGTCTGCTGCGCTGCCGCGGCGTGTGGTGTAATAGCTTGTCTTGCCATCCACCGATGCCACCATGGCGGTTAGCGCCAGCGTTTTATTATCGCTCGAAAGCGTTGCCAGACAGCCCATCGGAGTAGAGCACGAGCCACCCAGTTCTTTTAAGAACGCGCGCTCGGCGCTTACGCACACAAATGAAGGCACGTGATTGATTTCACTAATAACTTGCTGAATATGGTGGTTGTCGCGGTGCACTTCTACGCCAATCGCGCCTTGCGCCACGGCAGGCAGCATTATTTTCGTATCCATCGCCTGCGTAACACGGTCTGCCATATCCAGCCGCTTGAGGCCTGCCACCGCAAGGAATGTGGCATCCGCCACGCCTTGCTCCAGTTTTTCAAGGCGCGTAAGTACGTTACCGCGGAAAGGTATAATTTTTAAGTCGGGCCGCGCCGCCAGAATTTGGGCCTGCCGCCGCACAGACGACGTACCAATCACCGCCCCTTCCGGCAAAGCCTGCACAGACTTATATTTAAGTGAAATAAACGCATCACGGGGGTCTTCACGCTCCAGCACGCAAGGAATAAACAAACCTTCCGGCACATCGGCAGTCATGTCTTTCATCGAATGCACGGCAAGGTCGATCTCGCGCGAGGTAAGACCTTCTTCGATTTCCTTGGTGAACAGCCCTTTGCCGCCAATGTCGGCCAAGTGACGATCCTGGATTTTGTCACCCGTGGTGATGATTTTCACAATCTCGATCTGGTGCTGGGTCAGCTGGTCAGGGAATGCGCCCAACAGGCGGTTTTTCACTTCCTGCGCCTGCGCCACGGCAAGGCGGCTGGCGCGGGTGCCGATGCGGATATGCGCAGGGCATCGCACCTTAGAGACTTGCGCACCGCCAGCAGATGTAGGATAACCTTTATTCATGAGGGTTAAGATAATGAGAATCCACACGAAAGAAAGCAAAAAAACGCGCCATGCTGAAAGTGCTCGGAATTGAAACAAGCTGTGATGAAACCGCCGCAGCGGTGGTGGATGAAAGCCGCACCATCCTTTCGCATGTGGTGTTGTCGCAGGTAAAAGAGCATCAGCCCTATGGTGGCGTGGTGCCTGAAATTGCCGCGCGCGCCCACGTGATGCATCTTGAGCCGCTGGTGAAAAAAGCCCTCGCAGACGCCAATCTTTCCTTAAGCGAAGTCGATGCGATTTCCGTCACCGGCGGGCCAGGGCTTATTGGTGGCGTGATGGTGGGCGTAATGCTCGCCAAAGGTTTGGCTGCCGCCAGCGGAAAGCCGCTCATTGCGGTGAATCACTTAGAAGGCCACGCCCTCACCGCGCGGCTTACTGACGATGTACAATTTCCGTTTTTATTGTTGCTTGTGTCCGGCGGGCACTGCCAGCTCCTCAGCGTGGAAGGCCTCGGCACATACAAACGCCTTGGCACCACGATGGATGACGCGCTCGGCGAAGCCTTCGATAAAGTCGCAAAGTTATTGGGCTTAGGTTATCCCGGCGGACCGGCGGTGGAACGCATGGCGAAAAACGGCAACCCGAACCGCTTCAAGCTCCCCTGCCCGCTGCAAGGCCGCGAAGGCTGCGATTTTTCCTTCTCCGGCCTTAAAACCGCCGTGCTACAGCTCACCGAATCACTGCAGGAAAAAGAAGGCAACACACTCTCCGATGCCACAATTGCGGATATCTGCGCCAGCTTCCAGAAAACCTGTGGCGACAGTGTGGAAGACCGCGTGAAGAACGCATTTAAAATGTTCACCAAGGGTCGTAAAACACCGCACACATTGGTGGTGGCAGGCGGCGTGGCGGCGAATCAATACTTACGCGGCAGGCTTGAATCCTTGTGCGGCAAGCATGGCTTTCAACTGGTGGCACCACCCATCCGCCTATGCACCGATAATGCCGCGATGATTGCGTGGACCGGTGTGGAATACTTAAAAGCAGGCCACACTACATCGCTGGATTTTGCACCGCGTGCGCGCTGGCCGCTGGATGCCGCTGCCGGAGGCACACGATGATTTCACGCAATGTCAAACGCCTGCGCGTATTAAAGCGCCGTAGCCGCAAACTCTGGCGTAAATATTTCCCGAAAGACACGTATGGCACATACCGCGTGGCGCCACTTTCTGCACGCAAATTAATTGTTATCACCGAATGGAACAGCCCCGAGGGCTGCGCCATGCTGATGCGCACGCCCTACAACAAAGCCTTCTTCCGCCTCGCGCATAATTACCAGCCGCAAATGAATCCGTTTTATTGCAGCATCGCGTCGATGGTCACAGCACTCAACACACTACGCCTACACAAAGGGAAAGTACCAAACCAAAAGGGTTTTGAGTTTGAATTGCCAAACGGCGAGCCGATTACCTACCGCCTCTATTCACAGCTCACGCTGCTGAACGACAAAACTGAAACCATCAAGCGCAAAGTGGATATTGCACCTTCGCTACTGCCTGTAGGCACAGCCATGGATGCCAAAACATTAAACCCCGGACTCGACTTGCACGAAGTGGTCAAAGTCCTCGAAATCCACGAAGCCGCGCCACAGATTTTTTATGCTGAGCTACCGCCGGAACATGGCACGCCACGTCTGCGCGACCATTTGAAATTATACCTGAACGATGACACAAAAGTGATGATCGCCAACTTCGATGGCAAAACGCTCGGCGCCAGCACAGGCGGGCATTATTCGCTGATGGCAGCCTATGATGAAGAAAGCGACAACGTGCTGATTCTCGACACCGCGGCGCATAAAAACCCGTGGCTGTGGGTGCCGTTGAAACATTTATATTTTGCGATGCACACACGCCCGCCGAAAGGCACGTTCTACCGTGGGCATATCGTGGTGAGTGACCGCCCCTAGAAATTGTTTCACGTGAAACAATTTACAAATTGTTACAAAAAAAGCCGCACCCCTTCCGGATGCGGCTTTTTGCTTTTACCATGAATGGTTTTATTTTTTGGTGAGCAGCGGCGACCATGCCGGATCCGATGCTTCCATCGGCGTTTTCATCACACGCTCGTTATAGCCCGTTACGTCAATCGCAACGATGCTTGATTCACCCTGACGGCTGCGCGAGCCACGTTCCTGGCGGCCAAACATCAGCACGCGGCCATTGGGCGCCCAGGTGGGGCCTTCGTCCATGAAGCTGGTGGTGAGTAAGCGCTCGCCGCTACCATCGGTGCGCATCACGCCAATGTGGAAGTTGCCTTTTGCCATTTTGGTGAAGGCGATAAAGTCACCGCGCGGCGACCATACCGGCGTACCATAATTGCCTTTGGCGAAGCTGATGCGCTTCACGCCGCCACCATCGCGGTTCATCACATACAGCTGCTGGCTGCCGCCACGGTCGGAGTTAAAGGTGATTTTAGAACCGTCCGGCGAATAGCATGGCGAGGTATCAATGCCTGGGTGGTTGGTAAGGCGGCGCTTTTCTTTGGTGCGCAAATCCAGTTCATAGATTTCGCTGTTACCATCAAGCGAAACCGACATCACGGCCTTCTTGCCATCTGGCGAAAAACGTGGTGCAAAGCTCATGCCCGTGAAGTTACCCACCAGCTCTTCGCGGCCCGTTTCAATGTCGTAAAGATACACGCTTGGAACGCGACCATGATAGGCAAGGTAAATGATTTTCTGTGAAGTGGGGTCAAAGCGCGGGGTCAGCACCAAATCTTTGCCGCTTGAAAGATACACATGGTTTTCGCCATCCTGATCCATCATGGCGAGGCGTTTTTTCTTCGCGCCTTTGCCGATGTCTTGCTCAGCAATATACACCACGCGCGTATCAAAATAGCCGCCTTCACCGGTGAGGCGTGCATAGATTTCATCGGCAATCATGTGTGAAATACGGCGCCAGTTTTTCTTGTCGGTGACATAGGACTTGCCGGAGAATTGTTTTTCCGACAGCACGTCCCACAGGCGGAAGGCCACTTTGATTTTGCCGCCTTCGGCTGGGGTGATAGAACCCGTTACCAGCCCCTGTGCGCTAATCTGGCGCCAGTCGGCAAAGCGTGGAAGCGTTTCTTCATTTTCAATTTGCTGAATGAAGGAAGAAGGGTCAATCGCGCGGAACAGGCCGGAACTTTCCAAATCACTCGTTACCACGGCAGCGATGTCGTCGCCAATGCCCCTGTCACCCGTGAAACCTGTGATAGCCACTGGCAGCGGATTGCTGTGACCACGGGTGATATCCACCTTCAGCACAGCATGCGCGGGCTGGGCAGAGAACGCAATCATCACACTGAAGACGCAAAGAGCAACAAGACGGGGGAGAAACTGCATTATAATAAAACTCCTTCGAGATTTAAGCACAAAAGGTATACCGAACCTTGGCCGTTCTCTCAAGAAGAGATATTAATAAATCATTTCGCGTGGGTCGAAATTGATTTCGATTTCTTTCCAGCCGTTATACTTATCGCGCGGCAAACCTTTTAACGGGCTGCATTTCAGCACGGCGCGGCGAGCACTATCCGCCGCCGCACGATACACGCCTTCGCTTGGGTCGTTATAGCGGCTGCGCTCCACCACTTCCACACGAATCACGCCACCATCTTCACGCAGGGAAACGCGCATCGGCACGGCGATGTTCTGAATGTCCTTCGCACCAGCGGGAATGGACCAGCATTTGGAAATCTGCCCAATGATGGCGTCAATCTCGCTCACCGAGAGCGCCGCCGTGGGGTCAAAATCCGTGGCGGTTTTTGCCTTGGGTGAGTCGTCGGATGTTTTCTTCTTATCTTTGCTTTCTGATTTTTTGGCTTCTTCTTCAATGCTCTTTAAGAGCGAGTCAAAATCTTCCGCCTTCTTCTTTTTGTCTTTTTTCTTTTCTTCTTTCTTCGGCTCTTTTTTCTTCTCCGGTTTTTTCTCCGGCTTCTTTTCCGGCTTTTTGGTCGGGGTCGGCAGCGGCTCAGGCTTTTCCTGCTCTTTTTCCTCTGGCGCAGAAACAGGCGCTTTCTTTTCCTCTTTCTCTTCCGGCTTTTGTTCTTTCTTTTCTTCCGGCGTGGGTGGCTCTTCTTTTTTCGGCACGTTGGTTTTGTCTAACACCGGCAGCAAATCAATCGCAATCACGCGCAAGGGGGCGGGTTCTTTTTCGCACGAAAAAGGCACACCCATCACCAACACAAATAATGTGATATGCAGCCAGAAGGAATAAAAAGGCCCTGGGAATTTTGCGCGCCATGCGTCCATCACGCGGTGGAAATACGCCCATGTGGGCTGCACCATACCACGCCACAAGCGGTGCCAGAACTGGTCACCTTTTGGTGGCACTCCGCCGCTGCCGCCTGTTTTGGCTGGCTGGATCATAGGCGTTTTATCTCCCGCCCGCGTCCTTGGTGCTGCTGCTCACCATGCCGGGGCTGTCTGTCACAAAGCCGACCTTGGAAAAGCCGCCTTGGCTGATGGCTGCTACAGCTTCCATCACGCGGCCATAATCTACGTCTTTATCCGCATACACGAAAATGCGCGCATCTTTTTTCTCACCCGCGATGGCAGAAAGTTTTGCCGCGAGTTTGGGCAGTTCTACTTTCGTTTGCTGCACATACACGCTGCCATCTTTCTTCACAGAAACCGAGAGTGGCTCATCCTGACCCGGAAGCGCCGAGGATTCTGTTTTCGGTAATTCCACCTGCACGCCCGCCGTCATGAGCGGGGCTGCCACCATGAAAATGACGAGCAGCACCAACATCACGTCGACAAATGGGGTGATGTTGATTTCGCCCATGATACGGCGGTTTGAACCGCTGCGACCCGGGCGCCGCCCGAGCCTACCGCCAACACCACTATGAATAGCTCCGCCCATGATGCACTCCTAATATTTGTCGAGTTCTCGGGAAAGGATAGAACCGAATTCAGCGGCAAAATCTTCCAGCTTGTTGTTAATGGCAGCAAGGTCGTTGGTGAATTTGTTGTAGAAAATCACCGCCGGAATAGCAGCAAACAAGCCAATCGCCGTGGCAAGCAGCGCTTCGGCGATACCCGGCGCCACCACCGCCAGCGTCACGTTCTGCATGTTCGCAATGGCCGTGAAGCTGTTCATGATGCCCCACACCGTGCCGAACAGACCCACGAACGGTGCCGTGGAACCCACGGTGGCGAGGAAGTTAATGTTTTTCTCGAGCTTATCCATTTGCTGGTTTTTGACGAGGCTCATCGCCTGAAAAATACGCTCTTTAATGCCCACTTTCAGTGTGTGATCACTGCGCGGGGTCTGCATTTTCCATTCATGCATGGCGGCCACAAAGATAATCGCCATCGGATGATCCGCTGAATTTTTGATGCGCTCATACAGCGCTTCTAATAGCTCGCCAGACCAGAAGGCTTTTTCAAACACCGACGTGCGGGCGCGCACATTGCGGTACATCACGAATTTTTCGAACACAATCGCCCAGCACCAGAACGAGGCGAACAGCAACATGAACATCACGCTTTTCACGATGATGTCGGCCTGCATGAACATGCCTAAAATGCTCATATCCGGCACGTGCTGACCCGCAGCAACAGAACCGGCAATTTCAGCAGCACCCACGTTGGGTGTAGGAACAGCGAGTTTATTCGACATTAAATACTTCCAGTATGAAGATTGCGTTTTGTAGGGCATTTTCGGCCCCGAATAGTTGTAGCATGCCCTGCCGTGGATGCAAGCATGGATAGAGAGCATGAATGCCACAAAAACCTTGGATAACAGCTTGTAAGGAGCGGCGCGCAGGAAAAATTGCCAATGGGGGCAAAAACCCGTTGACTTCCCCTGCCGCCTCCCATAGTTTGGCGCCTTAGCCAATAACTTAGGAATTGAAAGAGGGATCGGGTTTTCCATGCCTGCATCTAAAACCATGCCGCCTGCGCAAATGCCGGCACACAAAAACGCTGCACTCGTTTTGGCAGATGGCACGGTATTTTTCGGCACAGGCGTCGGTGCAGAAGGCACGGCCCTTGGCGAAATCTGCTTTAACACCTCTATCACCGGCTATCAGGAAATTCTCACCGACCCATCTTACGCTGGGCAAATCATCACTTTCACCTTCCCGCATATCGGCAACGTGGGAATTAACCGCGAAGATGTGGAATCGAGCAAAATCCATGCACGCGGCCTGATTTTAAAAACCGAAATCACCACGCCCTCGAATTTCCGTTCTGAAAAGGACCTGCCCACATGGCTGGCCGAACAAAATGTAACCGGCATTATGGGCGTGGATACACGTGCCATCACCCGCCATATCCGCCTGCACGGCACACAAAATGCCGCGATTGCCTTTGCTAAAAATGGTAGGCTTGATGTTCCGGCAATTCTTGCGGAAGTGAAAAAACACCCCTCCTTAAAGGGCATGGAGCTAGCGGCAGGCGTTTCCTGCACAAAGCCTTACCCCTGGAAGCAAGCCGCATGGAAGCTCGGCGCTGGCTATGCTGAAAATAAAACCGGTGCCTTTAATGTGGTGGCGCTCGATTACGGCGTGAAGAATAACATTCTTCGCCGCCTGGTGAGTGCAGGCTGCAACGTGACCGTGGTGCCCGCCGCCACGAAAGCCGAAGAGGTGCTGGCGCTGAATCCGGATGGCATTTTCCTATCGAACGGCCCTGGCGACCCAGCGGCAACAGGCAAATACGCCATCCCCGAAATCAAAAAATTTCTTGCCAGCGGTCTGCCGATTTTCGGCATTTGCCTCGGCCACCAAATGCTGGCCTTAGCGCTCGGCTGCCAGACGGAAAAAATGAAACAAGGCCATCGTGGCGCGAACCATCCGGTGAAAGATTTGCGCAGCGGTAAGGTGGAAATCACCAGCCAGAACCACGGTTTCGTGGTGTCAAAAAACACGCTGCCGAGCGAAGTTGAAATTACGCATCTTTCCCTGTTTGACCAAACGTTGCAGGGCATCGCCCTTAAAGGCAAACCAGTGTTTTCGGTACAAGGCCACCCTGAAGCGTCGCCCGGCCCGCACGACACGCATTATCTGTTTACGCAGTTTATACAACACATGGGGAACGTTAAAAAACCACAGAGCGCAAAGGTGGCCGGATAAGCCGCCGTTGGCGCTGCGGGAAAAGAGAGGGGGGAAACTATGTACGGCAAGTGGAGAGGCCTGTGCGTGGGGATAGTTCTGGTGGCACTTGGCGCGTGCGCCTCTGCCGCGGAAAATGGTCCGCTGGTGAAAAATATGGCTGATTACAAAGACCCTTCTGGCCAAATGGGCTGGGAATTTGTGGAGTTGCTGGGGCTCGAAAAATGGGGCCCAACACTCAACATGTATGACAATGCTGCGCTAAACGGTGACCCCGTGATGGTGCTGGATAGTTTGGGTCTGTTCTACCGCGGCCAGATGCTTTGCACTTGGCCTGGCGGCAGGTTCGACCAAACAAAGGTGCACAGCATGGTGCTGACTAATTGCCCGCAAGGTGTGCCGATTTCTTCGGCCGTCGGTGGGCAGGGAACGGGCGATGCGCGCCTTGTGGCGGCGGTGTTCGCACGGCAGCCTAACGGCCTTGCGCAAACCACGTTTAGCGGCGCAGGACTCTATACGTTTTTGGGGGTAGAAGGAACGAACTGGCGGCCCGCCCCACCGCCCGGAATGTAGAACATAAAAGGAAACACAATGCCAAAACGGACTGACATTCAATCCATCCTCATCATCGGCGCAGGCCCGATTGTGATTGGTCAGGCATGTGAATTTGACTATTCCGGCACGCAGGCTTGCAAAGCACTGCGCGAAGAAGGTTACCGTGTAATTCTGGTGAATTCGAACCCCGCCACCATCATGACGGACCCGAACCTTGCCGATGCGACGTACATTGAGCCCATCACGCCCGAGATTGTGACCAGCATTATCGCCAAAGAAAAACCCGACGCGATTTTACCCACCATGGGCGGTCAAACAGCGCTGAACTGCGCGCTCGCACTGCATGCAAAAGGCGTGCTCGAAAAATATAATGTGAAGCTTATCGGCGCATCCGTCGAAGCGATCGAAAAAGCCGAAAGCCGGCAACTCTTTAATAAAGCGATGGCAAAAATTGGCCTCGAGGTGCCGCGCAACGCCGTGGTGCATTCGCTCGAAGAAGCCAAGGAAGCGGTAAAACGCACCGGCCTGCCCGCTATCATCCGCCCCTCATTCACACTGGGTGGCAGCGGCGGCGGCATTGCCACCACCGAAGCGGAATTTGAAAAAATCGTGCTCTCTGGCTTAGATGCCAGCCCCACCCATCAGGTGCTGATTGATGAATCGCTCCTCGGTTGGAAAGAATATGAAATGGAAGTGGTGCGCGACACCAAAGACAATTGCATCATCATCTGCTCGATTGAAAACGTCGACCCAATGGGCGTGCACACGGGCGACTCTATTACCGTAGCCCCCGCACTGACGCTGACCGATAAAGAATATCAGATTATGCGCGATGCCTCTCTCGCCGTGTTGCGTGAAATTGGCGTCGAAACCGGCGGCAGCAACGTGCAATTCGCCGTGAACCCGAAAGACGGGCGCATGGTGGTGATTGAAATGAACCCACGCGTAAGCCGCTCTTCCGCACTGGCTTCTAAAGCCACGGGCTTCCCGATTGCCAAAGTCGCCGCAAAGCTCGCCGTGGGTTATACGCTCGACGAAATTATGAATGACTGCACGGGCGTAACCCCTGCCAGTTTCGAACCGACCATTGATTATGTCGTCACGAAAATTCCGCGCTTCACGTTTGAAAAATTCCCCGGTGCAGAGCCGCTGCTTTCCAGCGCAATGAAGTCCGTGGGCGAAGTGATGGCGATTGGTAGCACCTTCCAAGAGAGCTTACAAAAAGCGCTGCGCAGCATGGAAAATGGCCGCACGGGACTGGATGATATTACGCCAGACCGCCCGCTAAAAGACGCGATGAAGCGCCAAACGCCGGACCGCATCCGCCATATTGCGCAAGGATTCCGCGAAGGCATGTCGCAAAAAAAAATTCAGTCCATCACCAGCTTCGACCCGTGGTTCTTAGAGCAAATTAAAGGGATTGTGGATGCCGAAGAAGCCGTGAAAAAGAACGGCCTCCCGAAGGATAAACAAGCGCTGCATGCTTTAAAGAAAATGGGCTTCTCCGATGCGCGTCTTGGCAAACTGGTCGGCAAAAAAGCCGCTGATGTGCGCGAATTGCGTAACACGCTAAGTGTGCACCCGGTGTATAAACGCGTGGATACTTGCGCGGCAGAATTTGAAAGCCAAACACCGTATATGTATTCCACCTATGTGGGCGATGGCGTGAACGACGCTGAATGCGAATCCCGCGTGACGGATAAAACCAAAGCAGTGATTTTGGGCAGCGGCCCGAACCGCATCGGCCAAGGTGTGGAATTTGATTACGCTTGCGTACACGCCGCCTTCTCGCTGAAAGATGCAGGTTATGAAACCATCATGATTAACTGCAACCCGGAAACCGTTTCCACCGACTATGATACGTCGGACCGCCTGTACTTCGAACCCCTAACAGAAGAAGATGTGCTAGAGGTGATTCGCGTCGAAACCGCGCGCGGAAGGCTAAAAGGCGTGAACGTACAGTTTGGTGGGCAGACCCCTCTGAAACTGGCTCGTGGCCTTGAGAAAAATGGTGCACCGCTGCTTGGCACATCGCACGACATGATTGATTTAGCGGAAGACCGCGAACGCTTCCAGCAACTGCTACACAAGCTGGAATTACGCCAGCCGAAAAACTTCATCTGCCACACGGAAGAGGAATTGCTGGCCAATGTAGATACCATCGGTTACCCCGTGGTGGTGCGCCCGTCTTATGTGCTGGGTGGCCGCGCGATGGCCGTGGTGCATGACCGCACGGCGCTTACGAAATATCTGGATGAAGTGCGCGAGTTTTTTGAAGATGGTCCGCTGCTGCTCGATACATTCCTGCAGCACGCCGTGGAAGTGGATGTGGACTGCATCGCCGATGGTAAGGAAGTGTATATCGCTGGCGTGATGGAACATATTGAAGAAGCCGGTATCCACTCAGGCGACTCCGCCTGCGCGCTGCCCACCTTCAACCTGCCGCCGCACGTGGTGAAAGATATTGAAGCGCAAACGAAGAAGCTCGCCCTCGCCCTCAACGTGGTGGGGCTGATGAACGTACAATATGCCGTGAAAGACGACGTGGTGTATATTTTAGAGGTAAATCCGCGCTCTTCCCGCACGGTGCCGTTTGTGGCTAAAGCCACTGGCGTGGCTGTGGCAAAAATCGCGGCACGCGTGATGGCCGGCGAAAAAATCAAAGATTTCCCCGAGCTCAAAGGCGTGCATGAACGCATGAAAAAATCCGGCCATATTGCCGTGAAAGAAGCTGTGTTCCCGTTTGCCCGCTTTGAAGGTGTGGACGTGATTTTAGGGCCGGAAATGAAATCCACCGGCGAAGTGATGGGCATCGATAAAAACTTTGCCTGTGCTTTTGCAAAATCACAAATCGCCAGCGGCACCACACTGCCCACCAGCGGCACGGCGTTCATTTCGGTGAAGGATGAAGATAAAGAAGCCATGCTGTTTATCGCCACCACGCTTGTTGAAACCGGCTTTGATATTATCGCCACGGGCGGCACATTCACCTTCCTTGAACACCATAAAATTCCGGTGACAAAAATCAAAAAAGTGCATGAAGGCAGCCCGCATATCGTGGACCGCATGAAAGAAGGCAAAGTGCAGCTGGTGATTAACACCACGGAAGGCACGAAATCCATTAAGGATAGTTTTTCCATCCGCCGCAATGCGTTGCTGCTGAAAATTCCTTACAGCACCACCGCCACCGGCGCGCGCGAAATGGCAAAAGCTATTCGGCATGTGAAGCACGAAGCCGTGCTACCCGTGCACAGCCTGCAGGAATATTTCCCTGCCACAAAATAACGGTGGAGAACTGTATAACCCCTGCTTAAAAAGCCTTGCAGTGCGCCCCTGCCCTATGATATTTAGGCAAATAGAGACTCCGTAGGCTTTCATTTTAAACATCCGCCACAAGGCTATAATTTTAAACATCCGCCACAAGGCTATAAAAGGAACATCGCACGCGATGGAAAAATTCCCTATCACCGTAGAGGCTTTCAAACAGCTCGAACAAGAGCTGAAAGACCTGAAAACCGTGCAACGCCCCGCCGTGATTGCTGCGATTGCCGAAGCGCGCGCGCATGGCGACCTTTCGGAAAATGCCGAATATCACGCCGCCCGTGAAAAGCAGAGCTTCATTGAGGGCCGCATCATGGAGCTGGAAGACAAAACCGCCCGCGCCGAGGTGATCGATATCACTAAAATCTCCGGCACGATGGTGCGCTTCGGCGCGCATGTGCACCTGGTGGATGAAGACAGCGAAGAAGAGATCCTCTATCAGATTGTTGGCGAATATGAAGCGGATATTTCCGCCCGCCGAATTTCGATTGTGTCTCCGCTTGCGCGCGCCTTGATTGGTAAGGAAAAAGGCGATAGCGTGGACGTACAAACCCCCGGAGGCGTTCGCTACTATGAAATCATCGAAGTCCGCTACGGGCACAAATAAATCCGGCAGCCGCAAACGCACCAAAGATTCTGGGCTCGTCTGGTTCATTAAGAAAATCATCCTCTCCACCGAAGATGCCATCAAAGGCAAGGCGCAGCTTTCGCATGTATTCTGGCCATGTTTCTTGTTTTTCAGCCTATTTGAATATGTTTCTTTTTCGCTGCGGCAAGTTATCGCCGTTACCCCTGGCGGCGCGATCTTTGGCATGGTGGTTTTGTGGCTGCTGGTGTTCGCAAAACCTTTCTGGGTTTTCTGCGTGTGGCGCAACGCCCGCAACGTGAAACAAAAAGTGTGGGGCTATCTTGTGATTGCACTCACTCTGCTGCTCGCCTATTACACTTATGGTAAGATTCGTTTCTTTTTTATGCTGATATCGAGCTAATGCCATGACGCGGAAAAACCATCCGGATATTTGGGTTTTATGCGACGACCGCATGGGTAACACCACGCAGGCGCTTGGTGTAGCAGAGGCTTTGGATTTACCTTTCACCGTCAAACGCGTGCACTACAACGCCAAAGCCAAACGCCATAATCTGCTCAATTACGCCAGCATCAGCGGCGTAAATATTGAAAAAAGCGACCCGCTGGTGGAACCGTGGCCTGACTTGGTGATTGCCGCAGGTAGAAAACTCGCGCCCGTGTCGCGCTATATTCGCAAAAAATCACGCGGCAAAGCCAAGCTCGTGCACATCATGTGGCCTGGCTTTCCAGCATTCGGCTTCCAGCTGATTGCTATGCCGGAGCACGATAAGCCGCAGCGGGGCAAACATATTCTGCGCACGCTCGGCGCGCCGCACCGCATCACGCCGGAAATTTTGGAGCGCGAAGGCAAAATGTGGGGCACATCCTTAAAGCACATCCCCGCGCCTTACATTGCGCTGCTGGTCGGCGGTAATTCTAAGGAAGGTGAATTTACTGTCACACATGCGCGCCTGCTGGGCCAAATGGCCAGCGCACTCGCCGCCGAGAAAAAGGCCAGCTTGCTGATTACCACCAGTCGCCGCACCGGAAAAGAGGCACAAGCTGCACTGCTTTCTGCCATTAGCGTCACGCACCATTTCCATGACCCCAACAAGGTCAGCAAATTAAATCCGTTTATTGCCTACCTTGCCTTAAGCGACCTTGTGGTGGTAACGGGGGATTCCATCTCCATGTGCTCCGAGGCCTGCGCCAGTGGCAAACCCGTGCTGATTTATAGCCCCGAAGGCGTGGCCTCGGAAAAGCACCAGCGGCTGCATGCTGCACTGTATGAAAATGGCTATGCCCGCCCATTTTTAGCGCATAGCGACTGCACCCCGTTTAAACAGGCTCCCGCACCGCTGAATACCGCAGGCGAAGTAGCAAAAACCATAAAAGAATGGGTGCTTTCCTAGAAAAACAGCGTTTTTAATCCGTTTGCGCTTGTCAAGTGGGGCGGGGTTACGGCATAGTTCCGTTCGCAGATTTTATTACCCTATCAAACCATCATTTTAAGGAGTGTCTCATGAGCGTGCTTGTAGGCAAAATTGCCCCAGATTTTACCGCCCGTGCCGTGATGCCGGATAACAGCATCAACGAAAAATTCAATCTGAAGAGCCACCTGAAAGGCTCCATCGGCGTACTGTTCTTCTGGCCGCTGGATTTCACCTTCGTGTGCCCTTCTGAAATCATTGCGTTCAATAACCGCCTGAAAGAATTCACCGCACGCAAAACCAAAGTGATTGGCGTGAGCGTGGATTCCCACTTCACCCACCTTGCGTGGAAAAACACGCCAGTGGAAAAAGGCGGCATCGGTAACGTACAGTACCCGCTGGTGGCTGACCTTTCCAAATCCATCGCAGCGGATTACGACGTGCTGCTGGGCAATGAAATTGCATTCCGCGGCACCTTCCTGATTGATCAGGATTTCAAAGTGCGTCACCAGATTGTGAACGACCTGCCGCTGGGCCGTAATATCGACGAAGCCCTGCGCATGGTAGATGCACTTATTTTCCACCAGCAGCATGGCGAAGTGTGCCCTGCCGGTTGGAATAAAGGTGAAAAAGGCATGAAAGCCAATGCCGACGGCGTGGCTGCATACCTGAAAACCAACGCGAAAAAACTGTAATTCGCGGAACGATTCAAGGGGTGGAGCAATTCCACCCCTTGAAATAACCTACCTCCCACCCCATGTATTCTTAAGAACAACGTAAGGAGTCGCGTCATGGCGGAACATCACACAAAGGCTTTCATTCTTGGCTCTGGCCCTGCAGGCCTTTCTGCCGCCATTTACACCGCGCGCGCCAGCTTGCAGCCGATTTTGGTGCATGGCATCCAGCCTGGCGGACAGATGACGATTACCACCGATGTGGAAAATTACCCCGGCTTTGCCGATGTGATTCAAGGCCCTTGGCTGATGGAACAAATGACCAAACAGGCCGAGCATGTTGGCACGCGCATGATGAGCGACCACATCACGAAAGTAGATTTTTCAAAGCGCCCTTTCACGCTGTTTGGCGAATCGGGTGATACGTATATTGCTGAGTCGGTGATTATCTGCACGGGCGCGCAAGCCAAATGGCTTGGCATTCCCACGGAGCAGAAATTCCAAGGCTTCGGTGTTTCCGGCTGCGCCACGTGCGATGGTTTCTTCTTCAAGAATAAAGACGTTGCTGTTATCGGTGGCGGCAACACGGCGGTGGAAGAAACATTGTACCTCGCCAACATCGCAAAATCGGTGAAACTGATTCACCGCCGCGACTCGCTGCGTGCGGAAAAGATTTTGCAAGAACGTGTGTTCAAACACCCGAAAGTGGAAGTGATTTGGAATCACACGCTGGACGAAGTTCTGGGCACAGAAAATCCTCCGGGTGTGACAGGTGCGAAGCTGAAAAGCACTGCCGACGGCAGCACGAAAGAGATTAAAGTGGATGGTATTTTCATCGCCATCGGCCACAAGCCGAACACGGATTTATTCAAAGGCACGGGCGTGAAGCTGGATAACGAAGGCTATATCATCACCAAGCCAGACAGCACGAAAACCGATGTAGAAGGCGTGTTTGCGGCAGGTGACGTGCAGGATAAAGTGTTCCGCCAAGCCGTAACGGCAGCAGGCACTGGCTGCATGGCCGCACTCGAAGTGCTGAAATATATTGAAGCGAAAGAAGCGGCTTAAAGCTCGTTCTTTTTATCGCGGCGCTCAGCATCGCGTGTATCTTCACGGCCTGAAACACCACCCTGCCCGATGGCTTTGGGTATAGATTCCGCCACACGGTCTACTATGCTACCCAACTCCTGCTGGGTGTAGAGCCCCATAACCACAGCGGCGTGCGTATCTTCCGTATCTGAAATCACATACATCATGGAAACCTGCACGGGTGTTGTTTCTTTCCCAGTCTTGCCGATGGCTGCCATCACGCCTGCATTATTGAGCGCCTGCGCCAAGGTATTGACTGCATGACCATTGGGCACACTCAGCATGAAGATGTTTATATTGGCATCAAAATTTACCATCACTGTGTCTGGAATATTGGCCCCCAGGCCTGTTACCTTCCGCACTAGTCCGGCTAGCTTCACCTGATTTTCTGGCACTCCCTCTGCTTCAACCTGCGCCGCAGCAGCACTCTGCGCCGCGTGTTTCATCGCCCGACCCACCAACTGCAGTTTTTCCAGCACGTCCACCATGCCGGCAAAATTATCCCGCGGGATTGGCACATTGATAATGTTCATATTGCCACGTCTCTTGTCTGTGCATGTTATGCCGCACGCACCAAAGGCTTTTTTAAGCATTCCACGCGCTTTCGTATCATTGCCCTCAAGATAGACGGCGTCCCTATCCACACGTGGCTTGACCTGAAAACCCGCATCCAACTCTTGCTGCTTCACAATTCTCTCAAGAGACTTCGCACTAATGCCCAATGCAAGAGCAAATAATTTATCGTGGTCGGGGGTAAAAATAATACTCCTGTCCACGCGGTCATTCATGCTGTCGTCATTTATCGTGCGCACCCCAATCGGTTCTTCATTTTGCTGTATCAGTGTTTGCCCTTTTGCAATCCCACCTATCGCCATATTCAGCACCTCCATTTCGGATGCCGCTCTGGTATCTAGCTCGTGCTGGCTGCCTGCACCATCTTTCACACGGTAACTGGCTTCATACACACCGGGCTTCGTAGTGGGGTGAA
The DNA here is from genome assembly GCA_044356525.1 of Rickettsiales bacterium. Classification (GTDB taxonomy): domain Bacteria; phylum Pseudomonadota; class Alphaproteobacteria; order Rickettsiales; family RGZB01; genus CAYXPR01. Next base: position 122,845 of record JBIKVZ010000001.1, read on the forward strand.
TATTCACCGGGATGTCCGTCACGAATTTACCAATCAGATCTCTCAGCGCTTTGGCTTCGCGCTGCGGTTCTACCGGTGCGGCAACCACTTGTTCATCGCGGTTTTCTATTGGCGCGGCAACGGGCTGCGGTAATGCTTCGTGCGGTTCGGTGCCTTCTTGCTTTGCACCGCTTAACATCCTCTTTAGCTTATCGAAAAGACTCATCAGACCCCTCTTTATCTCTAGAGGCTTATGATATCACGCCACCTATTAAGAAATGGTAAACTTATTTTTCTTATAAATATCAGTGTGTTGGTGGCTATTTTGCCTTGCTTTCATGGGCTTCTTTCAGGTGGAAAGATTCAGCGCGTGCTTTCCAGCCTTTGCTGAATACGGCCTGCGAGGGGTTGGCCTCCACAATGTCTTTATATTTTTTCAGGCGGCGTTCCAGCAGTGCGTTATTCACCGCAACATCCCCCAGCTCTTGGCATACATTGCTGACCACACCAATGGTCTGCGGACCAATCATGCCATCCACCGTGCAACCGCCAACGCCGCATTTTTTGGCGCACGTGTTCGCCGCATCCTGCAACATTTTTACTGCGCCACCCGGGCCGTGATTCACCGACATATCAAACAGCTGTGGCTGCAACGTGGCAGGCAGTAAATTGATTTTCGGCGCGAGGTAATAATGTTCACCGAAAATTTCTACCGCCTCTTCTCGCGTGAGGGCTTTCACATCAGCAATGCTGCAATTCGTGCCGCGGCAGCGGCTTAAAGTTTCTTGCGTCACGCCCCAGCGCGTGGGCCCGCCTTTATCTGCCGGATGGTTCACATAGGTGCTGCCTTCAGCATCGATAATGCGGTCAATCATGCGATTGATGGCCTTCTCGGGGTCTCGCAAAACACTGCTCGGTGTGGGCGGCGCATTCGTGATAGGCGCTACGACCACAGGTGCGGCCTGCTCCTGATTGCGTGTGCCGGTCAAAAGCAAAAATGCCAACACACCGGTTACCAGCGCGGTGCTGGTGAATAATAATTCGCGATGATTCTGCTGTGATATCAAAACAATCCCCTCGCCCCCATTCTAACCCAATATGCTCCGCTGCGGCACAGAAAAAAACCTAGCACCTGACCGCGGAAACCGTCCGCACTGATGCGGAAAACACCTTAAAATCAGAAGGTTACTTTTCTCTTGATAAATGAGGGGTTTGGCATTAGTTTACGCCCCTCTTCTTAGAAGATGTGGGGCCATAGCTCAGCTGGGAGAGCGCTTGCATGGCATGCAAGAGGTCGTCGGTTCGATCCCGATTGGCTCCACCAATATTTTTCCTTATATATCAATAACTTAGGTATGTTTTGTGTATTCCGCACACACAGCGCCTTTGCGCCCATTTTGGTAGGATGCAAGTGGGTGGTAAGGAGTAAGATGTGCCAGATTCTTAGCAAAAATGGGGTATTTCCTTAAACGCCGTTTTTCGCCACCCACTTGCTAGGGTCCAATCAAGCGATTGAGTTCTTTTCAGGTGCCACAGAAGGTTTGATATACGCGCTCCTCCGGTCGGGGCACGTTTTTGAACTCCTCGTATTGAGGCCTTTGTTTATAAGGTTCGGCCAGCACCTTGAGTAACGTTTGAAAAACAGAAAAATCAGCATCCTCTTCCGCGGCCTTCAGTGCTACTTCCACGCGATGATTGCGCGGAATAATCACTGGATTCGTATTCCGCATTAGCTCCAGCGCTTCAGTAGGCGTTTTTTTATTCCGCGCGATACGCTGCTGCCAGCGAGCATGCCATTGAGTAAAAGTACCCTCCTGATAGAGGCCTTCCTCCGGCAGGCTATCCGAGCCAAGATCGAAGAACGTGTTAGTAAAATCTGCACCCGTGTGCTGCATCCATTGTAGTAACGTGCCAATCAATTGTTCATCTTCTTTTTCTTCAGTGAACAGACCTAGCTTGCGGCGCATCATGCTTAGCCATTGCTGCTGAAATTGTGTATTGAAGGAATGGAGTGTGTTTTCCGCCAGTGAAAGGGCTTTTTCCTGTTCTTGGTGGAAAAGTGGTAAGAGAGCCTCAGCCAGCCGCGCCAGATTCCACCCGGCGATTGCCGGTTGGCTAGCATAGGCATAGCGGCCCATCCGATCGATCGAACTGAAGACAGTCTGCGGATCGTAACGATCCATAAATGCGCACGGCCCGTAATCAATCGTTTCGCCCGAGATGGTCATGTTATCCGTGTTCATCACCCCGTGGATAAAGCCGACGCGCAACCATTCTGTGATGAGTGCAATTTGCCTGTCCATCACGCTGCGGAAAAAATCGAGATACGGTTGTTCGGATTGCACCACTTCCGGATAATGGCGCTCAATCGCGTAATCGGCCAGCCGCTGTAAGGCCGCCTTATTTCCTAAATGGGCTGCATATTCAAATGTGCCGACCCGCAGGTGGCTGGATGCCACTCGGGTAAGGATTGCACCCTGTAAAACAGTCTCTCGCACGACCGGCTCGCCGGTCGTGACCACGGCAAGGCTGCGTGTGGTAGGAATACCAAACCCGTGCATAGCCTCGCTGATGATATATTCGCGTAGCATCGGACCAAGTGCCGCCCGTCCATCACCACGCCGACTGTAGGGTGTTTGACCGGAACCTTTGAGTTGGATATCCACACGCATACCCCGTGGAGACAGGTGTTCACCAATAAGATGCGCACGCCCATCACCAAGTATCGCGAAGTGTCCGAATTGATGGCCCGCATAAGCCTGTGCAATGGGATCAGCCCCCTCTGGCAATACATTTCCTGAGAAAAGCTGCGCCAGACTTTGTTGAGAAAACTTCTTTAATTGAAGGCCAATATCATTAGCCAGTTTTTCATTCACCGCCACAAGCTGCGGTTTGGTAACCGGCACCGGATGCACGCGCGTATAGAAATGCTCTGGCAGCCGTGCGTAGCTGTTGTCAAAATTCCAACCGATCCGTGTGGATGACTTATTCAAGAACAGCATCCTCCAAATAATAAAACATGCCGGTTTCCTCGTTGAATCGCAGGCTTAAGCGGCCTTTAAGCGTAATCGGATCGTAGGAAAATTCCACCGGCTTTTTAGCCCGCACTTCGACCACTTGCGCCGGGCCGATATGGTAATGGAACGGGCAACTGAGCGGAAATGGTCCGATAAGAAAGTGTTTCTGTTTTTCGGATTGCTCCAGCGGGAACATGAAGCCCATCAGAGTGACGTTTTTCCCATCCTGCTTTTTGATGTCTTCACTATAGCCAGGCTTGATAATGCAATAATCAAAGCCTTCCTTATCCACCGTGCATTTTTCGGTTTCCGTGGTCTTGGCAAAGACCTCCCACGGAATAGCATCGCCAGTAACCTCCAGCGGTTTCCATTTTTCCATCAGCGCTTCGGCTTGCTCTTCGGTCATTTCCTGTAGTGAAAGAGCCCATGCCTTTCCAAAACAGAAGGCACTGATCAGCAGGCACCCTACGGCCCATTTATTCCGCGTTTTTTTTAGCGTCATCGATACGATAGACTGTTCCTGTTTCCCTGCTGTCGCCAATGGCGAAGGTTCCTGTAACGAGCACTGGCTGCCGCTGATAGTCGATGGCATGACTCATGTTCACTTCTACCAGATTACTGACATCAGAGGGAAAACAAAACTGGCAGCTTAAGGTGTGTGCGGTGAGCAGAAAGTGATCATGCTTCTCGCCTGCATGAATGGGAAACATGTAGCCATATACTGTTATTTTCCCCTCCTGCATGTTTCTCAGTTGCACCAGTGCAGCCTGTTTTATAGGTGCAGAGTCGCCCTGCATGGCGGCATATGCATCTTCTAATGTTTTCCAAGACATCGCCTGCTCATGCTGTGCCGGTTCAAAACGTCCCGCCAGCATTTTTACCTGATAGCCAATACTCACGGCCACTATAATGGCAAGTGCCGGTATTCCGACGTAAGTAACGACGCGGCTGTTTTCATCAACCATGACTCAGCGTCTTGCGGATATCGGTTTTATACGCCTCCCATGCCGGAATCAGGCACGCGAGAAGTGAGAGTACGAGCAGCACGCCCCATACCAACCAGATATCAGGATAAAACAGAAATCCGCGTAAGCCCATCTCCGCCCCTTTGGTAGTGAACTGGCCCAGCGCCTCAACCATGCCATGCCCCAGCAACAGGCCTGCCAAACTGCCGACCACCGCAATGGTCATTCCTTCGATAAGAACCAACATCATGATTTTGTATCGCGAAGCCCCAAGTGTACGGAAGATTGCCAAATCATAGCGCCGTTCGCGGATGTTGCCCACCAATCCGACCAGCACATTCGCCAAGGACACGGTAATTAAAAACCCTGCAAACAACATCGCGCTATCGGTGCCAATACCGACTAAATCTACAAGACGCGCCATCTCAAAAGCCGGACTTGCCGCCTGCAAGGAGGTTTGCTGATTGATGGTACGTGGAAAAGTAAGGGCTGCAGCACGGGTGCGATAGGTCACAAGCAATGCCGTAACTTCCCTGTCTGCATGATCTGCTTCATGGTCATTATGGTCATGGGCATGATGCTCTTCTTCGTGCCCATCGGCATGGTGGTGCTCGTCTTCCTCCTGATGTTCCGCATCATGATGTTCGTGTGGCCCTGCGTGAACATCCCAAACGCTTTGCAGCGGCGTAACGATAAGCCGATCGAGCACTGTGCCGGTGGGTTGCAAAATGCCGGTCACCGTATAGGGATGATCGGCATGGCTATCGCCGCCTGGAACCAACCCATGTGAGCCGACAAACTGATCACCCGGCTTTAGACCAGATTCTTCGGCGACCCGCGCGCCAATCACCGCCTGCATGGATTTCTCCCAGCTCTGACCTTTTGCATATTGGGCATTGAAATGCGCGAGATACTCCGGCGTACTGCCCACAATACGAAACTGCTTGTAGGTGTCGCCCAGTGAAATCGGGATTGATTGCTTCACCTGCGGATGACGCTTCAGCCGTTCGGCTTCAGCGAGCGGAATATTGCCGGTGGGGATATCCAGATGTTGGATGCTGGACAGTATCAGTTGAAGCGGGCTGCCCTTGGCACCAATCACTACATCAATTCCGGTACCATCGCGATACAGCCGCTCTTTCATCTGATGTCCGAATAACAATAAACCCGTCATCAGCGCCACGCCCAACGCCATGACCATCCCATGCAGTAGGGTATTCGACCATTTTGCATGCAAATAGGCGAAGGCAATAGAAAATAGACTCATGACCGGCCTCCTAACTCCACAACATGCCCTTTAATATGCTGACGCACACGGCGATCATGTGTGACCACGATGAGTGATGTACCGACTTGCTTTGCTTCGTGCTTCAGCAAGCGCATCATTGCTTCTGCATTATGATCGTCCAGCGAGGAAGTTGGCTCATCGCAAAGCAACCATGTGGGTTTGCCGACAATGGCCCGCGCCAGCGCCAGCCGCTGCGCTTCACCGACGCTGAGCGTTCCCGCGTTTTGACCCGCTTTTTCTTTTAGTCCCAACCGCTCCAGCACTGCCTCAACATGTGCCGCATCAGGCGTTTTGCCCGGCATGCTATAGGCGAGCAGCAGATTCTGGCGCACGGTAAGCGGTTTGATGAGATGAAAGGTCTGAAATAAAATGCCGATACGCTGGCCGCGGAACTGGTCGCGCTCGCTCTCGCTAAGGTCGTAGAGAGAAGCGCCATCATAGCACACTGTGCCACTATCGGGGCTTTGCAACCCAGCCAGAATAGAAAGCAATGTCGTCTTCCCGCTGCCGGATGGCCCTAAAATCAGGCAGGCGTCACCCTGAGGCACGCGCAAGCTGAATCCTTGTAGAATCGACGTTTTGCCGATGGCATAACACAGGTTTTTAACCTCAAGCCCCAATTTTGTTGCCATATCACTTCTGTCCTTGCTATAACGAAGAAGTGTTATAGTATAACATTTACTATTGTTCAAGGGGCTATGAGCTAAATTATTTTATGTACACCACATGCAAGCACCATAATCACTGTCTGGAATCGGCTTTGGAGCAGGCAGAAAAAATCTGTCAAAAAAACAATGCGCGGTTGACCGATGTGCGAAAGCGAGTGTTGGAATTGATTTGGGCTGGGCATGAGCCTGCAAAGGCTTATGATTTACTCACCAAGTTACAAAAGAATGATCCCTCGGCCAAGCCACCTACTATTTACCGCGCGCTGGATTTCCTGTTGGAACATGGGCTGATTCACAAACTACATCGTCTGAATGCGTATATCGGCTGCAGCCACCCGGAAGAGAAGAAGCCCTGTTTTTTCCTCATCTGCACCAATTGCCACACGGTGACAGAAAGCAATGATGACGCCTACAAAAACCTCATTGCAAAAGTTTCTAAATCCTTCCATTTCAAACCGAAAGAAATAACATTTGAAATGGAAGGATTATGCCTCAAATGCGCCTGAGCAGCGCTTATTTCAGCAGAAGTACAAACATATTCAAAAGATACAAGCCACTCGCACCCAGCAGTAGCTTGAAGGAGAATGATTTTTTCCTATCACATGGTGCTGAGCTGCATCCACCATTTTCGCCGCAGCTTAGCTTCTTGCCTATCAGATGGGCAAGAAGCGTAAAGAACAATACCACGCCCGAGGCAAGCACCAATTCCTGCTCAATCTGCTGATACCATTTAGCACCCAGCATGCTGCCGGAAGAGAGGCCCAGCGTGGTGGCAAGGCTGGTCAGGCTCAGAAGCAGCGGAATGCCGCAGCAGAATAGATGCATCAGGCAGCCCACAATTACCAAGGAAGGGGCAACATACTTAAACATCATCACTCCTTTGTCGCAATCAGTGTCATGAATTCGGCGCGTGTGCGGGGGTCTTCCCGAAACAGGCCCAGCATACGACTGGTTACCGTGCTGGTTTCTGTTTTATGTACGCCGCGCGTTGTCATGCATTGATGCGCAGCATCGATAACCACCGCCACGCCTTTGGGCTGTAACACGCGCTGGATGGTGTCAGCAATCTGCGCGGTCATGGTCTCCTGCGTTTGCAGCCGCTTGGCGTATACATCTACCAGTCGCGCCAGCTTGCTGATGCCAACCACGCGCTTATCCGGGATGTAGGCCACATGTGCCTTACCGAGAATCGGCACAATATGATGTTCGCAGTGTGATTCCAGACGAATGTTCTTAACAATCACCATTTCATCATAGCCCTCTACTTCCTCAAAAGTTCGGGCCAGAATCTCTTCCGGATTCATGAGATAGCCTTCAAAAAACTCCCGATACGCATTCACTACCCGCTGGGGCGTATCGATCAGCCCTTCCCTATGAGGATTATCTCCCGCCCATGCAATGAGCGTTTTTACCGCGTGCATGGCCTCTTCCCTACTGGGAACAGGATAGGGCTCCAAGATTGCTTCCGCTTTCACCGCATTTTGCATATTTCCTCATTTCGTTGACATTTAAAAATGTTATATTATAACATAACACTCCCAAATCAACCAAAAGCTGGTAATCTCGCTCATGTTAGCATTGCAAAGCTCTTTTCCCATCACGGTCATCACCGGATTTCTCGGCAGCGGAAAAACCACTCTGCTGTCTGCACTGCTCAAGCAAAAAGAGATGGTGAATACGGCAGTGATCATCAATGAATTCGGCGATATCGGGCTGGATCACGCATTGATCGAACGCAGCGATGAAAATATCGTGGAACTGCAGAGTGGTTGCATTTGCTGCACCATTCGCGGCGACCTTCATAAAACGCTGCTCGGTCTTACAGATAAAATGGCGAAGGGAAAAATCACCCCCTTTGACCGCGTCGTGATTGAAACGACTGGCCTAGCGGATCCGGTGCCGATTATTCACACGCTGATGACGTCATTTGATCTCCAGCGGGTCTATACGCTGGATGGTGTTGTCACTCTGGTTGATGCGGTAAATGGTGAGAACACACTGGATACGCAACAGGAGTCAGTAAAGCAGGCCGCAATGGCAGAGCGCATTATCCTGAGCAAAACGGATCTGGTTAACAACAAAACACAAAAGTCGCTTATCGCTCGCCTAAGGGCAATCAATCCTGCCGTTATCATCATACCCGCAAGTCATGGCAACGTGCCAGTATCGGCACTGTTCGGGCTTGGTACGTATGACCCGTACACAAAATCGCGAGATGTTAAGAAATGGCTGGCGGCAGAAGCATATGAAGAAAGCCATCACCGCGATCATGATGACGATGAACATCACCACCATCATGATGTGAATCGGCACGGCAAAAATATTCAGGCTTTTGCCATGACCAGCGATACGCCAGTGAATATGGAGGCATTCGGCTTTTTTCTTAACTTGCTGGCGGCGCAGGTTGGGCCGGATTTACTTCGGGTGAAGGGCATCATCAACATTGCGGGTGAAAATCGCCCAGCCGTGATTCATGGCGTGCAGCACATCTTTCATCCGGTGCAGTGGCTGGATGCCTGGCCTGATGCAGATACGCGCACGCGACTGGTGTTTATCACCTGCAATATTCAAAAAGAACAGGTAGAAGGTTTTTTCCATGCCCTGATGGGCGCAGTGGAAGAAAATGCCGCGCAAAAAAAGGTATCGGAAACATGGATGCAGGCATCATAGAAAAAATTCAGTACAACGAGGACGGACTGGTTCCCGCCATTGCTCAGCAATACGACACGGGTGAAGTGTTGATGCTGGCGTGGATGAGTCCTGAGTCCATCAAGGAAACACTGGAAACAAAGCAGGTGTGTTATTGGTCGCGCTCGCGCCAACAACTCTGGCGCAAAGGGGAAACCTCCGGCAACCGCCAGCGACTGGTTGAATTCCGTTTTGATTGCGATGAAGACGCTGTGTTGATGCAAGTTGATCAGACTGGTCCAGCCTGTCACACGGGCAGGCCAAGCTGTTTCTATTACGCGCTTCGCAATGGTGAAGTCACTATCATCAGTAAACCTATATCAAATCCATACAAAGAATAAGGAGAACACATGGTTATCGCAGTAAATCTGGGCTTCCCGCGCATTGGGCTCAAGCGCGAACTGAAAAAGGCGCTGGAAGCCTATTGGAAAGGAAAATCCTCGCAGGAAGAACTCCGGCAGACCGCAAAAGAGTTGTGTGCACAGCGATGGAAGCTCCAGCGGGATACGGGTATTGAACTAATCCCCACGAATGATTTTTCACTCTACGACCATATTCTCGATGCTACCTGCATGCTTGGCAACATCCCGAAACGCTATAATTGGGATGGCGGTGAGATTAATCTGGACCTGTATTTTGCCATGGCACGCGGCCGCCAGCAGGACGGGCAGGACGTGGTAGCGATGGAGATGACAAAGTGGTTTGATACCAATTATCACTACATCGTGCCCGAGCTCAGCAAAGACACGGAATTCAAACTATCTACCACGAACGTCGTGGATCAGGTTAAAGAAGCACTGGCACTGGGCATGACTCCACGTCCGATGCAGATTGGGCCGGTTTCCTATCTGTTGCTCGGCAAAATGCGCGATGGTGGTGATGCGGATCGGCTATCATTGCTGCCGAAGATTCTGCCGGTTTATGCGGAATTATTTGCAGCGCTTGAGGCGGCAGGCTTAAAACATATTCAGATGGGCGAAGCAATGCTGGTTACCGATCTGACCGATGCCGAGCGCCGTGCCTTTAAAGAGGCCTATGATTATCTGGCCGGCCGTACCACGCTGAAGATTACCATTGCTACCTATTTTGGTGGGCTGGGTGATAATCTGCAAACAGCCGTGAATTTACCGGTTGCAGGGCTGCATATTGATTTAGTACGTGCGCCAGAGCAATTAGAGGAAGTGCTCAAGCATTTGCCAAAAGATAAGCTTCTTTCGCTCGGACTGGTGGATGGCCGTAATATCTGGAAAACCAATCTGGAAGAAGCGCGGTCGCTTGGCCAAAAAACCGTGGACAGGCTGGGAGGTGATCGGGTGATGATTGCGCCTTCCTGCTCGCTGATACATAGCCCGATTGATCTGGACGATGAACAGCAGCTTGATGCAGAGCTGAAGAACTGGATGGCTTTTGCCAAGCAGAAATTGGTGGAGGTCAAGCTACTGGCAGACGCTCTTAATGGTAAGCCAGATGCAAAAGCGTTCGCAGAAAATAAAGCAGCGATTGCTTCGCGCCGTACTTCGGCTTCCATCCGCAATGGTGCGGTACGTACACGCATCGCAGAATTAACCGCAGCCGATGCGAAGCGCCAATCGCCTTTTGCCAAGCGCATCAAAGCCCAGGAGACCATGCTGAAGCTGCCACTGCTACCAACCACGACCATCGGCTCTTTCCCGCAAACACAAGAGATTCGCGAAATGCGGGCGAGGTTCAAAAAGCAGGAACTCTCGCAGGAAGAATATGATGCATTCCTGGCAAAAATCACAAAAGAGCTGATGGTATGGCAGGATGAAATCGGCATCGATGTACCGGTGCACGGTGAGTATGAGCGCAACGACATGGTGGAATATTTCGGCGAACAGCTGCAAGGCTATGCCTTTACTCAAAATGGCTGGGTGCAAAGCTATGGCTCGCGTTGCGTCAAGCCGCCCATCATTTATGCAGATGTATCCCGCCCCGAGCCGATGACCGTGCGCTGGTCCGCATACGCGCAGAGTCTCACGAAAAAACCCGTCAAGGGCATGTTGACCGGTCCGGTGACAATGCTGCAATGGGCGTTTGTGCGTGACGATCAGCCGCGCTCTGAAACCTGCAAGCAGATCGCACTGGCCATCCGCGATGAGGTGAAAGACCTTGAAGCGGCTGGCATCCATGTTATCCAGATTGATGAACCGGCCTTCCGTGAAGGTCTGCCGCTTCGCCTGTCTGAGCGGCCAGCTTACCTTGAATGGGCTGTTGAATCCTTCCGTATTTCTTCCTCAGGTATTGAGGATACGACACAAATTCATACTCATATGTGTTATTCGGAGTTCAACGATATTATTGATTCCATCGCCGATCTTGATGCCGATGTGATTTCAATCGAAACATCCCGCTCCGCAATGGAACTGCTTGATGCTTTCGTGGCGTTCAAGTACCCGAATGAAATTGGGCCAGGCGTGTATGACATCCACAGTCCGCGTATTCCAAAAACGGAAGAGATGGAAAAGCTGCTGCATAAAGCACTCAAAGTGCTGGATGAAAAGCAGGTGTGGGTGAATCCGGATTGCGGTTTGAAAACCCGCAACTGGGACGATGTCAAACCCGCTCTCATCAACATGGTTCAAGCAGCGCAGAATATCCGCGCTGAGCTGGAATGGCAGAAGCACAACAGAAAAACAGAGGCCAGAAATAATGCATAAACGCCTCCCCGTAACGGTGCTTTCCGGCTTTTTGGGAGCCGGAAAAACCACTCTTCTGAACACTGTCCTCAATAACCGCGAGTGCAAGCGTGTGGCCGTTATCGTCAACGACATGAGCGAGGTGAATATCGATGCCACGCTGGTGCGTGAAGGTGGCGCGAATTTAAGCCGTACCGAAGAAAAGCTGGTGGAGATGACGAATGGCTGCATTTGCTGCACACTGCGGGAAGATCTGCTGAAGGAAGTTCGGGCGCTCGCGGAAGACGGACGGTTTGACTATCTGCTGATTGAATCCACTGGCATTTCTGAACCCATGCCCGTTGCCGCCACGTTTGATTTTCGGGATGAAGATGAAAAAAGCCTGTCGGATGTCGCCGCGCTGGATACGATGGTCACTGTGGTTGACGCAGCAAATTTGCTGACGGATTACAGCTCGGTGGATTTTCTGAAAGACCGCGGGGAATCATTGGGTGAGGAAGATAAGCGCACATTGGTTGACCTGCTGGTCGATCAGATGGAGTTTGCTAATGTCATCGTCATCAATAAATGCGATCTGGTCACGAAAGATCAGCTAAACCTTGTCACCAAAATTGTCAAAGCGCAGAATCCCGAAGCGCGAATTATCTACACCGATCACGGCAAAGTGGCCTTAAGCGACATCATGGGCACTGGCCTTTTTGACTTTGCCAAAGCCGAAACCATGGCCGGATGGTACAAGGAATTGATGGGCGAGCATACGCCGGAAACGGAAACATATGGCATCACCAGCTTTGTCTATCGCTCAAAGAAACCATTTCATCCGCAGCGTTTTTATGAGTTTACGCAAAGCTCACACCCCGGGGTCATCCGCGCCAAAGGCTTCTTCTGGCTGGCAAGCCGAATGCATTGGGTGGGAGAATTGGCTATAGCCGGAGCATTGCTGCGACATCAGGCCGCCGGACGCTGGTGGGCGAATGTCCCCAAAAATCGCTGGCCAGAGGATGAAGCATGGCGAAAAATGATAAAAGAAATCTGGAGCGAGCCCTTCGGTGATCGCAGGCAGGAGATGGTCTTTATCGGCACCGGCATTGACGAAGCCTCCCTACGCAAGCAACTCGATAGCTGCCTTCTGACAGAAAAGGAAATGCAGTCCAGCTGGAAGCGATGGGAAAAACTTCCTGATCCCTTCCCTGAGTGGAGCATGGAAGCACTCGGAAAAACCGGGTGAGTGTGACAGTATGTGCGATAATCGGTCCACCAACAAAAAAAGGCCGGCACAAATTAGCCGGCCCTTTTTTGTTTCGGAAATACTAAGCCCAGTCGCTGGCAAGGATGTCAAGAAATGCCTCGATGTTGTGCGCGTTATAGGCGGCAGCAGCGTCGGCATTAGTATCCACATACGTCTGTATATCAAAACCCGCGCTAGGATCGCGGCCTTCCAGTGCGCCGAATGTCAACCAGTGTTCCAGCGGGTTCTGATGCGCCGCAGCCACATCCGTGTTCTGCGCTAAATAGAAAGAAGAATCAAAATTTATATCCGGATTACGGCCTTCATTCGCCCCATAATTTAGATAATGTTCTAGCGGATCTGCTCCGGCAGCCGCAACATCTGCATTATTGGAAAGATAAAACGCGGTGTCGAAAAAGGCATTGGGTGAGCGCGCTTCATTCTCGCCGAAATTATTATAATGCTCCAGCGGGTTCACGCCTGCTGCAGCGACATCTGCATTCTGCGACAGATAAAAAGAGGTATCAAAAAGCGCGCTGGGATTACGGCCTTCATTCATTCCATATGCATTATAGTGTGCTTCTGGGTCGATATTTGATGCGGCGACGTCTGCATTGTGGCTGAGGTAATATTGTCTGTCAAAAGCGATCATTGTATTCTCCTTAGGTTAATGGCTAGGGATTACAACCTGCATAAGAAAATATAAAATATCCAAGCGAGAGTGGCTCGCTAAGGTAAGGAAGGGGTAAATTCGGAAAAGATTCTGCCATGTCGTGCAAAGACTGGACCTCAGGGCACTAAAATAAGAAAAAATTAGGATTCGCCCTGTAGATGGGCGGCGGCAGGAAAGCGGATGGCATTTTCACATATCATCCTTACGCAGTAAGGGTCATAAAGGGGTTATGACAGAAAACCTATCCATTATTCTTGTTCCTGGTCTTGGCACATCGCCCCGCACCTATTCCAATATACTCCCCGCATTATGGAGGCATGGCTCGGTGACCATCGCCAATCAAACGGAAGATGCTTCGATGGAGGCGATGGCAAAACGCATCCTGCTCGCGGCACCACAACGATTTGTGCTGATTGGCCATTCGATGGGCGGTTACATTGCTTTTGAGATTTTGCGCCAAGCGCCTGAACGCGTGTTAAAGTTGGCCTTGCTCAACACCTCTGCCCGTCCGGACAACGACGAAGCAAAAGAGAAGCGGAAAAAGCAAATAGAAAAAGCCGAAAAAGGAAATTTCTCCGAAATTATTGAAGGCGCACTCCCTGTTTTTCTTCATCCCTTACACAAGGATGATAAGAACTTGCAGGACATCATCACCGCCGCGCATCATGATGCCGGTGCCAAAGCCTATGCCCGTCAGCAAACATCTATCATGGGGCGCGCTGACTCCCGCGCGGATCTTAAAAATATTACAATCCCCACCTTGGTGCTGACCGGTGATGAAGATAAGCTCATCCCTCGCGAGTTGTCGCTAGAAATTGCCTATGGCATTGCCGGTGCCGTGCTTGTGATTGTGCCCGAAAGCGGCCATATGGCGCCTCTGGAGCAGCCGCAGGCCGTAAGCGCCGCTTTGGCAAAATGGCTGGGGAAATAACGGCGAATATCTGAAACTGTTTAAGTAGGCCCGACTGCCAGCGACCATGAGCTGCGCACTGGCTCCTGCTCTTTTATTTCTTCAATGATGCCGCGTGAGATACGCTTCGCATGGCGCTGGTGGCATTTCTTGTTGCGCAGTACAACAAGTAGCGCGTTTATTTGTGCAGCCAAAAATAAATCGCGGGCGCCCAGATGAGCGATGTGGTGAGCGTGCCCTTAATGGTCTGATAGGCAACCCAATACCAAAACAAATGTCTCGTATTCGCCTTAAGGCCAGCCATATTGGTGCGTAGTTTGGATATCATGCTGATAATAATTAAAGACTAGGTGCCATGGCCGCAGCCATAGCACCTAGGTAATAACGCGTTAAATTTTCTGGCCGTTTTTATAACGGTCGAGGTTCATCACTTTGTTCCACGCCGCAACAAAATCCTGCACGAATTTTTCTTTCGAATCGTTCGATGCATAGGTTTCTGCCACCGCGCGCAGTTCGGAATTTGAACCGAAAATCAAATCCACCGGTGTCGCCGTCCATTTCAGTTTCTCCGTTTTGCGGTCGAGCCCTTCATACACACCTTCTGATGCGGATGACTTCTGCCATTTGGTGGACATATCCAGCAAGTTCGCAAAGAAATCATTGCTGAGTGTGCCTGGCTTAGCCGTGAGCACGCCATGCTTTACTCCTCCGGCATTGGCATTCAGCGCGCGCATGCCGCCCACCAGCACCGTCATTTCCGGCACGCTGAGGTTCAGCAGGCTGGCGCGATCCACCAGCATTTCTGCAGGCGAGTGCTCATTGCTCTTGCCGAAATAGTTGCGGAATCCGTCTGCCGTGGGCTCAAGCACCGCAAAAGACTGCACGTCCGTCATCTCCTGCGATGCATCTGTACGACCCGGCGTGAAAGGCACTTTCACGTTTTTATATCCGGCATCCTTTGCAGCTTTTTCAACCGCGGCTGCACCAGCCAGAACAATCGTATCAGCGAGTGATACTTTTTTGCCGCCACCGAGTTTACCGTTAAACGCGGTTTGGATGTCTTCCAGACGCTTCAGCACTTTTACCAGTTCTTGCGGGCTGTTTGCTTCCCAGTTTTTCTGTGGCTCAAGACGAATACGCGCACCATTGGCACCACCGCGCATATCTGTGCCGCGGAAGCTCGCGGCAGAAGCCCATGCCGTACGCACCAGTTCAGGCACGCTGAGGCCGGATTTCAAAATCTCCGCTTTTAGTTTTTCTGCATCGCTTTCGCTAATCAGTTTGTGATCCACTTCCGGAACGGGGTCTTGCCAAACCAGTACTTCCTTCGGCACTTCAGAGCCAAGGTAACGCTCACGCGGGCCCATGTCGCGATGCGTCAGCTTAAACCATGCTTTAGCAAAGGCGCGCTGGAATTCTTCGGGATTTTCCTGAAAGCGTTTTGCAATTTTGCCGTAGCTTGGATCAAACCTCAGTGCAAGGTCGGTCGTAAACATGATGGGAGCATGCTTCTTGTCTTTCACATGCGCGTCCGGCACGATTTTTGCCGCATCTGCATCTTTCGGCACCCATTGGGTTGCACCCGCTGGGCTCTTGGTTTTTACCCATTCAAAGCCGAAAAGATTGTCGAGATACTGATTGCTCCATGCAACAGGATTTGCTGACCATGCGCCCTCAAGGCCGCTGGTGGTGGTGTCTTCCGCATTGCCTTTGCCGCATTTGTTTTTCCAGCCGAAGCCTTGCTCTTCAATACCCGCAGCAGCAGGTTCCGCCCCGATGCATTTATCCGGAGCAACCGCGCCATGGGCTTTGCCGAATGTGTGCCCGCCCGCAATCAGCGCAACGGTTTCTTCGTCATTCATCGCCATGCGGCCAAACGTGTCACGAATGTCTTTCGCGGCAGCGAGTGGGTCAGGGTTGCCATTCGGGCCTTCAGGGTTCACATAAATCAAACCCATCTGCACTGCAGCAAGTGGCTTCTCCAATTTACGGTCGCCGCTATAGCGTTTATCTTCCAGCCATTTTGCTTCAGGACCCCAGTAGACTACGTCCGGCTCCCAGTCATCGGCGCGGCCACCTGCAAAGCCATAGGTTTTAAAGCCCATATTCTCGAGCGCCACGTTACCAGTCAGCACCATCAAATCTGCCCATGAAATTCTGTTGCCATATTTTTGTTTAATAGGCCATAGCAGTCGGCGCGCTTTGTCGAGGTTGGCGTTGTCAGGCCAGCTATTGAGCGGATCAAACCGCTGCTGCCCGCCGCCAGCCCCACCGCGCCCGTCCGCCAGACGGTATGTGCCCGCGCTGTGCCATGCCATGCGGATAAAAAACGGCCCGTAATTGCCATAATCTGCCGGCCACCAATCCTGCGACGTTGTGAGCACTGCGTTAATTTCTTTTTTGAGCGCCTTCAGATCTAGGCTTTGGAATTCTTTTGCGTAATTAAACGATTCACCCATCGGGTTCGATTTCGCATCGTGCTGGCGCAGCGGGCTAAGATTCAGCTGTTCCGGCCACCAGAATTGATTTGTTCTTGCTTCGGCCTTTGCCATGGATGCATTAGCGGATACTGCTGGCGAAAGCGACACTGCCAGCAACCCTACAATCGCCGTGGTTATGAGTAAATGACGCGTTTTCATATATTCCCCTCCTGATGTTTTTATTTCCTTTTACAGCACCGCCGCAAAAAAACAATTCCATGCGCATCGTAGCGCATTAATCCTGCAAGTATAATAGATTGTTTCTATACCTATGATAGATTTTATCAATGATTGGTGCGGCCGGATTTCGGCTGTTTTTTTGAAAAAAAGGGGGGCTTATGGCTTCGGCTGCGAGGCATCCGGCGTGGAGGGCTTCACTCGAATTTTGTTCGTGTTGTTCAGCTTCTTGCCATTAAGGGCGGCAATGGCAGCTTCGGCTTCGGCGACATCCGGCATTTCGACAAAGCCAAAGCCTTTGGACGTACCGGTTTCTTTATCCAGCACCAAATCACACGTGGCAACATTACCGTAAGCTTTGAACTCTGTGGCAAGTTCCTCTTCGGTGGTGGTACGGGGTAAATTTAAAATCATGATTTTCATGCACGATGACATAGCACGCTTGGGCTGCACTGTGCAAGAAGTCTGCCAATTGCTCTGCGTTATGCCGCAAATTCGTATTGATACTCTGCACCCAGGCGGCGCAACGTGGTGGCGGGGGGCTTGTGACCAAAGCCTGAAGCCACAATCTGCCCGAACTTCGTTAAATCCAGCATACCCGGCACCTTAATCTGTTTTTTCAGAAAATCCGCCATGCCGTTTTTGAGCAGCACGAAGTAATACGCGTCACGGCCCTTAGCATCCTGCGTGGTGATAAAACAAATGTTACCCCCACGCGTTTGGCTTACTGTATGACGAAACTCTTTTGTCATTAGCTTACCTGTATGGCTTTATTCTGCGCGCCTAAATCCATATTCGCCGCAGGACCTGTCATGATTTGTGCGATAGGGCTCATTTCACGCGCTGGACTGCCCATCTGGCGGTCATACAGACGCACCACATCGGTAAACTCCTTGCCTTTGATCACGTCTGGTTTCGCAATGCCTATTACCTCACGGATATGGTCACGATGTAGCGCTGCCTCACGGAATTCGAGCAAAAATTCATGGCTGCGTGGTGGCGGATCAGAGCGGGTTTTTTTGAACACGCTGGAATGTGCAAGGCTTGGAATACCGCCTGCCTCGCGGTTTGCTTTAATGGCACTGTCTTTTAGCAAGCCCTCTTCCCCGCCTTTAGGCCCACCGAGAATTTCTTTTTCGAACTGCTCGCGCGTCATAGAAGGGTCAACAAATGCTGCAACGAGCTTCTGCCTTCCTGCTTCATCAAGCTTGAACTCATCCGCCAGAATCGTCAGCGTCTGCACCATGAACTGGTCTGCTGTTTTCATTTCATTGGCCACAAATCTTTTCAGCCCCGGCATCAAATCACCTGCGCGGTGGCCGGATTGCAGCACCGTGTCAGGGTTTACAACATTCTTCTCATAATCACGCACCTGACCGGCAATATGCCCCACCAGTTGATCAACGAAGCCTTTGTTGTCCACAAACCAGCCGATGCGCGCACCACTTTTAGCCAACCATTCGCCCTTCACCATTTGTGGGTCGAAAAGCAGTTCGTTCATGGTCGATTGCCTGTCGGCAATTTTAGGGCCTGCCGTCGTCAGTGAATAGCCGCGATTCTCCGGCGTGGCCGCCAGCGGCGCATTCGGATCGGTATAGCCTTGCTTTGTGCCACTGTCCGCAAACACAAAACCGCCATCTTCTACCGTGTTTAATGCTTTGTTTTTACCGGCGCGGTGCGAGTCTTTTGCATCATCGCGGTCGGTCATATCGGCAATCATCTGCGCGGTGAGTGCCGAAAAATCCTTGCTGAGTTTCTCCAGTGTGTGGTCAAACCCTGCCACTGCCTTGCCGCCGTCTTCAACTAAGTCATGCATGAGCAGTACCACACCTACAATCGGGCGCAAATGCTCGCCGAGCGCTTCAGAGCCATGCGACAGCGTATCACCCAAATGGCCGATAATGCTTTCTGCGCCTTTGCGCTGACCATTGGCGTGGTAGCGTTTCACCTCGAGCGCCGTGCGGTATAGTGCTTCAAGTAAGTTTTCGTTGCCTTGCAGTTTCGCTGAAGAAATGGGCAGTGCATTATGTAGCTGCGCCACAGCTTTGCCGCGGCCAGCGCCTTCCCATCCCACCAGATTTTCAGCTGCCTCTTTACCATCTAAGTAACCTTTGGCTGCCGATAAAAGTGTTGTTTTAATCGGCGCAGCAATGCACGCTTCATTCACACCCGGAAGCGCCAGCGCCGCCTCCAGCAACTTCGTATCACGCGCGACCAGTGCCTTTTCGCCTTCAGGACCCGTATCCGCACCTTTTAGTTTCAATTCATGCTGCTTTTGAATATCCATCGTGGTGAGCAACCCATAACCTGCCGTGCGTGCACTTTCCTGTAACTCTGCGGCATAGATTGCCGTTAGCGCATTTGCATATTGCTCGGGCACCACTGGTGTTTTTTTGCTGGCAACTGCTACTTCAAATGAAGCTTTCGCTTCACGAAGACCCATCACGTGCCCAAGCACCGCATCACCGAATTTTTCACGAATGTAGGTTTCATCCACCACCTTACGTTCTTCTGGAATCAGCGCTGAGCGTTAATCCACTTTGCCAAAGGCAGGTAGAATCATCGCAGCGGTAACGATATCGTGTGAAATAAAATTAGGATCCTTTGCGTCGTCCGATGCTTTCCCATTTTCACCGATGCGCGCACCAAATAAAATTACACCCGCAGTGAGTGCGGGGTTCATGGCTGATGATAGTTTCGGAATGCGGTTGGTATTTACCAGATCATCTGGCTGCACATCGTCAAACTTTGTGTCTGGGTGCGCAATTTTCTCAGGCGGAATATCTTTTAGTTTTACCTTGCGCTCATTCTCGGAGTTATTCCATTCCGGCGACACCGGCCCCACAATCACGCGGTGATTGCCGATCGTGTGCGCCAGCGTGCTGACGGCATGGTAAAATTGAAGATTTTCCTGTTTGGTCATGATTCCCCCTTACGCGTTACAAAGACAGTATGACAAAGAACGATTAAGAAAGCGTAAAGGCGCCGCAACAAAAGTGGCCTTATAAGACCGCTGCTGCAGAAAACTCACTGATTACATGAACAAGAAGTCTTGTGTTTGGATATCAAGCGCCGTGACGCCTGCTGCATTGCCACCAAGCGTGATACCGATGGTAGTACCAGAAGCCGTGTGCGAAGCCGTAAAGCTGCCTGAGCCTGTGGTGCCCGTAACCGTTATGCTACCAGCTGTGCCACCACTAAACTGGAAGTCATCTTTCTTATACTCATGGCCTGTGACCGTATCCTTACCCTGATTCGTCGTCAGGTCGTAGATATAGAGGTCTGATTCATTGCCCGTACTGAAGGCGGTGTTGCCACCCGTGAATGTATCGTTGCCAAGGCCACCCGTGATGGTGTCTTTGCCTTCGCCACCGCGAATAATGTCATCGCCAGCGCCACCGTCCAGGAAGTCATGGCCTTTGCCACCATGCATATGGTCGCTGCCATCGCCACCGAAAATAGCATCCTTACCATCCATCGACCACAGATAGTCATTACCTGCGCCACCATTGATGGTCACATCGCCGTATTTATACGACGTAGACGTCAGGTCAACGATGTCGTTACCGTCACCTGCGTTAATCGTTTCTACATCCTGCACACGTGCGCCTGTCTGCGCAGCTGCCGTGTAAGAGTCGTCACTGAAAATTACGTCGTTGCCGCCCGTCATCTGGATAACGTCGTTACCAGAGCCGCCAAGAAATACGTCTTCGCTGCGGTTCATGCCTTGCAGCGAGCCAGAGGTTTCACCGCTATTCGTGTTGTAGGCAACAAAACCGCCGCCCCACACAGCGTCTGCATTGTAATTCAGCGTATCGTTGCCTGCACCGCCGGCGACTTTATCCACGCCCATACCGCCGGATACTACGTCATTACCTGCACCGCCATCGACATTGTCGTTGCCGTTGCCACCATCAATCACGTCGTTGCCGCCAGAACCCCACAGCACGTCGTTGCCATCACCACCGCGCAAGGTTACATCACCCATACCATAATTTGGTGAGGTCAAATCCACTACGTCATTACCAGCACCGGCATCAATCTCTTCCACACCGGTAATGCGTGCTGCACCGCCCTGTGAACTAAAGTCGTCGTGCAAGAAAATAGCATCGTTGCCGGACGTGCCGACAATCGTGTCGGTGCCTGCACCGCCATCAAACAGATCAGAGCTCTGATTATAGCCCGTGATGGATACAATTTCATTCGTGCCAGCAGAACCCGGTGAACCGGCATTCTGCGCACCATAACCAGCGGACCACACACCCTCGGCTGAGAATTTCAGCACGTCTGCACCGTCGCCACCACTGAGTTTGTCTGCACCGCGGCCGCCATCCAGCGTGTCATTACCGTTGCCACCATTCAGCACGTCATTGCCATGACCGCCGGTGATAGCATCGTTACCATCGCCGCCATTGACCGTGCTGCTACCTTTATTCGTTGAGAGGTTAATGGTGTCGTTACCATCACCACCTTCAACGCTCACATTCATCGAAACGCCGCCTGCATCCGTCGTCAGCGTCAATTCTTCATCTGCATCGAGCGCGCTAGCATCTAGCGTGATGGCACTGCCATCCGTGCCATTCAGCTCAACAAACAAATCGCCATTGTTATCTGAGAAGATGATGATTTCAAAACCTGTTACGTTCAGACTGCCAATTTCAAACGTGGTGAGCGCCGTGTTGCTGCCCTGAATTACCAGCGTGTCGCGACCTGTGCCGCCATGGAAGCTAAAGCTGCTGCTGAAATCAAGATTGCTAAGGTTGATATACACCGTGTCGTTACCATCACCAGCATCGACATTGTCGTTGCCCTGCGTGGCATTGATTACGTCGTCGCCATCGCCGCCGCTCTGATAGTCATTCCCTTCGCCGCCATCCATGCTGTCGTTACCAGCATTACCGGAAAGTGCGTCGTCGCCATCGGCGCCGACCACATAGTCATTCCCTTCAGCACCAGAGATTTTATCATTACCTTTGTCACCATACAGCCAGTTATCCTGCTTATCGCCACTGATAGCATCGTCACCAGAAGAACCTGCCACGTGCTGGGTGTTGCTGATAGCATCTTTAAAGGTTTCACCCGTTTCGCTGTATTTCACGGCATAGCCGTCTGCAAGATTCACTTCTACAGAACCCTGGAAATAATTGGTATAATATTCGTTGGCACCTTTGCCGCCATCAATCACGTCATTACCGTTGCTGGCGTAGGCAATATCATTGCCCGTGCCGCCATCAATCATGTCATCACCGTCGCCGCCATCGAGCGCATCGTTACCATCGCCACCATCGAGGTAGTCGTTGCCTGAACCACCGTTTACGTAGTCGTTACCCGCATCGCCAGAAACTTTGTCATCGCCTTCTTGGCCCATGACTACGTCGTCGCCATCGCCGCCGCTAACTGCGTCGTCACCTTCAGCGCCATACACATAGTCGGTACCTGCGTCACCGCTGATAACGTCATTGCCTTCACCACCGTTCAGGCCGTCATCGCCATCGCCGCCAGAAATCTGATCGTCTCCGGACTCACCCCAGACCACGTCATTGCCTTCACCGGCATTGATATTATCATCACCTTCCTGACCAAATACGAAGTCATTACCTTCGCCAGCATTCACTACGTCGTTGCCTGCACCAGCGTTGATGTTGTCATCGCCTGCGCCGCCTTCCACAACGTCGTTATCTTCCTGCGCCCAAATCACGTCATTGCCCGCACCGCCGTCAATCACGTCGTTGCCTTCTTGGCCATAAATCACGTCATCGCCATCGCCACCATTGACCGTGTCATCGCCAGCGCCGCCATTTAAATCATCGTTACCAGCGCCGCCATTCACCACGTCATTGCCTGAACCAGCAAATGTAACGTCGTTACCACCGCCGCCGCTTACGTTATCGTCGCCTTCACCGCCTTCGACTACGTCATCGCCTGAGCCAGCATCTACGCTATCGTTACCTGAGCCAGAGAACACCACGTCATTGCCACGGCCACCGGAAACGGTGTCGTTGCCTTCTTCTGTCATGATTGTATCGGCACCTTCTCCGCCATCGGCTACGTCATCACCCGAG
Organism: Rickettsiales bacterium; assembly: GCA_044356525.1. Taxonomy (GTDB): domain Bacteria; phylum Pseudomonadota; class Alphaproteobacteria; order Rickettsiales; family RGZB01; genus CAYXPR01. Next base: position 145,637 of record JBIKVZ010000001.1, read on the forward strand.
CCGGTTATAATCAGGTCGTTGCCGTCACCGCCCAGTGCAGTGTCGTTACCCACGCCTGTGTATATTGTATCCGCGCCAGCGCCGCCATCAGCCACGTCATCGCCATCGCCACCATCGTCAATGATGTCATCACCATCGCCGCCCAGCATCGTGTCGTTACCAAACATGCCTACGAGGAAATCGTTGCCCTTGCCGCCATCCATCAGGTCGTTGCCAAGGCCGCCAAAAATCGTGTCGGTATTGTTGCCACCGGTGAGTGTGTCATTTCCGCCTTGGCCATCAATCAGCCAAGTAAGATCCATCTCAAGTTCTGACACGCTAAAGACATCGTCAATCGGCGTACCCATAAACTCACGATCTGCCATGTAACCCCTATACGCGGACGTTGCACATCTACTTCCCAACATTTCCAGTGTAGCAATAAGTTATTAAAAATTGATTAATATTAGACCCAAAATAGGGGCGTTTTTCTTGCTATTTGGCCAAGAATCCGCGCCGCACGTGAGTCTTTTTTATTTGAAAATCAATGTGTTAAGGAATCGGCGCCGGCACAGGGCGAGTCGGCGGCGGATTCATGAAATGGCCGCGCAATTCGGGGCTAGCAGCAAATACCGCCAGTGTGGGCAAAATCAGGTGTGGTTTTTGCCAGTCAACAAAGCGAGAGGATTCCGCAATATCATCATTGTGCCCAGTCAGAATATAAACTTCGTGCGCGGCCTGTAGCCTTAGCACTTCCTTTCGTGTTTCTTTCTCATCTTTCTTCTGATCGGGATAGGCTTCCCAAATGCGGTAAATGCAATTTTCTAGCTGCTTGGCATTGTAGTTATGCCAGCTTCGGCACCGAAGTCGGGGTTTTAGCAGAAATTGGTCTGAGAGTGGTTGCTTATAAATACGGATATAATAATCCATCCGTAAGCTGTCTGCGACGCCAACCACCACCAGGTCATTTCCCTTGTCCATGCGCTCACTCAAAAACCAAATGGCTTTTACAAAATCTTCATGCCGCACTTCCTGTTCAGCAAAAACGCCTTTGTAGTAAGCGCCGAATCGATAAAAATCGGGTGTTAAAAAACGGCCCTCGTGTAATGCTGCGTTACTGAACGGCAGCGCACTAACTATCAGCAACAACACATACTGAACCATTTTTTTCTTGCGGGTCATATCCATGGACCATTGAAAAAAATAGGCGGGCAGCAAATATGTAAACATCATGAGCCACATCGCATGGCGTGTATCTGTCATGGGGTATTTCTTGAGCACCGATGCTACTATTGCCAGCGCAAAGGCGCTGACGACATACAGCAACACGCGGTAATTGCGTTCTTTAGTCAGCAATGCCGCGCCAATTAAAAAAAGGCCTGTAAACGGATAGTATAGGGGGTTTTTGGCAACCATAAGAAACCCAGACGTCACTTTCGGCAACACCGTGCCCAGCGATCCCAGACTCGTAATGAAACCATGTGCGACGTAGCTGATATTATGAGGCTGTAAATGACTGCGAAAATTTAAGTACGTGCCCAACTGAATAGACCACACCATCAACACTAACGCGTGGCCCACCAGTATAACTTCAAGATGTGGGGTTATTTTTTTCTGCTGGTACCCCATGACACACAATAGGGTGATGCCCATCGCCATGGCAGGAAGAATGGCTGCATACTCCATCAAAACAGCCAATACCAGCATGGCAAAATAGAGTGCTAGTTTTTTAATCTTTGGATGGTGCATGTAACGCCATGCAACCACCATCGCAACAACCAATGCAAGCTGACACAATGAATAAGCGCGTACATTTTGCGACTGAATGATTATGGTCGGGCTAAGCGCCGTGGCCAACAGCAGAAAAACGGCAGCCGTGCGACCCATCAGAGTCCTACCAAGCACATACATCGCTGGCATCAGCAAAATACCGGAAATAGCACCAATGAGGCGGATTACATCCGGAGAGGCCGACACATATTTAATCACACCATAAAGCATCACATACTTCAGTGGTGGATGTGTTTCAAACTTTATAGAATACATCAGGGTGTCTAGCGCACTTTTGCGAAACGCAATAATGCTGTGAATAGCATCATCTCCCCCAATTGCCCACTCGCTTAAATTCCAAAAACGCAGCCACACACCGAAAAGCACCACGCTTGCTAGCACCAGCCAATCCTGCGGCTGCATCTCTACACCGCACACTGTAACAAGATGTTTTTGCGTACGGGCTACAGAGCGCCGTGGGGATGTTCTTTTCTGAACGCCGCGCTTTTTCGATACCGCCTTGCGGGTCATAGTTTTTTGCCCGGAATATAAGGATCCTGATGCAGGATAATATCGGCGCTCGGAAATTCCTGCTGCAATCTTTCTTCAATGGCGTCCGACAACACGTGCGCCTGTTTCAAGGTAATATCGCCATCCATTTCCACATGGCATTGGATGAAGGGTTTAAGGCCGGAGTAGCGTGTTTTAAGGTCATGCGTGCCTTTCACGCCTTTGCAGCCACGGATGATGGCTTCAATTTTCTGGCGCTCGTGTTCCGGAAATTCTTTATCCATGAGCCGGTCAAATGCCGATTTGCCGATTTTAAACGCACCCCAGCCGATATAGGCCGCAATCACAAACCCAATCAGCGGGTCAGCAATCAAAAACCCCGCGTATTTTGTAAGGATAAGCGCGACAATCACCATGCCATTCACAATAAAATCGCTCACGTAGTGGAAAGAGTCCGCATGAATCGCAACCGAGCCGGTGCGTTTCACCACATAACGTTGCAGCAGCACTAGCGCACCCGTCATCACCAGCGAAAACACCATCACCGCCACACCCATAATTTCATGCGTGAGCGGCGCCGGATTCATAAAACGTTCGATGGCGTGGTAACCCACAAATACAGCAGAGATGCTAATAAATACCGCTTGAAACAGCGCCGCCAAATCTTCTGCGCTGGTATGGCCGAAGCGGTGATCTTCGTCTGGCGGCATCAGCGCATAGCGCACGGCCAGTAAGTTCACGATGGAAACCAGCGCATCCAGCCCTGAATCCATCAGCGATGAAAGCAGGCTGACAGAGGACGTTGCCCACCATGCATACAGCTTCACGGCCACCAGCAAAAATGCCGTCCCCACCGATGCAAAGGCTGCAATATGTATCAACCGAGAGTCGTTCATGACCAAAAACGCTATAGCAATTTGCGGTGCGCCGCAACCAGTAAACCACATTTCGTGTTCGCTTTTGGGGGTGTGGCACGAATGCTGCGGGGGAAGGCCAAACCCAAGCCAGAATAACACCCCTCCAGCGACAGGTTGACGGAAGGCACGGGCTGGCGTATTACTTTGCCTCGTGTTTAACGTGAATGGGTGTTTCTAGAATGTACGGACGTTTTACTGACCGCCAGGACAAAATAAACCTGATTAAGAACAGCCCGGATTTTAAACTGCGTTACCACGGGCTTCCGCCTAAGCAGGTCGTGTATTCTTATATCGCCGTGCTGCTGTCTATTTTAGTGGTGGTCGGCCATCTTTCGCTCCGCCTCGTGGATGCAAAGCAGACCGATGTGCCTGTGGCAGAAATTCTGACCGCACTCGTGACCATTGGATTGCTAATTTCTGGCGTGGCCGTGTTTGCCATGGTGCTGATTAGCAAGTACCAGAACATCATCACCGAAACGGAATTTCAGTGCCTCATGTTTGCCAGCTCTGCCCGCACGAATGCCGATTTCTGCCTGATTGCAAACGTCGATAAAATCGTGGTGTATTGCGACTATAATTTCAGTGAACTCTTTTGCTCGTTCAAAGAACATGCCGATGCCTTAAAGCGCCTTTTGGCACAGGAAGGCCTGAAAAAAGCCGACCGCGATGCAATTGGCAAAGCGATTACGGACAGTAAGCATGTGCGCGTACCTTTCGCCCTGACCAAGCCCAACGGCGAAGTGCAGAAAATGTACATCACCGTAGACCCGATTACGCGCCCTTCGGGTTATTCTGTCATTCGCGGCTATAAAGAAAGTTAGTGCGGGTTTACGCCGTCTGGGCGGCAGGAAGTCTATCCACAAACTGCGTGAATGCTTGTGCAGCGGCGTAAAGGCGTTTGTTTTTTCCAACACTGATTCCGTGCAGCATCGGCGCTTCCGGCAAACATAAATCATGACCATGCAGAATAATATCCTGCAATGTTTTTACATGGCGCGACGGCATCACGCCGCCCGGTAAATCCACAATCTGCACCATGTGCGCAATTTTTTCAGCCGCCGCCATTGCGTGCTCCATCATTTCTGCATCGGTAATGTAATGGATTTCAAGCACCTGAATGGGCTTTGCTTCCCATGAAGGCGGTGCAGCACTCGCGGCACCTACTACAATTCCGTAGGCACGGCGCAGCCTGTCTTTTGCTTCCAACGCTTCCACCGCACCCAAGCCCAGCACGGCGTTACTATACGCTTCCTGCAGTGTCATCGCCGTTTTTAACGCACCACCCGATTCCACCAGTGCTTTTATCCACGGCGCATTGTGCCACTCGGTGGCGGGCAGGCATGGCGTTAAGCCTTCGGTGGCATCGTATTGCAGCGGATTAAGGACCATCGTCGCCACGCCGCGGCAGGCGCGCTCTGACACCATATGGCGAAGCCGTTCGATATCAATCGCGGTGGCTTCCACTTCTTTTGTGAGTTCAATCAGCACGTGGATATTCGGGAACATTGCAAGATAATGCAGCGCTTCGTGCAACGTGCGGCTTAAACGGAGCGGCGGCGCCACATAGGCCAGCGCTTCCTGATTGCTCGTCGGCAGCGGGCAGCTGCTGGGCTGATAGGCCATGTGCTGCAGCACAAAACCCTGCTCGCGGCTGAGCGTGGCAATCACCTGTTCGCTCACAAATGCATGCGGCACGGTGGCTGAAATTTTAGTGAAGCCCGACAACACATCATGCACTTCCACTTTGTCTGCCGCGCGATCCATTGCACACAGCGCAAATGCACCAGGCATTTCATGCGAAGCCAGCTCCATCGCGGCTTGCAGCAAGCGGCCAATATGGTGCGGGTCTTCACCAAACGGCACCATCGAGGCCACAAATATCACGGTGTGTTCTTGCAGTATGCCATGACGCGATAAATCTTTTGCCAGCATCGGCGCCACCATGTGGAGCGTGTCTGCGCCCAGCGTAACGATGGGCGTATCACCCGCATCAATGCAGGCGAGAACCTGTTTTTTCAGCAGCGGATAATGCTCGCGTAAGGAAAAATCGATACCATCAATCATGTAAGGCTGGTGGCGTGAAGGATGCACGCGGTATTCCTGCATCACTGAAGAAAGCGATACTTCACCGCCAGTAATAATGCCAATCTGCGCCGCGATGCTTTCCAGCGCGTCGTCCAATGCATCATCGATTTTTTCGGCCTTACGCTTCAGCAATAAATCGCGGGTCTCAACGAGCTGGTGGAATAGCATTTGCTGCTGCGTGGCGTCCCATGCGAGGTCTAAAATTTTCATCGCGAGCAAACTGTGACGGCTGTCATACATCGGTACCAGCGCGCCCGCATCATTATAGCCCATGCTAAATGTGCCGCCGGTGTGTATCAGCCTGTTCTGTTTTATGTTCCCCATGCCGTGCGTAGCCTCGTGCCGTTCTTGGCGTTTTGCCGTGCAGTGTTTTTTTGTCCTCGGGGGAAGGACCTAAATCTTATCCTAGCAAACAAAGGTTAAGTATGTGTTAATAAAGGTTTTTTGTGAATTAATACGCGTAAAAAACGAATAAAATCCAATCCATTTTTGGGCCCCGAATCCTGCTTTCATTCCCCCCCATTTTCTGACATACTAGCGCTCCGCACGCATCAGGGCGTGCCAGCTACGAGAGACCATGCCAAAGAAGAAAAATCCCCCGAAAATCATTGCCATACGCCATGCCGCCGTGAAGGACCTTGGCTCCTTCCACCCGGTATTTACGCAAGAAGGGCTGGAGGTGCATTACCTTGAGGCGCAGGAAGATATTCTGCTGTCCCCCCTCACGCTGGAAGCGGCTCTGGTAGTCATTTTGGGCGGCCCCATGTGCGCCAATGAGCAAGACCGCTTCCCCTTCATCAATGAAGAAATGAAGCTGGTAAATAAACGTATCACCGCCGGAAAACCCGTGCTCGGCATTGGTCTTGGCGCACAAGTCATTGCCAAAGCGCTTGGCGCGAAAATCTATCCGGCCGATAAACGCGAAATCGGCTTCCGCGATATCACCCTGACAGACGCAGGCAAAAAAAGCTCCCTCCGCCACTTTGAACATGCCCCCGTACTGCACTGGCACGGTGACACGTTCGACCTGCCACAAGGCGCGCAATTGCTCGCTTCCACCGATGTGTGCGAGAATCAGGCCTTCTCCTATGGCAACGTGCTGGGGCTGCAATTCCACCCGCAGGTAACGAAGCAAAATCTAGAGCAATGGTTCGACTATCACGATAGTGAAATTGCCAGCACGCCCGGCATCAGCCACAAAAAGCTAGAACAGCAGCGCCAAGTGCTGGCCGACAAAACCGAGCGCTGCGCGCGCTGGTTCATCAAAGACTGGCTAAACAGCGTCGGCCTTTAACATCTTCTTTATTAACCATTAAGTAACGTTTTGCTGTTAGAGTTTCTCTATCAGAGGATGTGTAATGCCAAAAGAACATGCACGAATGGTTGGAAACCGCCTGCACCGCGAAGAGGTGGACTTTATGTTCAGCATCGCCGCACTCGAGAACGTGGCACTCTCCGATGCCATCAAACGTGAAATCGATAAATTCGCCCGCGGCACCAAAAGCGCCGACGATGTCATTGCCTGGCTTCAGGCCTCAAAATCAAAACGGTAGGATGTAATATGGTCGAACGCCCGCTACATGAACTCGATATCGCTCTGGCGATTATGCGCGGCAGGGATTTCCGCCGCGACTTCGACCCTACAACATTCAAACAGCACACAGCGCTGCAATATGGCCAGGCGTTTGATGACTTGCTGCGCACCTGCCACTCAAAAATGTTTCAGGATATGTATAAGGACGATGTGACGCAGCGTCCGCACAACCGTATGGACGACCCAATGCGCCCCGGCAGTTTGGATGAGCCGTGGAAAAACCCTATCCTACGCCACGAGATGAATTATCTGGCAAAGAAGTTGTTCGACGGTGCGCAGATGAAAGCAGACATCGACGAGCTGCCCGAAATTTTGGCAGAGTCGTACATCCGCCTCAAAAAAATTCAGCCCTTTGCCTATGGCAACGGCATGACGTTAGGTTTATTTATGTCTGCCGTAACCGAGCTGGCGCATGATCGCCATATTTTCTTCGACACACGTCGCCTCAGCATGCCAGACCATGAAATGCTTGCCACCATTGACCAGAAGGTGCCGAATATCAACCAATTATATGGCCATGTGGAGAATAAAGATGAGCGCATTAAAGATGTGGTGCGCCCCGCAATGGATTTGCTGGTCCCTATCTTTACGCAAGCGCTGGACAGCAGCATTGTGCGCAACCCACCACGCAAAGAAATTGAAAAATGGCCCCCGCTGCCTGATAGCAGTGTTGAAATCGGCGGCCTGCGCTTTTTAATGCAGCAGCGCGGTGGCGACCGTTATTTGATTACGGTGAATGGCGGCCTCGTGCCGTTAAATAAACCTGACCATACCGGTCTAGATTTAGAAACGCATTTGAATCGGCACATTGCATCTGAACACCTGATTGATACGTTTCGTGTGCGACCAACGGATGATGCATATTTGCCCATCGCTAGGCCCGAGGCGGGTAAGGCCGATGGTGTATCACTCGCAAAAGGTGAGCCACTCGCTTGCCTGAACGTGAACCCACTCACGGGGCTAACGGGTCGTTATAATAAACGCCTGTCTGATTTTCTGGATCGCGAGAAACCCGCGCTGCTAGAAGCGGGCATCATCAGTAAAAACAGCCTTGGCTTCATTGACCTTGCTACGCCAAAGGTTGCCGAAGCCTTGCGCGGGAGACTAGCCGATGGTGATTCGTTCCGCCAAGTGCTAGACACCGCCGTTGAACATGCCAGTGCCATGATGCACATCGTGAACACCGCCGTGGATAAGGCCTTTGAAGGGAAAACCTCACCGGCGGCAGAAGGCAACGCACCACAATTTATTATGTCGCAAGGCGGCGCAGCATCCGGCAAAAGCAACGTCGAATCGCATGCGGAAAAACTCTGTGGCAATAATTACGTGACCGCATCGCTGGATGCCGCGCGTGAAAACTTCCAGCTCTATGAGGTGATGCTGAAAGCCGGCCACCACGCTGACGACTATGCCGTGCTGGCACCTGTGGCCACGCTGATTCGCGAGAATATTGCCCGCCGTGCCTATAATGAAGGCTACAACTTGCTATATGACGGCACGGGCATTCCGTATGGCGGCAAATACGATAAGCTCATTGCGACCTACCACGACAAAAAATTCCCCGTAAGCACGGGTGGTCTTATGGGTGGCGACTCTATTGGCCCCGATGCGCCTACTTTACGCTTCCAAACCTCTGTTGTTGGCGTCGATGCGATGCTGTACGTCCCGGAAGAGCGCAAAGGCGAGTTCGGCGCTAGCACACCAGAACGCAAGCAGATGCGCTTTAAAGCCACGGGCCGCACGCTGCCCGACAATGAAATGTATGAGCGCCACGAACAAGCCGCAAAATCTTTCCTCGCAGCAGCTTTCGACAGCAAGGTAGATACATTCAAGCTGTATGACAATGCCGGTGCGCCGAGCGAAGAGTCGCTCCTCGCGCAGCGTTTTGCAAAAGTGGATGCAGCCACCAAAGATGCGCTGAACGAAGCGCAGCGTGAAGGCCGCTTGATGGATAAAGTAAAAGAACTTGGTTGGATGCCACCGCTGGTGGAAAGCCCAAAAGAAATGACCGAGAAAGGCATTTCTTTTGTTCTGAATAAACAGGGTAAAGACGAATACACCGTGCTGATGGTGTATGACACGTCGCGCTTTATTGACCTCGTGCGTAAATCGCACCTAAACGAACGCCCTGTAGGCTATGAAGCCCTGCCCTATCTTGATGATGTGAGCAACTGGCTGGTACAGCATGGCGTGGGTGACACGAACGGACGCGGTAGCAAAGCAGACCTGAAAAAACCGCTCAGCCATGCAGATGGTGTGCGTGAGTGCGAATAAAAGGGCCCCGCCCCACACCCAAGGCTGCATTAATTCAGTTCAGCCCCAGCAGGCTCGAGAGGCTGTCCTCGAAGTGATTGATGTACCACATCATGCCCGCCGAGAGTGTAATCATCATAATATAAAAGCTGATGAGCAATTGCAGCGGCACCATGATGAAGAACACCTGCATGTTGGGCATGAGGCGGCTCATCATGCCGGCGCCCAGATAAATTAGAAGGCCAATCACAATCAGTGGTGCACCGATTTTCACTGCCAGCAAGAAACCTTCCGCCAGCAGGTTGGCAGCGCTTTCCGCAAAGTCACCCATCGGCGGCAATTGCGCGGGAATAAACACATGGTAGCTGCTCACCAACCCTTGCAGCATCACGTGATGCAGGTCGGTGGTGAAGAGCAGCGTGATGCCGAGAATCGTCATGAAGTTACCAATCACCGAGCCTTGCGAACCTTGCGTGCTATCGAACAAAATGGCCGAGGCAAGGCTCGACTGAAAGGCGATAATCATACCAGCAATGTGCATCACGCTTTGGATGATGCGGGCAAGCGCGCCGATGAAAATCCCCGCCAGCACTTCGCCACCCACCAGTACAAACGCCTGCATGATATCGCCTGGCGCTTCCGGTATCAGTGGCTGCACAATGGGTAGCACCAGCATGGAAACCGCGAGTGCCAGCAGCAAGCGGACGCGCGGCTGTACATAAAATTCACCGAAGCCGGGCAGCAGCATAAGCGCCGCGCCGATGCGAGAGAATACAAAGAAATATTGGAAACTAAGTTCAGTAAGGAATGACTCCAGCATACGCGCCGCTAGCCGATGCCGATAATCTGCTCATAGAGATGCTCGTTCAAAAGCTGCAACGTGCGATACATGAACGGCAGAAAGATGAGCAGCGCAAAAAACATCGCCACGATTTTGGGCACGAAGGTCAGCGTGGCTTCCTGAATTTGCGTGAGCGCCTGAAACAGTGCGATGATTAAACCCACCACCAGCGCCACCATCATCACCGGCAGCGATATTTTGATGAGCACCCACAGCGCCTCTCGGGCGATATCAAGCGTTTCTGGGGTATCCATGCGGGGGAGTTTCCTTGCAGTTTAGGGCGCGTTAAATCGGCATTTTAATGATGTCCTGATAGGCATTCACCACGCGGTCGCGAATCGCAGTGATGGCTTTCAGGGTGAGTTCGGCATTCGACACAGCCACGGCCAAATCATCGAGGCTGATTTGGTTCACCATGGCTTTGGTGCCGGCCACTTCGGCACGGCGGGTGGAATTAATGGCATCGTTCACCACGGCACCCACCATGTCGGAAAAATCCGGCTTCGTGGGGCTGGATACTTTCTGCGTTAGGTCGAGCGGCGAAGTATCAATCGGGCGGATATTTGCCTGATGGTACGCATTCGATGCTGAAAGAATTTTTGTAGAATCTACCATACTTTATGTACCCCGTGTTATGCCCTGTTCCCTAACGCCTACCGCATCATATCGATGGTGCGGGTAATCATACCTTTGCTGGTTTCAATCACCGCGATATTTGCTTCGTAGCTGCGCTGTGCTTCTTTCATATCCGCCGTTTCGATGAGCGTGTCAACATTCGATTTTTTTACATAACCGCTCGCATCCGCCGCCGGATGGCTGGGGTCGAGCTCCAGTTTGAAATCACCTGGGTCGCGGTCCACTTTACGAACCTTTACCACTTCTGCATCCAGTTCTTTATCGAGCACGTTTTTAAAGCTGACGGTTTTGCGGCGGTAAGGGTCGCCGCCCGGTGTGGTGGCAGTGGATTCCGCGTTTGCGATATTCTCGGCAATCACACGCATGCGGGTGCTTTGCGCCTGCATGCCGGAACCGGCGATAAACATAGAATCTTTTAAATCTGCCATACTTTCCTCCTAACCTATTATTGCCGCGGGCCGATAGAGATGTTGAACATCTCCGTCATGCGGCGATACAGGCTTGTCGTCGTCTGGTAGTCGGTGTTATTCGACTGCATTTTCATCATCTGATCTTCGAGCGTGACGTTATTTCCGTTCGGCGCCACCTCGGTGATATCGCGCTGCTCGGCCATTTCAAACCGCATCGCCCCTGCGCTGGATGACTGCATATGGCCCGCCTGCGTGGCTGCCATCGGCAACTTGTTTGCGGCATCGTGCGCCATTTCTTTGAAGTCGAGCGGCTTTAAATCTTTGGCTTTATATTTGGGTGTATTCGCGTTCGCGATATTCTGCGCAAGCACAGCCTGACGCTCTGACCCGTAGGCCATGCGCTGCTTCATCATGGAGAAGAGTTGGAGCTTGGAAAAATCCATCAGAATGTACCCCTTATTCTTAATTATGCCCCACGGCAAAAGGGTTTGTACAGGGTTTTATCAGACCTGATTTAACCTTCTGAAAATCAATTGTAATCTGCTACAGCAACCCCCAGCACCCGGCCTTGGCCTTCCTGCTGGAGAATGACCGCCACACGGTCGGGGCTTAGGGGCCATTCTTTCGGCACGGAAATCTCCTGCACGGTACCGTCCCACTGCCCTGCTTTTTGCATGTGGCGCACCACATGGTGCGTCATGAGTTTTTTGCCCTTATTTTCGCCGCGGTTAGGCGTGCTTTCACGCTCATTATCAAACCCCATCACCCATATATCTGCTACGGGCGCACCTTTACGCTCTGGCAAAATAATGGTCATTTTTTCTGCACTAATCTTCAACTTCACCGGTATATCTACCAGCCCTTGTTTGGCCTGATTCACCAACCCTTCAATGCGTTTTTTATCTGCACCGCTGGCGTCATCTAGCCCATCCACCACCACTTGCGGCGTATAATTGGAGCGCTGTTTCCAGCCAAGCTGATACAGCGTTTGGCGGTTGGTAAACAGCTCGTCGCCATACTCATCTTTCCAGCCAATACGATCCCAGTAGGTCACGTGGAAGGTCAGCGGGAGTATGTCTGATCGCTTCGTCAGCTCGCCTATATAGGCTTCGGCTGGCGGGCAGTACGAGCAGCAGTCGGAAGTAAAAAGCTCTATCACCACGGGGCGCGCAAACGCGCTGGGAGCCTGTATAAGAGCGGCACATAGCGTTAGAAGCGCAGCTGTTTTCTTTATCGTCATTATTCAGAATCCTTCCGGCTAAAATGCTGCGCTGCAGCATCGAATATGCCTTAAAACCTTATGAAATCAGCGGCTTAATTAATGCTTTGTTAAGATTTTTAAGGTATATTGAATCGTGGAGGTAATCAAGCGTGCTCGATATGGCTGCTGTACCTGTTGGCTCTGAAGAACAACCACGCAAGCATCTGCTTCTGCGCATCGTTTCTCTTGTTGCTCCGCGTAGCCTCATCAAATCTTTCCGTGGCTTTATTGGTTTGTTCCATAACCCTGAGCCGTTTTACCGTTTCTGCGCCAAGATGATTATCCGCGGGCTGTTTCGTACCAAATTCGAAGGCTTTGAAACACTGCCGGAAACCGGCGGTGCTATTCTCATCTGCAACCACGTATCGTATTTGGATGGCATGGTGCTGAATGCTGCGAGCAAACGTAAAATCCGCTTCCTCATTGACCAAGATATTTATAACGTACCCGCCGTGAATTACTTCATGAAGCTCGACCGCGCCATTCCGATTGCACCGAACCGTGAGGCCGTAGCAAAAGCACTGGATGAAGTGGCCGCAGGGCTTGCTGCGGGTGATTTCATCTGCATTTTCCCAGAAGGCCAGCTGACCTACACCGGCAATATGACGCGCTTCAAATTCGGTATCGAATGGATTGTAAAACGCTCGCCCGTGCCAGTATATCCCATTGCGCTTAAGGGCTTGTGGGGCAGTGTGCTGAGCCGCAAATACCGCCACTCACGCTTTAAGATGTTCCCGCGTAGCTTCCGCCGCAAAGTGTGGGCAAAAGTAGGGGAAGTGATTCCGGCAGAAAAAGTAAAAGTCAGCAACTTACAACGCGTGGTGATGGATTTAAAAAACTCCATCCAGATGCCGGGCGCATAAAAACCTTATTAGATTTTCGTTCCTTTTGAATCCACGAAGCGGCGCACTTTGCGCGCCACCTCTTCCAGCGGAAAGTCAGAGTGGCCAATGCCTTCAAAGAAATGTGCCTTGTGTGGGGCCTTCACTTTTTCAATCAGCGCACGTGAGTGTGCGAGCGGAATGGTTCTGTCTTCATAGCCGTGTAAAAACAGAAGCGGCATGGTCAGCGCTCCGATTTTACTGATGCTGTCAAACCGGTCTTTCATCAATAATTTTACTGGCACATACGGATAAATTTCCTGCCCACGATTGGCGGTGGAAGTATAGGGCGCTTCCAGCACCACTGCTTTAAGGCGCGGGAACTCTGTCGCCATCTGCACCGCCACACCTGTGCCGAGCGACTCACCATACAGCACAATCTGTTCCTGCTTCACGCCCTGCTCATTTAAGTAACGCACTGCGGCGCGGGCATCCTCATAGATACCCTCTTCCGTTGGCTTCCCTTCGCTGCCACCAAAGCCGCGATAGCTGAGCGCGAGCATGCCAAACTCTTCTGCGATCAGTGTGCGAAGCTTGCCCGGGCGTGAACCCAAGCGGCCGGCATTGCCGTGGTAATAGATGATGGTCGGTTGGGCTTCCGGCGCTTTAGCATACCACGCCGCAAGCTGCACACCGTCTGCTGCCTGAAATACGACATTGCGCATGGGCAGATTAAATTCTTTCGGCGATTCCTGCTGCTTTTCCGGTGCATACATCAGTTGGCGTTGGAACGCATACATACCAGCCATCAGCCCCACATAGCCAACGCTAACCCACAACACAATCTGCATAAAAAACCGCTTCATCGCTACCGCGCTTCGTCTTCTTGCTGCTGCTTATCGAATAAATGCATCATCTCTTTGATGACATCAGCTGTCGACCAGGTCACGTGGCCTGCACCTTCCAGCTCGCGATACGTTGTGTGTAGGCCAAGCGCCGTGGCTTTGTCGCGCAGGCGTTCCCCGTGTGCTTTCGGCGTGGCTTCATCTTCACCCGGATGAGCAACATACACCCATGTTTTTTTGCTGATGTTGGCAAGCCGCGCGAGGCTGTCGAGCGGATGGCGTAGCCGTGCGCGCATCCATGCCAGCGGCACATCAGGGTGGTCATCCGCTGCACGCTCTGCCATAGATGAAAACGTTGCGACCATGCCTACCATCGCGGGAGCTTGTTTACGCACCGTCATCTGCTCTGCCGCCATCAGCGCCACAGCGCCACCGAGCGATTCACCCAGCACAATCGTGCGGCGTGCTGGCACGCGCATTTTATCGCGCACAAAATCTAGAACCGCTTCGATGTCTTTCTTAAATGCTTTTTCGGAAGGCTTGCCGCTGCTTAGGCCGTAGCCGCGTAGCGATACCGCCAGCACGCCAGCACCTTTAGCGACCGCATCTTTCAAAAGCCCCAAGCGATAGTCGCGTGGGTAGGGCGGCTCATTCGGGTCGAGCGGGCCACCCACATCCTGCCAGTGGCCGCGATTGCCGTGAAACAGAATAAACAGTGGTTGTTTTTCGCTTAAAGGCTCTTCGCATTCCACCACAATTTCTTGTTTGTCGGATGTTTTGATGCGCCATAACGCCAAACCTTCAAGCCCGTGAATGATAGAAAGAATGCCTGGCTCACGCACTTCTTTGTCCCGTGGTTTGAATATCAGTTTGTCCTGACACAGGGTGAGGTAAATAATTTTCACCCACGCTGGGGCACTGCTACTTTGTTTTTTTCCGGCCACGGCTTGCTCGCTTTTTGGGTGAAGGTTTTTTCGTCTGCTTCGCAGGCTTCTCACGCACCTGCAAAAAATACCAGCTACGCCGGTTGCCGCGCAAACGGCTAATCACACGGTAACCACGCGCCACCTCGAAATGATAATTGAATTCTGCACCAAAAATATACACCACCGAGCTCGCCCAGAAAAACAGCAGCGCCACGATAATGCCTTCCAAGCTGCCATACACAAAGCTCAGCTGCTGAAAACGCTCAAGGTAATAGCTTAAACCCGCAGCTGCCAAAAGCCACCCGAACAGCACCGTGATGGTGCCAGGAATCACCGAATGCCAACGCTGGCGGATGTTCGGCAGCACGTAATAACTCGCACCCACCGCGCAGCCCAGTACAAAAATGCTAAGCCCCAAGCGTACATAGGTCCATACGGGCGTCAAATACTCTTGCAGGTGAAAAATCTTTTCTAATTCACGCCACACCAGCGGTGCAAAAATCAGGAAGAACATGGCGATGAAAATCGTCAGTGTAATGCCGAGGAATTGCACAATCGCCATCAGCCTACGCCACACATAGGCCGGTGGTGTGGAAACGCGGTAGGCGCGGTTCAGCACCGTGCGCGCACCTTCCACAGCCGAAGACGCCGTCCAGATGGTAGCAAATACGGCGATGGTAAATAGGCCTGGTGGCGGGCCGGAAATAATTTCTTCAATGCGCGGCATGAGCGCACCGATAAAGTGCGAAGGAAGATAATCCAGCATCAGTCCAATCAGTTGACGCCCAGCATCCATCTCGCCGCCAAAACCCGCGAGCGCCACAAAGAAAACCAGAAACGGAAAGAGCGACAGCAGGCCAAGATAAGCAAGGTAGCCCGCATGCTCGATGCCATCATGATGGATGGTGTCGCTTGCGGCCTTCGAAAGGCTACCGAAAAACTTTTGGCGCGAAATCACAGGCACTCTCTCCTTGCGGCGCGAGTGTAGCACATACATAAAAATGTGGCTAGTGAATCAGATGGTTAGCGGTTTACTTTTTCAGCGCCCGTCGCGCTGAGGTGGTTCGTGCGGGTTTGGCCGCGTTTCAGCGGCACTGGTGTAAGGTTTTTCCGGATCGGTTTTTTTGAAAGCACTGCTCCACAAACCAACCAGGGCACCGCCTGCAATCATCGCGCCCGCCACCATCGGCAGGCAACCACTCACCCAGCTGCTGCCATGCTCTTTCGCCGGATGCTGAATTGTTTTTACTGTCGCCTTCTCGCGTTCAGTATTGGCGGCAAGTGCCCTGTCATTCGGCGTACCGAATTCAATTTCAAGGCAGTGTTTCATGCTTGCCCCAAAGCTGTCGCTGCGTGTGGCGAGTGCATGGCTTTCCTGCATACGCAGCACACGTTCACCCATAATGTCACCGGACTGTCGCAGCGCTGTTTTATTACCGTAGCCTGCTTCAATCACCAGTGTGGGCACTGCCTGCGCCGCGCCCAAGTGCCGCTTGAATTCTGCGACAGCCTCCACGTTGAACGGATGTTTTTCCGGCAGCACCAATGCGCCATCTACCAATTTTATTTGCGAAAAGAAATGTTCCAACTGCTGCGCCAGCCGCACTGTTTTGTGTGAGTTCGAGCGCAAATGGCTTTCTTCTTCATGCTTCACCACACCCAGCCATTTTCCGTGCGTGGCCGCCGCTTCCTTCAGGTAGCCTGTGGGCGGAATCAGCGTCCCATCTTCTTTCACTAAACTCGCAGTCAGCACATGCACCAACGTGCAGGGCCGCTCGTAATCATGACGCACGAACAGACGCTGCGCAGGCACGGCCTTCATCATGTGCTCCGCTTTATATTCGGCATCACGACTTTCATCGAGGCCATACACCGCACCCGCCAGCATGTTCGAAATATTCATTCCGAGGTGATTGCGTTCCGGCTCTGCCACGAGTGCAAGTTGTACACGCGCCTCTTCGCCACTGCCGCGCAGCGCAAGCTGGTTCGTGCGCGAGGGCCCGAGCGAACTATCATTCAAGTGCGGAGAATTTAAATTGCCTTCCGGCAATTCCACACCCGCCGCTTAAATGGAGGGATGGCTATCATGCGTGGCACGCAGCATGCCTTCCAGCAATTGCTTGCCCGTGGTTGCAAATTCCGGATGGAACGGATCGAGCAGGTTTTTACCCTCTTTCCAATAACTCATGTTGAGATGCACACCCGGCGGGCGCTCATTCCTGAATCCACTTTCAAGCCCATAGGTGTAGGCCAGTTCTTCGAGCGTCGCCATGAATGCGGCGTGATTGTTGATAGCACTTTGCGGGTCAGTGGGTTTCAGGCGCACTTCCAGCACATCTTTATTATCGTAATAATTTTTTGGTTCCTGCGGCTCCAGCATACCGCGCGTGGTTTCGTTCAAATGCAGCAAGTCATACATCATCACTTCGCGTGCATTCGTTAGCTGCGCGGCAGCATCGGGGTCAGTAAGGCGGATTTTCTCGCGCACTTCTTCCCAGTGTTTGTTTTTTTCGGGCGGAAAGCGCGGGTCGACCATCATATCCGCTGGCTTAGGCATTTCGGGCACGATAAATTCCACCTCAAGCCCCACGCGTACTTCATCCACGCCCAGCGCACGAAGCTGCCCCATCTGCCGTGTGATTTCATCCGGCAGTTCGGCATCCAGCATCCATGAGAACGCACCCAGTGGTTTCATACCCCTCCCTTCAAACCAAATTCCATTATAACTTACAAATACTTAACAACCGGTTAACGCCGAAACCCAAGGCCAGCCAATACCCCCAGCCAAATGGGGGTAGAACTGGCGAAATAATGTGCTAATCTGCCCCCTCGGGAACGACCTACTGATAAGGACTACACACACATGACCACCGCCGCGAAAAAAGCGAAACCTGCCGTCTTCACCATCACCACCGGCGCGCTGCCTGCCAGCAAAAAAATATTCTTGGCGAGCCCGAATTTTCCTGACGTAAAAGTCGCGATGCGTGAAGTATCCCTCGCGCCCGAAGCGAACGAACCAAGCGTGCGCATTTACGACACGTCCGGCCCTTATTCTGACCCCGCTGCGCAGATTGATATCCGTAAAGGCCTGCCGAAACTGCGCGCGAAATGGATTGAAGCACGCGGCGATGTGGAGCGTTACATTGGCCGCGAAGTACGCCCAGAAGATAATGGTTTTTTGACTGCGAAACGTAGTGAGAAAAGCGAGAGCCGTCAGCCCGCCGCATCCGGCGGCGCGCCATTGCGAGGGCTGGAACCCGAGCAGGGCGCAACCACCAATATCCTTCTCGAAGAATTCCCGCTGGTGAATAAAACGCCGCTGCGTGCAAAAGGTAAAAAACCCGTGACGCAGCTGGCGTATGCACGCGCTGGTATCATTACACCTGAGATGGAATATATCGCCATCCGCGAAAATATGGGGCTGGAGAAATTGCGCAAGAACAGCAAGGGCGGCAACCCGATGGGCGCAAAAATCCCCGACCACATCACCGCTGAATTCGTGCGCGCCGAAATCGCCGCTGGCCGCGCGATTATTCCTTCAAACATCAACCACCCTGAATCCGAGCCGATGATTATCGGGCGCAACTTCCTAGTGAAAATTAACGCCAACATCGGCAACAGCGCGATTAGTTCTTCCATCGAAGAAGAGGTCGATAAAATGGTGTGGTCCACCCGTTGGGGCGGCGACACGATTATGGATCTCTCCACCGGCCGCAACATTCACAACACGCGCGAATGGATTATCCGCAACTCGCCGGTGCCAGTGGGCACGGTGCCGATTTATCAAGCGCTCGAGAAAGTAGGCGGCATCGCCAAAGACCTTACCTGGGAAGTGTTCCGCGACACGCTCATCGAACAAGCCGAACAAGGCGTGGATTACTTCACCATTCACGCGGGCGTGCGCCTGCCGTTTATTCACCTCACGGCAAACCGCACCACGGGCATCGTGAGCCGCGGCGGCTCCATCCACGCCAAATGGTGCATCGCGCACCATAAGGAAAACTTCGCCTACACGCATTTTGAAGAAATCTGCGAAATCATGAAGGCGTATGACGTAAGCTTCAGCTTGGGCGATGGCCTGCGCCCCGGCTCGATTGCCGACGCGAATGATGAAGCGCAATTTGCTGAACTCAAAACCTTGGGCGAGCTGACGCAAGTCGCGTGGAAGCATGATTGCCAAGTGATGATTGAAGGCCCCGGCCACGTGCCGATGCACTTAATTAAAGAAAACATGGATAAGCAACTCGCCGAATGCCACGAAGCACCGTTTTACACACTTGGGCCACTCACGACCGACATCGCGCCGGGTTACGACCACATCACCAGCGGCATTGGCGCCGCAATGATTGGCTGGTTCGGCACGGCCATGCTGTGCTACGTCACCCCGAAGGAGCACCTCGGTTTGCCGGATAGGAACGATGTGAAAGTGGGCGTGATAACCTATAAAATCGCAGCACACGCAGCGGATTTAGCAAAGGGCCACCCCGGGGCGCAGATGCGTGACGATGCGCTTTCACGCGCGCGCTTCGAGTTCCGCTGGCGCGACCAGTTTAACTTAAGCCTCGACCCTGAAACCGCCGAGCGCTTCCACGACCAAACCCTGCCCGCCGAAGGCGCGAAAGTCGCGCATTTTTGCAGCATGTGTGGCCCCAAATTCTGCAGCATGAAAATCACGCAGGACGTACGCGAATACGCCACGAAGCTCGAAGAGCAAAAACAGGGCATGGATGAGATGAGCGAAAAATTCAAAGAAGCCGGTAGCGAGATTTACCAGAAGTTGAATTAAATTTTTATATGTTTGAACATCATTCACAGCCGATTCTGGGCCCGATAAAATTCGTCGGGCGGGTGGTGTGCAGCGTAGCGCTGGTTTCAAGCCTTGGTGCTGCATCGTTAGCCTTTGGCGTGCTGGGTTATCACTACACTGAACACATGGCGTGGCTCGACGCGCTTTTAAATGCCGCGATGATTTTGGGCGGTATGGGGCCGGTGGATGTGCTGCACACCAACGGCGGAAAATTCTTCGCCAGTTTCTATGCGCTGTATAGCGGCCTGTTCCTGATTGCCGCCACCGGCATTCTGCTCGCGCCGGTGCTCCACCGCGTCATACACTTCCTGCACCACGCGCCAAAAGGCAAAAAAAACCTTTAGAAGCAGCCATTAACGCCTCGTTAACCATTCCTGCCTTATAATCAAACGTTTAACTCTGTGTGAATGGAGGGGGCGTTTGGGTTTCCAGCGCGACGACATAAGGGATGAATTGTTCACGCTGTGGGAGGAGGAGCGGCAGATGCGCCTTGTCCACGCTGCGGGCAGTGAAACGCCCGCCAGTATGTGGCGCGACTATCTGGGCGAGGACTCGCCCATGGCATTTTACGACACGCTCGCCGAAAACCTGCCCGGCCTGCGCCTCACCTTGCAGCATGGCGCCGCTGAACTGGCGGTGAGTGCCAGCGTCCGCCACGATGTGCGCAAGCAAGCCACCGAGTTTGCCGAAAGCGCGCTGCTCTTTAACCTTGATGATGATTTCCGCTATGTGCATCTCGACAATTTCACGGTGACGGACAGCAAGCGCCACGGCGCCGGCACTGCCCGCCAGTTCTTGAAAAATCTGATGGAGGTAATGGAGAATCCGGATTTCGACCTCGCCATTATCAGCCTGCACGCCAACAACATCGGCAGCTATGCATGGGCAAAATTCGGCTTCGTGCCCGACGACGATTCATGGCAAAAAGTGCGCAACAATGCACAGGCCACTTTTGAACGCGATAGCCTAAAATTCCGCACCAGCGCCGAAGAACGGGAGCTGCTCGAGAAAATCATCAAAAGCGATAACCCGCAGGATATCTGGCTGCTGGCCGACCTCGCCAGCCCCATGCTCTCAAACCGCCCGAACATTGAAAGCATGAAGCTCGGCCAGCGCCTGCTCATCGGCAACCCGTGGGAAGGAAACTTAGAGCGCGACAATCCGCTGGCCATGCAGCGCTTCAATGCCTACACCCATCGCGGGCATGAACAAAGCCGCACCGACAAACTGGGCAATGAACCCGGCAAGGAAGGGCACAAAATATGAGCAACACCAAAATGCACGACGCCGCAGCCAGCCTGATGGCTGACATTGAACAACGCGAGACGCTGAACCCGAATTATTATTACGAGGCGAAGGAATATTCCATCCACCGCGCCCGCGAACTGGGCCTGAATGACGCTGCGATTGAGCGCACACTGGGCATCACCCTGCGGCCCGAAGATAAATCCGGAAAATAGGCTTTCGCGCTGCTGCATTCCACGCTATAACGGTGGCATCTAATCATCCGTTACAGGGAGTTTCTCATGCAGCTGTTCTACACCAAGCGTTCCCCATTTGCGCGCAAAGTCATCGTCGCCCTTAAAGAAAAAGGCCTTGAGAAACAGGTGCAGCTCGCGCTGGTGGATTTGAAAGATAAACCCGCTGCATTGCTCGCTACGAACCCCTTGGGCAAAATCCCCGCGCTGAAACTGGCCGATGGCAGCGGCCTTGTGGACTCCCCCGTGATTTGCGACTATGTCGACAGCCTCGACAAAACCCTGCGCCTCATCCCCAAAAGCGGCCCGAAGCGCTTTAAAGTGCTGCATGTGGAAGCCCTCGCTGATGGCATGTGCGAAGCCGCGATTGCGGTATTCTACCAGCGCGACGGCGGCAGCCCCGACCAAGCCGTGATTGATAAAAACGTCGCCGCGCTGCACCGCGCATTTGAATCGCTGCAGAACGAGCATATTAAAACCATCCGCGCCAAACGCATCACCCTTGCACCGATTGCCGTGGCAAGCGCGCTGGGTTACATCAATTTCCGCCTGCCAGAACTGGCATGGGAAAAGAAATATAAAAAGCTTGCGCGCTGGTACACCACGTTCTCCGAACGCCCGTCGATGCAATCCACCGTACCCACGATGTAGGAGGAAGAAATGCCACACCGTATCATTATCGCCAAGGCCACTGAATTCAGCCGCGACTTTGAAGTGAACCCGAAGCTCGCGGAAGGCGTAGATAAAAAAACACTGCTCAAAAAAACCATCGATTTCCTGCGCGAAGAAGTGCGCGAGACCGACGAAGCAATTGACGCAAACGACCTGCCGGAAATGGTAGATGGTTTCGGCGACGTGGCGTTTATCGCGCTCAACGGCATTTACAAAACCTGCCGCTTGCATGGTTATTCGCATGAAGATGCCGAAGAAGCAGTGAGTGAAGTGATGCACCGTATTTGCAGCGCCAACCTCGGCAAAAAACAGGCCGATGGCACCATCAAATACGTAAACGGCAAAGTGGTAAAACCCGAAGGCTGGAAAGCCCCGGAATATCACGACATGTTCGACGCCGCCGAGGTGTAATGCCCTCCATTGCTTTTATCACCGAGCCGAACCCCTCGCGCATTGATGCGGCAGAAACCGCTATCTTACGCGAGCTAGAAAAACAAGGTGCGACCACCACGCTGCTGCCGTGGGATGCACCCGCTTCGGTACTGAAGAAGCATGACCTGCTGGTCGCAAAAACCGCGTATAATTATTACCGCTACATCAGCGAGTTCCGTGATTTTCTAGAGCGGGTGGAAAACACGGGGCTCAATATGCAGAACCCGCCAGAAACCATTCTGTGGAACTTGGAAAAAACCTACCTGCAGGAGCTGGAGTCCAAAGGCTTCTCGCCTGCCCCCACCATGTGGATTCCACGCGGCAAAGCACCAAATTTAGTGAAAGAAATGCGCACGCGCGGCTGGGAGAAAGTGGTGCTGAAACCCACCATCTCCGCTGGCTCATTCAACACATGGGTCACCACACCGGATGATGTGCTCGATATCGCGGATGACTTTGAAGAAGCCCTAAAAACGCAAGGCTACGTGATGCAGCGCTTTTTACCGGAGGCCATCAGCGTGGGCGAGTGGTCGCTGGTGTTTATCAATGGCGACATCAGCCACACGATTCTAAAAACACCGAAGAAGGGCGATTTCCGCGTGCAGAAGCAATATGGTGGCAATTACCGCAAATTAGAAGCGCCTGATTTTGTACGCACTATCGCCAAGAAAATTATCAAGAGCCTGCCGAGCACACCACTTTATGGCCGCGTGGACGGCATCGTGAGCCGTGACCTGTTTTTCTTGATGGAGCTGGAGCTGATTGAGCCGGATTTATATTTCAACATCTGCCCTGAAGCATTGCCGCGTTTTGCCGATGCGCTGCTCGCCGCCGCCTAAAAAGCCTGTTGCTTTTTGGGGGTGCTGCTCTCATATTAAAGCCTTCGTTCGCGCGGGTGTAGTTCAATGGTAGAACGAAAGCTTCCCAAGCTTTAGGCGAGGGTTCGATTCCCTTCACCCGCTCCATTTTTTGAGGTTATTTGTGCGTTTATTCTTACTCCTGCTGCCCTTGCTTTTCTCCTTCCCCGCCCACGCTGAAACAGGCCCTCTCTTTGATGAAAAAGGTTTACCCTTAGACTACGTCACGGCCTATTTCGTGGAATCTGCTCCGAATAAGAATTATGAATTCTTACGCAAAAAAGCAGAAGATGTGGTAGCAAAAACAGGTATGAAATTTGAAACGCTCGACCGCATCTATGACCCCGAAAAAGGAATGATGTACCCGAAAGATTATGAGCATGATGAAGCCTATGCTGGCGCTTACCTGCCACGGCGCGACATCGATAATACTCCTTCGCGCATCAGCATTGAGATGCGCCAATTTTACCACGGCGATAAAAAGGAAAAAGACCCACTAAACATGATGCTGGTGTTTGGTATTTTCTCTTCTAAGAAAGAAGCGGTAGAACTTGCCTCAACATTAGAGCCGCACGTGGCCACCGTGCATGTGCATAAAGTAGACCAGTTCTATATGGGCTGCATGCATTAACGATGCCGCGCACACCGCTTGATACGCTTATTAATCTTGGCCCCAGCATGGTGCGGCATTTGCATGAAGTGGGGATTGAAAGCGCCGAAGAATTAGAAAAGGTCGGATATCTTGATGCCTATTTACGTATCCGCTTTTTAAACCCACGCGTGATGAACCGCATGGCGCTTTATGCGCTGTATGGCGCACTCACCAATCAGAATTGTATGATGCTGCCGAAAGCCATCAAAGATAAATTAAATCGTGAGTTGGAGCGGGCAAAAAAAACCTAGTCCAAATACCACCCACCGCCACCAGCGGGTGGGTGGGCGGCATCCTTTTGCTTATCTTTACCAAGGTGAATATTCACTTCGGCGACATATTCTTTTGCACTCGTGTGACGGCCATGACGAATCTCTGCCATATCGTAAACAAGGCGCACCGCACTGCGCATCAGGTAGTAGGCTTCTTCCGTATTATTTTTCTCTGCACCAACCATCTGGCCGGTGAATTTACCGCTACCCACGATGTCGGTAGACTTTACCTCGCGCAGGTCAGGTAATTTAAATCCCATGAGCGCCGTTTGCGTGGCGCGCAGTGCTACGTCTGCTGCATAAAATTCCGGGTCACTGCGCATCATGTGCGTACGCTGCTTGGCACGCGTCTGCAAATCATCCAGCATTTGCGGCAGCGGGATGGTAAGCTCATCTGAAATTTTAAACACCGCCGCCGCCAACACTGGGTTATCCGCCACCACTTGTTTGGCTGCCTCCGCCACACGGTCAATTTCATCCCACGCTTTGGATGCCTTGTGAAAACGGTTGCGGTGGAAAATGCCCTCAAGCGCTTGTCGCGCTTCGGGCCGCACACCATTTAGGATATGCACACCTTCCGTGATCATCTCGCCAATGGCTCCATCTTTGTCGCGGCTACCATCCTCACGACGGATATTTCTAAAGCCCTGCCCCGCATAACCAAAGGCCTCTAAGTATACATCCTCCGACTGCTTCATCAGCGCGGTCATTTCAGGGTCTTCATGCGGCTTGCCCTCTTTAATGCGACGCTCGAAATATTTCTCCGCCATGTTGAAGCTGCGTTTCTGCAGCGCAATGGCTATATCACCGCTAATCGTATCCAACACATCGGGCGGTGCATGTGATTCCTGCGCGGCGACCAGCACCGCTTTTAATTCTTCCACACGCGATGCTTTGATTTCGCTGCCGCGCGCCACGTGCGTTTTAAAACGCAGCTCCAAACTTTTGAGTAATTTCAGATGTGCGCCTAAATCATCCGGCGCGGGTAAGTCATAATAGCGAATCCAGTTTGTGCCAAGCGCATCATCTGCCGCCCCCTTTTCATTTGTTTTAGGGATGCCGATGCACAGGTGCCCATCTTTTTCTTCAAGTGGGCGGCCATATTTGGTTCTGCTCTCGTTCATGCCATTGATTATAGCGCAGAAAGTTTAATAAAGCGCTAATGTTTTAGCCTTTGTTTTTCTTAGACTTTTTCTTTCTTTTTGGCAGAGGCTTATCTTTTTCAGACACGCCACACGGCACCAGCTTCCATTCGGTCAGCCACATTTCACCTCGCGCTTTTTCTTTATCGCTGACTTTTTCTTTGATCGCATTCAGCGCATCTTCTGAACCAAAATTCCTGCGGCGCTCTGCCAGCACATACCACATATAGGCACGTGCTAAATCTTGCGCCACTTCCACTTTCAGCTCACTCGTGCCCTCATACACTTGCGCCACTTCCATCTGCGCCTTGCCATAACCGCCACGTGCCGCCTTGCAATACCACTCGAGTGCTTTTTCGTGATCGACCTTACCTTCGTACATGTGATTGCGGTACGATTGTGCAAGGTCATACATGGCATAAACATCGCCACTTGCCGCATATTTTTCCAGCCGGTCACGCTTACCCACCGAATCATATCCCATCAGCGCCACCATCGGCACCGAGGTGTAGGGCATGCAGGCTGCAACGCCTGCGAGTAAAAAAATAGAAAGAGCAAAACGGAAACCGCGCATATGTTATCTCCTACGGGGACGGGTGTTGGCAGGCTGTGGGGCGGCAAAATTTTTGGTCGTTACTTTTTTCGCCGCAGCTTCTTGCTCGGCCACCCACTCTGGGTTCCACGGACCTTGCGGAGACTCCAGCAGTACACAGCGCGTTTCGCGCCAATGCGGAATCATCGCTTTTGCACGCTCCAGGTTTTCCGGCACCATCGATTGTTCGAGATAACGCTTTACCATTCCGGCCTCTGCATTACCGCCAGACTCGGCAACCGAGTACCACATGTATGCCTTGAGGTCATTTTTCGGGATGGTGTTACCAATCATGCGGTAGGAATTTTCGTAAAGCTTACCGAGTGCCAGCTGCGCACCGGAATGCCCCTTCTTGGCTGCCTGGCACCAATAGGCCATTGCCTTTTCCGTATCAAACTGCCCGCCGCCTTTGGGGCCACAACACCATGCTTCGCCCATTTCATAGAGCGCCTGCGTATCACCCTGCTCGACCAATTGCTTTTTGGTGCTTTTGGTGTATTCGCTAAAAAACGGGTGATACCAGTTCATCAGGCAGCCACCCAAGCTGATGCTCATCAGCACAATCAA
The DNA here is from genome assembly GCA_044356525.1 of Rickettsiales bacterium. Classification (GTDB taxonomy): domain Bacteria; phylum Pseudomonadota; class Alphaproteobacteria; order Rickettsiales; family RGZB01; genus CAYXPR01. The sequence continues at coordinate 171,956 of JBIKVZ010000001.1, forward strand.
CAGCACGCGCATCATTCTTTTCTCTCCCATGGGCGCACCATCACATCCGAGCCCGGCATGTAGCCCGTGCCACAGGGTACATCACGCCAGCTGTCCATCATGCTTTCGGCGAGCGATACCTGCTCAATCGTCATATGCTTGGCCGCTAAATCGAGCTTACGGTTCTGCGCGATGGGAAATTTCCCTTCGGTATTCGCGAGCGTATACCACATATAGGCGCGCTCAAAATTCTGTGTGGGATACTTGCCTGCCGCTGGGCGGCGGCGATAGGTGACCGTGTCCCACCCAAGCATGGTGTAAGCATGCTCATACATCTGCCCCAGTTCAAACTGCGCCGCGCGATGGCCTTGTTTGGCTGACTGGCAGAACCAGTTCAGCGCTTTTTCGTTATTGTAATTACGCCCCTCGCCGCAGCAATAATCCTGCGCGAGGCGATATTGCGCTTCGGCGCTGCCGCCTTCTGCTAGCTCTTTGAGCTTGATGCGTTCGGGTGTGTTTTCGTACACAGGGTAAAGAAATTCATCGGGCGCAAACAGCGAACAGGCCGCAAGCCCACCCAGCAAAAATGCAGGCAATAACGCCTTACTCGCCTGCCGCAGGCGCTGCCGCAGCGGCTTTTTCGGCATCGCCTTCTCCTGCTGCTTGCTGGGTTTTTTCGCCTTCACTATCACCTACTTCAATTTCGCACGGTATCTGTGGGTAGAAGGGTATCATACTTTCTGCCTCGCGCAACTTGGCACCGGAAAGTTTTTTCTTCACCTCCTGCCATTTGGCCTTGGCATCGGGGTGACCGTTCTTGTCGGCAATCTTGAGCCACGCATAGGCCAGCACGTCGTCATTCAGCTGCGGGAAAGCCTGCAATGCTTCCGGCGGCATGGTTACCGTGCGGTCTGAGCGGTAGATTTCGCCTACCATGAATTGTGAATCTTTGTGGTTTTTACGCGCCGCATCGCAATACCACCAGGTAGCGCGTTGCACGTTATGCTCTTCTTCAGAATCGCAGCAAAAACTGCGGGCAATTTTATATTGTGCATCCGTATTCCCTGCGCGGGCCTGCTCCATATAAGCTTCGCGCACTGCCTCGGGTGTTTGGTCTTCATCCGCAGCATGTAGTGGTGCTGCAAGCACTAAGGCGGCACTCATTATGATGGTGGTAATGAAAAACTGTTTCATTGTCTCTTCCCCTTCACTGGGCTTAACGATTGTGCCGCTACGGGCTCGGTTTTACGATATTGCTGCATGTTCATGCCGCACGCAATTTTTGGGAATGCTTTAATAAGCACATCGGCATCCTGCCGCTGGCCCTCACTTTGCTTTTGCTTCAGGCTGGCAGCAAGGCCTTTGGATTCGACATGGCCATACGATGCGGCGACCGTGTAATACACATACGCCAGCACGTCATCTTTCGGCAGCAGGAAGCCTTTATAGTCCGGCGCGTGTTCATAGAGTCTACCAATTTCATAAAGCGCATCGCGCTGGCGCGCCTTGGCCGACTTGCAAAACCATTCCATCGCCGTGTGATTGTCATAGAGCGGGCGTTCGCCGCAGCAGAAGGTTTTGCCGTAAAAATACTGTGCCTCGGGGTCGCCCGCCTCGGCCTTTTCACGCCACACCGCCATTGGGCCCACGCGGCGGATGCCTTCTTTTGTCCAATCAACGGTTTTAAACAGCATGTCCACACAAGCAGACAGCAGCAGCGTGGCTACCAGCACCACCGCGATTGTTTTTATGGATGGTGCGCGCATAAGTTTTAAGCCGCCTTGCTGGATTGAAGGCGTTTATCCATCGCCTTGATGATGGCCGCACCCATTTCAGTGGTGCCCACTTTCGTTGCACCCTCCTGCATAATATCGCCGGTGCGGATGCCGCTTTTCAGCACGTCTTTAATGGCATCTTCCACCAGTTTGGCTTCAGTATCCCTGTTGAAAGAATAACGCAGCATCATGCCAAGGCTTAGGATGGTTGCAATTGGGTTGGCGAGGTTTTTACCTGCAATATCCGGCGCACTGCCATGCACGGGTTCATAGAGCGCAGGCTGCTTACCATCTTTGCCTTTCGCGCCCAAGGACGCTGAAGGCAACATGCCGAGCGAACCAGTAAGCATCGATGCGCAATCAGAAAGAATGTCGCCAAAAATATTGCCCGTTACCATCACGTCGAACTGGCGCGGATTGCGCACGAGTTGCATGGCCGCGTTGTCGACATACATGTGCGATAATTCAATATCTTTATATTCCGTGTCGCGGATTTTTTGCACTTCTTCGCGCCACATTTCAGTGGTTTCAAGCACGTTGGCTTTATCCACCGAGCAGACTTTTTTGTTGCGCTTCTTGGCGAGGTCGAGCGCCACACGTGCAATGCGCTGCACTTCCGGTGAGGTATAGACCATAGTGTTCACGCCACGGCGCGTGCCGTCCGGCAGCGTTTCCACGCCGCGGGGCTCACCAAAATAAAGGTCGCCCGTCAGTTCGCGCACAATCATGATGTCGAGGCCTTTGACCACTTCCGGCTTCAGCGTGGAGGCTTCCACCAATTCATCAAACACCAGCGCAGGGCGCAGGTTTGCGAACAGGCCGAGTTCTTTGCGAATGCCGAGCAGCCCACGCTCAGGGCGCACGCTGTAATCTAGCTTTTCCCACTTGGGGCCGCCCACGGCGCCGAGCAAAATTGCATCGGCTTTTTTAGCCTCTTCGAGTGTTTCCTTCGGGAAAGGTGTGCCCGTGGCATCATACGCGCAACCACCCAACAGCGCATGGCTCAGCACAAAATCGGTTTTCTTTTTATCGTTCAGCCAGAGGAGAACTTTTTCTGCTTCGCGGCACACTTCGGTGCCGATGCCGTCCCCGGCGAGAATCAAAATCTGCTTGGTCATTTAACTATCCGTTGGTGGTTTATCTTCGCCGTTTATAGCGCTTTTGCGAGATAAATCAACAGAAACAGGGTGTCTTAAGCCCCTGCGATGGTCATGCCCTCAATCCGCAAGGTGGGTGCGTTGGTGCCATATTGCATTTCAAGGTCGCTGGCGGGGGTTACATTCAGGAACATATCCTTCATATTCCCCGCAATGGTAATGCCGCTCACCGCATAGGTCAGTTTGCCGTTTTCAATCCAGAAACCGGCCGCGCCCTGGCTGTAATCGCCCGTTACATCGTTCACGCCCATGCCGAAGGCTTCGGTCACATAAAACCCGTCTTTGATATCAGCCATCAGGGCTTCGGGGCTAATTTTTCCGGCTGCCATGTAAAAATTCGTGGTGGAGGGGCGCGGAGGGCTTGAGGTGCCACGTGTGGCATGGCCGGTGGTGTGCATTTTAAGTTGGCGTGCGCTGCGCGTGTCTAAAATCCAGGTCGTAAGCACGCCATCTTCCACCACGGCCAACTTGCGGCAGCTTACGCCTTCGGCGTCAAACGGGTGCGAGCTGACGCCACGCTTAATCAGCGGGTCATCGAGCACCTGCACACCTTTGGCGAACACTTGTGTGTTCAGTTTATCTTTCAGAAAGCTCGTGCCGCGCGCCACTTGCGCGCCGTTAATGGCACCAGCAAACGAGCCAAGCAGCCCGCGCGCCACACGCGGCTCAAACACCACCGGCACTTGGCAGGTTTTGGCTTTGCGGGGGTTCAGTTTTGCCACCGCCCGTTCTGCTGCACTCTTGCCCACCATCGCCGCTGATTTTAAATCGGCATGGCGGCGTGCCACGGAATAGTCAAAATCCGTTTCCATTTCTGTATCATTGCCGGCAATGATGGAGGCGGAAACCGAATAGCTCGTGGTGCGGTAATGGCCTTGAAATCCGTGGCTGGTGGCAAGGAACACTTCCGACGCACTGGCCGTAGCATCCGCCCCTTCAGAATTCGTGACGCCCTTCACTTTAAGGGCTGCTTCTTCTGCCTCGCCTGCGGCGCGGCGCAGGGTTTTTTCATCCGGCAGTGTGTCATCAGCCAACTCAAGCGCCGGGATTTTTTTTGCAAGCAGCGATTCGTCTGCCAGTGCCGTGTGCGCATCTTCCGGTGCGATTTTTGCCATCGCCACCGCACGGCTCACGAGTTCATTCAGTGTTTCCGGCGAAAAATCATTCGACGACACGATTGCCGATTTCATGCCCTTTTTACCCTTCACCAACACACGCAGGCCAAGGTCTTTGTTTTCTGCGCGCTCGATGGTTTCGGGCTTGCCCATGCGGCTGCGGCAGCTGGTGTTTTCGCTCACGAACAAAACGGCGTCCGCCGCATCGGCACCTTGTTTTTTAGCCTGCTCGATGCAGTGGGCGATAAGGGCAAGGGAGGTATTTTTCATGATGTGAGTGGCTCTAGCAATCTGTTGCAAAATATATCACTGGAAAGTAATCTCATGCCAACGCCCTCTCTGCAAGGATTTACTATGCACCGTTTTATTTTCCGTACGCTTGTTTTAAGCCTGCTGCTGCTTTCTGCCTGTGCCTCTGCTGAACGCTACCCCTTGGGAATGAGCGCTGAGCAATATCTGGCGCTTTCACCCGCTGACCAACAAGCTGCATGGGACAAGCAGGCCGAATTGGAAAGGCAAGAGCGCGAACGCCAGGAACGTGCCGCCATCATGGTGCGCCGCTCAGGACTAGAGGCCGGGGCGCGCGAACGCCTTGGCATTTTGCCGGAAGAATGGAATAGTTTTTCCGCTGAGAAACAAATCAGCCTCGTGAAAGAACAAGAAATCATTGAGCGCGAAGCCGATGCCCGCGAGGAAGAACTGAGCATCCGCCGCCGCGAGGCCGATGCCGCCGTGGTAGCCGCACAGGCTGCCGAGCACGCCAATGAGCTGGAAGCCAGAGCACAGCATGATGTGCTCTATAACAACCCGATTTATGGCAACGTGGCAAACTGCACCATTCAGGGCGGCACTGCAAAATTCTCTAAGGGCTTTTCCAGCGATTGGCGCGTGCTGGATGTAACGCGTTTCAGCATTGCCAAAGGCGATTCCCGTACTGTTTCCTATCAGCGTCAGGATAAGCAAAAATTCACGGGCAGTTTTTGGGTCGGTTTTAGCAGCAACGGTCAGGAACTGGAGTTTTGTGCGGCGGGAGATACCGACCGGCGCTATAAGCGCTGCCGCAAACACGTCGTGTCAAAAGAGACGCTCGAACGTGGTTACAGCGCCACTTTGGATGTGCCCGATGCCATCGAAAAAGCACAGCTAAGCTGCACGCTGGCACCAGGCCGCGGCCAACGCTAGGATAGGTTATTTTGCAGCAGGTGCCGCCTTGGGTGACATAGCGAGCATTTTCTCGAGCGATGCTTTTGCCGCAAGGCGCATCGGCTCATCGAGCGTGATTTCCGGCGAACGATTCACCATGCACAGATACAGTTTTTCCAGCGTGTTAAGCTTCATATACGGGCATGTGTTGCAGCTAGCGCAAGCACCATCAGAGATACCAGGCACATCGTAAAACACGCTGCCAGGCGAACGTTTTTTCATCATGTGAAAAATGCCTGGTTCGGTGAGCACAATGAAGGCTTCACCTGGGCGCTCGGCCGTATATTCCAAGAGGCGCGAAGTGGAGCCGATATAGCCCGCGTGCTTCAGCAAATGCTCAGGGCATTCGGGGTGGGCAATCACATGCGCTTCAGGGTGGCGTGTTTTCAGCTTCACCAATTCTTTTTCCGAAAACTGTTCATGCACCATGCACGTGCCTTGCCACAGCACCATCTCACGCCCTGTTTTTTTGGCGAGGTAGCCGCCCAGATATTTATCTGGCGAAAATAAAATCGGCTGGTCTTTCGGAATCTGGTTGATGATGGCCTCAGCGTTTGAAGAGGTCACAATCACGTCCGACATCGCCTTCACTTCAATCGAAGAATTGATGTAAGTGAGCGCCACATGCTTAGGGTGTGCTTCACGGAATTTGCGGAATTCTTCCGGTGGGCAGGAGTCTTCCAGCGAACAACCCGCCTTTAAATCAGGCAGCAGCACTGTTTTTTGCGGGCTTAAAATTTTTGCCACGTCTGCCATAAAGCGCACGCCGCAGAACACAATCACGTCGGCATCTGTGGCCGCCGCCTTGCGGGAAAGCTCGAGTGAATCGCCGATGACGTCAGCAATTTCCTGCACATCATCTTCCTGATAATAATGCGCCAGAATCACGGCGTTCATCTCGCGCTTCAGGCGCTTGATTTCCGCTTCTATATCCATTGTGGGGCTAATGTCGCTAATTGTTTTCATTGCCCTCTAGCTCTTCCAATTCTTTTTCCAGCTCTGCCACACCGAGCAGCAACACTACCTGCACGCCTGATGGCATTTTTTCATCGGCTTCCACCTGCTGCTGGAATGCTTCAAGCGCTCCCATGCCATTCGCGTAACATCTGGCCGTGGTTTGCGAAAGTTGCTGGCAGGCCATGTTAATATCACGGTTTGAAATCGGGCGGTTATCCACATACAGCGTGCGGCCCACTTCAATCATCGCATCTTGCGCCTTATTCAGCGCATTACGCCATGCTTGCGGCATTACGCCACCTTTGGGCGGTTGCTGCTTGGGTGGCTGTTGTGTGTTCACGTCCCTGCTCCGGCCGTTCATTAGACAAAAAATTAGCGTCTTACGCTTTGGCTTCCGGCACTGCGGCAGGCGCTTCGGGCGCAGCGCTTGAGCTTTCCGCTGGCGGAGTTGTAGCAGACTCTGCGGTATTTTCAACTGCCGCAGGCTGTGCATCCTTAAAAAATGAGGGCGGCAGCACGGCGGCGCGCTCTAAATCCATCCGCACGATGCGCGTGGGGCTCTTCACGCCCGTCTTTTCCATCGCTTCTTTGGCCGAGGATGCCATAATTTCAACAAAGTCGGTGCGGCTTTTATAAATACGGTAAGGTTTTTCCACTGCATCAGGGTCGTTTGGTGACACAGGGTCACGGCGACGGAATTCAATGTCATTGAATTCGACTTCGTTTTCACCTGCTTCGGTGGGAGGCTTCTGATTCGATCCACCCGGATGGCTTACACTAAACACCTAAAAATATCCGCCTTTCAGCACCTTACGGGAACACACCCTTACTCTTTCGTTTATGCCTTTGTCTGCACCAAAAATCAAATGGCATTTTATAGCGAAAATTAGGCTTTGATTCGGCCTTTATCCCGTATATACCAGAGTGACAATAGCATATTTTGCAGCGAAAACCAATTATACGGAGCCCCTATGGACAAGAAGAAAGCACTCGAATCCGCCATCAGCCAGATTGAAAAGTCATTCGGCAAGGGTTCCGTGATGAAACTTGGCCAGCAAAGAACCACGGAAATCGACTCGATTTCCACGGGCTCTATCGGCCTTGATATGGCGCTTGGCATTGGCGGCCTGCCGCGCGGCCGTGTGGTGGAAATTTATGGCCCTGAAAGCTCGGGCAAAACCACCCTCACCCTGCACATCATCGCCGAAGCCCAGAAAAAAGGCGGCACCTGCGCGTTTATTGACGCCGAACATGCACTCGACCCTGACTATGCGAAAAAACTCGGCGTGAAGATTGATGACCTGCTCATCTCGCAGCCCGACACCGGTGAACAGGCGCTTGAAATTGCCGACACGTTCGTGCGCTCCGGCGCGGTGGACGTGGTGGTGATCGACTCCGTGGCCGCACTCGTGCCAAAAGCCGAAATCGAAGGCGAAATGGGTGATTCGCACATGGGGCTGCAGGCTCGCCTTATGAGCCAGGCCTTGCGTAAACTCACTGGCAACCTCTCCAAATCCAACACCATGATCATCTTCATCAACCAGATCCGCATGAAAATCGGCGTGATGTTCGGTAACCCTGAAACCACCACGGGTGGCAATGCACTGAAATTCTATGCTTCTGTGCGTATCGACATCCGCCGCGTGGGTGCGATTAAAGACAAAGAAGAAGTCATTGGTAACCTGACGCGCGCCAAAGTAGTGAAAAACAAGGTCGCACCACCATTCAAAGTGGTCGATTTTGAAATCATCTACGGCGAAGGCATCTCCAAACTGGGCGAGCTGATTGACCTCGGTGCAAAAATCAACCTCGTGGAAAAATCCGGCAGCTGGTTCTCTTACAATGGCACCCGCATCGGCCAGGGTAAGGAAAACGCCAAGCAGTACCTGAAGGAAAACCCGAAGGTCGCCGCTGAGCTTGAAGCCGCCATCCGCAAAGCAGGTGGCAAAGTGGCGGGTGATCTGCGTGAATCGGTTGACGCCGAAGATGCGGCCTTGATGGAAGAATCGGCTTAGGCTATCTTCCCCACCCTTATGCACTCGTTAACCGACATACGGAAAGCGTTCCTGGATTATTTCGGCGCACATGGCCATGCCGTGTTGCCCTCCAGTTCGCTTGTGCCGCACAATGACCCCACGCTCATGTTCACCAACGCGGGCATGGTGCAGTTTAAAAACGTGTTCACGGGTGCAGAGCATCTCCACGATAAACAGAACCAGCCCATTCGCCGCGCCGCCACCAGCCAAAAATGCGTGCGCGCAGGTGGCAAGCATAATGACCTTGATAACGTAGGCTACACGGCCCGCCACCATACTTTCTTTGAAATGCTGGGGAACTTTTCGTTCGCTGACTACTTTAAAGAAGGCGCGATTGAGCATGGCTGGAACCTGCTCACCAAAACCCTTGGCCTGCCACCTGAGAAACTGCTCGTCACCGTGTATCACACCGACGATGCGGCGTTTAACATCTGGAAAAAACTCACCGGATTTTCCGATAGCAAAATCATCCGCATCCCCACGAAAGACAATTTCTGGGCGATGGGTGACACCGGCCCTTGTGGCCCCTGCTCGGAAATTTTTTACGACCATGGCGATAAAATCGCAGGCGGGCCCCCTGGCAGTGCTGACCAGGATGGTGACCGCTTTATCGAAATCTGGAATCTGGTGTTCATGCAGTTCGACCAAACGGTCGACGGCAAGCAAACGCCGCTGCCCAAGCCCTGCATCGATACGGGCATGGGCTTAGAGCGCATCACCACTGTGCTACAAGGCGTGCATAACAATTACGACATCGATTTGTTCAAAAATCTGATTGCCGCCAGCCACGATTTTTCAAAAAACAACGACCCCAAACTGGTCGCCTCGCACCGCGTGATTGCCGACCACTTGCGCTCCGCCTGCTTTTTGATTGCCGATGGCGTGCTGCCCTCCAATGAAGGCCGCGGCTATGTGCTGCGCCGCATCATGCGCCGCGGTATGCGCCATGCGCACATCCTCGGCTGCAAAGAACCGCTCATGCACAAACTCGTGCCCGCACTGGTGAAAGAAATGGGCGCGCATTATGGTGAAATCACCCGCGCACAGGCGCTGATTACCGAAACGCTGCGCCACGAAGAAGAGCGCTTTAAAGAAACACTCGACCGTGGCTTGAAGTTGCTGGAAGCCGAAACCGCTTCGTTAAAAGGCGGCGGCAGCCTGAAAGGCGAAACGGCGTTTAAGCTTTATGACACGTTCGGTTTCCCGCTCGATTTGACGCAGGATATTCTGCGCGGCAAACAGATGCAGGTGGACATGGATGGCTTTAATGCCGCCATGGCCGAGCAAAAGACAAAAGCCCGCGCCGCATGGAGCGGCAGCGGCGACAAAGCCACCGAAACCATCTGGTTCGAGCTGCATGAAAATCATGGCGCGACGGAGTTCCTCGGCTATGAAACCTTGGAAGGCACGGGCAAGCTCGTGGCACTGGTGAAAGATGGCCAGCTGGTGGAAAGCGCCAAACAAGGCGACGCCGTAACGCTGATTTTCAACCAGACGCCGTTCTATGCAGAATCCGGCGGTCAGGCCGGTGACAAAGGCGTTATCAGCACCGCCAAAGCCAACATCAAAATCGCTGACACGAAAAAAATGGTTGGCTCACTCCACGCCCATATCGGTACGGTGGAAAAAGGTGAAATCCGCAGTGGTGAAGATGCACAATTAAAAGCCGACAGCACCCGCCGCGATGCGATTCGTGCCAACCACTCTGCCACGCACTTGCTGCATGCCGCGCTCCGCAAAACACTCGGCGAACACGTGACACAAAAAGGCTCACTGGTGGAAGCTGACTATATGCGTTTTGACTTTAGCCACCCGAAGAAGGTGACGGACGAAGAGCTCGCGCAGGTGGAAAAAGACGTGAATGCCATCATCAAACAAAACGCGCCCGTTTCCACGCGGCTGATGACGCCCGATGAAGCGATTGCCGAAGGCGCCATGGCGCTGTTCGGTGAAAAATATGGTGACGAAGTGCGTGTGCTTTCCATGGGCACGGAGAGCGGTAAAAGCTACTCGGTGGAACTGTGCGGCGGCACGCACGTGAAAAGCACGGGCGATATCGCCAAATTCAAAATCACCAAAGAAAGCTCAGTGGCTTCCGGCGTGCGCCGCATTGAAGCAAAAACTGGCGCAAACGTAGATGCATTCTTAAAAGCGCAGGAAGAAGCCGCCAAACAGGAAGCCGCGCGCAAAGCAGCCTCTGAGCAGGCCGGTGAAGCAGAGGCCTCAAAGGTTTCTGAAATCCGCGAACAATTCATTCAAGGCATCAGCCAGAGCGAAACGGTGGGCGGCGTGAAATTCTATGGTAAGGCACTCACAGATTTCCCTGCCAAAGATTTGCGCGGCCTGGTGGATGAATTCAAAAAACAGGCCGGTTCCGGCGTCGTTGCCATTGTTGCTTCCAGCGAAGGCAAGGCATCCATCGTGGTGGGGGCTACGCCCGACCTTGCGGGCAAAATCAACGCCGTGGATTTGTTGAAAAAAGGTGTCGCCATCCTCGGTGGGCAGGGCGGCGGCGGCAGACCCGACATGGCACAAGGCGGCGGCCCCGATGTTTCAAAAGCAGGCGATGCTATCGCCGCCATCCGCGCCGCGATTTAGTTTTTTATTTCCAGAACATATCAAGGCCGAAGCTGGCTGCTTCCGCACCCAGCAGCACCATGCCGCAGGTGATGCCAAGGCCAATGGCCGACACCAGCATGCCTGCTTTTATCACCACGCCATCGCGCTCTAAAAACCCGAGTGCCATCAGCACCATGCCAAAGCTCGGTGTGCTGTTGCTGAACGGAATGGGAGCGAGCACCGATACGCAGCACACCACACACACCCAGCCAATCAGCTTTTCAGCATAGCGCGTGCTCATGTATAGCAGGCGTGGCTTCACCCGTGCCTCGAGCCACATGAGCAGCGGCAGGGATTTTTCTACCACATAGCGTAGTGATGATGTTTTGATGCGCTTTTTTCCCAGCCATTTCGGTAACCACAAACGACGGCGGCCAAACGCAATTTGAAAAGCGAGGAAGAATTGCGGCAATGAAAGCGTCATCGAAAAACCCGGCGGCGCGACAGGCGCCATGGTGGGAATCGCGAGCACCATCAGGAAAAATGCGAGACCTTTTTCCTGCAACGCATCGGCCAGTTCATCGAGTGAAATAGTTTCTTGTTTTTGCGCCTTCGCCAGCCGCGTGAGCGTCGCTGAAACCGCCTCGCGGTAATAGCGGTGTGGAGTATCCGTCATATTACAGCATCGCCGTTTTTGCCACTGGCTGCGCCCAGAACGGCACCTGCCCCGGCTCAATACCGAACACCCACAATGCCAGCGCATAGGTGACGAGCAGAATGACGAAGAACCCAACGATATCGAGAATAAACCCTGCCTTCACCATCTGCCGCACCGTCACATGGCCTGTGCCAAACACAATGGCGTTGGCGGCAGTCGCCACCGGCAGCATATAGCCCACCGATGCTGCCAGCGTGGCAGGGATGGCAAGTAGCAACGGGTTTTCACCAAGGCCCACAGCACTCGGCGCCAGTACCGGCAGCAAAATGGCGATGGTGGCGATGTTGCTCATCACTTCGCTCATCACAATCACCAGTGCCACCACAATCGCAATCAGCGCGAAAACAGAGAGGCCAGAAAGCCCGCCCACCTGCTGCGTAATCCACAGGTCGAGGCCGCTCGCGCGGATGCCTTCTGATAGCGAAAGCCCGCCGCCAAACAGCAGCAGCACGCCGAGCGGCAGCTTCGCCACATCGTCCCACTTCAGTAGAAACTGACCTTTTTTTAAATTCATCGGAATCAGGAACATCGCCACCGCGCCAATCATCGCCACGCCCGCATCACTAAGCCCCGGAACCATGTTTGCTAAGGGCAACCCAAACACCCAGCCTGCAGCAGTGAGCAGCGCCACCAACGCGACATATGTTTCGCCACGATTCATGCGGCCCAGGTTTTTGTAAGTCTTTTCAATCATGGCGGCAGATTGTTGTACATTCAGCGCGCGCACCGGAAATAACAGCTTCACCAGCACCAGCCAACAGGCCGTGCCCATCAGTACCACCATCGGCACACCCACCAACATCCAGCCGAAAAAATCGATGCTGATACCATATTGTTTTTCAAAGTAACCTTTGAAAAACATGTTCGGCGGCGTGCCAATCAGTGTGCCCACCCCGCCGATAGAAACGGCATAGCACACACCTAGCAATAGCGCCGTGGCAAAGTTTTTTGCTTCCGGTGTTTGCTTGAGGCGACCGGTTTTTTTATCTTTCAGCACCAACTCCACCACTGCCAGCACCAGTGGCAGCAGCATTAAAATGGTCGCCGTGTTGCTAATCCACAGGCTGAGAAAACACGCGGCGGCGATAAAGCCGCCAATCATGCGCTCGGGCTTTAGGCCAATCCGCCGCACGATGCAGAGCGCGATGCGTGTGTGCAGATGCCATTTTTCAAATGCATGGGCAATGATGAATCCGCCTAAAAATAAAAAGATAATATCGCTGGCATAAGGAATGGCAGTTTTTTTGAAATCGAGCACGCCTAGCAGCGGAAACAGCACCAAAGGCAGCAGCGCCGTGGCGGCCAGCGGCACCACCTCAAAAATCCACCATAGTGCCATCCACTGCGTGACGGCCAGCACCTTCCAGCCTGCTGCCGTCATGCCTTCGGGCGCACCCGCAAACAGCATTAAAGCCGCCAGCAGCGGCGCGCCGAAAAAGGCAGCTTTTTTAATCGCCGGATAGGCCGGTTCTTTGATTTCGGCATAGGTCATAGTGTGGTTTATACCCTTACTCCTCGCCGCATGGCAGCAAAAAATTGCGTGAATGGGTGCCCCGCGCTATAGTGGCAGCGCGAAAACACGAGGAAATGATGGACCCTATCCTGATTCTGGTAGCACCCAACGGTGCCAAAAAAACCAAAAAAGAGCACCCGCATATTCCCCTTGAGGTGAATGAGATTGCGGAAGAGGCCCTACGCTGCCGCGATGCAGGGGCTGTGCTGTGCCATTTGCACATCCGCGATAAAAACCATGTTCACTCGCTGGATGTGGATACGTATAAACGCACGATTGATGCCATCCGGAACAAGGTGGGCAACAGCATGATTATCCAGGCCACGAGCGAGAGTGTGGATATTTATGAAGCCGACGAACAGATGGCAATGGTGCGCGCATTAAAACCCGAAGCTGTTTCACTCGCCGTGCGTGAAGTGATTCGTGATAAAGCTAAAGACGAAAGCAAAGCCAGCGAGTTCTTTTTTGAAATTGAAGAGCTCGGCATCCAGCCGCAATTCATTCTCTACACACCGGAAGAAGTGCGTTATTTTGCCGACCTGCGCGCGCGCGACAAGCTGCCCAAGGGCCGCAAATTCGTGCTGTTTGTTTTGGGTAAAAAAACCGGCTCGCCGTTTGATAAAGCAAGCTTCTCGGTGCCCGACGACTTAGACCCGTTCTTAGAAACATTCGACCAAGGGCTTGCACTCGCGGAAACCGACTGGGCCGTGTGCGCCTTTGGTGGCAATGAGCGCGATTGTATGCTGAAAAGCATTGCTTGCGGCGGCCATGCCCGTATCGGGTTTGAAAATAATTTGCTGATGGCAGATGGCAGCCTTGCTCCGAATAACGCCGCACTTATTGAACAATTTGTGAAAGCGGTGAAAGCCATCTCACCTCGCCGCATCCTCACCGACGCCGCCGAAGCGCGTCAGTTCTTAAAGCGCAAAACTAAAGGATCATCTCATGAATAATGTGATGCCAACGTATGACGAACTTATGTGGCCTACTCTCAAGGCGTTAAAATCTCTTGGTGGCTCTGCAGCGATTGAAGAAATCGCTCGATAAAATCGTTGAGCTTGAAGAATATTCTGAAGAAATTCAGAAAAAATCTTGCAAAAATGGTCAAGACAACAGGTCACAACTAGCATACCGGGCGACTTGGGCAAGGCACTACTTAAAGGCCTATGGCGCATTGGACAATAGCACCCGTGGCGTTTATCCCCTTACTGAAAAAGGGCGCTCCCTTAAAGAGCATGACGTTTCAAAAATTCCTGCAACAGTTAAAAAATCTGTGAAGCCTATCACCAAGAAAGAGCCGGATGCCTCTGAAGAAAAAGACGACGCTGCCTTAAGCGAAGATCTTTGGAAAGAAACCCTTATAAATATTTTATTAAAAATCTCCCCACAGGATTTTGAGCGGCTTGCTCAGCGCATATTAAGAGAGTCTGGTTTTACCAAGGTAGAGATTACTGGCCGCTCAGGTGATGGCGGCATTGATGGAATCGGTGTGTTGAAGGTTAATTTGCTTTCGTTCCACGTCCTATTCCAATGCAAGCGCTATAAAGGTAGTGTTTCATCACCACAGATACGTGATTTTAGGGGCGCAATGATGGGCAGAAGTGACAAGGGTCTATTTATTACTACTGGCTCTTTTACATCTGACGCCCGCAAAGAAGCAACACGCGATGGTGCCCCAGCCATTGACTTAATTGATGGTGACGCTCTTTGTGAATTACTTAAAAATCTTAAATTAGGCGTTTCAACAGAAACCGTAGAAAAAGTAACAGTTAATAATTCTTGGTTCTCTGATTTCTAAAAAAACGGGCGCCCCGTGAAGGGCGCCCGCTACTCGCTAAAAGGAGGTTGTGGCCTTTTATGCGCGTATACCTAAAACTACTTAATTTGTGAGTTTTTTGGCAAGTTCTTTTTCAGCTTTTTCGATGTCGACCACCGGAGCCAGCAGCGTCTTCAGCATTTTGCCAAGGCTGCTCCATTTTTCATCGCCTGCTTTGCGACCATCATACAAGATGCGGTCTTCATAACCTGTAATCCACAAGGCTTTCGGATTGCGGCGCGCCACCACAATGCCGCCCTGATATTTGGTGTTTGGCACACGGTGCGCCTTGAATATAATCAAACCATCCCCCAGCAGCGCTTTAAAAAGGCCTTTCGCTTCAGCAGGCAGCTGCTCGCCGAAGGCTTCAACCTGCGGTGCATCAATCAACCCTGCCACTTCCAGCTTGCCGAATTCGGTGCTGAGTGCGAAGCGGGATTTTTCGATACCGGAAAGACCCTTCTGTGAGTCACGGTGAATTTGGTAGGATTTTTCCACCGGCACCGCGAAAATTTTATGACCTTCGATTTCACGGCACTGGAAGTAATAGTGGTTGTTCACACCCAAACGCTTCAGCTCCACCTGCAGGCGGCGCAGTGCTTCAGAGTTATCATTCACGCTGTCGATAATCGGCGTTTGGTTTTCAAGTGTAACATAGTAGCGAGAACGCAGGCGCATGATGGCTTTTTCCACCACCGGATTGCGCTCAAAATGCCCGGTCGGCTTTTTGATGTAATTGCCTTTGTCATCTTTCTTCAAGAGCTCGTCCGGGTGCGAAAAATGCACCATGAAGGCTAGGTTTACGTCCGGATGCAGCTCGTGGAACAAATCCAGCATGCCGAAAAAATTATCGTCAAAGCGGTGCGGGAAGAAAGCGAGCTCTTTCGTGCCGATACGAATGGTGCGCACGCCCGCTTCGGCCAGACCATCGAGGTAATCGAACAGATTGTTGTTCGAGAGCACGAGCGGGTCGCCACCGGAAAGCAGCGCTTCACGGATGGGGAATTTTTCTTCGCTGTTCATCGTCACTAATTTATCGCGGTCATCTGTACCGGCTTCTTTGAAGATTTTTTCATTGTAGCTACGGATGTAGTCGCCGATTTCTTTCACGCTGGCGATGTCTTTCGCCGTTTTGCTGGTAAGGAAGTCTGAGCGGTAGCAGTAACGGCACCACGAAGAACAGGTACGCACCACATAGAGCAGCACGAGTTCATATTTGTGCAGCAGACCTTCCACAGGGCTGTATTTCAACTGGTTCGAAGGATCGCGCTCACCGGATAAATCTTCCATTTCTTCCGGGCGGGCTTTGATCAGGTTGGTGATGGCTTGGCTTCGCGTGGCGAGGTCTAGGTAATACCCCGTGGCGCGTGGCGGCAGGCGGTTGCTCACCCCTGCTTTTTTCAGTTCTTCAAGTTCCTTGGCGCTGTAAAGATGCACGCCGCCGTCGTTTAAGTATTTCTCATAGCCCTTGATGTCGTGCTGGATGTAGCGGTGGAAATGGCTTTCCTGAATGCGTTTACGAATGTTCGAGAGGCGTTTGGATTTGTCGCGCTTATTTTTACGCTTCTTCGGAGCTGCGGCTTCTACCGGTGCCGTTGTTGGTTTATTTGCGTTGCTCTCGCCGACCATAGCCTAACCTCTGATGTTTCCGTCTGTCTTAAATGTGAGGGAATTTTTCTTCCAAAATGTCTGCCGATGCAGCCTGTTTTTGAATGAAGCGAACATACTGAAAGCGGGCGTGAAAGACAAGTAAAAAAGCGAGGATGGCTGCGGGTTTCAGCCTGACACAACGCAAAAAACAATCTCTTTTTGCAGTGCAGCAAAATGCTTTTGATAAGGCATTCCGTATTATTTTTTCCGATAGTGCGGTGCGGCATGTTGCGCTGCACAAAATATTAGGTGCGGTGAACCTGGAGTGGCCCCGGCGCCTGACATGTGGGCATGAGCTCCATGGTGTTGATGTTCACATGGGGTGGCCGCGTGAGGCACCAGTACACCGCCTCGGCAACATCTTCTGCCTTTAGAGGCTCGGTGCCGCGATACACTTCTTTAGCCTTTTTCTCGTCACCCAAACGCACCAGCGAGAACTCGGTTTCCGCGAGGCCCGGCTCGATATCCGTCACGCGGATGGGCGTGTTCACAAGGTCAGCACGCAGCCCCAGCGAAAACTGGCGCACGAAAGCCTTGGTGCCGCCATACACATTGCTGCCGGGATAAGCATAATTTGCGGCCATTGAACCGATGTTGATCACATAGCCTTTGCCGCGCTCCACCATGCCAGGCAGCACCTTGCGTGTGATGGTCATAAGGCCTTTGATGTTGGTGTCTACCATTTGCTCCCACTGCTCGAGCGAGGCCTGCTGCGCGGGCGCAGTGCCCAGCGCCAGCCCTGCATTATTGATGAGCGCGGTGATGTGCTGAAAGCCTGCAGGCAGTTGTTCTATCGCTACTTCCGTGGCGGCGCGGTCCCGCACGTCAAAACAACTGGCATGCACCTTCACGCCTTTTTCAGACAAAGAATGTTTGAGGGCTTTTAAACGCTCATCGCGACGGCCGGTGATGATAAGCCGCGCACCTTCGCTCGCGCATTTTTCGGCAATGGCTTTACCGAAGCCCGACGTGGCACCCGTGACAAGAATTGTTTCTTTGGAAAGAGTACTCACAGCAGCGATACCTCCAAAAAGAGCCGTCAGCGCGGCACAGCCGCCGCCGTTCCATGCGCAAACAACGTGAGCGCGGGAACAAATAACAAACTACTTCCCGAAGGTTTTTTTCATCGCCTTGGAGAATTTATCCACGATTTCATCCACCTGTTTCGGGGTGATGATGAAAGGCGGAGCGAACATCACGTGGTCGCCCTTCTGGCCGTCAATCGTGCCGCCCATCGGATAGCACATCAGGCCTTCGGCCATCGCATTCGCTTTCAGCTTCGCGTTCACTTTGTCTTTGAACGGGAATGGTGTTTTCTTTTCTTTGTCCTGCACCAGCTCAAGACCGATGAACAGACCGCGCCCACGAATATCACCCACGTAAGGGTTTTTCTTGAAGGCGTTTTTCAGTTCTTCCATCAGTGATGCACCTTGCACATTCACGTTTTTGAGCAGTTTTTCGCGCTCAATCACCTGCTGCACTTTGAGTGCCGCCGCGCACGCAGTAGCGTGGCCGATGTAGGTGTGACCATGCTGGAAAAAGCCGCTGCCTTTTTGCACGGCGTCAAAAATTTTCTTCGAGCACATCATGGCGCCGATAGGCTGATAACCCGCACCCAGACCCTTTGCGATGCAGAGAATGTCTGCCGTGATGCCGTCCTGCTCGCAGGCGAACAGTGTGCCGGTGCGGCCCATGCCGCACATCACTTCGTCTAAAATGAGAAGGATGCCGTGCTTGTCGCAAATTTCGCGGATGCGTTTGAAATAACCATTCACCGCTGGCACGCAGCCCATGGTGGCACCCACTACTGGTTCTGCCATGAAGCCGATAACATTTTCAGCACCGAGCTCCAGAATTTTTGCTTCCAGCTCGTTTGCCACGCGCAGACCATATTCTTCCGGCGTTTCTTTTTTCTTCTGGTCGCGATAGGCATAGCAGGCGTTGATGTGGTGCATATCCACCAGCATCGGCTCGAACTGCTTGCGGCGCCAACGGTTGCCGCCAGCGGAAAGTGCGCCCAGCGTGTTGCCGTGGTAGCTCTGCCAGCGGGCGATAATATGTTTTTTCTCAGGCTTGCCGATTTCAAGGAAATATTGGCGCGCGAGTTTCATCGCCGCCTCGGTGGCTTCCGAGCCGCCGGAGAAGAAATACACGCGGTCTAAACCTTCCGGTGCACGTTCCACGAGAAAGTCTGCGAGCTCTTCCATCGGTTCGTTAGTGAAGAATGACGTATGTGCGAACGGAATTTTATCCAGCTGCTGCTTTATCGCGCGGATAACATCTTCATTGCTGTGGCCAAGGCATGATACGGCCGCACCGCAGCACGCGTCGAGGTAACGCTTGCCTTTATCGTCGATGATATAGCAGCCATCGCCCTTCACGGCGGTCGGATAATTGGTTTTCGTATGACGGTGGAAAACGTGACCCATGAACATTCCTTATGACTTACACTTACGCGGGCTGTTGTTATAGCAAAACGCGCGCGGAAGTCTACAACGTTTGATGCTGCAGCGCATGAAGGAATGGGCAATCTGTATTTTAGAAAGTGGTGGGCGGCATATGCCGCCCGGCCAAACCATTTCTGAAGGTGTGCGGAGCTATGGGACTAGTGCAGGCTCCAGAAGGCTGGCCGGGCGGACAAGCGTGGCAGGCAGGAGCTGCTTGGTTAGGTGCAATTCTTCCTGTGGAGCTAGTTCACGCGGGATATAGGAAGAAAAGAGCCCCTGCCTGACGCTATCAGGTGACCGGCGCCCCTCCTGCGCCGGTGTTGGTTGATTCTCACGAGGTTGCCTTTCACGTGGGAACGGACGATTGGTTGGCTCAACCCGTTCTCTTACCACGATGGGCAGTTGCGCACCGCTTTCCGGAAAGGCGTAAAAAAATCCCTCAAAGAATGTCATGGGTTCCCCGTCTTAACTTTGTTGTTCCCAATTCATCTGCAGGATAGCAATCAAAGATTAAGAAAAGGTTAAGAAAACCACAAAATGTTGTGGTTTTAAAAAACTTAGACACTATATGTTGTGTAAAACAGCGCTAAACCATTGAGTTAAAAAGGAGGTTTTTAATTTGCCGCAGCAGCATTATTTTTTGTCGGCAGGCACCACAGGCATCTTTGCGCGCGCCCATGTTGCATTAAATTGCTTGCGATAACTTTCAGCAATCGACTTGTTTTCAATCAGCACCACCTTCATCACCGGCTCAGTAATCCAGATAGCGTATTTATTAGCATAGATAAAATAGGGCATCTGCGAGAAGAGCTCATCGGAAATCCAGCGATAATGATCTATCGGCTCCACAAAATTCGTATCACCCTCACGCACCAGCAGGCGGCTGGTGATAGAGTGGTCATTAAATTTTTTCAGAATGCGGGCAAAACGCTCTTTCCCTGAAAGTTTGCCGGAACCCACCAGTTTATCCGCTAAAGCTTCGTCGCCGCTGAAAATAAGGCGCTCGCCGCCATGCTTCAATGTTTCGAGCTGATCAGCCCACAACCGGAAAATAGATTCTGCGCCTTCCAGCACCTGCACGCGGAGTGTTTCGCCGGAAAGCCGCACACCGGGGCCTTCGGTAAATTCAATACCCGCCTCTTCCAGCGCCCTGGTAATGGCCTGAAGCGTTTCGGTGCGTGGCATCACCTTGCCGGACTCCATGTTCGCCAGAGCAGGCTTGGAAATGCCCGCCGCAGCGGCCAAAACATCCTGATTCCAGTTCAAAAGGGCCCTTGCGGCCTTGATTTGCTCGAGTGTAATCATAAAAAATCAGGTGCAACCTACTGTATAATAATGACAAAATCAATATATGTATTTATCTTATATAAAGATATACTTTTATTATTGACGTGTAAAGATATTTATAGTATATCTATATATATAATAAATACACAAGGGGGGTGTGATGAATACAAGCACGAAACAGAATGAAAGCTACGTAACCCACTACTTAAATGCCATGCGTCGCCGTATCGAAATCAATCGCCAGCACGCACAGGAACAGTGGTTAGAAACAACGGGAACACTCATTAAACAGTAACAACAAAAGAAAAAAGGGAGGATAACATGCAGAACACGAACTTCAAAAAAACCGAAAATGAAATGCTTGCTGAAATGCATGCGCTGCGTGCCTCCCTTATCGAAGCCGGTAAAGAAGTGGTTGGCAAGTGGACCCAGCGTATCGTAATGGAGCGCGCTGCCGCTTAAATTACAGCACTTCAAACCTCTCCCTTAGCATTAATTGTTCCTTAACATTTTGCGTGCTACGATGCGGGTGTTTAAACGCAAGAGAGGTTCATGACGACCAATCCGCCTGAGACAAACACCACCAAACGTGACGTGGCAGAGGCCGCGTTGATTAAAATGTTTGATGGCAAAGTAACGACGCTGGATGAAAGCGCCATCCCCGCCATCAATGCACACAAAGACGGCACCTTCGGGCGCAGCTATCTTTCATACCAGCTCTATAATAATGGACATAACATCACCTCCACCAGCAACCACCATCCGCGTGGGCTGTTTTATAATGACGGTGATAACATTTTCGGGATTGGCACGTTTTTTAAGCCCGAAGAGCCAGATGTAACCTATGTCAGCATTGTTGCACCCCATGGCAAAAATTATGCTGCAGCGGTGGAAGCCTTCTGTGAGAAAGTGGAAGCAGAAATCCCCGGTGCGGTGATGTATACGCGCCAACTCACGTTCGAGCAGACGAAAGAATTGGTCAATCTGGACCTAAACCTGCTGATGGAATTAGACACTGAAGACAAGCGGAAGGAATTCGGCGCAAAAGGTTTTTCCTGGAAGCTGATTGATTACCGCCCTTGGCACCCCGAAGCGCCGCGCGAAGATGAAACCTACCAAAGCTCGGTCATCAACCTCAATACACTTTTGCGCGAACCCAAAGAGGGCATGTTCAATAACGTATCGCACCCCAGCGCAGATATCCGCAACAATGCCCGCAAGAATTACACCAGCTTCGAGCGCTTCCTTGCCACCAACAATCTTGAATACACACTGGAGCCCTACGAGCCCCAGCGGCAATACCAAGCCATCATCAATACCAAGGATAATGCAAACCCCGCCGAGGCGCTGAGCGGGGAAACCGTCGTGCGCCACCTTGTGCAAGGTCACTTCGACCGCCTGCGCGACATCGGCAAGGCCATCGGCTCCACCGCGGCAGATTATGAAGCGATTATTCGCACTTCACCGGAAGTGGCCGCAGAAGCAGGGCTGCATATGTTTGTTGGCTTCCTTGGGATAAAAGGCCAGCCAGAAACACGCCGGCCTGTCAGCTTTTTCGGCTTTGAAGAAATCGGCAGCCCGAACGGTGCACGCACCTGTGGCAATTACGCCGGTATTACCACTTACGACCCTGTCGTGCTGGAAGGTTTGCCGATTAAAGGTGAGACTGAGGAAGAAAAGCTACGTGGATTTAACCGCATTTCCACCTACGCCAACGGGCAGGTATTCCATGCACTGCATGGCATGGGCGTAGACGTAGTAAAAGTCGGCGGATCTGAAACCAAAGACCTCGATAGCGGCAAGCGCAAGCTAGGCGCTGAGGCCGAGTGGACTGATTGGCTGGTGCGCCACCCAAATGCAAAATGGCTCTCTTACCTCGAAGAAAAAGATACCAATAAGGGTCCGCCAACCGTTGCTTAGCCTGCCATGGCAGGTGGGGTTTGGCCCGTGGCTTCCTGCGGTGTTTGCAGGTGAAGCGATAGCGCGTGAATGCGGGTTTGCATTTCTTCTTTCAGCACATCAAACACCATACGCTGGCGCTCCACACGGCTTTTGCCCTCAAACTGGGCTGACACCATCGCAATTTTAAAGTGCGTCTCGCCTTCTGGTTTAAAACCAGCATGGCCGCGGTGCTTATAAGATTCGTCCACCACATCGATGGATTCAGGAGAAAAATTCGCCGTCAGCTTGCTGCGCAGCGTGTCTTGCATGGTCATAAGAAACTATCTTCGTTGTTTACACGGCCGAGTGCGGCTCTATGTCCTTAAGAAAGGCGTTTCGCGGGTGCGTTTTGCCACGCCTGCTGCCAGTTTGCAAGCGCTAATTCACCATTGCCGCTAACCCATTGATAGTGCGCACCTCCACGCCGCACCAAAAGGCACAATGTGGAGACAGCTTCTGGCACATATTGCTAGAAAATCTCGATGCTGGCCGCCGTGATGCTGCCATCGGCCACGCCAATCAGCGTCACGCTGTTGCCGCCACCCAAGTCGAGAATGGCATTACCGCCGCTATAGGTGATGGCCGCCAGCACCTGCTCTTCGGTCGCATAAAGCGCGGAAGAGATGCTCAAAACGTCCTCACCCACCGTAAAGTCGGTAATGGTGTCCGCGCCGGACGTCACCGCAAAGGTGAAGTCGTCTGACCCCGCATCGCCAATTAACCGGTCATTCCCACGGTCACCAAACAGAGTATCGTTACCGTCACCGCCATGCAGCGTGTCCGATTCACCACCGCCGCGAATAGTGTCGTTGCCGCGGTCGCCATATACGTCGTCGTTGCCGAGGTTGCCGTTCACGAGGTCGTCGTCACCGCCGCCGCGCACGGTATCGCCATCCTGCCCGCCACGCACCGTATCATTGCCGAGATTACCATTCAAAATGTCAGAGCCAGCATTGCCGTTTAGATCATCGCTACCCTGGCCACCCTTGCAATTATCATTGCCGTCGCCACCAGAAATTGTGTCTTCGCCGATATTGCCGTTCAGGTCATCGTCGTCACTATCGCCAGAAACACCATCGTTGCCGTCGCCGCCGCTTAAGGTATCATCGCCCACATCACCATGCAGGTCATCATTGCCGCCAAGGCCGCTTATGTCATCGCTGCCGCCACCGCCATCGATGCTGTCAGAGAAATCATCCCCATCCAAATCATTATCGCCATCGTCGCCATCATGGTCGTCGTCCGAATCATCATCACCGCCTTGGCTATACATCACCACGCCTTTGCGTAAAATCTCATCAAAATCGGACATAGAACCACCTCCATAAACGGAATGTTTTCAACAGACTGAATGCGCTATAGTATATGTCATTAGACCAAAATAGGGGCATCACACTCTTGATTTTAATCAAATGTTATCATGAAACACTCTGTCGACATTTTTGAATCTATCCCTCCAGGCCAGCTCAGCCTACACGTGATGCTGAACCTACAGGATGCCTATGCCGATGCCCGCCGAGGCGGCACACCAATGCCCCCAAATTGGTACGAGGCCTATGTGGCACGTGTCAGGCTGCGGGTAGAATTGCTGATAGACTTTGCGGCTGCCAATGCGCTTGCACTCCATTTCCCTTATGTAAAGGCATCGCTGGATGATGTAGAGCCTGAAATGCTGCAATGGGCTTTTGATGCTGTGCTGGCAGAAAAGCAGCTTGCGGTTTCAGCACCA
Source organism: Rickettsiales bacterium (assembly GCA_044356525.1). GTDB lineage: Bacteria > Pseudomonadota > Alphaproteobacteria > Rickettsiales > RGZB01 > CAYXPR01. Next base: position 195,838 of record JBIKVZ010000001.1, read on the forward strand.
AAACCAAAATCGGTGGAACCTGGCATGGTAATGCTCATGTGCGGTGGCCCCGGCAGCGGAAAGTCAGAAATGATTAAAAAGGGGAATATTCCTGAAGGTGGCATTATCCTCACGCGTGATGCCATTTTCCCTCGCCTCTCACCTTATTCCCGCCTGCAAAAAGAGGCGCCAAACAGCGCCACGCATACTGTCGTCACCGAAGCCATTTTGTATAATGAGCGCGACCGCTATCGTTACGCACTCCTCTCGCAGGCTAATTTTATTCTGGTGGATAGCACCTTAAGTTATACCGACCTAGGGCGGCAGATGATTCGCGCCGCACAGCGGCTCGGCTACATGGTAGAGGTGCTGCATGTGGATACGGACATTGAAATTGCACTAAAGCGCGCCGAAGCACGTGCCGCCATCACCGGCGTGACTATTAACCCGAAGCTGCTGATAGAATCGCATGTGCGCTGCGCCGCCAATTTCTTTTCTTATATGCAAGAAGCAGACTTCACCGAGAACTGGGACAATAACCACAAGCCTGAAGACTTATATAAATTCGGCTCGTCTTTCAAAATGCCGCTGCCTGAAGTGCAAGAAAGCACTTACCGTGTTTCCACTCGTTTTTTTAAATACCCGCAAATCATCCGCGAGGGCGGCGTAAAGCAGGTGGATAATCACCGGTTGGAGCTGATTCACCTTGATGAAGTGGTGATTGTGTACATGATTCGCGATGTGATGGCGTACAATAAACTCTTACAAAAATCCCAGATGCCGCTCAAAGACGTTAGCTGGCCGCCGGATTTTGATACCGTCATCGCCGAGCGATTGCTTCACACATCGTACCTCGACGCGTTTAAATAAAAATGGCCCCAGTTGGGGCCATTTTTATGCGTCATGCAGCAACCGCTTATGCAGCGCGCATCTTGTTCAGGAATTTCGTCACCTCACCGTTCAGCGAGTCCGACTGACGAGCCAGTTCACTGGTCGCCATCATCATTTCCTTCGCTGCACCACCGGTTTGTTTTGAGATGCTGGCCACTTCGTCCACATCCTGCTTCACACGGTCCGTGTTGGCAGAGGCAGACTGAATGTTGCGTGCAATTTCACGCGTGGACGCATTCTGCTGTTCCACTGCAGAAGAAATATTCGTCGCCACTGAGCTGATTTCCTCAATGCGCTTCGACAGCACGTTAATCACCTGCACGGCGTTATCCGTTTCAGCCTGAATCGAGGACACATATTTCGCGATTTCTTCCGTTGCCGACTCCGTCTGGCGGGAAAGGTTCTTCACTTCCGACGCTACCACGTCAAAGCCTTTGCCCGCTTCACCGGCACGTGCAGCTTCAATGGTGGCATTCAGTGCCAGCAGGTTAATCTGCTCAGCCAGCTCGTTAATCAGTTCCACCACTTCGTTAATGCGTTTGGCTGCCTCAGAAAGACCTTTAATGGTTTCATTGGCCTTCTGTGCTTCTTTCGCAGCCTCATGTGCCACCGCGGAAGAATGGTTTGCCTGCTTGCTGATTTCACTGATGGAAGAAGCCAGTTCATCCGCCGCTTTTGCCACCGTGGCAACGTTCTGCGATGCTTGCACAAACACCTGCGTCAGGTGTTTGATTTTATCGTTATTGTTTTCAGCAGAGTTCGACATGCCCTTGGATGCCTCATCAATCAAGCCAGAGGTTTTGCTGACCACTTCAGAGATGCCGCGGATGGTAACGTCAAATTCCTGCGCAATCTGATCCATCATGTGCTTGCGCTCTTTTTCCGACTCAAGCTTGGCTTTTTCCTGTTCAGACTCAAGCTCCTTAATGCGCATGGCGTTTTCTTTAAACACCTGCACCGTACGTGCCGTCTGGCCAATTTCATCGCGCTTTTCTACATACGGAATTTCAACATCAAGGTCGCCATTCGTTAGGGCCTCCATCACTCCGTTCAGGCGGTCAATCGGCTTCGTAACAGTACGGTAAATAAGCACACCGGAAACCACGTTGGTAATCACGGCAACACCGACCTGCACAATAAGATCGAAATAAAATGACTCGCTGGCAACTTCACCAAAGTCGCGACGCACATGCAAAAAGCTTTTTACACCGAAGAACAACCCCACCAGCGAAAGAAAGAGCATTGTAAACTGAAGGCGGACAGAAAGACCAAAAAGCTTGTTCTGTTTAGTATCCATGCATTTCGCTCCAAACGGGGTAAGTTGTGGCGTTATCGAATCGTAACTTTAACGCCTGAAAAATCAAGCTGTTTCAGATTAAACCAGCTCTTGCTCCCATGGCGATGAGAAAGAATGGTTTTTATACGACAGTTTTCCTGCCTACCAGCCACGCCACATGCGGCGCAAAACATTGTCTTTATAGTGGAAGTGGTGCACTAGCGCGGCAGCGGCATGCGCGACAATCAGTGCGATCATCACATAGGCCGCCAGCTCATGTACTTCACCCATTAGCTCACGCAGTTCTTTGCTCGGCGCCACGATGTTGGGCAAATCAAAAAGCCCGTAGACTGACACCGGGTAACCTGCAGCGGATGACATCGCCCAGCCTGAAAGCGGCATCAGCAGCATCAAGCCATACAGCCCATAATGCGCCAGATGCGACGCCAGTTTCTGAATCGGCGTGAGTGTTGCTGGGAGCAGCGGTGTGATATTGGTCAGCCGCCAGCCAAAGCGCAACACTACCAAAAAGAGCACCACCGCACCCGTGGCTTTATGCAGCCCATAAATTTGCAAACGGTCTGGCCCCTGCTCCATTTCCGTCATGATTAGGCCCACGGCAAGCAAGCCCACAATCATCAGCGCCATCACCCAGTGAAAGGCCCGCGTTACAAACCCATACGACTGTGCGGTGTTTTTAAGTGCCATGCTTCGCTCCTAGGTTTTGTGTTTACCGAACCGGCGGCTAATGCGTACCACCAGACCACCCATCATGATAAAAATAATGCCGAGAACAATCAGTGTCAGCGCCCAGCCCACCGAGTTGGAGATATATTTTTCCGAGTAATAACTGATGTAGGAAAACAGCGAGAGCGCGCCCACAATCAGCATGCCGCGGCTTTCCACCAGCGTGCTGACATACATCACCCCTGCCGCCACCAGCACGAAGGTAATTTCCAAGAACGTGCGCTCCACAATGTCGTAAAACGCCCACAGGAAAAGCACCGAGCCAATGAGATTGGCCAAATCAATCGTGCGGTGATATTGCCGATATTGGCGGAAACCATAGGCAATCAGCAGCATTGAAAGACCGGTCACGAGTGCGATGTACCGCTCTTTGGTGTCCACCCAATCCATCAGCGTCACCGCCGAAGCAGTAAAAAATGCACCAAACCACCATAGCAGCATTTCATGCCGCCAGTAATAAAATGCCACACCGAATTGCACCGCCAGCGTGCCCATAATCAGCAACACTGCACTGTGCGGATTGTCGCCGGTGAAAAACTCCATCAACGTTACCGCGATGCCCGAAGGCTGCAACAGTGCCGCCAGAATATAAAGCGGGCCTGCCGCACGCACATAGCGTGGGTCGCGCTGCGCAATCAGGCCAAGCACCATGCAAATGAAACCTGGGCCGAAGGTAATCAGCACACGCACATAACTGTTAAACGAGGCCCAGAAACTGGCGGTGTAATAACAAATGCCCGCGATGATAAGAATGCCGCCAATATAGGAAAACATCCGCATGAGCGTGCCGCTGCCCGAGGCTTTTTCAGCCACGGTTGCCTGCGGCGTAATATCAGAGACTGTCAGTTGGTGCACTGACATTAGCTGGCGAATAGTCTCCAGCGCCTGCTGCCTGTTCATGCCGGGCGCGCCGTTGCTCATTCCACCCACCCGACAAACTGATGGTCATTGGAATAATAACGATGACTGTCATTCGCCAGTGGTATCGGCACACGCTTAGCGCCCTTCCTGAGCACAAACGCGTTACTGTAATCTGAGCCGCCAATACCCATCAGCCCGCGATAATACCGACCGCCATACTCAAACTCATACCCATCAGGCGAAATTTTATAGCTGCTGATTTTGGTGTTCTGTAATTCTGGGATTTCAAGCGCCTGCCATTGACCGGTGGGCGCTTCGCCTTCGGCGCGCTGGATGCGCGGCAGCTCAATCTCACGCACGTTCTTCTGCTTGGTTTCATAACGGTAAAGGCGCGGACGGCGATAGTTCGTTATCACATTGCCGTTGATATCTTTCGCCACATTTTCCATGGCCTCTATCTGTGCGCGGCCATCCCTCACGGTGAAGCGGTAATGGTGCGTGTCAGGCCCTTGGTCATAGAGCACTATCAGCGCATCATGTTTGGGCTCTTCCACAAACATGTTCGACACAAACTGCCCAACGAGCAGCAATATCACTAAAATAAGGGGTAGGCCGATACCGGCAATAATAAACAAATTCCGCTGCGGTGCTTTTGACATATGCTGTCTCCCTTCCGCTTATTGTGTGCGTTTTAACGCAAATGGCAAGCGTGTTTATTCTTTCATCAGCCACGACACGCTGCTGCTGCCTTTTTTTGATGCCAGCATTTTCTGCAGCGAGGGCAGCAATGCCTGCAACTGTTCTTCTATTTTCCACGGCGGATTGATAATCACAAAGCCGCAACCATTTAAGGTTTCAGGGTATGCCGCCGGCCGCAGTAATAGTTCTGCCGCCAGAATTTTTTTAATGCCGGAGATTTTAAACTGGTAGTGAAGCGCCTTCACCGGCGCACGGTGCTTAATGGGATACCACAGCGCAAACACCCCACCGCTAAAACGGTGATGCGCTTCTTTAACGGCTTCCAGCATCGTGTCAAATTCTTCATCTTTTTCAAACGGTGGGTCGATCAGCACCAACCCACGTTTTTCTTTTGGCGGTAGAAACGCTTTCAGCGCCTGATACGCATCTTTGTGATGCACTGCTACTTGTTTATCGTGAACAAAATTTTGCTTCAGCGTGACAATGTCTTCGGCGTGCAGCTCCGTCAAAACCAATCTGTCTTGTGGTCTTAGCAATGCCCGCGCAACCCACGGCGAGCCAGGGTAGGATTTGAGCGCGGCATCGCCGTGATTGAGTTTTTGCACAATATCAAGGTAGGGCGTCAGCAAAGGCGTTACTGTTTTCGTAGCCAGCACCTTGCCAATGCCGTCGGTATATTCCATGGTTTTTTGCGGCTCTGTGGCTTGCAGGTCGTACACACCCAAGCCCGCATGCGTATCGAGCACGCAAAAGGGTTTGTCTTTTTCTTTCAGCCGCTCAATCAGCAGCGCCAGAATGCTGTGCTTGAATACATCCGCAAAATTGCCGGCATGGTAGGCGTGGCGATAATTCATCGGCTGCTATCCGCCGCGCGTCGTCGCTTGGTGTATTTTACGGCGTTGCCTTTGGCATCCGCCACGGGATATTTCTGTGCGTTTTTTTTCATTTTTTCCTGCGCGGCTTTTTCCAAATCCACCCCCAGCACATCGGCAAGGCGCAGCAGATACAGCAGCACGTCCGCCATCTCTTCTTTCACATGTGCCATTTCTTTTTTATCGGCGGTAATGCGGCGGGACTGCTCTTCCGTCAACCACTGGAAAATCTCCAGCAGCTCCGATGCTTCCACGCTGAGTGCGGCAGCAAGATTTTTCGGGCTGTGGAATGGCTCCCACTTCCTTGCTTTGGCAAAAGCGCGTAGTTTTTTCTGGATGTCAGCACTGTTCATGGGCGCCACTATAGCGGATACGGAGAATTTTTCACCAGCAATCATTCTGCTGGTTTTTCTGCGCACTTTTTCTGGAGCAGCTTCCACAGCACCACATACACAAATGCCATGTTCACCGTGGCCGTGCCCACGTTAAACTGGCCGGGCAACGCCGTACTAAAACTAAAGCCCAAACACACTGCGCCATATAAAAACAAAAACAGATAGCTTTCGGGGTGGATGCAGCCGCGCTCCATGTGCGTGATTAAAAATAATACGGCCAGCGATGCCACCGTTGCCGCCGCTGCAGGCAACCATGCTGGCATGCTTTGCATAAACGACGCGGCGCTAATGTGCGGCCAAAGCGCCTGTACCGTCAGCCATGCCAGCCCGTAGCACAATGCACAAACCCCTATTGTTTTTGCGATTTCTTTCATGATATTGCCTTCCATTTTCTGCCCCAAATTTTTCTCCCGTCGCATGGTGCGGGGTTTTTATGGCTGCGTTTTTATTTTTTTGGATCCACTCTGTCAGTGCCGGGTTTTAGTATTTTCACGTACGCTGCCAGAAATGGATCATAGTGCCCCAACTGAAACTTGATAACTGTTTTGAGCCTGTTCACATCAAACACCGGCGCCGATGTAATCGTGCGTATCGCTTTGTAATATTCTCGAAGGTCGGGGTGCATGGCATCTGTATTTCCGGTTCTGCGGGCAGCAACATAATCTTCTGGTGGGTGACGCAGCACATGGCCAATGCGGAGCTTGCCCAGAACTGGTAGCCGCGCCACCAGCGCGTCCGGCAATCCCAAAAAATCAATAATAATCACATCAGGTCCCGCAAAATAGCCTTTAGACCCGATGCTGCCTTCAATCTTAATAAGCCGCTCCTTGTTGCCCTCCACACGCTGTTTCTCTGCCTGCTGCTTATCGCGCATACCTTCTTGTGCCCATGATTGGAGGTGGAGCGGGGTTTTCCAGCGGCAGAACATGCACGATGCCGTACGAATGATACGCTCATCAACCACATCCTGCGTCAGTCGGAAGGGCTTAGGGGCCGAAAGCATGTCAATGCTGGCGACAAGCGTTATCACACATATCATGACGGTTTTTGTACCCTGTGTAGCCGCATGGTAATGGCGGCGCAACAAGTCTGAAAACACAAATGCAAACACTACATAAGGTGCACCCCAGAATCGGCCGGACATATAATCGCCGCCGATGCGGAACACATATGCCACATACAGCGCCGCACCTGCCGCCAGCAGCACATGCGGGATATGCCAGCGACGGCCCACCATCACTGCTGTAAGGCACAGTCCAAGTAGAATTCCTAGCGCTGTAAGCGGTGAAAAAAGTACGAGATCTAGCGCATACACATCTCCTTGCGCTAAATAATCAGAAAGCGGAAAGTGAGAGCTCACCTTAGACCAATAGGTGTTCGGCAGGAAAAAGCCATAATATAGAAATGCAAAACAAAACCACGCCAGCAGCGGCGACACGCCCAGCAGGACCTTGCGCCACATAATCGATGGAAAACGCGTGTATAGCAGGTATGCCGCAACGGGCAAAAAGAACAATACCGCATCAAGCCGCGTCAGAGCTGCAAGCGACGCAAATAACGCCAACCGAAACCATTCGATTTTTTTGCTGCGGGGATAAAGCCAGCTATATAAAAAAGCGGTGAGCCATAGCACTGTCATGGGGTTTTCAAGGCCACTGACCATAAAATCCCTCACCGAACGGGCGCTTAAAAGACACAACAAAAATCCGAATAACCATACGTTGCGACCAGAGAATCGCCACGTAAAATAGCCGATACCTATCAGGCACAGCAGCGAAGGGAAAAGGAAAATTGTATCCACATGATTCGTGATTGCCGCAAATGGAATAAGGCTCAGCATCCATAGCGGGTGCGTGTATACCTGCACACGCTCATCTACATTCCAGCGCAGGCCAAACCCATTTAAGAAATTATCCACCACGCGTAGGGTAATCAGCGCATCTTCGTTCACCCAGCCAACAAAAAGAGGCGGAATCAGAAAGAGAATAAAAAAAATTAGACCAAGCGTTGCGTGATGCCGCTCTGGAAATTTCTGAAAAAAAAGAACGGGTTTTTTTTGGGGGCTCACAAATGCCAACTGGTTTTTAAAAGGACTCGTCTGCGTATCATGCGAAATTAAAAATCGTCCAGCAAGCTATTTCGACCCCACATTAAAATCAGGCAATCTCATCCGGTACTTTATCGCCCAGCGCGGGATGCATAAACCCAAGGCCGACGAGCATGTTTTTCACTTCCACCAACGGCAGGCCCACCACGTTAGAAAAAGAACCATTGATGGATTCCACAAAACCGCCGGCGCGCGACTGGATGCCATAGCAGCCGGATTTTCCTTCCCACTGCTTGCTTTTAAGGTACGCCTCGAGCTCTTTGTCTGACAACGGCTTGAACTTCACCATCGTCATCACCAACCGCGAGATTTGTTTTCCGCCGGGCGCAATCACGCTCACACCGGTATATACACGGTGGCGGCGGCCAGAGAGCAGTTGCAGAATTTCACGCGCTTCGGCTTCACTGTTTGCTTTACCGATAATGCGGCGACCCACGGCAGCAATCGTATCTGCCGCTACCACATATGCCTTAGAATGCTTCTTGGCAGCCACTTGTGCTTTTTCTACCGCGAGGCGAAATGCCAGTTCTTCGGGCTTTTCATTTTTCTTCGGGGTCTCATCAATATCAGAAGGGCTAATTTCATCTGGCAGCAGGCCAATGCTTTCAAGTAACCCTCTGCGCCCGCTGGAAGCAGAGGCAAGAACAAGGGTTGGATTAGCTGGCATGCTTCACCTTTTAAAAAAAGCAGGCCTGTAAAAGGCTGCGGTTTATTTATGACGGTGCGTGACGCGCGCTTTGGAGAGGTCATACGGCGTCATCTCAACGCTCACCTCATCGCCCAGCAGCACGCGGATACGGTTTTTGCGCATGCGACCCGATGTGTGGGCGAGCACTTCATGCCCGTTTTCCAGCACCACGCGGAACATGGCGTTCGGCAACACTTCCGTTACCCTGCCTTTAAATTCTAGTAATTCTTCTTTGGCCATAATGGCGTTTCATATCATCGGTAGGTTACAACTGCCTACTGCCTAACGAATAACGCGGTGTTTTGCAAGGAAAAGAATGTTTTAGCCTACGCCAGGGCCAACCGGGCCAACAGATCTGCCAAGCGATGTAATGCCCGCCGCATTCAATTGGGTTTTAAGAAGTTGGTTCACTTGACCCGTCACAATCTCTTTAACCGGCATGTCCGCCGCTTTCATGGCATCGATAATTTCCGTGCGCAAATCCGGTGCCGCGCATTCCAGATTATAAAGTCCGTTATAAAACTCTCTGCCGCGCACCTTGGCGGCCATCACGAAATATGTGGGTTCGCGTGTATCGAGGGTTTTTTTCAATTCATCAAAGCCCTGCTTTGCACTGTGCGTGTAGCGGGCATGCATATGGAGCGTGCTGCCATCGGTGCCACGATAGGCTTCCTGCACGGCTAAATCAGCCTGCAATAACACCTGCGACGCCTTTTCAAGCAGCGCAGCAAGATTTGCCACCGCTGGCGGTTGGCTTACTGTTGGCATCGGGTTCCTCCTCCGTGCACCTCCATTCTAACAAAGGGATCATTAAAATACTGTTAACTGGGATATGAATTATATTTATTCTTTCTTTATCAATGTGTTGGTTTTTTCAACTTGGCCCACCCACCCTCTCTCTTTAAGGGTTATTTAACCCTTTCCTTTTATAATGAAAGGGTGGAAAAAGTACGACCGGTGTAGAAGAAGATGAGACAAGCTGGCGAAATACAGGCACTAAAAGCAGAGCGGTTCGCAGAGCTGCAATCGCTGAATCTTGCCGCGCAGTCTGGTCAAGTTGTGGATTTCGGCGAAATCAGCCGCCTCATGGCTTCCATTAAAGAACTGGAAGAGGCGCTCAAGCAAGCTGAGACGCGTGAGCAGGGTTTACGGGCACAGGCAAATGCAGCCGCTGAGGCCGCCCTGCAGGCACAGGCCACTGGTCTAAAATCAGAGATTGCCGTGCTGGAAGATCTTTCCACTCAGCTTGGAAAGCAAATAGAAAAAAATGAAGAAGTCATTGCGACAAAAACCAAGCAAGCCGAGGCGCTTGAGGAAAAATCAAAAGAACTCGATGTAAAGATTACGGACAACAAAATCGAAACAGAAGTCGTCCGCGCGCAAAAAGAAGAAAAGATTGAAGAAAAACAAAAAGTGGATGACAAAATCACCACCGTGGAAGCCACGGTAGAAGATGTTGGCGGCAAAGTAACTGAAAAACAAAAAGTCGTAGATGCCGATAAGGTATCGCTCGATGCATTAAGAGAGGAGCGCAAAAAACTGCGTGAGGAAAGAGCTAAACTAGAAAAAGAACTTGGCGCTATTGCGGATAAAGAAAGCCCAGCCTATAAAGAAAAACTCAGTGAACTTGGAGCGCTGTCGCTTAAAGAGAGCGATCTTCAGAAGCGAAGGGATGAAAAAGCTACTGAGGAAGGAAAAAAACTTATCCAAGACAGACGCGATCTACGCGAACTGAAAAAAGAGCACGGCGGCTTGACCACAGAGCTGGGTGAACTCAAGGGCACCTCTGCAAGCCTTGGTGAACAAATTGACGCCCTTTCGCAAAAAGAAAAGGAACTAGAGGCCACAGCAAAAGTGCTGCTGGACGAAAAGAAGGTCACGCAAGAACAGGCAGAAAAACTGCGCGCCGAAGCAGAGGAGCTACGCCAGAAGAATGAAGTGCTCAAAGAACAAAAACAAGAAGTCGACAAAGAGCTTCAGAAGAAGAAAGAAGAACTGAAAGAAGTTGAGGCAAAAATTGAAAAAGGCAAAGGTTCGGACGGTAAAGCTGATCCAAAGCAGCCTGTCACCACTCAAGAAGCACAAGAGACAAAGTCACAAAACCCTGCGGGACCAATAGCGCTTACGCCGGAATCTCGCGCTGAGCTTGGAAATGTTATGGCCAATATGCGGGAAAGCGGCACCACGGAAGTACAAACCGGTACTACAGCCCCTGCGCCACCCACCCGCAGCAATACTCCGGTGCAGGGCCAAGGCAGCCCTGAAGGGCGCGGCTCACGCTTCTAATTATTTCTATTTTATGTGCAGCACGCAGATGAGCGTAAACAGGCGCCGTGCGGTGTCAAAATCCATCGCGATTTCTTCTTCCAAATGCTCCTTCAAAAGTTCCGAGCCTTCGTTATGCACACCACGGCGGCCCATATCAATCGCCTCCATGCGCTGCGGATTCGCTGCTTTAATCGCCTCAAAATAGCTTTCACAAATTAAAAAATAATCTTTAATCAGGCGGCGAAAAGGTTTGAGCGGCAACACGGCGCGGATGGTTTTGCCACTCGCCGATGAGGTAATATCAATCGGCAAGCGGTGGTCCGCCATCGAAAGATGCAGTGTGTAAGGCCCGCCGCCAATCGCTTTCCCGTTTAAGGGCTCAAACTGGTTTGCCTCCAGCAAGTCGGCAATCGCGGTGGCGCGCTCATGCTCGATTTCCGGCGTATAGCGAATCACCGTGGTATCATCCAGCGTAATACCAATAATGCGTTCTGTTTTCTGGGTCATAACGCGCTAATTTTTTCGGATGCTTACCGAGCGGGCATGGGCAAAAAGCCCTTCGGCTTCCGCGAGTGCGTGCGTGGCATCTGCGAGGGCTTTAAACCCTTCGGGGCTACACCCAATCAGCGAACTGCGCTTTAAAAATGTGAACACCGAAATGCCCGATGAAAAACGCGCGCTGCCAGACGTCGGCAGCACATGGCTGGGGCCCGCAATATAATCCCCAATCGCTTCAGGTGTGTGGTGACCCATAAACACCGCTCCTGCATGGCGGATTTCCGGCAGCAGGTCGGCAGGATTTTTTATCATCAGCTCTAAGTGTTCCGGTGCGATGTGATTCGAAATTTCTGCCGTCTCTAACAAATTTTCAGTGGTAACAATCAGCCCATTATTCTCCCAGCTTTTGCTGGCGATGGCTTTGCGCGGCATGTCTTTCAGCATCGCGTTCACCGCTTTTTCTACCTTATCCGCCAGCGCGCCGCTCGGCGTAACCAGAATGCAGCGCGCATCCGCATCATGTTCCGATTGGCTCAATAAATCTGCCGCAATCCATTCGGCATTGGCCGTATCATCTGCAATTACCAGAATTTCCGATGGCCCTGCAATCATGTCGATACCCACCGCGCCAAACACCTGCTTCTTGGCTTCCGCTACGTATTTGTTGCCGGGGCCCACAATCATATCTACATCAGGAATTGTCTCGGTTCCAAATGCCAATGCTGCAACGGCTTGTGCGCCACCAATTTTATAAACTTCGGTAATGCCACACACATGCGCTGCCACCAGCACCAGCAGATTTAAAACACCTTCCGGCGCGGGCACCACCATCACCAATTTATTTACGCCAGCCGTAATCGCCGGAATGGCATTCATCAGCACGCTGCTGGGGTACACCGCTGCACCACCCGGCACATAAAGACCAACGCGGCCAACAGGGTGCCAACGCCAACCGAGCGTGTTGCCGAGGGCGTCTTTATATTCCTCGTTTTTTGGCAGTTGGCGCGCGTGATAATCCCGGATGCGCTGCGCCGCCACTTCCAGCGCCGCCAGCAATTCCGGCGCGCATTGCTTCACCGCCGCATCAATTTCCTGTGGGTGCACTTTCAGTTCCGACGCACCTTCATAGTTCGTGCGGTCAAACTGATTCGTGTAACTAATTAATGCAGAATCTTTTTCAATACAAACTTTTGTCAAGATGTCGTGTACTGTCTTAGAAAGTTCAGGGTTTCCTTTCTGCATAAAACCAAGCGCCTTATTAAGCGCCACACCAAAACCTTCGCTTTTATTGTGTAAGCGTTTAACCACCCACGGCCTCCGCCATTTCTTTAATCCAGCGGTTCATTTCGCGGCTGCGGGTTTTGAATACCGAGCGGCCGACGATCAGCTGCGACGATACATCCATAATTTTATCGGTTTCCACCAAACCGTTTGCTTTCAGCGTGGCGCCAGAGGAAACCAAATCCACAATGCGGCGACACAGACCCAACTGCGGCGCAAGTTCCATTGCGCCAGACAGCTTCACGCATTCTGCCTGCACACCTTTGCCGGCAAAATAGCGGCGCGTAATGTTCGGATATTTCGTGGCCACACGAATGTGGCTCTGTCGCAGGAAATCTTTATCTTCTGCCCACTTCACGGGCGTGGCGACGCTTAGGCGGCAGGTGCCGATACCTAAATCGAGCGGCACGTAAATATCGGGGTAGTCAAACTCAGCCAGCACGTCGCTGCCGCAAATACCGATATCGGCCGCGCCGAAGGCTACGAACGTGGCAACGTCAAAACTGCGAACGCGGATGATGATGACGTTTTTATCGTTCGTTTCAAACGCGAGCTTGCGGGAATTTTCGTCAAAAAAATCCTTCTCGGGCTTCAGCGCCAGCTTTTTAAACAGCGGCGAGACTTCCTCTAGAATGCGGCCCTTCGGCAGGGCGATGACGGTTTTACCTTTACGGTCCAGCATGCTTTTACTCAAGTAAACAATAGAAAACGGGGCCTTTTTCAAGGCCCCGTCTGTTATATCAAATCTATACCTATTGGCTAGGACTTAGATTTTAGTGGTCGGGAGACCTTTTTCCTTCCACTCTTCGATACCACCTTTGAACTTCAGTACATTGGTGTAACCGGCTTCCAGTGCTTTATGGGCAGAGGTTGCAGAGGCAGGGCAATCTACGTTCGTGCAGTAGAAAACCAGCGTGGTGTCTTTGGTAGGAGCGATTTTAGCAAGGCTTTCTGCATCCGTTTTATCGGCAGGCAGGTTCACTGCGCCTTTAATCACTTCGCCGTCAAACCATTTGCCGCCGCGTGAATCCACCACTACAAAGGCTTTTTCTTTGCCGATTTTGGCGCTGAGTTCTTCAGCCGTAATCAGCTTTGGTTCGTGTTTATCGCCAGCAAATGACGCGCCAGCAACCAGCACCAGCAGCGCAACTAAAGGGAGTAAAAAAATTTTCATGCGTTCCTCGTAAATGATAAATGATGGGGTTTTTAAGTAGTGGCACATCATAGCAATGCCGAATACTTACGCAAGCGCAGCCTTTTGAAACGCTGTTGTCCTTAAGGAGAAACAAAGGAAAAAGGATTTACGGAACAATACCGCCGCCCTGCACGGGGCAGGCGTTGGTGATGCCTGGGAAGTTAGCCAGCGTGGCCTGCCGAACCGCCGCCACAGTGTTACCCAAGCTCGACATCGGGCCTGCTGGCGGAAGCGTTGCCACGAAAAAGAGTTTATCTTGCCCCAGTGCATTAATTTGGGCGATGGACATGTAATCCGCCTGCCTGATGGTTGGCAGCGCGTCCCCAGTTATTTTACGAACGGCATATTTGTGTTCAGCGCCATCAAGCGCATACCGACCAATATCCACAATGTATTCGGGCACCGCAGTTGCGGCCGCCCCTTGGTTGAAGCGCATTTCAACGGCCTGTGCATAGCCGGATGGTAGTTCATAATTCGGGTCAGAACATGGCGGGCCACCAGCACCGGAAGAGCCACCACTTGAAGAGCCGGAACTTGAAGAACTACCGCTTGAAGAGCTGGAACTTGAAGAACTACTGGAGCCACCTTCGGGAGGCTCAATACAAATTGTTGTATCACAATTACGGCTCTCGCAATCCGCACCATCACCAGAGTCGCACGGGCCACCCAGTGGGCTAAGTGGCACACAAACGAATGTAATACAGGTGTCCGGATGGCAGTCTGCGTTATGAGTACAAGCCTGTGCCTTTGCAGGCGCGGAGGCCAGCAAAAATAAGCAAAAGACGCTGAAGAAAAAAAATTGCTTCATTAAAGGCCATTCACATTTTTAGGCACCATCAGGTGTGCATTATAGCATAATGCAGGGCTTCTAGCGCGCAAATACTAAATTATTTTTGCCCGACATTTCCTTTTCAAACCGATAGCCCTCCGCATCAAATGCGGTTACATCTTTTGGGTTATCAATGCCCTGCTGCACGATAAACCGCGCCATCAGGCCGCGGGCGCGCTTGGCATGAATCCCTATCACTTTGAATTGGTTGCCTTTTTTCTCTTTAAACACCACTGAAACCCAGTCTGCTTCCAGCTTTTTGGGCCGCACCGCCTTACCGTATTCCTCGGAAGCCAAATTCAGCACTAGTTTGCTTTTATGCTGGGCTAATTCGGTGTTCAGGACTGCGGTAATGGCGTCACCCCAAAAATCGTAAAGACCTGATACATAAGGATTTTTTAGCCTTATGCCCATCTCAAGCCGATACGGATGCATCAAATCCATTGGGCGCAACACGCCATAAAGCCCTGAAAGAATCCGCACATGGTTGTTCGCAAAACGAGCCTCTTTGTCAGTCAGGCTGGCAGCGTCCAGCCCCTCATACACATCGCCCTTGAACATAAACAGGCATTGGGAGGCGTTTTTAGCGGAAAGCGGCAGGGTCATGCGCTGGTAGCGCGCATGGTTCAGTTCCGCCAATTTTGCGCTGATATCCATAAGTTTTGCCAAGTCCTTGGCGGATTTCTTTTTCAGCAGCGGCAGCAAAACCCCGGTTTGCTTGATAAGCACAGGCTGGCTGGGTGTGCCCACCGTTCGGGAGGGGCGTTCTTCCAGCGTTTTTGAGGGCGAAAGTAGCAATAGCATCGTATTTCCTTGGTTGTTTACGGTTTATTAACCCGTGCTTGCTAGGATTTGTAGTGTAGGGACGGGTTTTTTTCAATTGGTAAGGACGCATGAAAGCCAAAGCCATCAGCCACCGCAAACTAAGAATGCTGGATGCACGCGCCGCGATGGTGGAGCTGTGCGGCGGCACACTCGCCAACGGACAGCGCTTTTATGCTTACGTTGCCGTTTTCCCCAGTCGTTATGAACAATACCGCCGCGCCTTCGGCAACGGCGCGAGCGTGAACCTGCTGGAATTCGGCACGGTGCTAAAATGCGGCCTGGGTGATGAACCACCCGAAAGTGTGAAACGCGAAATGGAAAAAACCCACGGGCTCTCGCACGCATTTGAAGAAGATTTACGCGACGCGCTGCGCGGGGCAGGGGCGAATGGCTAATTTCCCCGTACAGGAAGTAAAAGTGAAGGGCGAAGATGTGGTCTTCGTCATGAATCAGGAGTTTTTCCGCAATCACCCGAACCACACCTCCGATTTTGTGATTGGCCTGCTGGAGAAAACAGGGCTAAAAGTCCAAAAAGGTATAATGGGCGAGCTGGATGCCACCGAGCAAGTGAAAAGTAATGTCGCCATCATGGTGGAGGGAAAAATTTTTCTTGAAAACCTCTACGCTACAAAAGAAAAAGAAGGCCATGATGGCCCCATGTGATTGCTGGCTGAAACCTTCGTCAGCCGCGAGCAGCTCTTAAAGGCTGAAGAAACATTAGTAATGAACCAGCTGGAAGAAGTGAAGCTCGATAAACGCATCACCGTCGGCATTGCGGTGTGGGATAAAGTAAAAACTGCCGGAAAAATAATCACCGGCACAGGTATGATTGGCGCGTTTGGCGGCATGTTGGCCGCACAAGTGATGGGTGTTGCCGGATTTTTCACGGGTAATTTTATGCCCTTTGCCTACAGCATGCTCACTTCCGCTGTGGGTTTTGGTGCGATGGTCGGCGGCGTTGCTTTGGAAGAAAAAGCTGACAAACACCTTGATAAACTCAATGCTGAACGCAAAGAACTGGAAGCACCGCTTGAGGCAAGGCGCGGCGAACTAAAGGCACACTTCGAGGAAAAGCGAAAAGAATTCGGCATCGGTTAGCTAGCAGCTTGCGTCGGCCGCAGGCGTCGCAATTTCGTGCGATGTATCATCCGCCAGCATATTCAACACCGCCGGAATCAGGTTTGGCAAATCTTCTGCTATCAGCCCTAAGCCAAAACGCCGCGCCGCCTCACCATGCATCCACGCCGCTGCGCAGGCGGCATTAAATCCATCCATCCCCATCGCGAGCAGACCCACAATCAAACCCGCAAGCACATCGCCCGCACCCGCAGTCGCCAGCGTGGCAGGTGCATTCGTGTTCACCGCCGCGCGACCATAAGGATTTGCTATCACCGTGTCGTTGCCTTTGAGCAAAACAGTCGCGCCCGAAAGTGCCGCCGCTTTTTTTGCCAAATCAATTTTCGAGCCGCCGGAAAGCGTATCAAATACGCGGCGGAATTCGGCATGATGCGGGGTGAGCACCACAGGTGCGCCGCTCGCTTTAATCGCCGCAAACAAGCGTTCTGGCATAGCTTCAAATACGGTCAGCGCATCCGCATCCAGCACCAGTTTTTTATGGTGCTTCAGTGCCGCCAGCGCCATGCTCCGCGTGCGCGACACAACGCCACTGCCCGGCCCCACCAGCACAGCATCACGGTGCGGCTCTTCTAAAAATGTTTCAAAATTTTTCAGGTCTTTTATTGGCTTCACCATCACCGAGGTGAGGCTTACTGCATACGTATCCGTCGCCGCCGGAGGGCACAATACAGACACAAGCCCCGCACCCACACGCAATGCCGAAACCGCCGCCAAACGCGCCGCGCCGGTGGAAGCCATATCACCGCCCACAATCGCCGCATAGCCACGATGGTATTTATGCCCTTCTGCTTTCGGCCATGGAAATTGCGCGAGCCACAACGCGGGAAGATTTTCTACCGCTTGCGGTTTTGTTCCCCATGCTGCTGCCGGAATGCCGATGGGTTTTACCACCACATCGCCCGCGAAAGATTTTCCGGGCATCAGCACATGGCCTGCTTTTTTGCGCTCAAACGTTACCGTGACATCGGCACGAATCGCCACACCGCGCACTGCGCCCGTGCTGCCATCCACACCGCTGGGTATATCAATCGCTACCACGGGGATACGGCTAGCAGCTAATTTTTCGGCAAGGTCGGCGGTTTTTTCTTCAAGCGGGCGCTTGAGCCCCGTGCCGAATAATGCATCCACCACCAGCGCTGCACCTTGTAACACTTCAGCCGTGCAATCCACCACTTCGCCTTTGAATTTTTTTGCGGCGGCGGCGGCTTCACCTTCCAGCTCTTTTACGGGCACTAGCGCGGCTACGGCAACATCGAAGCCTTTTTCTTTAAGCAGGCGCGCAACTACATACCCATCGCCGCCATTGTTGCCCGGCCCTGCCAGCACGACTGTGCGGCGTGGCCCATAGCGGCGGAGAATTTCTTGAGCAACGGCGTGGCCAGCATTGTCCATCAGCTGTGCGGCAGAGGTTCCGTGCGCAATGGTTTCGCGCTCGGCTTTTTCCATCTCCCCCGCGCTGATGATATCAATGCTCTTCATGCTCCGCGTCTTCCTTTGGTTTTTTATCCAGCTGAATTACTTTCAGCTTGCGACCCTGTGCCGCCAGCCCAATCTCACCATTTTTCAGTTGAATGGCAGACTTACCAAATACATCCCACCGCCAACCGTGCAGCGCCTGAATATCGGCGTTTTTCTCTTCGCCTTTTTTCATGTGTGCGATGGCGCGTAAATCGTCGTCATTGGCAATCACCTTGCGGGCTACGTCGTGATTTTCGCACTGCATTTTTAACAGCACGCGCAGCAAATCTATCAGCGCACCATCCGGCCCGTGCGACTTGCGATACCCTTGTTCAAGCGGGTGTTTAATGCCGCGCTTGATGGCGTTCAACACATCATCCACCACACTGTCTTCACGCAGCATATTGGGGTGCACCGAACGTAGTTTGAACAACGCGTCTTTCGTGGAAGGGCGGCTTGCAGCAATCTCGAGCACCGCTTCGTCGCGCATCACGCGGCCACGTGGCAAGTTTTTGCTTTGGGCGCGGCGCTCACGCCATTCGGCCACGGCATGCAGCACACCATAAAACACCGGCGAGGCGTTTTTAATTTTAAAACGCTTCCATGCTTCTTCCGGCTGCACTTCGTAGCGCGCAGGGTTTAACATCTCCAGCATTTCTTCCTTGAACCAATCCATGCGCTTTTTTTCTTCCAGACGCATGAGCAGGTTCTCGCACACATTGCGAAGATACGTTACGTCCGACACGGCATAATCCACCTGCGCCTGCGTCAACGGGCGGTGGGCCCAGTCGGTAAAGCGACTGCTTTTATCCAAATCCACGCCGCAAATATCTTTCACCAGCGCGCCATAACCAGCGGAATCACCATAGCCCAGCACCTGCGCGGCGATCTGCGTGTCAAACAGCGGCGCGGGAATTTCACCCGTCAGGCGGTAAAGTATTTCAATATCCTGCTCGGCGGCGTGAAACACTTTCACGATTTTTTTATTGGCAAGCAGCTTGTAGAGCGGTGAAATGTCTAAATCTTCCGCCATGGCATCAATCGCGAAGGCATCCTTGCTGCCTGCCATCTGGATAAGGCACAGCACGGGGTAGTAGGTTTTTTCGCGGATAAATTCCGTATCAATCGTAACGAACGGTTCTTTTTTAAAATCGGCGATACGCTTTTTCAGCGTTTTTGAGTCGGTAATCACGTCCATTGTAACAACAAGTCCTATTTCGGGTGTGCCGTGTGGCACTGGCTTAATTCACTTGGCAAAAATGCCTACCCCTTATATACCAACCACACGTTCAAAATCAAAGCACAGATTTCAGGCTCTATGCACCCCCTCACCCGATTTTTGCTGGCCCGCCACTGGCTGCGTGACTTTTGCGCACCCAAACAGCGCCCCGCCGAGCTGCGAGATACGGGCAAAACCCGCTATGGCAGCGTGCTGGCAAGCTTTCACCACCCGCGTGGCGTACTGGTGAAATATGGCTTCGAAGCCGACCTTAAGCCCTATACCGGCTGGTCGCATTACACGGGCGAGGCCTTTCGGGGCGCGTTAAACGTTGGCAACCACATTAAAATAGTATATTTGATGGAGCGCCCGCGGGTTTCCCGCTGGGTGGAAGACGATTGTTTGGCCAGCGCAGGGCCGCTCGCAGGGGTACAGCCACCCCATGCCGCCCGTGCCGGTAATTTTCAAAATTGGGTTAATCATTTCAGGCATAAATAACATGCATACATATCGTACACATACTTGCGGGGCACTGCGGAAATCCGATGTCGGCGCACAGGTAAAACTCTCCGGCTGGGTACACCGCCGCCGCGACCACGGCAATCTGCTGTTCGTCGATTTGCGCGACCATTACGGCATCACACAGCTTGTGTACACGAACGAAGCCGCGTTTTTAGATACGGCCAGCCGCACCAGCAACGAAAGCGTGGTGACAGTAACGGGTAAAGTGGTGGCACGCGGCACAGATGCCGTGAACAGCAACCTGCCCACGGGCGAAGTGGAAGTGGTGGTGGAAAGCTTCACGGTGGAGTCTCCCGCCGACATGCTGCCGCTGCAGGTAAATGACGATGAAAAAGATTTCCCCGAAAACATCCGCCTCAAATACCGCTTCCTTGATTTGCGCCGCGAAAAAATTCACAACAACATCATTCTGCGCAGCAAGATCATTCAGCGCCTGCGTGAGCAGATGCATGCGCAGGGCTTTTTAGAATTCCAAACGCCGATTCTCACCTCGTCATCGCCAGAAGGCGCGCGCGATTATCTGGTGCCGAGCCGTGTGCATCCGGGCCATTTTTACGCGCTGCCGCAAGCACCCCAGCAATATAAGCAGCTGCTGATGGTGTCGGGCTTTGACCGTTATTTCCAGATTGCCCCTTGCTTCCGCGACGAAGATGCGCGCGCAGACCGTAGCCCGGGTGAGTTTTATCAGCTCGATATTGAAATGAGCTATGTCACGCAGGCGGATGTGTTTGCCGCCATTGAGCCCGTGCTCGCCAACGTGTTCAAAGAATTCGGCAAAGGCAAAAAAATTACGGCCGCGCCATTCCCGCACATTACGTACCGCGAGTCGATGCTGAAATACGGCAACGATAAACCCGATTTGCGCAACCCGCTGATTATCACCGACGTAACGGAAGCATTCCGTGGCTCAGGCTTCGGTATTTTCGCGAGCCAGATTGAAAAAGGTGCGGTGGTGCGCGCGATTCCGGCACCAAAAACCAGCACGAACCCGCGCAGCTTTTTTGATAAGCTGAATGACTGGGCACGCGAACTGGGTTACCCCGGCATCGGTTACATCGTGTTCGAAGAAAACGGCACAGCCAAAGGCCCGATTGCGAAAAACCTCGATGAGGCCCGCATCGCACAAATCAAACAAATCACTGGCGCACAAAATGGCGACAGTGTGTTCTTCTCCTGCGGCAAGGCGGATAATGCCGCCAAGCTCGCTGGCCTCGCCCGCACCGAGCTTGCGAACCAGTTGAGCCTGATTGAAAAAGACTGCTTCAAATTCTGCTGGGTGGTGGATTTCCCTTACTTCGAGTGGAACGAAGACGAAAAGAAAATCGATTTCTCGCACAATCCGTTCTCCATGCCACAAGGCGGAATGGAAGCGCTCGAAAAAGCCGATAAAGCAGCTAACCGCGATGAAGAGCTCTTAAAGCTCCTTGCCTTCCAGTATGACATTGTGTGCAACGGTGTGGAACTTTCCTCCGGTGCGATTCGTAATCACCGCCCCGACATTATGTACAAAGCCTTCGGCATTGTGGGTTATGGCAAAGAAGTGGTCGATGAACGTTTTGGCGCCATGATTCGTGCCTTCCACTTCGGTGCACCGCCGCACGGCGGGCTTGCTCCGGGTGTGGACCGCATGGTGATGCTGCTGGCCGATGAACCGAACATCCGCGAAGTGATTGCCTTCCCGATGAACCAGCAAGCAGAAGACCTGCTGATGGGCGCACCGGCTGCGGCAGACCCGAAACACCTGCGCGAGCTTTATCTGCAACTGGCACCGCGTGCAAAAGAAATGCTTGAAAAGAAGGCTGCACAAAAAGACAATGGGCCGGAAGCCGAAGCAGCACCGCTGGCAGCAAAGAACGGATAAGTCGATATGGCGTTTGGTACATTTTTATACACACTGGTTTACGGCAAATATGTCGGCACTGATGCGTTCGGTAATAAATATTACCGCGGCAAACTTAAAGACGGCAATCATGTGGGCCGCGCCGACAAAGAACGCCGCTGGGTGATTTATAAAGACAAAGCCGAAGCATCCCTCGTGCCGCCGGAGTGGCATGGCTGGCTGCATTATATTATCGACGAAATCCCAACGGAAAAAACCAGCCAGAAAAAACATAACTGGCAGAAACCGCATTTGCCGAATTTAACCGGCACTTCTGTTTCTTATCGCCCGAAAGGTCATATTCTTTCTGGCGGCAAGCGTGCAAAATCCACCGGCGATTACGAAGCCTGGCAGCCCAGCGCAAAAAGCAAAGAAGCAAACAACGCTTAAAATGTAAGGCCTGATTTTTTTAAGGAGCCGAATGTTATGAATAAAAATATTATCGAAACTGTGATGGGCGCCGTCGTTCTGTTTGTGGCCGCGGGTTTTATTTACATCGCTTATAAAAGCGGCAACATCGCCGCGCCAACCGATGGCTATGTGCTTTCCGCCAAATTCGATCAGGTCGATGGCCTTGGCGTGGGCTCGGATGTGCGCATCTCTGGTCTTAAAGTCGGCACGGTGACGGACCAAAAGGTCGACCCTGAAACCTATCAGGCTGTGGTGACGTTTGCGATTAGCGACACCATCAAACTGCCGAAAGATTCCACCGCCATGATTACGAGCGAAGGGTTGCTCGGCGGCAAATATATGGCGCTCGTACCCGGTGCAGATGACGCGATGCTCGCAAATGGTGACGTGGTGCAGTTCACGCAATCTTCCGTCAATCTTGAGCAGTTGCTTGGCAAGTTTGCCTTCGGTAGCGTAGATAAAGACGAATCGAAAAAAGCCCCACCTGCGGCAGCTGGCACGGGTGATGCGCCTGCGTTCTAATTTCTTTTTCCTGATTATTTGCTTTGGCCTGGCGCTTGCCGGAGTCGCGTTCAGTGTTTCCGCACAGGAAAATTATGCGCCACTCACCTCGGAAGATGCGTTACCAAAAGAAGTGCTGCCCGAAGAGGCTGAAGACGCCCCCGCTGCGCCAGTAGCAGAAGAACCACCACAAGCCGCCGCACCGGCACCTGCCGATGACAACGCAAAAACCATCACCAATTTTGAAAACGAACCCAAGGCGGAAGTGCTGCCGGAAGCACAAGTGAAAGATTCACTCTATGTCGTACGCCTGCAAGGCCTCAATAAAATCACCGCGCGCACGTCTATCATCGGTATTGCGCCGAACCAGATTGTGCATTTCGGTAACCTCGAAATTTTGCTGGTGAAATGCTGGAAATCCCCGCCGGAAGAAAAACCCGAAGCCGCCGCACTGCTGCAAGTGTGGGAAAAACGCCCGAACGAACTGCGCCAGCAGCTCTTCCTCGGTTGGATGTTTGCTTCCTCGCCGGGCGTAGCCGCGCTTGAGCATGCCGTGTATGACCTCCGCGTGCTGGACTGCCTTCCTCCGCCAAAACCTCAGTAAAATCAGGCAGATAAGACTTAACGCTTCCTTAAGTTTTTTCCACTATAGTGGAATCATGGAGGAATAGACGCTGTATGTCGAAGCGCTCACATACCAGCTATGCTGACTGGAACCTATACGTGGGGGGCAACCGCACGGTATTGATGGGTTCATTCCTCCCAGGCGCTGTTCATCACGCTGATCCCTCTGTTTTTCACCTTGAAAAAATTGGCCTCGGCCCTGACAGCACCAAAAAGATGGATGGGGAAGCCTCCCTTATCTTTACCGGTTCTGAAAAAATCGACCGCTTCCTTTAAAAAAAAATCCAGAGTGCTTGATATCGGCCTTGTCGTTGGTTATAAATCTGGCCTGCTCGATGCCGCAGAAGGCATCGCGCTCATTGCACGCCACCCACATGAGCTCCTGCCCCTCAAAGACACACACATTGATTTCCGTGGTCATGGTGAAGAGCAAATGGTTGTTACCGCGCATTCGGCGGCAGAAGCCGCAAGTGCTGTGCGCCAACTCGTGGGCATGGGCGCGGTAGATTTAAAGACCGCCGCACGCAGCTTTGTGTGGAGCGAATATCAGGCACAAGATACCAAAACACCGTTTGAATTTGTGCTGCCCATTCCTAAAACTCAGGAAGCACGTGTGATGCGCAGCATTGAACAGCCTCTGAGCCTTGCCAATTTTGTTACGTCACAGCCCATGGTGCTGCACCACCAATCGGGTAAAAACCTTGTGGATGCGATACGCGATGTTGCGCTGGATATATCCGGTGTATGCCGGCTTGACCCGCGCGGCCCCGCCAAAGAAGGGTATGGGTTTTTATCGCTGGCCCACGAAACGATGAGCCGCGTAAGCCCTGTGGCAGGGCGCATATTGGGTGACCCAAGAGAACGCTACCACGACTTCCCTGAGCGTGGTGGGCGTTATTAGGCAATCAGCTTCGGGTCGTCGGCCATCATGCCATCTACGCCCAGTTTTAAAGCCTTCTGCACTTCCAACCTGTTTTGCAGCGTCCACACCGCCACTTTCATGCCGTTCTTTTTTGCAAAATCCATGGCAGCTTCGTCGGCAATTTCAATCCACGGGTTTAAATATTCCGGCTTCAGCTTGGCAATAGCAGGTTTTAATTCCCGAAGTGTTTTTTCCTCGTAGTCCAGCCCGAGCGGGATTTCCGGCGCAAGCGCACGCACCCAGCCGAGTATTTTCGGGTGAAAGCTGATCACAATAAGCTTTTCCTGCTCCCAGCCTGCTGTGACCGCCGCACGGATTTCTTCTACCAGCCGCTGTGCTGCTGCTTCCGTTTTGCTTTTGATTTCAACAAACAGTGTCGCTTTGTTTTTAAATTCTTCGAGCACTTCCGAAAGCAGTGGGATGGTTTCGCCCTCACCTGCATTCAGTTTTTTTAAGGTCGGGGCATCATGCGCCGCCACCGCGCCACTACCGCTTGTGGTGCGCGAAAGCTCGCGGTCATGAATCACCACCATTTCGCCGCTGGCGCATTGTTGTACGTCAAATTCCAGCGCATTGCAGCCCATGGCAAGCGCCGTGCGGAATGAGCGCAGGGTATTCTCAGGGGCGTGGGCGGGTGCGCCGCGATGCCCGATGATGAGCATGGCTAGATAATTTCCGCGATGGCTTTCAGCGCCAGCACATAGCCGGTACCGCCAAAGCCGCAGATAAGCCCCTGCGCCGTGGCGCTGATGTAGGAATGATGGCGGAATTCTTCGCGCTTGAACAGGTTCGACAGATGCACTTCCACCACCGGAATTTTGAGCGTGAGCAGCGCGTCGCGCAGCGCCACCGAGGTATGGGTGTAGCCGCCTGCATTAATCACAAGGCCGGCATAGGCATCGCCCGCCTGCTGAATCCAGTCCACCAGCTCGCCTTCATGGTTGCTCTGCTTGAAGTCAACGACGAGCCCCAGCGCCTTGGCTTCCTTTTTGGCCCGTGTTTCAATATCTTTCAGCGTTTCCGAGCCATAAATCTGCGGTTCACGGCGCCCCAACATGTTGAGGTTCGGACCATTTAAGATAAGAATTTTTGCAGGCATAGTGTTTTATCCTTTAAGTCTTTGGCTTGCTTAGGTATATAACATGTCGGGCGTTAAAAATCACCGCCAAAGCGATTGATCAGCCATGGAACTTATTATCAACGGCGAATCGAAGGAATTTTTGGGCATCACCACAGTGGGTGAGCTGGTGGCCAGCCTTAAGCTTGACGGGCGCAAAGTCGCCGTCGAAAAAAACCTCGAAATTATCCCCCGTTCATCTTACACCGCCACACCACTTGCTGCGGGCGATAAGGTAGAAATCATCACCTTCATCGGTGGGGGTTAAACATTTATTATGGCAGCCTCCCCCTTGAAAAAACCTGCGCTCACACCCCCAACGTCTGACACCTTCACGCTGGCCGGAAAAACCTTTTCCTCGCGCCTCTTGGTCGGCACAGGCAAATATGCCTCGCTAGAGCAAACCGCTGCGGCCATCCGCGCCTCGGGGGCTGAAATCATCACCGTTGCTGTTCGCCGCATGAATCTTTCAACCGCCGGTGAGGCTTCGCTGCTGGATGTGTTAAGCCCCAAAGAGTTCACCTACCTGCCGAACAGTGCCGGTTGCCACAGCGCTGAAGAGGCGCTCCGCACGCTACGCTTAGCACGCGAACTGGGCGGGTGGGATATGGTAAAGCTTGAAGTGATTGGCGATAAACAAACACTCTATCCCGACATGCTGGAAACCATCCGCGCCACGGAACTACTCACCAAAGAAGGCTTTCACGTGATGGCCTACACCACCGACGACCCCGTGATGGTGCGCCGTGTGGAAGAAGCAGGTGCGATTGCCGTAATGCCGCTTGCCGCCCCGATTGGCAGCGGGCTCGGTATCCAAAACCCCATCCATATTCAGCAGATTGTACAGCAATCCAATGTGCCAGTGCTGGTGGATGCCGGTGTCGGCACCGCGTCTGACGCAGCCATCGCCATGGAGCTGGGCTGCGACGGCGTGCTGATGAACACCGCCATTGCCAAAGCACAAAACCCTGTGCTGATGGCCGAAGCCATGAAACATGCCGTAGCAGCGGGCCGCATGGCCTTCCGCGCCGAACGCATGCCAAAACGCACGCATGCTGACGCTTCCTCACCCAACACAGGGATTATCTGATGGTTATCGTCCGCCACTCTACCAACCATTTTTTCATGCGCGCGTTTTTATTCTGCCTCGTGCTGACCGCGCTGCGGGTCGTATATCTTTCGGTGGAGCATTTCAGCCTTTATGCTGATGAAGCACAATATTGGGCATGGTCGAAAGAATTATCGTGGGGGTATTACTCCAAGCCGCCGATGGTGGCGTGGCTGATTGCCGCCACCGGCAAAGTCTGCGGCGACACGCCCTTCTGCGTGCGGCTTTCCGCACCGATTATCCATTTCTTCACCAGCCTTGTGGTGTACGCGCTCGGGCGCAAATTGTTCGACCCACGCGTGGCCATGTGGTCGGCCATTTTATATGCCACATTGCCAGGCGTGGCCGTTTCCTCCACCATTATTTCCACCGACGTACCGCTGCTGTTTTTCTGGGCGATGGCGATGGTGATTTTGGCAAATTCGCTAGAAGGCTGGCACGTCAACTGGTGGATTTTAATGGGTGTTAGCATCGGGCTTGGCATGCTCAGCAAATATAACATGGTGCTGTTTTTCCCATCTGCGGTGTTGTTCCTGCTCGCCTCGCGCGCCAATCGCGTATATCTGCTCAGCTTCAAATTCATCCTCATGGTGGCGGTGGCACTGCTCATCTACATGCCAAATTACGAATGGAACCGCGCCAACGAGTTCGCCAGCTATATGCACACGAAAGATAACGCCAGCATCAGCGCCATCACACTACGCCCACACAAGATGCTGGAATTTTTCATGGCGCAGTTTGGCGTGTTCGGCCCTATTCCATTTGCCGTGCTGCTCTATGCGGTGATTGCCTATTTCCCTAAAATGATGAAGCGTGATGAATATAAACTACTGCTCAGTTTTATCGCACCGATGTTCGGCACGATTTTGATAATAAGCCTCCTGTCGCGCGCGCACGCGAACTGGGCCGCGCCAATTTATATTCCTGCCACTGTGCTGATTGTGGCGTGGGTCATTCAATACTCGCGCACCAGCGTGCTGGTGCTGGCACTGGCCATTCACCTTTCTGCCATCGCGCTCTATGCAAATTTCGACATGATTACGCGCGCCATGAAACTGGAGCTGACCGCCGCCACCGACCCACTAAAACGCCTGCGCGGGTGGGAGTCTTTTGGCCGCCGCGTTGCTTACCATCAGGGGCTTTACCCCGAGGCCGCTATTTTCTCGGATGAGCGCAAAGTCATTGCCACCATGAAATACGAGCTGCGCGAACTTGATGGCACGCCCGCCACGATTTACAAATGGAATGCGGATGGTGTTACACAAGACCATTACGACCTAACGGCCGACATTGCCAGTGCGCCCGATACACGCTTCTTATTCATCACCCGCAGTTCGGATGAAGAGGTGAAGAAAATTCTGTCACGCTTCAAGCGCGTAGAATTCGTGAACCTCATTGATATCCCGATTCACGATGACTACAACATTCGTTACCGCGTGTTTCACTTAGAGCACTTCAAGGGCTACGCGAACTGATGCTGCCCGCTGTTCTTATCGGTGTGCTCATTGCCATACCCTTCTGCCTGTGGCCGCAGCTCGACCTTGCCATCACCCATCAACTGGCGTTCACACCCGAT
This sequence comes from Rickettsiales bacterium, assembly GCA_044356525.1. Lineage (GTDB taxonomy): Bacteria > Pseudomonadota > Alphaproteobacteria > Rickettsiales > RGZB01 > CAYXPR01. The sequence continues at coordinate 223,723 of JBIKVZ010000001.1, forward strand.
ATCGGCTTTATGCATAAAAATGCCGCCATTGTGCTGGGGCTTTACACCGGCGTGAGGATTATCACCGCCGCGCTGGTTGCCAGCTTTCTTTTGCTTTTGCTCTGGCGCCGCCTTAAAGCCGACGCCCCCCTGCCGATACTGAAAAAATCCGCGCCGCTGTCGCGTAGTATTTTGTATCTTATGCTGGTGATGGCCATCGGCCCCGGAATGGTGGTGCATTGGGGTTTTAAAGAAGAATTCGAGCGCCCGCGCCCACGGCAAGTTTTAGAGTTTGGCGGCACGCTTGCTTATGCCCCGCCACCTTTTACGACTGCCTATTGGCAAAACAAGCCCACAGAAGGCCGCGCCTTTCCATCCGGCCATGCCGCAATGGGGTATTATCTGATGGCGTTTGCGTTTTTGGCACAGACGCGCCGCGCAAAATTATTGTGGCTGGGCGGCGGCACGGTGGCGGGGCTAATGGTAGGGCTGGGCCGCATTCTTCAGGGCGGACATTGGGCGAGCGATATTCTGTTTTCAGGTGTTGTGGTGCTGTTCGTCAGCGCGCTGCTGCACCGCGTACTATTTCCGCCTACTCCTCGCGAATCGACTTCACCAGCACAGCCTTAATGACATCGCCTGCATCTTTGAGCGGCGTTCGCTGCACATAATAATGCCCACGGCGCGTGACCGCCACCACCAGCTTGCCGCTTGGCACACTGGTTTGCCCATCCAGCTCATTAAAAATAAGCTCCGTGCCGTCAGCAAATCCGGCAAGGCCGCTGCCCTGCACCAGCAGCGCAAATAACTTTGGGTTCTCTAAATTCCGGCTGCGGCCAAACAGCAGCATGTAGGTGTCTTTTTCGGTAAAACTCTGGAGCGCATTGCCATCTGCCGTTTCCACAAAGCCAATTACCTTGGCGCGCGAGGTCGTTTGCACGTTCCTGTCGCCCTCCAGCGGCAGTAAATCCACATAATCGCAGCTAAGTGCCACAGAAAGTCGCTCCATCCAATCCGCTGTCAACCGGCGGCGGCTTTTCTCCAGCCGGTCAATCTGCTGCTGGGTGGTGCCCGTAAGGCTTGCCAGCTGCGCCATGGTCAGGCCGCGCTTCTTGCGCAAAATCTTGATACGGTTTTCCATACACCGCCATTATACACTGTTTTGGTGTATTTTCTAGGCCAAATGCCTGTCTTTACGGTTTGTTTACCCCTTTATGCTAGGCTCAAAGCCAATGTACGCCAAGTATAAGGACGGTTATGGCAGATGGAAGTCTGCGCTCAGGAAGCACGAGCCATAGAGGTGTAGGAAAGCCGGAGAAAATCGCCGATAGCGCGATAGAGCTGGTTTACACCAGCTTCCGTAACAACAATGGTGGCTTCTGGCCGGAAGTGCAAAAAGCCTGCGGCACATGGTTTGGTTTTGGGCGCAAGCTACACAGCTCCGCCACTTTCATGGCAACAAATCCGGACATGATGCCCGGCCCGGAAGACGACCCCGAAGCACGTAACGAATCGGTGCGCGAATTAACCCGCCAGGTACAAAAGAGCAAAGGTGTCTTTATGAGACACCTCATTGCGGCACTGGGAAACAGCACGTCATTCGAAACCAAGTTTGATGGCGGCATCGCGGACTCTGGATTTGTGAGTCAAGTGTATGATTTTTCATTCCCGGTTTCGGGCGCAAAAATACTTCAGCAGCAAATCGGCGTAAGCGGGCAGGAACTCTATAGCCTCACCCAGATTCAAAAATTCTTCAAACCAGAACCTTATATAAACGATGTGGTGCCAAACCATGTGGATAATTTCTTGGCGGCCTATATGAGATATGTCCCCAACGAAGGAGCGGACAGGACTGAACTTACCAGAGCTTTTCTCCGCATAGCAGAAGTAACCGATGCGCTCAAAAGCGGCGCGCTGGAAGACGAGGCCGTAGCACGCCGCAACTTCGCCATCGCATCAGAAACCATTGTGAAAGCAGTAGAGAAATTGGCAGAAGCAGCCCCTAAAGCCGCCAGTTTTCAGGATATGGGTACGCAGTCAGCACTGCACACCGCGCAGGGGTTTTTAAAGAATGTTACTGAATTCCGTACGGCCCGTGGGCCAGGCCAAGGCGTCGTCTAATTACTTCCAGATGCTTTTGCCGCTACCCGGAATACCTAACTCTTTCCAGATTTCATTGATTTTTTCTTCCACCTCGGGGCTCATGCGGATTTTTTCGCCCCACTCGCGATTCGTTTCCGGCGGTAGTTTATTCGTCGCATCAAAACCGATTTTTGCACCAAGGCCTGAAACGGGGGATGCAAAATCCAGATAATCAATCGGCGTATTTTCAATAATGGTCACGTCGCGCGCAAAATCCATGCGGGTCGACACCGCCCACATCACATCCTTCCAGTCGCGCACGTTAATGTCAGCATCCACCACAATCACAAATTTGGTATACATAAACTGGCGCAGGTAACTCCACACACCCATCATCACGCGCTTCGCATGACCCGCATACGCCTTCTTCATCGACACCACCGCAATGCGGTAGCTGCAGCCTTCCGACGGCAACCAGAAATCCACAATTTCGGGAAATTGCTGCTGCAAGAGCGGCACGAATACTTCATTCAGCGCTTCGCCTAAAATCGATGGCTCATCGGGCGGGCGGCCCGTAAAGGTGCTGAGGAAAATCGGCTTCTTGCGCATGGTGATGGCGCTTACCGTAAATACAGGGAATGGTTCCACGCTGTTGTAATAGCCGGTGTGGTCGCCATAAGGGCCCTCATCACCATAGTCCTCAAGCGACACATGGCCTTCAATCACAATCTCGGCTTCGGCGGGCACTTTTAACGGTACGGTTTTGCACTTCACCAGCTCCACGGGTTTGCCGCGCAGCAGCCCCGCAAAATCATATTCCGATAATGTTTCCGGCACCGGCGTTACTGCCGCTAAAATCGTGGCGGGGTCGGCACCAATCACAGCAGCAGCAGGCAGCGGCTCGCGTTTTTCTTTGCCCCAGCGCGCATGGTGCTGCGCACCGCCACGGTGCTTTAACCACCGCATGAGGGTTTTGTTTTTACCCACCACCTGCATGCGGTAAATGCCGAGGTTGAAATTATCTTCGCGGTCTTCTTTGGGGTGTGGCCCTTGCGTTACCACCAGCGGCCACGTGATAAGCGGCGCGGGTTCACCCGGCCAGCAGGTCTGGATGGGCAGCTGGTTTAAATCAATATCCTTCCCCTTCAGCACCACTTCCTGACACGGCGCTTTTTTCACCGTTTTCGATTTCATGGTAAGGAGCGTTTTAGCAAGCGGCACCAGTTTCATCGCTTCTTTCAGACCACGTGGCGGTTCCGGCTGACGCAGGAAGGCCAGCGTTTTACCCACATCACGCAATTCTTCGGGCACTCGGCCCATGCCTGCCGCCACGCGCGCCACACTGCCGAATAAATTCACCAGCACCGGCATCTCGCTTTTGCTGCCGTCGGCCTTTATGACATTCTCGAATAAAATAGCGGGGCCGCGCTCGGCCAGCACGCGGGTCTGGATTTCCGTCATCTCCAGCACGGTGGAGACCGGATGCGTTACCCGCACCAATTCACCCCGCTTTTCCAGCAAGGTGATGAAATCGCGCATATTTTTATAGTTTTTGGCCACGCACTGTTCCGGTTTATCTTTGAAAAAATCAGGAAATTCAATCTCCTAACTCCTATAACTAAAATTTTAGCCAAACACCACTAAAATTGACATCGGAGGCAAAGTACCGTATAGTCAGAGTCGGGAATTTGGGAACTTTACCAGTTTATTATCATGATTGTGAACACCACAAATGCTGTGGCGCCGTTGGCGTCTGCACCAGCTCTTAACCCTTCGCCTTCCGCGCAGGATGCGGGCGCGCGTGCTGCAACGTTTGCCGCACAAAATGCCGTACCGGTATCTCCGGTGGTTGTGCGTCAGGAAAAACCTGTTGAACGCACCAATACCAACACGGGCAGCACAGAAAACACGCTGTTTCTTGCACAAATTTTCGGCGCCGAAGATGCGGCCTTAGTCACGGAATCAAATTTCGCGCAGGCCACCGAGGCCTATCGCAATATCCCCACGCCAAAGCGTCAATACTCGCCTGCACTTTCACCTGAAATTTTGCAGGAGTTCCGCGAAGTAAAATATAAGCCCGGCCTACGTCCGCCGGAACCGACCGCGCGGCGCCTTTCGCTGGTAGCCTAATGAAAATCGCCATCTATGGTGCAGGGGCAGTGGGTTGCGCCATCGGCGCCCAGCTTGCCGCTGCCAATCACGACATTACTTTCATCAGCCGTGGCGCGCATTTAGCCGCGCTGCAAAAAAACGGGCTTCATTTCACAAGCGCCGCTGGCACGGAACGCATCAACGCCGCCTATGTGGATGAATCTGCCCCCATTGCGGCGCCGGATTATTTATTCCTCACCACCAAAGCCTATGACCTGCCTGTTATCGCAAAACGCGCCGCAGAGATTGCAGGTGATAAAGCCATTATCATCCCTGTGCAAAATGGTGTGCCGTGGTGGCATTTCCATGCACTGGATTGCCCGCTTAAAAATGCACGCATCGAAAGCCTCGACCCCGAAAGCTTGCTCGAAAAATATATCGATAACAGCCGCATCATCGGCGGCGTCATTTACATGGCAGGCAGCGTAACCGAGCCGGGGAAAGTCACGAATTTACTCACCCCTCGCTTTAAAGTGGGCGAGCCCGATGGCAGCGTTTCGGCGCGTATCAAAACCCTTACTGAAATATTGGAATCTGCAGGGTTTAAAAAAACCTTGGCCGAAAACATCCGCAGTGAAATCTGGCTCAAGCTCTGCTGGAACGTAGCGTTTAATCCCTTAAGCGTGCTCACAGGCGCCACCAGCAAACAGATTGCAACGGATGATGGCACGCAAGTGATTGCCAGCAAAATGATGGAGCAGGTGAAGAACATCACCGACAAGCTCGGCATTCCGCTGGCGCTTGACGTAAAAGAGCGGCTGGAAGTGGGCATTAAAGCAGGCGACCACAAACCCTCCATGCGCTATGACTATGAACATAAAAAACGGATGGAGACGGACGCCATTATCGGCGCCGTGGTGGAAATTGCTGTCCGCGTGGGCGCCATCACCCCCACCATCAACACCATTTATGCCCTGCTTCGGCAAAAGGAAGAAGTGGCCTATGGCGCGTAAAAACCCTTACATTCCCACGGTTGAAACCAAGAGATAAACGACTATAGTAGCCCCATGCCGATTACTGAAACAGAACTGAAAGCTAAACTGAAAGCGCGCTTCCCCGACGGCATGATTGAAGTGAAAGATCTCGCGGGGGATAACGACCACTGGCAGGTGAGCATCACTTCTAGCGCATTTGCCGGTCAGCCCCGTATCGCGCAGCACCGCCTGGTGCAGGACGCGGTGAAGGATGAAAACATCCACGCGCTTTCGATTAAAACTGCAACGCCTGTATAAACATAAGGAGCACAACATGAGCAAAACCGTTTTAGATGAAATCAAACAAACGATTGATGGCAACGATGTGGTGCTGTTCATGAAGGGCACGGCCAAAATGCCGCAATGCGGCTTTTCCGGCGTGGTGGTGCAGATCCTGAATAGTCTCGGCGTGAATTTTAAAGACATCAACGTGCTGGCCGATGCAGACGTGCGCGAAGGCGTAAAAGAATTTTCCAACTGGCCGACCATTCCGCAGCTTTACATCAAGCAGGAATTTATCGGCGGGGCTGACATCACCCGCGAAATGTTCCAGTCGGGTGAACTTCAGCAATTGCTGAAGGAAAAAGGCATCGCCATCAAGGCCGCGTAATATAAAGCCATGCAAAAGCTGCCCCGCCCACGAGGAAAAAAAATCGGCCTGCTGGGCGGCTCATTTAACCCGGCACATGCGGGGCATTTGTATATCAGCCGCATGGCGCTGAAGCATTTGAAACTCGATGAAATCTGGTGGTTGGTATCGCCGCAAAATCCACTAAAAGATAAAAGCAGCCTGGCGCCGCTGGCGCAGCGTTTGGCTTCTGCCGAGCGTGTAGCACGCTGCAGCGCGCGCATCACCCCCACCACCATTGAAACCACCCTTGGCACACGCTACACGGTGGATACGTTACAGGCCTTAGAGAACGCCTATCCCCTCACGAATTTCGTGTGGCTGATGGGGGCCGATAATCTGTCGCAAATACACCGCTGGAAAAACTGGAAAAGCATTTTCCGGCATGTGTCCGTCGCGGTGTTTGACCGCGCACCGCACAGCGCACGCAGTTGTGAAAGTCGTGCGGCAAAATATTTTTCTGCCGCGCAAGTGCCAGAAAATGACGCGGGCAAACTTGCTTTAATGAAACCACCGGCGTGGGTTTTTCTGAATGTGCCACGCCATCCGGCTTCTGCCACCGCGCTGCGGCAGGCGAAAAAATGGTAATTGTTTTTTAAGGAGTGTTTTTATGCCCAAAGTTGCTGTTGTTCTTTCCGGTTGCGGCCATAAAGATGGTGCGGAAATCCGCGAAGCAGTGCTCGCACTTCTGGCACTCGACAAGCAGGGTGCGAAGGTGACAATTTTTGCACCAAATATCAATCAGCGTGATGTAGTGAACCACCTCACAGGTGAGACAAGCAATGAAACACGCAATGTGTTGGCGGAAGCAGCGCGCATCGCACGCGGCAACATTCAGGACTTAAAATCGGCGAAAGCAGAAAGCTTCGATGCACTCGTGCTGCCCGGTGGTTTTGGCGTGGCAAAAAATTTTTCTGACCTCGCGCTCAAAGGCAAAGATTGCACCGTGCTGCCGGAAATAAAAAACCTTATTCTCGGTTTTATGAAGGCCGAAAAACCTATCGGCGCGATTTGCATTGCCCCTGCCGTGCTGGTTGCTGCCGTGCGTAAAAATACGACAAAAGGCAAAGCGCATGTAACGCTGGGGGACGAAAAAGAAGGTGGGCTGATTGAAGCGCTGGATGGTATTCATCACCCCTGCCCCACGCGCGGCATCGTGATTGATGACGCCAACCACATTGTTTCCACACCAGCCTATATGCGTGAGGCGCGGCTGGCAGAAGTAGCGGTGGGGATTGAGCAGCTTGTTGCCGCCGTGCTAACGCAAGTAGCGGCGCGAAAGAACGTCGCTTAAGTCTTTGCGGCGCTCGCCGGGGCGATTCAGCAGCAGTGATACACTCAGCGCCGCCGTGAACACCACAAACGTTTCACCCAGCGTATCGTAACCGCGATAACTGGCGAGAATCGCCGTCACCACATTCGGGATGCCCATATCACTTTCCGTGCGCGCTAAATAATACGCGGTGATGTGGTTGTTCGTGATATTCGCCGCATCCCCGAAGCGCGGCATGTCAAACGTGGCATAGACCAGTGTGCCGACAAGCAGCGCCACCACAATAAGCGGCGCAATGCGAAAGGTACGTTTCTTTTCTTTTTCACCCACCAGGCTAAGTGCCGCCAGCGTCAGCACGGTGCTGATGCCTGCGCCAACCGCAGCTTCGGTCATCGCCACATCGGGCGCACCCAGCACCAGATACATCAGCGCCATCAGCAAGCTATACACAGCCATTAAAACCGTCGCTGTCATCAGGTTTGTTGTGCGCACCACCGCCACTGCCACCGTTACAGCAACAGCAAGCAGCGTGACATCTAAAATCGTCAGTATCAGTGCTGAACTCATGCGCTACTTCCTTTCCTTTTTATTGCCGTGGTGTTTTTCATCAAGCAGTGCCGAGGCCGCCAACGCGTGGCAGGCTGTGGCGGCGGCTACCATACTAATCACCAGCAGCAAAATAATCTTTACCGTAACAAGACCAAGCGGAAATTGCAGCGCAACACCGAGCAGCATCAGTGGTGCGGCGGCGCTATCGGCGATGCCTGCCGGATGCAGCCGCGTGAAAAAAGTGGGGAAGCGCACCAAGCCCACGGCGCTGCTCAGCAGAAAAAACCCGCCCGCCACCATCAATATTTTGCCCACCAGCGGCAGGGCTTGTATCACAGCATCCATGGCTATTCTTCCTTTTTAAAGCTACCGTTCCTGAAATATTTCAGGAAGGCGATGGTGGCGATAAAGTTAATCAGGGCATAAAGGAGTGCGAGGTCGATGTAAGCCATGTCGTGCGACAGCAGCGACAGCAGTGCAATCAGCACCACGGTAATGGTGCCAAAAACATTCGCCGCTAAAATACGGTCATACACACCGGGGCCTTTAATCACGCGGTGAAGCGTGAGGCCGATGCTGATGAGCACAACGCTGATGCAGAAAATAAGGGTCATGGCTTACTCATAGGTTTTGGTAATGTTGCGATCCATCTTCCCGCCGGCCAAATCCTTAAGGCCGGAAGATTCCAAAGCATGCACCAGAATTTCATTACCCTCCACCGCACACGACACCGTGCCGGGCGTAAGTGTAATGGAATTGGCAAAATACACACGGGCCTCTTCGGTTTTCTGGCTGGCCTTCACCCAGCCAAAGGTGGGGGAAATATCCGGCTTCACCTGCCACACTTTGCGCGTGACCGTAATGGAGGAAAGCAGCATTTCCTTCACCAGCCACAGCCAATAAAGCGGGGCGCGAGGGGTAATATAGGGGCGGCAGCTGTGGATGGTAACGCCTTTCAGGCGCGAAGCGACCCACAAGGTGATGCAAATAGAGAGAGCGCCGAAGGAAAGCATCAGCGGTGTGAAGATGCCAGACCATACCAGCCACACACTTGCCAGAAGAAGTGCGAACATTACCTGTTTCATTCCCTGCACCTTCATTTTTTATGCCGTGCGTTCAGTTGTAACAGATAGTGCCCATGCTCCCAAGAAAAAAGCGTGTAATCTCCACGCCTTCCGCTGAAATTTGCCTCAAATTTAATCAGATTACACCCCTCCAAAAGCCGCAGAAAACCTAGGTTTTTTGACAAAAACTGGCGCTTATATTTTTGCCCACGCGATGTCAATAATTTTTTTTCACATAAAAAAAATAAAGGGGGTTTACGCCGAACTTTTTTTGCTTAAGTTAGTCCTTCCCATCGCCACCCCTGTTGCAGGATTGTGATGAACGCCAAGCGGCCTTCTTCATAATGATGCGGATGCGGGAACATTCGCATGGAAACGTTTCGCCGTTTTTTTGCCAAGCAGGTCGGCGAGGGTTTGCGTTTTTAATTGGGAACAGTAGTAACACCATCCATGCTTAAATCACACGAAGCAGGCCAGCGCGCGCCGTTGCCATACCGGGCGGATATTACCTCCGCCGAGGCGTGGGAAAAATTGCAGAACACCCCCGCCGGGGTGCTGGTGGATGTGCGCACCACAGCCGAATGGCAGCAAGTGGGCGTGCCAGATGAAACGGCGCTTAAAAACCCGCCCGTGTTCCTGTCGTGGATTACTTTCCCTGAAATGGATATCAACCCTAGCTTCCGTGCCGATCTTGCCAAAGCCGTGCCGGATAAAAACACACCGCTGTTTTTCATCTGCAAAGCCGGTGGCCGTTCCATGCAGGCCGCTGCTGCAATGACCGCGCAGGGTTACACCGAATGCTACAATATACAGGATGGCTTTGAAGGCTTTCCTTCCGATACAACCTCCGGCTGGAAGTCAGCCGGTTTACCCTGGAGGATGAAATAATCATGACGGCACTGCCCAGCACCTCGGCATCGTTCAATTCACCAGCGGAATTTAATCCCACCGCACAGTGGGACCGCGTGCTGGCAAAACTCCGCTTCCGTTATGGTGAAGCCACCTTCAACAGCTGGCTGAAGCTGCTCACGCTTGAGCAGGTCGGTAATGCCGAAGTCACTTTAAGTGCCCCGACGCGCTTTATTGCCGAATGGGTGTCTGCTCATTATATGCGCGACCTCACCCAGTGCTGGCAGGAAGAACAGCAGAACATTTTAAACGTGCAGGTAGTGGTAAACACCTCAAACCCCGCCCGCATTCCAGTAACAGATGCACACGGCCAGCCACTCATCGCAGCGCCTGCGGCTGAAAAAGTCTCCGCCGTTACGCCGCAAAGCCTGGCTGAATATGGCTCACCACTTGACCCGCGCTTCACGTTTGAAAATTTCGTGGTCGGCACATCGAACGAGCTCGCACACGCCGCCGGTCGCGCGATTGCCGAAGGCAGCAGCGTCCTGCCTGGCAGCAACCCACTCTTCTTATATGGCGGTGTTGGTCTTGGCAAAACGCACCTGATGCACGCCATTGCCCACCATATTAAAACGAACAACCCAACGCGTTCGGCGGTGTATCTCTCCGCTGAAAAGTTCATGTACCTGTTTATTCGTGCGCTGCGCGATAAAACCATCATGCAATTCAAAGATTTGTTCCGCTCGGTTGATGTGCTGATGGTCGATGACATTCAGTTCATCAGCGGCAAGGACAGCACGCAGGAAGAATTCTTCCACACCTGCAATGCACTGATTGATAACAATAAACAGCTGATTATCTCCGCTGACCGCAGCCCTTCGGACCTAGAAGGCGTGGAAGAGCGCATCCGCTCACGCCTCGGCTGGGGCTTAGTGGCCGACATTCACACCACCACTTACGAACTGCGCCTTGGTATTTTGCAGAGCAAAGTGGCCGCGATGCAGATTGCTGTGCCGCATGGTGTGACCGAATTCCTCGCCCATAAAATCACCTCAAACGTGCGCGAACTGGAAGGCGCCCTGAATAAAGTGGTAGCACACAGCCGCCTCGTGGGCCGCGAAATCACGCTTGAGGGCACGCAGGCGATTTTATCAGACCTGCTGCGCGCCAATCAGCGCGTGGTAACGGTAGATGACATTAAAAAAGCCGTATGCGACCATTGTAACCTGCGCATCGCCGACCTGCATTCTGAGCGCCGCAGCAAGCATATTGCCCGCCCGCGCCAGCTGGCCATGTATCTGTCGAAGCGCCTCACCAGCCACTCGCTGCCTGAAATTGGGCGCAAATTTGGTGGTCGCGACCACACCACGGTGATGCATGCCGTAAAGCGCATTGAAGAGCTTTCCGGGCAGGACAAAGAACTGGCGGACGACATCCAGCTTCTGACCCGCATGTTACAGAGCTAAAAACGGCTCAAAAAAAGCCTGATAAACACTGTTGCAGACTTGCTTCAGCCTTGCTATACAAGAAGCCGGGAACTTGGTTTTTTTACATTTTTATAACGCATCCGTTGAAGGTACATACTATGCCCGCGACCGCGAAGAAAGTTACGTCTGAGCACACACTGGCGCTTTCCATTGAACGCAGCCATTTTTTAAAGTCACTCGGGCGCTTACAAAGCATCGTTGAAAAGCGGAACACGATTCCGATTCTGGCGAACATCAAACTCGAAGCCAGCAAAGACGGGTTCTTCCTCACCGCAACGGATATGGATATTGTTGCTACCGAAAAAGTGCCAGCTACGGTTGCCAAGCAAGGCTCTGTCACGGTGCCAGCACACACGCTGTATGACATCGTGCGCAAACTGCCGGAAGGCTGCCAGGTGGAAATTGAAAGCGATGGCGCCAGCAACCAGCTGAAAGTAAAAGGCGGTAAAGCACGTTTTGCTCTGTCGTATCTGCCAGCCGATGATTTCCCTGTCATCAGCGAAGGCGCGATGACGCACAGCTTCAAACTGTCGCCCAAAGAATTTGCGGCGCTGATTGATAAAACCCGTTTCGCCATGAGCACGGAAGAAACCCGTTATTATTTGAACGGTATTTATCTGCACACGGCAAAAAGCGGTAAAGGCGAAATCATGCTGAAAGCCGTTGCGACCGACGGTCACCGCCTTGCACGCATCGAAGCACCGGTGCCAGCTGGCGCAAAAGATATGCCGGGCATTATCATCCCACGCAAAACCGTTTCAGAAATCCGCAAGCTGCTCGAAGAACAGGTGGGTGATGTAGAAATTTCCGTATCGGAAACCAAAATCAAAGTAGCCAGTGGTGATACGGTGCTGCTGTCCAAGCTGATTGATGGCACCTTCCCGGACTATGAACGCGTGATTCCTGCCAGCAACGACAAGACCCTGTCGGTGAACGCAAAGTCTTTCATGGAAGCCGTGGATCGCGTGTCCACAATTGCGACGGAAAAAACCCGCGCGGTGCGCCTGTCATTAAAGCCAAACAAAATTAACCTCTCCGCTTCCAGCCCTGAAGCCGGTAATGCCGAAGAAGAAATCGAAGGCAGCTACGGTGCAGACACGATGGATATCGGTTTTAACAGCCGCTACGTGCTTGAAATGATGGGCCAGTTGGAAGGCGACAGTGTACAGTTCCTGTTCTCTGATCCTGCAGCGCCGGTTGTGGTGCGCGACCCATCAGACGTCGGCGCGCTCTATGTGCTGATGCCAATGCGCGTGTAGTTCTTAAGGTTAACCAAGGGACGCTCGTACATTTTCATGCATGATCCGCTTATCAAAGCCCCCTCCGCCCGCGCTGAGGGGGCTTTTGCATTATCGCTAGCCAGCCTGTCGCTTTCGCATTTCCGTAATTATGCGAGCTTGAAACTGGAGCTTGAGCCCACGCCCGTTATTCTCACCGGCGCAAATGGCACCGGCAAAACCAATATTCTTGAGGCCGTGTCGCTGCTCGCACCGGGCCGTGGTTTGCGTGGTGCGCGCCCACAGGAGCTTTCTCACCGCGAAAACGCGCAGGATTATCCGTGGGCTGTTTCTGCTCTCGTGCGCACAGCAGAAGGTAGTGTCCGCATTGGTACGGGCAAAGACCCACTCGCGGATGGCGAGAAGCGCATCGTGCGCATTGAAGGGCAGAACGCACGCAGCCAAAATGCCCTCGCCGCTTATGTGTCTGTGCTCGGCCTCACGCCACAGATGGACCAAACGTTGAACGAAAGCACCACCAGCCGCCGCCAATGGCTCGATAAGCTCGCAGGGATTTTTTACCCCGACCACACGCGGCAGCTCGCCATTTATGAACACGCTAAAAACGAACGCAAGCGCTTGCTGTATGACCGCCGCGCGGACATTAACTGGATTGAAATTTTGGAAGAACGCATGGCCGAACAGGCCATCGCGATTGCCGCTGCACGCCTCGAAGCCATCGGGCTTTTGCAAACTTCCGTAAACGAAGCACAAAGCCCCTTCCCTAAAGCAAAGCTCGCAATTTCCGGTAGCGTGGAGTCCACCCTTGCGCACGGCGGCAATGCCATTCGCGCGGAAGAAATTTTGCGCGATGAACTTTCACACTCACGCGAGCTCGACCGCGAAACCGGCAAAACAAACTTCGGGCCACACCGCAGCGATTTCCTTGTGGAGCATCTGGATAAAAATATGCCAGCCGGCTTGTGCTCCACTGGCGAACAAAAAGCCTTGCTGCTTGGCATCACGCTCGCTGCCGCGCGCGCAAAATCAAAATGGCATGGGCTGGTTCCCATTTTACTTTTCGATGAAGTGGTCGCGCATCTGGATGAAGACCGTCGCGCCAGTTTATTCGATGAAATTTTGGCGCTCAAAGCCCAGTGCTGGATGACCGGAACCGACACCCATCTTTTCACCGCTTTGCTCCCCAAAGCGCAGCATTTTTCCCTTCCCTTTTCGGGCTAAATAAACGCCGCCGCATTAACCCTTAAAAACCCTAGGTTTTCTGCGGGTTTTAGCCGCGTCAAAAAATGCTGTTTTGCCTTGTGCGCCACCTTCAAATCCGCTAGAATCCGGCCAGTTAATGATGGGGAATAAAAAAACCTATGACTTCACCAGAAATCAAAGCGAAAAAACAAGTGGCCGACGGCGCAGATTATACCTCAGAGTCGATTAAGGTTTTGAAGGGCCTTGAAGCCGTTCGAAAACGCCCCGGCATGTATATTGGCGACACGGACGATGGCTCCGGTCTGCACCACATGGTGTATGAAGTGGTCGACAACGCCATCGACGAATCGCTCGCAGGTTACTGCACCAAAGTACAAGTATCGCTGAACAAAGACGGTTCGGTAACGGTGGAAGATAACGGTCGCGGTATCCCGACTGACATCCACAAAGAAGAAGGCATCTCTGCTGCTGAAGTTATCATGACGCAGCTGCATGCCGGCGGTAAGTTCGACCAGAACTCCTATAAAGTGTCCGGCGGTCTGCACGGCGTGGGCGTATCGGTGGTGAATGCACTGTCTGAAACGCTCGACCTCACCATCTGGCGCAATGACCGCGAACATTTCATGCGCTTTAAACACGGTGATGCAGAAGCACGTCTGAAAGAAGTCGGCCCTGCAAAAGGCCAGCGCGGCACCCGCGTCACCTTCCTGCCATCCAAGCAGACCTTCACCAACACCGACTTTGATTTTGAAACGCTTGAGCATCGCCTGCGCGAACTCGCGTTCCTGAATTCCGGTGTCCGCATTTTCCTGCGCGATGAGCGCACGGATGAAGTAAAAGAATCCGAGCTATTTTATGAAGGCGGCGTGGAAGCCTTCGTGCGGTATCTCGACCGTAACAAAAAAGCGATGCACGAACCGGTGCTCCTTCGCGGCGAAGACGGCCCGATCAGTGTAGAAGTCAGTCTTGAATGGAACGACAGCTACCACGAAAATGTGCTGACCTTCACCAACAACATCCGCCAGAAAGACGGCGGCACGCACCTGATGGGCTTCCGCGCGGGGCTCACGCGTCAGGTGAATAACTACGCCGAACTGCTCGGCATTACCAAGAAGGCGAAAATCGACCTTTCCGGTGAAGACGTGCGCGAAGGCCTCACCTGCGTGCTGTCCGTAAAAGTGCCGGATCCGAAATTCTCATCACAAACAAAAGACAAACTCGTTTCCTCCGAAGTCCGCTCTGTGGTGGAAGGCGTCGTAAACGATAAACTCGGCCAGTGGTTTGAAGAACACCCCACTGAAACCCGCATCATCATCGGCAAGGCGATTGAAGCCGCCTCTGCGCGCGAAGCCGCACGCAAAGCACGCGAGCTGACCCGCCGCAAAGGGGCACTCGATATTTCCAGCCTGCCAGGCAAATTGGCAGACTGCCAAGAACGCGACCCGTCAAAATCTGAAATCTTCATCGTTGAGGGTGACAGCGCAGGCGGTTCCGCCAAGCAAGGGCGCAGCCGTGCCAACCAGGCCATTTTGCCGCTCAAAGGTAAAATCCTGAACGTGGAACGCGCGCGTTTTGATAAAATTCTTTCCTCTGCCGAAGTGGGCACACTTATCACCGCCATTGGCGCGGGTATCGGCACGGAAGATTTCGATATCCAAAAAGTCCGCTACCACAAAATCATCATCATGACGGACGCTGACGTAGACGGTGCACACATCCGTACGCTGATTCTGACTTTCTTCTACCGCCAAATGCCGCAAATCATTGAGCGTGGCTATCTCTACATCGCGCAGCCACCCCTTTACAAAGTGAAAAAGGGCACGAGCGAAGTATACCTCAAAGATGATGCCTCGTTTGAAGCCTTCATCACCTCCAGTGCGCTGGAAGGTACCGTGCTTTCTACACCGGGCGGTCAACGTGCCGGTGCAGATTTAGATGCGCTGGTGGAAGATGCTCGCAAATTCTGCCGTAAGCTCGAACAGCTTTCGCGCCGTGTGCCTGCAAAACTCATGCAGGCTGCTGCGCTCGCTGGCGCGCTCGACGGCAAAACGGGTGACCTGGCGAAAAAAGCCAAGCTCGTTGCTGAACAGCTCAACACGCTTGAAAGCGCCAATGCCAGCTGGAAAGGCACTGCCGAACAAAATGGCATCGTGCTGTCTCGCACCGTGCGTGGTGTAGAAGAAAAAGTGGCGATTGATAATGCCGTGCTCGGTCATGCCGACGCTGCAGAACTCGGCGCACTCGGCAAAGTGCTAGCGGAAACGTTTGAGGGCACCGCTACACTAGAGAAGAAATCCGGTGCCGATAAAAAGGGATTGGAAGCCAGTGTACACTCTCCCACTTCGCTGCTGGAAGCCGTGGAACAGTTCGGCCGCAAAGGCTGCACGGTAAGCCGTTTCAAAGGTCTGGGTGAAATGAACGCCGAACAGCTGTGGGACACCACACTAAACCCTGAAAGCCGCACATTGCTGCAAGTGAATGTCGAGCATGCGGAAAAGGCCGACGAAGTCTTTTCAACGCTGATGGGTGACGTGGTCGAACCACGCCGCGACTTCATTGTGGAAAATGCACTGAAAGCCGTGCTGGACGCCTAAAGCGCTTAAAGCTCGCGCACCGGCTTCGGGCTGCTCGCCAGCTTTTCTGCCAATTTAGCAACCGCTTTGTTTTCATCAACACCTTCTTTGGTGCGACCCTCCAGTTGTGCCTTGAGCTTGGCAAGTTGCTCGGGTGTTCCCGACACCGTAAAGCTGTAATGCTCAGGGCTTTTGCCATCGGCATGGGTGTGGCCGATATCATGTGGGCGGCCTTGCTTATCGATAGTCTTTTCAATGGTCAGCCCCATTTTCTGCAACTGCTTAGCCAACCAAATGGTGCTTTCCTTGCCCTCGCCCACTGGGGTTTTATGGTTCGCGGCAATCGCAATCACGATATTGCCGTTTTCCTGCTCACCCCAACGCGAGAAATGGTGCTTTTTTTACCATCAGTTTTCAGAATATCAGAAATGGAAACGGTTTTTTTGGCTGGCTTTTCCTGTGTAACCCTCTCAGCTATCGTTTTATCTTCATCTGCTTTTTGACGCTTTCGGGGCGCTTCCACACGCTGGGCTTCTTGCTCCACCCGCTGCTGCTGGGGCGCTGGCACTTCTGATGTGTCGTGCATCTTGTCTTCTTTTGGCTTCAAGATGCCTTTCTTTTCTAATTCTTCTCTGAAGGCTGCGACTTGTTCATCTTGTGTATCGTGAACCATCTGGATGCCCCAAAAATCATCCTCTTTCAGGTGGCGCTTCGCCAGCTTAATAATTGCCTCGGGACTACTCGTATCAATTTTGGGTGATTTTACCATCTGGCGCTCCTTTAATGACTCCCAGCTAGTATACCGTGGAATGATTAAAAGATTATTAACCGCCGGATTGCTATTTAACCACTTGTTTTATAGCTACTTTTTGGCCTCAAGGTAGCTGTCCTGCAGAAAGCGGCGGCGAAGTTTTCCGCTGGCCGTTAAAGGCAGCTTTTCAATCAGCACCACATCCTGCACGCGGGCAAGCTGCGGGTTGCGCGCCTTGATGGCCTCGCGGATGGGTGGCTTCAGGCTGTCAGATGTGAGGCTAGCACCATCATCCTTCACCGCATAAATCACCAGCCAATCTTCCCCGCCTTCGGGTGGGCGAACGCCGATGGCGGCAACTTCTTTAAGGCCTGAGATGCGCGCATCCTTAATATAGTTCTCAATATCAAGCGAGCTGGTTTTAATGCCATTGATGTTGATGCCATCATCTGACCTACCACCGCTACGGAACAAGCCGCTCGGCAGCACATCAATCACATCGCCATGTTCGCGCAGCAGATGGTCTTTTTTGTTTTTAAGCCCGCGCTCAAAATATTTTTCATGGTGATTAAAATTTAAAAGCTCGGTGGAAAGCCCCATGGGCGGGCATTCTGTTTTGCTACCGCGCATCACGATAAATACTTCGCCTTTGCGCCAGTCTGCCGTTTCTTCTTCCGGCAGAAATAATTCCGTACCGAACGTCGGTGTGGAGAACGTCGAGGGCGCAAGCGCATGATGCAGTGTGGCAGAAAGATACCCGCCGCCAATTTCCGTACCACCCATATATTCAATCACGGGGCGGTAGCCTTTCGCGCGGCTCATCAGGTAAAAATAATTCTTCGGGTTTGAAGGCGAGCCCGTGGAGCTAAAGCATTTGATTTTGCTCCAATCGCATCCCTTGGTGAGGTCGTTTTTCTCCCAACCTTCCGCAATCGTTGGCACCAGCCCAAGCATTGTAACGCCTGCGTTTTCAACGAACTTGCAGAATTCAGCACTCACGACATTGCCATCAAAAAGTGCCAGCGCGGCCTTGTTCATAAACGCGCCGAAAATGGCAAAGCTGCCCATCATCCAGCCGAGATTTGTTGGCCAGCACAGCACGTCGCCCGCCTGCACATCGTGGTGCAACATCGCATCCGCACCGCTTTTAATAGCGGTGTTCGCCTTCCACGGAATCGCCTTTGGCGGCTTGGGTTTTTCACCCGCTTTTTCTTTGGGTGAAGACGTAGAAGACGAAAAAATAATATTGATAAAATGCTCCGGCGAAAGCGGCACGGGCACAAAATCATCCGGTGCGCCTTTCACGAAATCAGCAAAAGAAATGTCTTCTTTGCGCAGCAATGTATACGCGGCATTTTCGGTCACCACAATCGCGCGCGGGCAATTTTTTGCTTCCAAAACACTCGGGTAAAGCGGGAACTTGCGCGCACCACCCGTTACGTCTTGTGTAAAAATTGCCGCCACGGGTTTTGACACCTCAAGGCGAATTTCGATGTCCGGCGCTTTAAAACTATCGGCGAGCGAAACAACCGTGCCGCCCATCATCAGAATGCCGAGGAAAATTTCTACTGCCTCAACATTCATCGGCATATCGATGGCAAAACGGTCACCCACTTTAAAGCCGTGCTTGGTCAGCGCCGAAGCCACGCGACGTGAGGCACGGTTCAACTCCGCAAATGTAATCGTGCGAATTCCCGGCGTGCCTTCTTTTTGATAGAGAATCGCTGTCGCTGAAGGCGGCGCAACGAAGCAGCTCTCTGCACTATTCAGTTTCGCGCCGGAGAACCATTTTGGTGTTTCAGGATGTGATACATCCACCAGTGTTTTCGGGGCCGCGCCTGAAAATGCAATACCCATTTTATCCACCACCTGCTGCCAGAATGATTGACTTTCATTGATAGAAAACTGGTACAGCGCATCCACATCTTTTAATGTATTTGCTTTCAGCAGCGCCGAAATATTTGTAGCTGCCATGTGTTTTTCGGTGGGCGTCCATGCCGTGCGCAGGCCTTGTTTAGCTTCATCCCATCCTGCATAGGCCAGCTCAAAGAGCGCACGGTGCAGCGCCATCGGGTGGCTGGGTAACAAGAAATTATCTTTCAGCGCCGCCCAGCGCTGCGCGCCCGCTACGGGTGTTTCAGGCAGCGCGGTAAGTAGCGCCGTCGCTTTTGACGCCGCTTCTTTTGCGAGCGCGGCATCAACACCATGGCTTACCAATTGCTGTTCAGAAATGGTGATTGGCATGCGCCTTAATCCTTTTTTTCCATCGCGCTCCGGCCTTCTTCTTCCAGCCTGCGGGTGGCAGGTTCCACCTGCCCCGCAAGGGTATCAAGCAGCTGGTCGCGGCGCAAGCGGTCCGGCGCAATGGCAGGCAAAAATTCTACAATGACTTTGCCCGGTTTTTTGGTGAATGCATACCGCCCCCAACTAATACCGGAATTCAGCGCAACCGGCACAAGCGGCACATCTAAATGACTATAAAGCGCCGCCACGCCGGGGTGATACGTACCGCTTTCGCCCACTTTGGTGCGCGTACCTTCAGGGAAAATAATCACACTGTAGCCGTCTGCCACCATCGCCTTGGCTTGTTTTAGCATTTTTTTAATCGCCTGCGGGCCCGCCTTGCGGTCGATGATGATGGAGCCAATGCGCTGGATGTACCAGCCGATAATTGGCAGCATGAGCAGTTCTTTTTTCAGTACAAAAGAAGGTTTATCGGGCAGATATAAAAACGCTACCGTTTCCCAAGCGCTTTGGTGCTTAGGCGCGTAAATCACTGGCGTCGCGGGTACATTTTCACGGCCACGAATTTCATATTCAATGCCGCAGATCACCTTTGCGCCCCAAATCACGCTCCGCGCCCATGGCTGCACCACCACACGTAGTGCCGTTTTGCGGGTCAGTATGCCGATTGGCATCAACCCCAACCCGAAAAAAATGGTCACCAGTATCAGGTACAGATTGTATATCGTGGAACGAAGAATAATCATGCAATCCCCAATAATTTTTCTACGACAGCCCGCACCGTTGCGGCGAGGAATTTATTGTATTCTTTAAACAGAAGCCATGCAACCCGCGCGCCGTTTGGTGGCACGCCATCACTAATGTCAATCGACAGCACAGGGTGCTCCACAATCGTTACATCGCTATTGCCTGCCCGCCAGAACTCCATGCGGCTGCGCGGCATATGATAGTTTGAAGTCACCAGCCGTACGCTTTTATGGTTGCGAATTTTCATCCACGCCAATGTTTCAATGGCATTGCCCACTGTGTCCGGTGCTTCAGCGCCGATGGTAATTTGCTCCTTCAGGCGCTCCAGTTTTTGCTTCGAAGCCGGATCAGGATAAATATTGAAAAGTTCAGCGCCGCCACCCACGCCGGAAATAAATAATTCCGGCGCTTGTCCTTCATCGAGCAGGTTCAGTGCTACGGAAAGACGCTCACTGCTGCCCGTCAGCACCGCAATCGCATCGGTGTGCGTACCACGATTTTCTGGCGAGCGTATAGAAATGTGAAACAGGAACACTACGAATACAAGTAGCCACAATTTTACAAACAACAGCGGGTAAATCAGGAAGCGCTTCATTTCCACATCTCCCGAATTTTTTTTGCAGCCTCCGGTAAATCCGCACACACGCGCACCGGCTCAAGCTGCGCGGGAATGCCCTGTGCCAAAGTCTTTGCACCTTTACCGGTTTTGACCAAAATGCGGTGGCATCCTGCAGCCCTGGCCGCTTGAATATCAATCAAGTTGTCGCCCACCATCACGGTATGTTCAGCCGGCACATGGTAGTGCGTCATCGCTTCAATCAGCATGCCCGCACCGGGTTTGCGGCGCGAGGTGGCCTTTTCCGGTGCATCCGGCGCATAAAAAATATGGTGAATACGGGCTTTCTCTTTTGCCAGCTGCGTTAGCATCGCCTCGTGAATGCGGCGTAGTTCTTCTTCGGTAATAATGCCGCGACCCACAATCGACTGATTGGTGCACACGGCTACATAAAACCCCGCCATATTCAGCGACGAAATCGCCTGCCCCACGCCGGGCAACAGCACCAGCTCCGCCGGAGATTTTACACTATCCTCGCGGTCTTGGTTAATAACGCCATCTCTATCGAGCAGCACCAGTTTCATGGTATGCGTGGCCCCTTCTTCCTTGCTTGCAATTGGCCTCAAGGCGCGTTAGCCTACATATATTTCCCTTGGGATACAATCCCCTATCCGCAAAGTTTTGGGAGTTTTTTTAGGTGATTATCGTCTGCCCAGCCTGCCAAACGAAATACGCTGTTCCAGCGGATGCTATTTCCGCCGAAGGGCGCCCCGTACGCTGCACCGAGTGCGGCCATAGCTGGAAGCAGATGCCGCTCAATAAAGTAGCCGACCTTTCGCAGGTTACGCCGGCCCCATCCGGTCCTGCTCCCATGCCACAGGGCAGCAACCTGCCCGTGCACGCAAACGCACCAGTGTCAGCCGGTTTGAAATATAACGCGGTCGCCATGTTAGTGGCTGCTGCTTTTATCAGCTTTTTCGGCTTTCAAACGGTGCTGGAAACAAAGTTTCCTTTCACCAGCAGTATTTACGGCGCAGTGGGCCTTCACCGCGCAGACAGCATGGCGATTAAAGACATTACCGCCAGCTTCACCCGCACCGACAATAAATTGAAAATGACCTTTCAGGGGCGGTTGGCGAATGAGTCTGGCACAGAAAATCGCTTCGCATCTCCCATTCAAATTCGTGTGCTGTCCGAAGGCGGCAACGTAATGGGCACGCTGAAATACGCGCCAGAAAACGTCAAGATGCTGGAGCCGGGTGAAGAAGTGCACATCGAAACCACGCTAGGCGGCCTGTCAGGCAACACCCGCACCGTACTGCTAGAATACGGCAATTGGCTCGAAAGGCTGTTCTACTAGTCCACCAACAGAAATGACTTCACGCGGCCGATTTGTGCTTCGTCCATCAGCGCGGGTGCATGGCCGATGCCGGGGTATTCTTCAATTTCCATCGCCGGATGCATTTCTTTCATCCGCGCCGTGGTGGCCGCAGACAGCAAATCTGATTCCGCACCGCGCAGTAGCAGCACGGGGCATTTCACTTTTTCCCACACCGCCCATAAATCAGCATCTTCCATTTTTTTAAGGCTGCCGTCTGCTTCACGAAACGCTTGGCCGATGGCGGGGTCATAGTGCCAGGCCAGGCCTTTTTCCGTGCGGCGCAAACTGTGCTGCACAATGTGCCGCAGGTGGTTTTCATCGGCAATGCCCCATGGGGCGTAAATGATTTTTGCGGCGCGGAAGGCTTCTTCTTCATCCATAAAATACGTCACCTGCCCTACATAGGTTGCAAGGCGCGCGAGGGCTTCCTTCGGTAAAAACGGCCCGATGTCATTAATCACCAAGCGGCGAATTATTTGTGGCTGCGCGGCGGCAATCATCATGCCCGTCAGCCCGCCCATGGAAGTGCCAACCCAATCCACCTGCGTAAGGCTGCGCTGCGCAAACAGGGCAAACATGTCGCCCACATAGGTGGGGTAGCCATACCATAGCGGATTTTCCAGCCAGTCGCTTTTACCGCGCCCTGCCGCATCGGGGCATAGAATGCGGTAATTTTTTTCGAGAGCGGAAGCCAAAAAATCAAAGTCACGCGCATTGCGCGTCATGCCGTGGGCACAAATCAACGTGCGTGGGTTTTTATCATCGCCCCATTGGTGGAGCGCTAATTTATGTGTGCCGTTTGTATCAGGATTCGGACACGTAATGTGCTGGGTAAGTGGCACGCTTAATACCGATCGATGGTAAGGCCACTAAGGTCAATACCGGGTGATTTTCCATCAATCAGGTCGGTGATAATCTGGCTGCTGCCAGGGCCGAGCGTCCAGCCCAGTGTGCCGTGGCCGGTATTCAAAATCAGGTTCTTATATTTCGTACGGCCTAAGATCGGCGCGCCGTCTGGCGTTTGCGGGCGTATGCAGGCCCACTCGGTGGAGCTTTCGACATCGCCCACGCCGGGGTAAAGGCGTGCCACTTGTGTTTTCAGCGCCGCCACGCGTTTCTTATTCACCGTTTGGCTGTAACCCGCAAATTCCGCCGTGCCGGCCACGCGCAGCACGTTGCCCAGGCGGCTATACACCAACTTATGCTCTTGGTCAGTGAGGCTCACATTCGAAATGGACTCAGGGTTTTTCAGCGGCACAGAGATGCTGTAACCCTTCATCGGGTAAATCGGCGCACGCACGCCCACCTGCCGCAAATAAATCGCGCTATAGGAGCCCATCGCCATCACGTAGCGGTCGGCCTTCAGCGTGCCTTTGTCGGTTTCCACACCGGTAATCGTGTCGCCTTCTGACAAGAGGCGCGTAATGTGTGTGCCATATTTAAATTCCACGCCCGCACATTTTTTGGCGAGGGCTTGGCAATAGAGAAAAATATCGCCCGATTCATCGGTGGGGAAAAACAGCCCGCCCGTCAATTCGCTGCGAATTGATTTCAGCGTCGGGATTTTTTCTAAACATTGCGTCAGCGAATGTTCTTCATAAGGGCAGCCGAGCGACTCCTGATACTTCGCCATTTTCCGCGCACCCTCAAGTGCCTTCTCGCTGCGGAAAATATGTAAAATGCCCTTCTGGTGGTAATGGAAATCAATGCCTGCATCTTTGGCAATCTGCTGTAGCACCACGCGCGAATAAAGCGCCAGACGCAGGGTGTTCGCCGTCGTAATGAGCGCTTTTTTATGCGAACATTGCGCCAGGAACTTTAGGCTCCACGCCCACATATGCGGGTCAAGGCTAGGGCGGAACTTCAGCGGCGCGTCATCGCGCCAAATCCACTTCAGAATTTTTACCAGCGCTTCCGGGTTTGCCCATGGCTCAGCATGCGAATAAGAAAGCTGGCCGCCATTGGCAAAGCTGGTCTCGCGACCGGCATTTTCATGACGCTCCACCACCGTAACTTCGTGCCCACGGCGCGACAATAAATACGCCGCCGTGACGCCCGTGATGCCCGCACCTAATACCAAAATTTTCATATGTGTTCTTTCTAGCCAAAATCCTTTCAATCCACAATGGCTTCGTAACGGAAGGCAGAAATCCGCCCTCAAAGGCCATAAAAGGTTACTATTTTAATGTTTTTGGGCTTTCTTCTTTTTGCATTCCCTGCCATAAGGGGGTAAAATATCGCCAAGAACCTATAAGGACGCGTTCCGCCGCATGACGAAAACTTCGAATGGCTCTTTTACCCCGCCAGAATCCTTCATCCCCTTTGCCGAGCAGCTTGCGACCATTTCCGGTGAAATCATCCGGAAATATTTCCGCAAACCGTTAGACGCTGAGCAAAAAGAAGACCTCTCGCCCGTTACCAAGGCCGACCGCGAAATTGAGCGCACGCTGCGTGCCTATATTCACCAGACCTACCCTGAGCACGGCATCATCGGCGAAGAGTTTGACGCCACGCTGGCCGACGCACCGTATAAATGGATTATCGACCCGATTGACGGCACCAAATCTTTCATGATCGGCAAGCCGATTTTCGGCACGCTGATTTCGCTCGTACACGGCGATGAACCGATTTTAGGCATTATCGACCAGCCAATTCTGGGCGAGCGCTGGACCGGCGTGAAGGGCTTTGCCACTAATTTTAATTACGACCCCATCCGCACGCGCAGCTGCGAAAGCCTTGATGCGGCGATGCTGTCCACCACCAGCCCGAACATGTTTAAGGGCGGTGACCGCGACACATTCGAGCGCGTACGCGAAGCGGCGCGCTACGTTACCTATGGCGGCGACTGTTATTCCTATGGCCTGCTTGCCAGCGGCTTTCTCGATGTCATCATCGAAACCGATTTAAAACCGCATGATTTTTGTGCCCTCGCGCCCATCATTCGCGGCGCACATGGCATTTTTACCGACTGGGAAGGCAATCCCATCACGCGCACATCCGACGGCCGCGTTATCGCCACGGGTGACCGCCGCACGCACGACCAAGTGCTCGCCATCATCAACGGGTAAGCCTTCATGAAAAAAGCACTCCACATTATCGGCGGCGGGCTGGCTGGCAGCGAGGCTGCGTGGCAAGCCGCAGAGCGTGGCGTAAGCGTAGTGCTCCATGAAATGCGTAGCGAAACACGCAAAACCGAAGCGCATCATACGGATAATTTTGCTGAACTTGTCTGCTCCAACTCTTTCCGCAGCGACGACGCAACCGCCTCTGCCATTGGCGTGCTACACGAAGAAATGCGCCGCTGCAACTCACTCATTCTTTCCTGCGCCGATGCGCACAAAGTGCCCGCGGGTGGCGCACTGGCGATGGACCGCGACCATTTCTCTGCCGCCGTTACCAAAGCCATCACCACGCACCCGAATATTTCCATCACGCGGGAGGAAATCACCGACCTGCCACCCGCCAGCTGGGGCAGCGTGATTATCGCCACGGGGCCACTTACCTCCGGCGCACTCTCAAGTGCCATTTTAAAAGCCACGGGTGAAGAATATCTCGCTTTCTTTGATGCCATCGCACCCATCGTGCATAAAGATTCCGTGAACATGGATGTGGCGTGGTTCCAGTCGCGCTACGACAAACCGGGGCCTGGCGGCACGGGTAAAGATTACATCAACTGCCCGATGGACGAAGCGCAGTATAAGGCCTTTATTAAAGCGCTCATCGACGGTGAAAAAGCCGAGTTCAAAGAGTGGGAAAAAAACACGCCTTACTTTGAAGGTTGCCTGCCGATTGAAGTGATGGCCGAACGCGGCTTGGACACGCTACGCTATGGCCCAATGAAGCCTGTGGGGCTTACCGACCCGCACACCGGCAAGCGCCCGCATGCGGTGGTGCAGCTGCGGCAGGATAATAAACTCGGCACGCTCTACAACATGGTCGGCTTCCAAACAAAATTGAAATACGGTGTGCAGTCCGATATTTTCCGCAGCATTCCCGGTTTAGAAAACGCAGAGTTTGCGCGTCTTGGCGGCATTCACCGTAACACGTTCATTCATAGCCCGAAATTACTCGATGCGGCGCTGCGCCTTAAAACCCATCCGCATATCCGTTTTGCAGGGCAAGTTACGGGCGTGGAAGGTTACGTGGAAAGTGCGGCTATGGGTTTACTCGCCGGGCGCTTCGCCGCCGCTGAACTTGCGGGTGAAATAATGCAACCACCACCACCCACCACCGCGATGGGTTCGTTGCTGAATCACATTACCGGCGGGCATGTGAGTGATGAACAGGATGCCAGCAGTTTCCAGCCGATGAATGTGAATTTTGGTTTATTCGCACCGCTTGGTATGCGCGTGAAAAAAGCGCAACGCAAGGAAGCCTATTGCGCGCGCGCGCTGGAAGAAATCAATAGCTGGCTTGGGCTGAAAAAAGCGGCTTAGAAAAACCACGCTTCTTTCAGCATACGAAGCTGCAGACCCAAACGACCTTGCTCAAGATCAGTTGCGAACACGTCGTATTTCGCTTTTTCAATGCGGCGCAGATAGGTTTCCGCCAGCGTACCGAACAGCAGCACATGCTGCGCTTTGCGGCGTACCGCAGCCGGAAGATTCTTCCGCACCATCCGCGCCTCATGCAAATGCTCACGCGCCAGTACCGCCATCGGCTCCACCACCTTGCGGGAGTTTTCTAAAAACTCCACACCGCCGAAATGGTCCAGCGTCAAATGGTGCTGGTGCATCAGCTCCTGCGGGAAAAATACTTTACCCTGCATGAAATGGATCCGCGCTGAACGCAACAGCCCTACTAGCGCATAGGCGATACCTAAATGATATGCCAGCGCGCGGGT
This sequence comes from Rickettsiales bacterium, assembly GCA_044356525.1. GTDB lineage: Bacteria > Pseudomonadota > Alphaproteobacteria > Rickettsiales > RGZB01 > CAYXPR01. Next base: position 250,295 of record JBIKVZ010000001.1, read on the forward strand.
GTTTTCATCCTCTGCCTCGAGCACGCTAAGCGCCTGCTCCAACAAAACAGAGGAAGAACTTTCGGCATAAAATTCGAGTGCCTTAATATCTGGCGGTGCTTCGCCCGCCACATCCGCTTCACGCACATCAATCAGGCGAATCAGCGCCTCGCGGGAAATAATTTTTTGCTGCGCGAGCGGCGCGAGTGCTTCCAGCACCACATGGCGGCGCACACGGCCCTCAAATAAATCTTCCACTGCTTCACGCCACCAGGTAAGGCGCATCAGCCCCAGCATGGTTTCGCTTACTGCTTCGCGGGTTTTGGCAATTTCCAGATTAAATGCATAGAGCGCAAACAGGCCTTCGCGGGCGGCTTCGGGGGCGAATAACGTGCATAAAAAACGATCGCGGTCATTGCGCCGCACTTCTTCCGCCATGTCAGAAAGCTGGGGCATCAGAACCTCTGCCTCACTCATCGCGGGGCACCTATCACGTTTTAACGATTTTGTAGTTCACACAGCCGATAATAAAATCCGGCGGCGCATTGTCTGGGCCCAGCGGAAGGAAGCACTGGCGGTACGCTACCATTTTATTGATGTTCATCCCTTCACCCGATTCAATCAGCGGTTTGCCGGTGCGCAGCACATCCACAAATTTGGCGTGCAGCAGGGTAGCTTTTGGCGAAATCATCGGCAAAAGCCCTTCTTCCAGCACGCCGATTTTATACGACTGCTTAATGGCATCACCCAAATAGCTGTAATTATACACGCCGCCTTTTTCGACATCGAGCCGCTGAATCAAGAAGCAGTAGCGCCATGCTTCTGGCAAATCATCCGGCTGCATCTCTTCTTCTGGCGGGTAAGCGCGTTTACCCTTCTTCATCAGCCAGTAATAGAGCAGCTGATCCGTAACGCGGCGATTATAAATACGCTCGCCTTCAACTGCCGTGCTGGCTGTGCCGGTGGTAGGCGGGTTTTGGGTCATTGTTTCCATGTACTTACTCTATCAATGGGTGCACTTGAAGTAAATCATTCTTGTGTTAACGCCGGGTCTTTAAGACCGTTTTGTTCAAAACCTTTTTGGCGCAGTAAGCAGGCATCGCACTGGCCGCAGGGCTTTTCACCCACGGGGTCATAGCAGCTGATGGTGAGGCTGTAATCTACCCCAAGGCGCAAACCTTCTTTAATAATGTCTGCTTTGCTTAAGTGCTGCAGCGGTGCATGAATCTTAATGGCACCTTTGCCTTCCACGCCCGCAGCCGTGGCAAGGTTTGCCATGCGCTGGAACGCTTCAATATATTCCGGCCTGCAATCGGGATAGCCACTATAATCCAGCGCATTCACGCCGATAAAAATATCATATGCGCCAATGCTTTCGGCAAAGCCCAGCGCCAGCGAAAGGAAAATCGTATTGCGGGCGGGCACATACGTCACCGGAATACCGGTGCCGATTTCTTCCACGCTGCGTGATTTGGGCACAGCAATATCATCGGTCAGCGCACTATGGCCAAACAGCCGCAAATCTACCGTGGCGATGCGGTGGTCTTTCACGCCCGCTTTTGCAGCAATGGTTTTCGCGCGCGTAAGCTCTAAATCGTGCCGCTGTCCATAAGCAAAACTAATGGCGTGCACTTCATAGGCTTCGGCCTGCGCCATGGCCAGCACGGTGGCGGAATCAAGCCCACCGGAAAGCAGCAACACTGCTTTTTTTTGTGCCTTACTCATGGCAGCCCCATCAGTTTATGCATTTGCAGCGAAAGCCTATGGCCCCCAGAAAGCGCCAGCTCTTTTGCGTACTGCAAATTGGCTTCGTTTTTTTGCGCGTTCATTTCATCCATCGGCTGCACGTATACGGGCGTGTTAAACCGCGTTTGCCCCACTTCCGCCACCTGCTGATAGAGCGGGTGCGTGCGGGACACAATAAACTTCACGGCGCTGGCGCGGCGCATCACATCTTCGCGCAGCGCTGTATAACCTGTACCGGTATTTTTAGGCGAACAGACCACGGTCACTTCCGGCGGCACATCGCGCCATAGTGTGCCGTTGGTTTCAATCTGCACGGCAAATTCTTCTGTCAGCAATGCGGTGCAGAGTTTTTCAATCGGCTGGCGCAGCGGCTCACCGCCCGTAATCACCACCAGTTTACGCAGGCGTTTTTCTTTTGCGCCGGCCGCAGCATTTACCTGCTTCACGATGTCCACCAATTTCATCTCAGAAAAATTTTCAAATTCCGTATCGCAAAAATCGCAGGCAAGGTTACAACCGCCAAGGCGCACGAACACCGCAGGCGTGCCTGCGTGTGGGCCTTCGGTCTGGATGGTGGGGAAAATTTCTTTCACCTCCAGCACAGTGCCGTCGCCTTTATGTAAACCTCGGATAGGATTATCGCCGCGCATATATATATTGTCAGGTGGTGCATTATTGACTATAAAACACTCTGCCGGATGCGGCAGGAGTGGCCTTATACCGCCATTTCCACCCAAACTCAACGTATCTTTGTGAAGTGTTATGGCAGAACCCGTTGAAATCATCAAAGTTGAGAGCCATTCTGTGCAATGTAATGGCGGCGGCGGGGCACTTGGCCACCCGCTTGTATACCTCGAAATGGGCGAAAAAACCGAAATCACCTGCCCTTATTGCAGCCGCCTGTTCGTGCTAAAGAAGAAGCAGCACGCCTAGGTCTTTTTCATAAAATCACGATTTTTCAGCAGGCTGTGGGAATTACCCACCGCAGGGCGCGATATTTATCGCGTATTTTAGAAAAATTTTACAGCAACTGTTTTTCATTAAACGGCTGAAAAATAGCAATAAAAAAGTTGTTTTTTACCACCCCCCATTAACCATTTAGTAACTAATTTCTGGCATAGTCATAGGCGTAAACAAGAAAAAGCTAAGGGATTGGCTATGAAAATGGGAACAAAATTAATAACAGTGTTTTTAGCCGCAACTCTGGTGTCGGCCTGCACGGGTCAGCGCTCAGAGAGGGTGAATTCGCTGCAGAAAAAAGATAAGTACTTAAGCTGCAAAGAAATCCAGCTTGAAATGAACGAGGCGGAATTCTATCGCCGCACCGCAGAAAAAAATAAAGGGCCGAGCGTACAGAACGTGATGATGCCTCTGGGCTATATCTCTACGTTCATGAGCGCGGAAGATGCGATTCAAGCATCCGATGCCCGCGGTGATTATTTAAATCGCGTGTATGAAATTTTAGAGTGTGACAACCCCAAGGGGGAGGGGAACCGCCGCGGTAGCACAGTAAACGCCCAGCAACAGGGCGGCGGGATGGTAAACGGGCCTATGCCAGCCATGGTGGTACCACAATATGTGGCACCAATGGGGTATCAGCCAATGGGTTACCAGCCAATGGGCTATCAGCCAATGGGTTATATGCCCATGAGCTACAGCGCACCGGTGGCCGTTCAGCAGCCGATGCCAACCTATGTGGCACCGGAAGGCGCAAATTATTCACGTAAAGATTGGTATGCATTCTAGGTTGTTGTTTACACATAACGCATAGCTTGATCCTGTAAAACATAACCGCTTGCAAACCTATAACGCCTCCTTTATCAAGGAGGCGTTATGCTTTCTGGCCCCGCGCACAGCACTTCTCACGGCAAACATCTTTTCCTCATAGATGGCTACGGCTTTTTGTTCCGCGCCTACCATGCCATGCCGCCACTCACGCGGCCCGATGGCACACCTGTCGGCGCTATTTCCGGTTTTTGTAATATGCTGTTCAAGTTGCGGCAGCGCATTGAAGAAAGTAATCGTGTTAACCCTGAAGAACATTACATGGCCGTGGTGCTCGATAGCGGGCGCAAATCTTTCCGCAACGATATTTACCCTGAATATAAAGCGAACCGCCCACCTGCGCCGGACGATTTGATTCCGCAATTTCCGCTGGTGCGTGATGCCGTGAATGCGCTGCATGTACCGGTGATTGAAAAAGAAGGTTTCGAAGCCGATGATTTAATCGCCACCTACACACGCCTCGCGCAAAAGGCGGGGGCAAAAATCACCATTGTCTCGTCCGACAAAGATTTAATGCAGCTCGTGAGTGATGACGTGTCGCTCTATGATGCAATGAAAGATAAGGAAATCCGTGAGAAAGAAGTCATCGAAAAATTCGGCGTGCCACCAAACCAAGTGCTCGATGCGCTGGCGCTGATGGGCGATAGCTCCGACAATATTCCCGGCGTACCGGGTATTGGGCCCAAAACAGCGGCAGAATTATTGCAACAATTTGGCTCGCTCGAGGGCGTGCTTTCGCACACATCTGACATCAAACAAAATAAGCGCCGCGAAACACTCGAGCAAAACGCTGACAAAGCACGACTCTCAAAACAGCTTGCCGCGCTGTGCGAAACAGCCCCCACTGAAACACCCCTGGAAGCACTGGTGCTAAAGCCGCTCGACATTCCCGCTATCACGGCATTTTTAACGGCACAAAATTTCAAAGCGCTTTTAAGCCGCATTGAAAAAGGCACGCCAATAAAAACAGCAACGGCCAGCCCCACAACACCACTTGTTGTTGCCGCACCCACCATTGCGCCCGCCGCACGCGTACCGGAAGTTGCTGTGCGCCCCCTCGCCTCTGCGCAGGATTTTTCGGCACTGCATAGCTCTGTCGCCATGCACGGCGTGTTAAGCATTATCATGCTTGGTAACACGTTGCTCCTTGCCTCTGAGCTGCACGAAGCATGGCTATTAAAAGAAGGTCGCGCGGCAAGTCAGCATGATCTTTTCGGCATTACATCTGCACCCGCATCGTTGGCGCCGCTGAAATCCATTCTTGAAAATCCGTCTGTGCTTAAAATCGGGCACGACATCAAGCGGCTGGTAAAATGGGCGCTGGATGAAAATATTGTGGTGCATGCGTTCGACGACATCATGCTCATGTCCTATGTGCTGGATGGCACGCAGCACGACCACAGCGTTGCGCTGCTCGCCGAGCAGCAGCTTGGCATCACACTGCCAACACTCGAAGAAAAAAAACCGGAAGCAGACGTGCTGCACCAGCAAGCCGCCACACATGCCGTATTGTGCCTACGCCTGCATGGCGTACTTAAAAAACGCCTTGCCGCCGAAAATATGACGCGGGTGTATGAAACGTTAGAGCGCCCATTGATTGCGGTGCTGGCAGGCATGGAACATCGCGGCATTACGGTAGATGTTGCAGAGCTTGCGAATATTTCACGCTCACTCGAAACCACCATGCGGGAAGAGGAGAAAAAAATCTTCGCCGCCGCAGGGCGTGAATTCAACATCGGCTCACCTAAGCAGCTGGGCGAAGTGTTGTTCAATGAAATGAGCCTTCCAGGTGGGAAGAAATCCAAAAAATCCGGCACCTATGGCACGGATGCGGATGTGCTGGAAGAATTGGTCGAAAAAGGTTTTACTATCGCCACACATGTGCTGAGTTGGCGGCAAGTCAGTAAGCTCAAGAATACTTACACCGATGCGCTGCCGCAGGAAGTAAACCAAAAAACCGGGCGCATCCACACCAGCTTCATGATGACAGTCACCAACACCGGCCGCCTTTCTTCGCAGGCGCCGAACCTGCAAAATATTCCGGTGCGCAGCGCAGAGGGTAAACTTATCCGCCGTGCATTTATTGCCCCCAAAGGCCATCAGCTTATTTCTGCGGACTATTCGCAAATTGAACTACGCCTGCTGGCCGACATTGCCGACATCAAACCGCTGAAAGATGCGTTTATGGAAGGCATCGACATTCACGCCAAAACTGCCGCACAGGTGTTTGGCGTAGCGCTGAAAGACGTTACGCCGGATATGCGGCGCGGCGCCAAGGCAATTAATTTCGGCATTATTTACGGCCAGAGTGCCTTTGGTTTGGCGCAAGGGCTTGGTATCGGGCGCGGTGAGGCACAGCAATATATCGAGGCGTATTTCCGCGAATATCCCGGCATCCGCACCTTCATGGAAGAAACCAAAATCTTCGCCCGCGAGCATGGGTATGTGCTCACGCAGTTTGGGCGCAAATGTTTCCTGCCCGGCATCATGAATAAAAATCAGGCCATCCGTAACTTCAGCGAGCGCGCTGCGATTAACGCGCCACTGCAAGGCACGGCGGCCGATATCATCAAACTTGCCATGATTAAACTCGTCAGCACACTGGCAGAGCAATGCCCTAGCGCGCAGTTACTGCTGCAAATCCACGACGAGTTGCTACTGGAGGTACCGGAAGCACATTCTGCACAGGCCTGCACCATCGTAAAAACCGTGATGGAAAAAGCCGCTTCCTTAAGCGTACCCCTCACTGCCGATGTCCACGCGGGAGGAAATTGGGGTGAAATCCACTAAAAACCCATCTATTTCAATTGCTTATTAATTGTTACCGTTTGTAACAATTAACATTGCGCACCAACCCATTCTGCCTATAATAGCGCTTTATTTTTGGGAACGAACAGAACGCTGACTGGATGACCTCCTTTCGTGAAAAATTAAAGCCCGTTGTGATTTCGGGCAAAGAAGTCCTGCCGATCATCGAAGGCGGTAAGGGCGTGGGTGCCACTAACGGCCGCAGTTCGGGCGCATTTGCCGCCGCGGGCGCCGTGGGCACATTTTCCGGCGTGAACCCTGACCGTTACGATGCAAACGGCAATGTCATTCCCCCTGTCTATGTTTCCAGCACCCGCAAAGAACGCCACGAAGAACTCGTGCAAATGGGTATTGAAGGTGGCATCACCCAAGCAAAGCTGGCCCGTGAAATTTCAGGCGATAATGGCCGCATCCACATCAACGTGTTGTGGGAACAGGGCGGCGCTCAGCGCGTGCTTGAAGGCGTGCTTGAGGGCAGCAAGGGTCTTATTCACGGCGTAACCTGCGGTGCGGGCATGCCTTATAAGCTGGCCGAAATTGCGGAACACTACAAAGTCTATTATCACCCGATTGTATCTTCCATGCGTGCGTTCCGTGCATTGTGGAAGCGCTCCTACCACAAAGTGCCGCAATATCTCGGCAGCGTGGTGTATGAAGATCCATGGCTGGCCGGTGGTCATAACGGGCTTTCCAACAGCGAAGATCCTGAAAAACCACAGGACCCTTACCCACGCGTGGCGGAAATCCGCAAATACATGAACGAAGAAGGCTTAAACGAAACGTCTATCGTGATGGCAGGCGGCGCTTGGTATTTGAAAGATTGGGAACACTGGTTAAACAACCCAGAAATTGGCCCGATTGCTTTCCAGTTCGGCACACGCCCACTGCTCACCAAAGAAAGCCCCATTCCTGAAGGCTGGAAGAAAAAGCTCCTCACACTGAAAGAGGGCGATGTGTTCTTGAACCATTTCAGCCCGACCGGGTTTTATTCCTCTGCCGTGAATAACGACTTCATCAAAGAACTGCGCGCGCGTAATGATCGCCAGATTCCATTCGCACCTGAACCGGAAGGCGTGCTGACGGAAACCATTCCGTTTGGCCCCCGTAAGCGCCCGATCTACGTCGAGCCGCAGGATAAAGTGCGTGCGGAACAATGGATTGCCGAAGGCTATAACGAACTGATGAAAACGCCGGACTCCACAATCATTTTCGTGACCAAAGACAAGGCACAGGAAATTGTGGTCGACCAGATTGAGTGCATGGGCTGCCTTTCACACTGCCGTTTTTCCAACTGGAAAGACCATGACGACTACACCACGGGTAAAAAAGCCGACCCACGCAGTTTCTGCATTCAGAAAACATTGCAGGATATCATCCACGGTAAGCCCGTGGAAAACCAACTGATGTTCTCGGGCCATAATGCCTATAAATTTGGTACCGATCCGTTCTATAAAAACGGCCACGTTCCCACCGTGAAAGAGTTGGTGGAACGCATCATGACGGGTGAATAATTTACGGAATCTCTTAAGCGGCGCGACTATTCTTCTTCAATCTTCTGCTCGCCCACATACACGCCCCACACAAGTTTGCGCATAATCCAGCCTGTATTGCCGTCGGCATTTACTTCGCACCAGTTTTCATCGCACTCTTTCAGCACGGCGTTTACGCCTTCTTCCACAAAGGCCACGGGCTGCGCATCCGGCTCTGGCTCGTCATACAGCGTCTGCGTGCCGTGCAGAATCGTGACACGGCGCTCACCAGAAACCATGCTCCGATGCACCCAACCTTCATCGCCCTCAATGTCGCGAATTTTGCGCCAGTTTTCGAATTCAGCAATCACTTCCACCGGCACGCCGGGGCGCGTGATCACTAGCCGCACAGGGTAGCGCAGCCCTGGGCCCGTGCGCAGATTCGACTCTGGTGACTTAATCGAAACAAAGCGTGGCAGTGGCAGGTCGGCCTTGGCATGGGCGGTGGAAACACCCAGCAGCGCGCACAGCGCGATAAATGGAAATGAAGTCTGTTTCAGTGTGTGTACTTTCATGCGTTTCCGCTCATTATTCTCTTTTGGTATATAACCTATCATGCACCGAAATGAAAGGCTTGTGAAAGCCGTACTGCGGCGCTAGAGTGACCGCAGTAAAATAGAACATAAAAACACTGCATTTTCCATGTCGAAACTGAAAGACACCGTTGTCATCCTTACGCGCCGCCTACCCGAAACGGTCGAGCGCCGCATGGTGGAATTGTTTGACGCAAGCCTCAACAAAACCGACAAGCCCTTCAGCCATGATGACCTCATCAAAGCCGTAAAAAAAGCGGATGTACTGGTAACCACCATCACCGACACGATTGATGCCGATGTGATCCGGAGCGCAGGTCCTAAATTAAAGTTGATTGCCAATTTTGGCGTGGGTGTAGATCACATCGACCTGATTGCCGCCAAGAAAAAAGGCATCATGGTCACGAACACTCCCAGTGTGCTCACCGAAGATACGGCAGACATGGCCATGGCGCTAATGCTTGCCGTGCCACGCCGTCTGCATGAGGGCGAGCGCTTGGCACGCTCCGGCAAATGGAAGGGCTGGGCGCCCACGCAAATGCTCGGCACACGCATCTCCGGCAAAAAACTCGGCATTCTTGGCATGGGTCGCATCGGGCGGGCCGTGGCGCGCCGCGCCAAAGGTTTCGGCCTTGCCGTGCATTACCATAACCGCAAGCGCCTCCATCCCAGCATCGAACTGGAGCTCAATGCAACCTATCACGCCACGCTGGATGCCATGTTGCCGGAAATCGATATTCTTTCCATACACTGCCCTTACACACGCGACACGCATCACCTCATGGATGCTAAGCGTTTAAAGCGCATGAAACCCACTTCGTATCTTATCAATACTGCACGGGGGGCGATTATTGACGAACGGGCACTCATCAAAGCGCTCGAAAAAGAACAGCTCGCTGGTGCGGGGCTGGATGTGTATGAGAATGAGCCGCTCATTGCACCTGAATTAATCGCACTCGAAAACGTAGTGTTGGTGCCGCATATGTGCTCGGCCACACATGAGGCACGCACCGAGATGGGTGAAAAAGTTCTCATCAACATCACGTGTTTTTTTGATGGCCATCGCCCACCACCAGACCGCGTGCTACTAGAAGAGGCGTCATGACACGCACGCGTAGTATTTTCAGACCGTGGATGTTTGTGGTGCTCGGCGTCGCGATGACGGTCGGCTCTGCGGTGCTCAATAACTTAACGCTGGCGGAAAAGACTGCAACGCTCACGCAGCTCAGCCATCAGATTGAATTACTCGACCAAAAAATTGAGCAACAATGGCAGCAAACCAAAAGCTTGGAATATGAAGAACACACCGGCACCATCGTTTTACTTTTTGGTGCGCTGACAAAAGAGGGGCCTGCAACAAAAGAGCCTACACCCGCGAGTGAGTCCGTGCTGCTCGCCTTACAGCGTTACGTAGATAAAATTCTGCTTTCTGGTCAGGTACCCAAGGAAAAAGCTGAAACCATACGCGGCATGTTGCAGCAGAATGGTTCTGCCACAGAAGCGCTGAAACAAGTGTTCGAGGAAGTGGATAAAAACAGGGTGGAAACCGTGGCCAGCATCAATATGCTCTACACGGAAAAAACAACATTGGAGCAGCAGCAGGCCCGCGTGCAAGAAGACATGAATAAGCTCGGCGCGCTCGCGTTATTCCTTCAGGTAATGGGGCTTATCCTCGTGCTGGCAAAGGACCTAGTGCAGCCGCCCGCCAAAGAATCACACGTTAGCACGGTCCTTTAAACATTATTCGATGCGGGCAAGCGCCAGCAGGGTTGTTGCCGCCAGCACCACATAGGAAAACAGCATGGCGGCACGCAAACCGTGGTGATATCCGTGACGCTCCACCAGCGCAGGGTTTCCAAGCTTCCTGATTTCATCTTCCATCATGCGGTATTGTGCTTTGGCGTCGATATAGCCGTTGACGTCGCGCGTGGGGTAAGTGGGGTCTGAAATCACCTTAAACATCGCGTTCAGATTGCCTTCACGGGTGGCTTTATCGAGCTTGCTGCGAATTTCTCGACGGAAACTATCGCTGTGGAACATCTCCACATAACTGCCTAACCGCACACTCATCCATGCAGCAAGGCCCTTTAAGGCCTTGATACGGCCATGCGACTGCGCCACGGTTAAAAGCGCCAGCATGTTCACTTGCGGGTTTTTATTCAGCTCAGGGAAGCGCTGGATGGCTTTGATACGAATCTCATCAAGCAGGTCGATGCGGTTGGCAATAAAAGCCGCTATATGCCGGTCCATCGGGTCGCTATCGGGACGCTTAGTCGCCGCTTTTTCGTTTAAGATATTGAGCAGCCCCTGCAGGTCGACCACATAGTCATCCACCACCAGTGCGCTCTGGCAGGAAAGCGTGGGGTTCATATCATACAAGCAACGCTCGATACCAAACCCAAATGCCGCTTTTCGTAAATATTGCGCTTCTTTGGAGGCTGCCCACGGTACACTAGCGGGCGAGCTGTAGCCTTCTTGGCTTTGCTGCACTTCCTGCCAAAATTCTATCACGCGCTCGTTAAAAACATCGCCCACGAACTGGACCATTTCGCGGTCACCACGATAAAACCCATAACTCAAAAACGTGCCAAGACCATACAGATTTACCGCATAATTCTTGTAGCGAATGGGGCCTTCCGGGTCGAGCAGCATCAACAGCCGCACCATTTTATCATCGGAAATCACCAGATTCGGCGTATTCAAATGCCCGGCGAACACTGTCTCTATTTTTTCGGCAGCAGGGGTTTGTTTAATACTCAGGCGCACCCAGCGCTCTAAATCCGGTGGTTTGACCTGCATTTTCGCTTCGGCCCAGTTTTCGAACATCGCCTGCGCTAAATGTTTGCGGCTGTAGTATTTCTCACCTTGGAACACAAAGGGACTGGTGGTTTCTTTGAATGTTTTAGGTGCGCTGACAGCATTCGATACTTTTTTGCTGAGCCACTCACCCACCTGCTCTTCACCCCAGCGTTCATTGTCTTGGTCTTTAAGAAGTGCGCGCAGTAATTGTTGTAACCGGCCAGATAATTTTGCTTTCTGTTTAATAATTTCAAACACCGTAATATCATAGGAACCATTCTGCATACGGTGCTCTATAATCTGCTTTTTGGAAAAACCGCTTAAGGGTTCGCGACCAGAGATCAGGTGTGATAACAGCACACCCAGCGCATAGTAATCCGCCGACTTGTCTTTGCCGCTTTTTGCCACAGGGTGAACCAACAAACGGTTAACTGTTTCATAACCGTTTTTCTGCGTGCTTCCCTGATAATTTGAAAAAAATTCCGTAAGCCGGAACAGCCGCGTCTCTTCATCAAAATACAGCGTGTCGGCGTTCAGGCTACCGTGTATAAACCCTTCGCCATGCAAAAGATTTAAGGCCTCAAACAACGGCGTAAGAAGCAAATCGGTAAGCGCGGCTTCTGGAATTGCTGTTTTTTGCTTCACATACTCTGCCGTGCTGATGCCTACTGGCTTTTCTAAAATCACCATATAGCGCGCTACACCGGCAATTTCTATTTTCCCCTCATCCACGATGCGCGGCAGCATGGGGTGTTCTTGCTGCTGAATGAACCGAATCAGGTTTGCTGGCGCAGGGTACTTGGGGTGGAATATCAGGCCGTAAATGTCGCGCAGTTTTAGCTCTTCCACCTGTTTGCGCCCTGTCACACGGCAAGCCTTGGCAAACTCGGTGGAGAGCTCAGGGATAATGTCTTCGTGCATCACCTTAAAGCGGCTATCGATAAAACCTTCGCGCAGCGGTGTGGTGGGCGGGGCCGAGGGTGAAGGAGTCGGCTCTTTGGTTTCTGAAGCGCGCTCGGTCACGCCCGAGGATGGCTGGAAAAAAACATCCGTCGCAGTCTTAAAAGAATCTGTTTCGCGGTCCGCAGGACTCATCTTACTACCTGTAAGTTTCCAAGAGGGCATTACCTTACCCTACGCCTAAAATACAGGAATTTAACCCAAAAGAAAATGAGTTTTACCTAAGGGAAGAATGGGGGTTTTACCCTAGAGGGAGAATGGGTTACGCACCAGGATCGTATCTTCGCGCTCAGGGCTGGTAGAAAGAATGTCCACCGGCGCCTCAATCAGCTCCTCAATACGGCGGATATATTTGATAGCTGCCGCGGGTAAATCCTTATAGCTGCGCGCTCCGGCGGTGCTTTCTTTCCAGCCTTCACAGGTTTCATACACCGGCTCAAGCCCTGCCTGTATTTTCATTGAGGCGGGGAAATAGTTATATTTCTTGCCCTTGTAGGTATAGCCCACGCAAATTTTTAGGGTTTCAAACCCGTCCAGCACATCCAGCTTGGTCAGCGCAATGCCATTCAGCCCTGCAATTTTCACCGACTGGCGCACCAGCACGGCATCAAACCAGCCGCAGCGGCGCTTACGGCCCGTCACCGTACCAAATTCACGACCACGTTTGCCGAGGCGTTCGCCATGCTCGTTATCTTGCTCGGTGGGGAATGGGCCTTCGCCCACGCGAGTGGTATAGGCCTTGGTGATGCCCAGCACATACTGAATGCTGCCCACTTTCAGGCCGGAGCCGTTGAAAGCCGAACCCGTCACCGTGTTAGACGACGTGACGTAAGGGTATGTACCGTGGTCTACATCCAGCAAAAAGCCCTGTGCGCCTTCAAACAAAATGCGCTTACCTTGCTGGTTCAGTTCATCGAGAATTTTCCATGCCGGCTTGACGAAAGGCAGCAGTTTGTCGCGCACATCGTTCAGCACATCCATCACTTCGGATTTCTTGATTTCCGGCGCGCCGATGCCACGGCGCAGCGCATTATGGTGCAACAGCAACGCATCCACGCGGGTATTCAGCACATCTTCATCCGCCAAGTCGCACATGCGCACCGCGCGGCGGCCCACTTTGTCTTCATAGGCGGGGCCAATGCCACGACCCGTTGTACCAATTTTCGCACTGCCACGGCTGGCTTCAGCCGCCGTGTCTAACTGGCTGTGTACTGGCAGAATCAGTGCCGCATTTTCCGCTACAATCAGGTTATCGGGCGTAATCTCTACGCCCTTACTGCGGATGGATTCAATTTCGTTCAGCAACGCAATCGGGTCAATCACCACGCCATTGCCAATCACCGATATTTTGCCGGGGCGCACCACGCCCGACGGCAGCAGAGAGAGTTTAAACACCTCGCCGTCAATCACCAGCGTGTGGCCGGCATTATGCCCACCCTGAAAGCGCACGATGACGTCTGCCTTTTCAGAAAGCCAGTCAACAATCTTGCCTTTGCCTTCATCACCCCACTGGGAGCCAATTACGGCGACATTCGTCATGGTATCTATCTCCAACTACAAAAAGACATAAAGCGGCGGGACTATACTGATTTTTTGCCCCCAAGGTCTAGGAAAATATGCTAGATTCCCGTCAAGTTTAGGAAAACACACGCATGACAGACCACCAAAACAAGCAAACCATCGGTGCCCGCACCCTTATTTTACACCCGCATAACAAGCTGAAAGCCCCCTCGCTCCGCAGCCCGGAACACCGGTTGGAAGAGGCTAAATCGCTCGTATTAGCCATTGAACTGGATGTTGGCGGCGCGTTTTTAGTGCCCTTAAGCCGCATCACGCCCGCCATCTATATCGGCAGCGGCAAAGTGAAAGAAATGGCGGACTATGTGCGAGCCAATGAAATCACCCTCACGGTGATGGATTGCCATCTTTCGCCCATCCAGCAGCGCAACTTGGAACAAGAAATGGGCTGCAAGGTCATTGACCGTACCGCCCTTATTTTAGAGATTTTCGGCGCCAGAGCCCGCACCAAAGAAGGCGTGCTGCAGGTCGAATTGGCGGCGCTGGAATACCAGAAAAGCCGGCTCGTGCGCAGCTGGACGCACCTTGAACGCCAGCGCGGGGGCTTCGGCTTTACCGGCGGCCCCGGTGAAACGCAGATTGAAGTCGACCGCCGCATGATCCGCGACCGCATCGCCAAAATTAAAGGCGAGCTGGAAGTGGTGAGCCGCACCCGCTCCCTGCACCGCAAAAACCGCGAGGCCGTGCCTTACCCCGTGGTGGCGCTGGTGGGCTATACCAACGCCGGAAAATCGACGCTGTTTAACCGCCTGACCGGCGAAAACGTCTTCGTAAAAAACCTGCTCTTCGCCACACTCGACCCGACGATGCGCATCTTGGCGCTGCCCTCCGGCAACAAGGTTATTTTATCTGACACGGTGGGGTTTATCTCCGACCTGCCGACACAGCTGGTGGCCGCTTTCCGCGCCACGCTCGAAGAAGTGGTGGAAGCCGATTTGCTGCTGCATGTGCGGGACATCGCCAGCCTGGATTCTGATGCTCAGCGGCAGGACGTGCTGCATGTGCTGACCGAATTAGGCCTTGAGGAAAAAATCAAAACCTCGCTCTACGAAGTGTGGAATAAAATCGACCTGCTGGATGAAGGGCAAAAACAGCGCGGCAGAGGCGAGCAGCGCATTCCGGTTTCTGCCGTCACCGGAGAAGGTATCCCTGAACTTTTGGCCGAAATTGACCGTTTCATCAGCGTGGGCAGCCGCGTGATTACCATTAGCGTCCCTGCGGCCGAGGGCAAGCTGGTGGCGTGGGTATTCGCCAATGGCAAAAATGTGGTGCAAAACCGCAAAGCCGATACGCTGAAACTCACCTGCCTGATGACAGAAGAAGACATCGCCCGCTTCCAAAAAATGAGCGCGGGTAAGGCCAAAATCACCCCCAAATAGGCACTTTATCCGCTGCAAAGCCTGTGCTATGGTGCCTGCCCTTAGAATTTTTAAGCAGTATGATTATGGCGTTTTCAGAAGATATTTTAACCAGCCGGCCCGACATCGACCTTCAGCCACCTGATGGCGAAAAGAAGGTGCTGATGCATTCGTGCTGCGCGCCCTGTTCGGGTGAATTGATTGAAGCGATGGTCAAAAGCGGCATCGACCTCACCATCTTTTTTTACAATCCGAATATTCACCCGAAGAAAGAATACGAGATTCGTAAAAACGAAAACATCCGCTATGCCGAAAAACTCGGCATTCCGTTTGTGGATGCGGACTATGATGTGCAAAATTGGTTCGCCCGTGCCAAAGGCATGGAATACGAACCCGAAAAAGGCAAACGCTGCACCATGTGCTTTGACATGCGTTTTGAACGCACGGCACTGCACGCTCATGAACATGGGTTTAAGGTCATCACCAGCAGCCTTGGCATCAGCCGGTGGAAAGACATGGACCAGATTAATGACTCTGGCACACGCGCCGCAGGCCATTATGACGGCGTCGTGTACTGGACGTATAACTGGCGCAAAGAAGGCGGCGGCGTGCGCATGTACGACATCGCCAAACGTGAGAATTTTTATAAACAGGAATATTGCGGCTGCATTTATTCCTTACGCGACACCAACAACTGGCGCGAAAAAAACAGCCGCGAGAAAATCAAAATCGGTGAAGAGTTTTATACGCAAAAACTCGAAGAAGCTCCGCCACAATCATAAGGAATATTGCCGATGCCTATCTCCCCAGAAGTTTTTGGCAGCATCGGCGGCGTACTCACCACTATCTGTTTTATTCCGCAAGCCATCAAACTCATCCGCACTCGCCACACCGAAGGCGTGTCGGTGCTCATGTATGCTACTTTTACGCTCGGGGTATTATTCTGGCTGGTCTATGGGATTATGCTGAATAGCACGCCGATGATTGTTGCAAACAGCGTCACGCTGGCGCTCTCGGTCACCATTTTAGCGGTGCTGGTGAAAGAATATTTTCGGAAACGCTAGAATGCTTACAGCTGGTTATCCAGCTGGAACTGCACGAAGCAGCGCGCCACACGCTCGGTAAAATTATATTCACCTTGGGCGTTCTTGCACAATGCAGCGTCCGCCTGATTGCTGGCGCGCACGCGGCCCACATCGGCATTGCCGTCATCCAGTTTCAAATCGATATTCATTGCATCTTCGGGGCGGAGAATCGGGTCATTATTCACACCCGCACCCGTGGCTGCACCAAAGCCGAAGAAGTTATTAATGCCCGCTTCAAAATCCACATAATAACCACCGCCTGGCATTTTCGACGCAGGCACGTTATCGCTCACCACCGCATTGCCGCCCACGCCCGACATTTCGCTGGCAGAAAGCATCCTGGCCAATTGCAGGTGGCGCCATGCCATTGCACCTTCGCCATTGGCCCATTCAATGCGCTCATCGCCATTGCCGTCGCACGCACCGCAGTTAAAATTCTCATCCGCATCGGTCATGTCACCCGGCAGGTCACCATATTTATCAAAGAAGCGCACAAAGCCGCTGCGATGGTCTTCAATTTCACCCATCACGGCACGCAGCTTACCCGCTTTGGAAAGGTTTTTTCCTGCCACCACGCTGGCAAGCAGCAATGCAATAATCACAATACCAATCGCGAGCTCCACCAGCGTGATACCGGCTTGCTGTGTGCGGCTCGTATTCAGCGTAGTGGGGCGTGGCGTCATGACCTGTTCCTGCATGTGATATTTCCTTCAGTCTATACTACACGAAAGCTAGTAAAAAAAAGGTTAATAAACAAAAGCTTCGGTTTTTAATCCTACACCCGAAAGCAGACCGTGGCTATGGTTTATTATTGCCGGATATATTCAAGAAAAACAGGCACTTTGCCTTGCTTGCGCGCCTTGGTTTCATAGCGGGTGGGCACGTGCTGCACAAAGGGCTGCCAGCTTTCAGGGCCTTTTGCGGGCCATACAAAGTCTGTGTTCGGTAGCATTTGGCAGAATATCCAGCGTAAATACTCCATATGGTCGGTCGCGATACGCAAAAATCCGCCACACCGGATAAGCCGCGCGAGGAGCAATAATGTCGCCGGATTAATGATGCGGCGCTTATGGTGGCGCGATTTCGGCCACGGGTCGGGGAATAAAATATACACACCATCAAGGCTTGCATCGGGCAGTGCTTCAAGCAGCAGCCGCGCATCGTCCATAAATAATTTTATGTTAGAGAGTTGTTCGTTGTGGATGTGCTGCAAACATTTTGCGATGCCGTTGGTGAACACTTCGCAGCCAATAAACCCCGCGCTCTTTTCCTGTGCGGCCCGACCCGCCAAATGTTCGCCACCACCATAACCGATTTCGAGATATGTCTTTTCTATTTTCGGAAAAAGCGTGGCAGGTTTTATGTTTCCACTCGCGGGGATTTTGATTTCAATTTCCGGCAGCAGCGTGTCGAATAAATCTTTCTGCGTGGATTTGATGCCGCGCACCTGCCGCCGCCCGAACGAGGCGAGATATTTCGGCACTTCATGTTGCGGTGCTTTTGGCACGCTTATGCTTTCAGGATTTTGCCGAGGTCAATTTTTTCCCAAGGGAAACCACCGTCTTTATCCGGCGTGCGCCCAAAATGACCATAGGATGCCGTGCGGTGATAAATCGGGCGATGAAGCTTCAAGTGCTCGCGGATGCCCCACGGCGTAAGGTCCAAACCTTTGTCCACTTTCTTCAGCAATTCCTCATCGCGAATAAGGCCAGTGCCATGCGTGTTGATGTAAAGCGAAAGCGGCTTGGCCACACCAATCGCATAGGCCAGCTGCACCGTGCACGCATTCGCGAGTTTCAGACCCACTACGTTCTTCGCAAGGTAGCGCGCAAAATAAGCCGCCGAACGGTCTACCTTCGTGGGGTCTTTACCGGAAAAAGCACCACCACCATGCGGCGCATAACCGCCGTATGTATCCACAATAATTTTGCGGCCCGTAAGCCCCGTGTCGCCATCTGGCCCACCAATCACGAACTTGCCGGTTGGGTTGATGTAGAGTTCGGCTTCTTTCGGCATCCAGCCTTTGGGCAGCGCTTTTTGCACATAGGGGCGAATCAGATCACGGATTTTTTTCTGCGTCAGGCCTTCGCGGTGCTGAATGGAAACCACTACGGATTTTGCGCCCACGGGCTTGTCGTTTTTATAAATCAGCGTCACCTGACTTTTGGCATCGGGGCCTAAATCTTTCAATTTGCCGGAGCGGATATCGGCAAAAATAAGGCGCAAAATCTGGTGCGAATAATGAATGGCTGCAGGCATCAATGCTTCGGTTTCATTGCACGCATAGCCGAACATCAAGCCTTGGTCGCCGGCACCTTCTTTCTTTTTATTTTTGTTATCCACGCCACGCGCAATGTCAGCGCTCTGGCTGTGCAGCAGCACCTCCACTTTCATTTTCTGCCAGTGGAAACCGTCCTGCGCATAGCCGATGCGCTTTACTTCCTTGCGCACGATGTCTTCGATTTTATCTTTGGAAATTTTAGGCCCCTTCACTTCGCCTGCCACAACCACACGGTTCGTGGTCGCCAGCGTTTCACATGCCACGCGGGCATATGGGTCTTCTTTTAGGTATGCGTCGAGCAACGCATCGGAAATCTGGTCGCACACTTTATCGGGATGTCCCTCAGAAACAGATTCACTGGTGAACAAATAATTCTTCAGTTCATGGCGGCGTGGCATACAGGAAGGAAGCTCCGTTAGAGGGAATGAATACTATTGTTCTTAGTCGAGCATTTGAGCGCCGTCAAACGCAAAAGCAGCGTTACGCGCCCGCTAGCGCTTTTTTCAAACCGCCCAAATGTTTTTCATAGTGCCGCCAGCGCCCGATAGACGAGGTATACACGCCCTGCCGCACCTGAAACGCGCTGGCGGTTTGCACATGCTGCCCGCGCTGAAAATTCAGGCAACCCTCCTCCCATGCAAGGCCGAGATGAGCGACCACCTTCTTTGCCTCGCCCTCAATGTCATTCGCCAGTGATTCATACGAAAGTGTATGGATCGGCAACGGCAACACTTTCTGCCAGTGTGCCATCATGGTGCAATAATCATGATAAAACGCTGCATAACTCTCTAGGCTGCGCGCCCACTCACCGCTACTTTCAAATTTGGCAAAATAATTGGAAACGGCGTTATCCATTGGGTCATGCGTGATATGCAGAATTTTTGCCTTGGGGTTTGGTCTTGGCAAAATGGCCCGTGCTATATATGCTGCCCTCCCTAGCCTTTTAAAGGGCGCCCGTAGCTCAGTTGGATAGAGCGTTGGTTTCCGAAGCCAAAGGCCACAGGTTCGAATCCTGTCGGGCGCGCCACTTACAAATTCCTGCATTTTCTTGACTTTTGTCATCTCACCTTTTGCCAAGTAGCACTAGGCTCAGAAGCATATAATCTTGGCCAGAAAGGATAAACGATGAGTACAACACATCACGACTTGGCGCATGAGCTTCCAGAATTCAAGGATGCCATCCATGAACTCAAAACCAGCAATGCGCATTTCCGCAAATTGTTTGAGGCTTATGGTGCCGCCACAAAAGAAATCGAGCAGATGGAAGAGCGTGGCTCGAACGTATCAGACATTCAGGCCGAAAAAATGAAGAAGCAGCGCTTGGCGCTGAAGGATGAGTTGTTCCAGATGCTGAATAAATACCAAGGCAAAAAATAGCGCAAAAAAAAGAGCCGCCCCGGTGGGGGGGGCGGACTCCTTTTTAGTAGTTACCTAGCAGCCTCGAACCTTTCAGTCCGTGCTGCTCTCGACGCCGAAGGTCAGGGGGTACCCGACCTTGCTGACCTCGAGCACACCGTTCTCGCCGGGCTTGAGGCCCTCGAGCATTGTCACCGTCACCAGCTCGCCGTCGATGCGGCTGCAGCAGATGACGTTGACCTTCGCGGAACCCACGTTCTTGACCTTGAACTTGCCGCTGCACACCGGCTCACCCCGCAGCACGTGCTGGGTGAACAGGGCGCGGACGAGTTGCCACAGCGGGGGGACGAAGCCGAAGCTCGTCCCGATGTCCATGAACATCCACCCCAGACCGGACCGGACGCGCACGACTTCGTTCGACTTGCTGCCCTGCACGATCAGCCGGGGCCGGAGGAGCCGCAGCACCATCCAGATCACCAGCAGCAGCGCGAGCAGGACCTTCAACAGGAACCACAGGAACGCGAACATCAGATACCTCACAGTTTGAGAGAGACACTAGACACTAGACACACTCACAGAACCGACAGCATCACCTATGTAAAACCCGCCACTCCCACCGAACCACAAGGACGTGGTTCGAATGACGGATGAAGATCTAAAAAAGCATCGCTTTAATAGTTCAAGAGGATGGTTAAAATTTTAACTTATTTTTACGCTTTTTGCAAGTTTTTAGAGGCTAAACGGCACAGAAAAAACCCCCGCTTTACATAAAACGGGGGCACTTGCTATGTCTTTGTTATATAGTGATTTTATCTACTAAAACCCACTCATCGCACCAACGGCGTAGGACGCAACCGCCCCCACCACCACGATGCCACCCCACAAAAGGGCTAAATCCCATCCCATCATAACTTACTCTCCCGGGGCTAAAATTAGCCCGCAATATAGATAATACCGCTCACGGCCAGAAAGCCTAAAACGGTTACGACAGCAACAATAACTACACCTGATGCCGGATCCATAATGTTAATCCCCTTCAATTGCGGTTGAACCCAATTTTGTAAATCTATACACTGACCGCCCCATAAAGGAAATTCATTTCTTAACACTTTAGCTAAGCAAGGAAATCGCTATGCCGCTGGAAGGAATTATCGAAAAAGCCTGGGAAGGCCGTGCCGACATCAACCACAACACCAAAGGTGAAGTGCGCAAAACCGTCGACAAAGTACTGGCCGACCTCGACAGCGGCAAATTGCGCGTGGCGCAAAAAAACAGTTCCGGCTGGAGCGTGAACCAGTGGGTGAAAAAAGCCATCCTGCTCTCTTTCCGTTTGAACGATATGCATCTGATTGGCGGTGGCCCTGAAAGCATGATTGGCGAAGCCGAAGATTTCGGCATGGAAACCTATTGGTGGGATAAAGTGCCTTCCAAATTCTCCGGCTGGGATTCCGATAAATTCCGCGCCGCAGGCTTCCGCGCCGTTCCGGGCAGCTGGGTGCGCAAAGGCGCTTACATCGCCCCAAACGTGGTGCTGATGCCAAGTTTCGTGAACCTCGGCGCATATGTGGATGAAGGCGCGATGATTGATACATGGGCTACAGTTGGCTCTTGCGCGCAGATTGGCAAAAACTGCCATATCAGCGGCGGCGCCGGCATTGGCGGCGTGCTCGAGCCTTTGCAGGCAAACCCCGTGATTATCGAAGATAATTGCTTCATCGGCGCACGCAGCGAAATCGCCGAAGGCGTGATTGTGGAAACCGGCAGCGTTATCTCCATGGGCGTATATATCGGCGCTTCCACCAAAATCATCGACCGCGAAACGGGCGAAATTCACTATGGCCGCATTCCGGCTTATTCCGTGGTGGTGCCAGGTTCCGTTCCGGGCAAAACGCCGGATGCACCGTCACTTTACTGCGCAGTGATTGTGAAAAAAGTGGATGAAAAAACCCGCTCCAAAACTTCCATCAATGAGTTACTGAGGGCAGCGTAAGGTTTCAAGCATGCTAGATATCCGCACCTATAAAGCAGAAGCCGCCGGCCCTGTGTTTACCGTGCTGGGTGCAGTGCATGGGGATGAAACATGCGGCACAGAGGCCATCCGCCGTATCATCCACAAGCTGGATTCGGGCACGCTCACGCTCACCAAGGGCACGCTCGTAATGGTGCCCATCACCAACCCGAAGGCGTATGAAAAAAACGTGCGCTTTTTCGAGCGTAACTTAAACCGCTGCCTGCACCATGCGTATCAGGGCACGGGAGCGTATGAGGATCAGATTAACCCCATTCTCTGCCCGCTGCTCGCAAACACCGACGTGCTGCTCGATTTGCATTCGTATTCCTCACCCGGTGGGCCGTTTATTTTTTTGAGTGGCAAAAAAGAAAACACTTCGGAGATTGCTTTTGCAACGGCACTCGGCGTGTATGATTTCGTGCATGGCTGGCAGGAAGCCTTCGGCAACAGTAACGCAGAGCTCGACCCGCTTTATTCCACCGGCACTACGGAATATACCCGCGAAATGGGCGGCATGGGCATCACGCTCGAATGCGGCCAACACTTGAATAAAGACGGACCGGATGTTGGTGAAAACGCCATCTTGCGGGCACTGAAGCATTTAGGAATGATTGAGGTGACGCTACCGCCGGAGCAAAAAAAACCACTGCGCTGCGTGCGGATGAAGCTCGCCTTCACCAAATTGCGTGAGGGAACATTCGCCCGCACCCTAACACATTATGACGCAGTGAAAAAAGGCGAGGTGCTGGCGCGCTATGCCGATGGTGAAACGATTGCTGCGCCGGAAGATGGTTTCGTGGTGCTGCCGAAAGCCGCCGCAGAAATTGGGCAAGACTGGTTCTTTTTCGGTATCGCGTCAGACCTGCTGAAATAGCCAATACGGCTTTCTTTGTCAGCTGCCTTTGCCGTGATATTGAAACGCTTTCCGCCATTGAGGAAAAATGATCGAAGGCTCCTTCGCCTAGCGCGAAGCTCCGCCCGATTCGCGCTGTTGGCGGGCGGCATACACTTGCTGCATATTAGCGACCCTAGCATCCGTTGACGGATGAGTGGAGAATGTATCCTCCATCCCCAGCATGCCCGATACAATCTGGCGCGCCGCATGCGCCAAATCAAGCGACCTGTCTATGGTGTCTTCTGTTTTTTTCCAGGGCATGGTTTTGGCGTGCTCAATAATCTGCTCGGGGCTATCCCCCAGTTCGATCGATTTGGCATCTGCAGCAAATTCATTTTTCTGCTTTATGAATGTGGCTGCCGCCAACGTCGCACCGGCCGCCATCACCGCCGCCGAACCCATAAGGCCAATATACAAATCTTTCTGAAATTGATGTGCCTCAATGCCAGATTCCTGCACTCTTTGTATAATCGCCGCAGGCTGGTTCACCAGATCATTCATAAATGGTCTGTCCTCAAAATTATATGCACCGGCTACCATAATGGCGCTGGATAAAATAGCGCCCCCCATCGCAGCAGTCCCCGTTTCGCCCAGTAGGCGCGCACATCCATGCATCGCTACAAAAAAGTTGCCCGACGTCTGAAGCCCATGTCCCAGTTCATGCAACGCAATGCCCTCCTGTATCGCAGGAATGGCACGCGATGGATCCTTTACATAATGTTCAGTAAATACCACCGCAGGAAGCCCACCAAAGAATATCGCATTGGGCCTAACCTTCTCCATATCCATATCCTGCATCACAAATAATGGCAGGATAACCTGCGCACCATCCTTCTCAGGTAAGCCTATTTTTGCGGCAGCCTTTTGCATCTCTGTCAGCAAGCTTTTTTCTGCATCGGTTTCAGCCGTCGCCGCAGTCAGTATCTTCACACTTTTCGCGCCAAAATCTCTGGCAGCACTTGTTATCATTACAATGGTTTCATTGGTAATCGGCAATTTGCCGCCATGGGTTTCAAGTGTGTCTCTAAACACGCTGCCTGATGGCAGCCGCTGATATGTCTCAACCGAGTCTGGTATCTCAGGTTTTAAGTCATCTGGAGTATTTTTCCAGCTTGGTATATAGTCCGGTTTACTGGTTGGAGCTGTTTTCTCTGTGGAAAATGTGGCAGGAAATATCGTAGGATTACGCTGATGATTCTCTGCGTATTCCTCCGCTGAAAACCCAATCTCGGACGATTGCCCCGGGCTCGAGTTCAATATACGCTGAAATCGCGGATTACTAAAAATGGAAACGGCATCACGGAGGTCTTGGCTAGCAGCAATGAACTCAGGATTGTTCCAAATGCTCTCGGGTATACCACCATCATCCTGCGGTACGAACGCCTCGGACGTTGACGCTGAATTTGCTTCGGCTGGCATAAGCTCTCTCCCCTGCGTTAATTATACAAAATCTCTGTTGGTAAAAATATTAACCTTTTGTGACAAATTATCGTAAAATACTGGGTAATTTTGGACAAGCCTTTGAAAAACAACAAATTCCATAAATCGCTTCACGCATGGTACCGCACCCATGGGCGGCATCATTTGCCGTGGCGGCAAACAGTGGATCCGTATCACATTTGGGTCAGCGAAATCATGCTGCAGCAAACGCAGGTAAAAACCGTGCTAGAGCGGTTCTATTTTCCGTTCCTTGAAAAGTTCCCCACTGTGGAAATGCTCGCAAAAGCCAGCGAGCAACAGGTGCTAAAAGCCTGGCAAGGTCTGGGTTACTACACCCGCGCCCGCAATCTGCACAAAGCCGCACAACAGTTAGTGAATGATGCGGGGTTAGTAAACCCCGCGAGCCGTCAGCCCGCGAAGCGGCGTTCCATGCGCGAGTTAGTAAACGAGCATGGGAACAATAAAACAGACTACCTCCTTTCCCTCCCCGGCGTCGGGCAAAATACTGCGCATGCCATTTTGGCTTTCGGGTTTCACCAGCCCGTGCCGGTGATGGAAGCGAATGTGAAGCGCATCCTCGCGCGGGTGTTTGCACTCAAAAATCCTTCCGCCGTTGAGTTGTGGGAAAAAGCAGAAAGCCTGCTCGATAGCAAAAAACCGTTCGATTATAATCAGGCGATGATGGACATCGGCAGCCTTGTTTGCCTGCCAAAAAATCCGCGGTGCGGTGAATGCCCATTAAGCACAGTCTGCGTGGGCAAAAAAAATCCCGAACATTACCCGCAGAAAAAAATTGCTAAAAAAACACCCGTGCGCGAACGCAGCATCGTGTTGTTCCAAAACAATGAGGGCGCACTCTTTCTTGAAAAGCGTGATGGGAAATTCCTCGCGGGACTGTATGGCTTTAAAGAATATGAAGCGGAACGCACTATCGTGTTCGACAATAAAAAAATTGCCGCAAGCGCACTCCGAAAGTTAGGGAGCATTACACACATGTATAGTCACTTCACGCTGAAGGCCGATGTCTATGTGGCCACCACTGACGGCTGCGGCAACGGATGGTTCGCCCCGAAAGCCATTTCCGCCTTGCCGCTCTCTAAGGCCGATGAAAAAGCCCTCGCCTTATTGAAACCCTCTGGCCGCAAAATGGCGGTAAAGCGCCGCAAAAGAGCGGCGGCATAAATTTCATCTTGCAATCTTTGGGGGGCTGCGGCATAGTCCGCCCGTTTTTTTACTTGTGCCTTAGGGATTTTTTCCTTAAAAATTACAAGGTTTTAAATAACTTAACTGAACACTTTAATAGGACGGAAAGACCATGACGACGAACAACATCGAATGGCTGATCATCGGGTGCGGCGGTTTTGCCCTGCTCTGTGGCTTGCTTATGATTATTAGCATCCTGCGCGCCTCCACGGGCACGGAGAAAATGCAGTCTATCGCCGCGGCGATTCAGGAAGGCGCTGCTGCCTACCTCAACCGCCAGTACCAGACCATTGGCCTTGTCGGCGTTGTCATTTTTGCACTGCTGGGCTGGAAGCTCGGCTGGCACGTAGCGGGCGGCTTCGCGATTGGCGCGGTGCTGTCTGGTATTGCTGGCTATGTGGGCATGAATGTGTCGGTTCGCGCGAACGTGCGCACCACGCAGGCGGCTCGTAGTGGCATGCAGCAGGCGCTGAACATCGCGTTCCGCGCTGGTGCAGTCACGGGTCTGCTCGTAGTGGGCCTCGGCATCCTTGGTGTCACGGGCTACTACATGTACTTAAAGCATGCTGGTTATGAAACCCGCTCTATGCTTGAAGCACTGGTTGCTCTGTCCTTCGGCGCTTCGCTGATTTCCATCTTCGCCCGCCTTGGCGGCGGTATCTTCACCAAAGGCGCTGACGTTGGCGCGGACCTGGTGGGTAAAGTCGAAGCCGGTATCCCGGAAGATGATCCACGTAACCCAGCTGTGATTGCTGACAACGTAGGTGATAACGTAGGTGATTGCGCCGGTATGGCCGCTGACCTTTTCGAAACCTATGCCGTCACGATGGTGGCTTCTATGCTGCTGGCCGCAATCTTCTTTGCTGGCTCTCCGCTGCTGGATACGTTCATGCTTTACCCGCTGGCGATTGGCGGTCTGTGCGTGGTGACTTCGGTCATCGGTACGTTCTTCGTTCGCCTCGGCAAAGACAAGAACATTATGGGCGCTCTCTACAAAGGCCTCACCGTGACTGCGGTGCTGTCTGCTGTAGGTATTGCCTATATCACCGAAAAGATGCTGGGCTTTAACAACGAGTTCGCCATTGGCGACCTCGTCTTCAGCGGCCGCTACCTGTATTACTGCGTGCTGATTGGCCTTGCTGTAACGGGTCTTCTGGTTTGGATTACGGAGTACTACACCTCCACCAAATTCCGTCCGGTGAAAAGCATTGCAAAAGCCTCGACCACGGGTCATGGCACCAACATCATTCAGGGTCTGGCTGTATCGCTTGAAGCGACTGCACTGCCAGTGCTGGTGATTTGCGGTGGCATTATCGGTGCGTACCTGCTCTGCGGTCTCTACGGTATCGCGATTGCTGCCACCACCATGCTGGCCTTGGCTGGTATGATTGTGGCGCTCGATGCGTATGGCCCGGTCACGGACAATGCTGGCGGTATCGCCGAAATGTCCGGACTGCCTGCTGCGGTGCGTAAAACCACCGATGCGCTGGATGCTGTGGGTAACACCACGAAAGCCGTTACCAAAGGTTATGCGATTGGTTCTGCCGGCCTTGCCGCGCTGGTGCTGTTCGCTGCATACACGGAAGACCTTAAACACTACTTCCCGACGCTCGATGTGAAATTCGAGCTGCAGGATCCGTATGTGGTGGTAGGTCTGTTCCTGGGTGGTCTGCTCCCGTACCTCTTCGGTGCGATGGGCATGATGGCCGTAGGCCGTGCTGCTGGTGCCGTGGTGGTAGAAGTTCGCCGCCAGTTCAAGGAAATCAAAGGCATCATGACGGGCAAAGCCAAGCCGGATTACAGCCGCGCTGTGGATATGCTCACCAAGGCCGCAATTAAGGAAATGGTGATTCCGTCACTGCTTCCGATTTTTGCTCCGGTGGTGCTCTATTTTGCCGTCAACGCCATTGCAGGTCAGGCTTCGGCCTTTGCTGCTGTGGGTGCGATGCTGATGGGCATTATCATCACGGGTCTGTTCGTGGCGATTTCTATGACCAGCGGTGGTGGTGCATGGGATAACGCCAAGAAATACATCGAGGACGGCCATCATGGCGGCAAGGGCTCTGAAGCCCATAAAGCCGCAGTGACGGGCGACACGGTGGGCGATCCTTACAAGGACACCGCAGGCCCTGCCATTAACCCAATGATCAAGATTGCCAACATCGTGGCACTCCTGCTCCTTGCGATTCTGGCGCGCTAATCCTTTTTCATAAAAAGGATGCACTTAAAAACCCCCGCCCTAACCGGCGGGGGTTTTTGTTTGGCAATATGGCATGGCTCTGGTAATTTTCTTTCCATGAACACAAAAGCGCCGCCACAGAAAGCCGCACAAGATCCCGCCGCCGCAAAAAAAGTAGCGGGAAAAATCGTCACCAACATGATTCTTGTCACGCTGGTGTTGATGGCTGCCATCATCGGCCTCGTGCTGCTGAAGATGACGTTCGTGGCCGTGATGCTGGTCATTGGGCTGATGCCGAGCATCGTGGCGCATATTCTCGACCGTCGCCCCGGTAAAGCCGCTTCGCACACGATTCTGGCATTTAATATGGCGGGGCTTTTAAAACACATCATGAACATCTTCACCGGCGGCAACCCGAACCAAACCGCCCAGCACCTGATTACAGACCCTTACACATGGCTATGGGTGTATATCTTTGCGGCGTTTGGCTGGTTGGTGGTGCATATTCTGCCGCAAATCGCCATTTTATTCCTCAGCCTGAAGGCCGAATACACCGTCAAACGCATGAAGTCCCTGCAGGAAAAGCTGGCCAGCGAATGGGGCGACGACATTAAAAAATAAGACCGAACCTGCCCTACCCATTGATATTCCTTTATAATTGCGATTATCCGCCCTTTTGCGCCAAAAAATCCGCCGCTGCTGGCCTTGACAAGGCACAAGACAACCCTATATAGCCTGTACCCTGCGTTTTGCTTGGGGTTTAAACGCTTTTAGAGATTACTAATTCGGGAATTAATAACTTTTTGTTGGAGTGTACGTTATGAAAATCAGGCCATTACATGACCGCGTGCTGGTGAAGCGTGTGGAAGAAGAGCAAAAAACCAAAGGCGGGATTATCATTCCTGATACCGCAAAAGAAAAGCCAACGCGTGGCGAAATCGTTGCTGTGGGCAATGGCGCGCGCGATGAAAACGGCAAACTGGTTCCGCTCGATGTAAAGCAGGGCGACATTGTACTGTTCGCCAAATGGGGTGGCACGGAAGTAAAAGTGGACGGTGAAGAACTCATCATCCTGAAAGAAGCCGACATCCTCGCTGTGGTCGAAGATGCGAAAAAAGGCAAAAAAGCTGCCTAACTAAAAATTAGATGTAACAACAAAACTGATTTATAGGCGGCAATTTTTAGGAGTGGGCGAGCGCAGAACCAGAACGTACTAGATGTACATGAGGATTCGAGCACGCACACGACACCAAAATTGACCATAGAAATCGGTTTCTAAAAAACTCAAGGAGATAAAACTATGGCTAAACAAATTGAATTCGGCAGTAAAGCCCGCGAAGAAATCTTGAAAGGCGTTGAGATTCTGGCGAAGGCCGTTGCTGTTACGCTGGGGCCAAAAGGCCGCAACGTGGTGCTCGATAAATCTTTCGGCGCTCCGCGCATCACGAAAGACGGCGTCACCGTCGCAAAAGAAATCGTTCTGGCTGACAAGTTCCAGAACATGGGTGCACAGATGCTGCGCGAAGTCGCCAGCAAAACGAATGACCTCGCTGGCGATGGCACCACCACCTCTACGGTGCTGGCTGCTTCCATCATCCGTGAAGGTGCAAAGTCTGTTGCTGCCGGCATGAACCCGATGGATCTGAAACGTGGTATCGACCAAGCGGTGGATGCTGTGGTCAACGAGATCAAACGCGTTTCTAAAAAGATTTCCAACAAAGCAGAAATCGCACAGGTTGGCACCATATCCGCCAATGGCGATTCTGAGGTTGGTAAAAAACTGGCCGAAGCCATGGAAAAAGTGGGTAACGAAGGCGTTATCACCGTGGAAGAAGGCAAAAGCCTCGACTTCGAACTGGAAACCGTAGAAGGCATGCAGTTCGACCGTGGTTACCTCTCCCCTTACTTTGTCACGAATGCTGACAAAATGGTGGCAGAACTCGAAAACCCATACATCCTTATTGTTGAAAAGAAGCTCTCCGGCCTGCAGCAGATGCTGCCTCTGCTGGAAGCTGTGGTGCAGAGCGGCCGTCCGCTCCTCATCATTGCTGAGGACGTAGAAGGCGAAGCACTTGCCGCCCTGGTGGTGAACAAGCTGCGCGGTGGCCTGAAAGTTGCTGCTGTGAAAGCCCCTGGTTTTGGCGACCGCCGCAAGCAGATGCTGGAAGACATCGCCATCCTCACCGATGGTCAGGTCATCAGCGAAGACCTCGGCATCAACCTTGAAAACGTTACCCTGCCACAGCTGGGCCGCGCGAAAAAGGTTTCCATCAACAAGGAAAACACCACCATCATCGATGGCGCTGGTTCCAAAAAAGAAATCGACGCCCGCTGCAAGCAGCTGCGTGCGCAGATTGAAGAAACCTCTTCAGACTACGACAAGGAAAAACTGCAGGAACGTCTGGCGAAACTCGCTGGCGGTGTTGCCGTTATCCGCGTCGGTGGCGCTACGGAAGTAGAAGTAAAAGAACGCCGCGACCGCGTGGATGATGCCTTAAACGCCACCCGCGCTGCGGTGGAAGAAGGCATCGTGGCTGGCGGTGGCGCAACCCTGCTGTATGCAGGCCGTGTGCTCGATAAGCTGAAAGCCATTAACGAAGACCAACAGGCTGGTATCAACATCGTGAAGAAAGCCCTGTCGGCTCCAGTTCGCCAGATTGCCCAGAATGCGGGTATTGATGGTGCTGTGGTTGCTGGCAAGCTGTCTGAATCGAAAGATACGGCATACATCTTTGACGCACAGAAACTGGAATATGTGGATGCGTTCAAAGCCGGTATCATCGACCCAGCCAAAGTCGTGCGCTGTGCGCTGCAGGATGCAGCCTCGGTTGCAGGCCTGCTGATCACCACCGAAGCACTGGTGGCTGACCTGCCGGAAGACGACAAAGCCGGTAGCGGCGGCGGTCATGCACATGCTGGTGGCATGGGCGGCATGGGCGGCATGGACTTCTAATTTAGAATTCCTCCTTAAAGCGAAAGAAGGGCGACCCTTACCGGTCGCCCTTCTCTTTTTTGCATTGGCAAATGTGGGGCAGCACCGTATCCTTACCGCGCTATGGACAGCATCACTCTCGCCATTTTACCGGTCTTTATCACCATCCTCATGGGCTATGGCTGCAAGCGCCTGAAATTCCCCAGCGAGGCTTTCTGGGAATCGTCCGAGCGCTTTATCTATTTTTTCCTGCTGCCCTGTTTGTTTTTTGAAACCACTGCCACCTCCGATATCAGGAGCGGCAACATCCTCACCGTACCGCTGATGGCAGGTGGCGCCATCGTTATTATTTCTGCGGCACTGATTGCATTAAGACCCATCCTTTCTAAAAACGGCCCGTCTTTTACATCGGTGTTTCAGGGTGTCATCCGCTTCAATTCTTACATTGGCCTTGCGCTCGTTGGCCCATTATTCGGCGCGGAAGGCTTGGTCATTATGGCCGTATCCATCGGTCTGTTGGTGCCGTTGATTAACGTGCTTTCTGTGCTGGTGCTTTCCATTTATGGCAGCCAGAAAACCATCCACTGGAAAACCATCGGATACCGCATCATCACTAACCCGCTCGTGCTCTCCAGCGGCGGCGGGTTGTTGTTTAATTTTCTAGGTCTTGAATTGCCGCGCCTGTCGCAAGATATTTTTAAAATCG
Source organism: Rickettsiales bacterium (assembly GCA_044356525.1). Lineage (GTDB taxonomy): Bacteria > Pseudomonadota > Alphaproteobacteria > Rickettsiales > RGZB01 > CAYXPR01. The sequence continues at coordinate 281,458 of JBIKVZ010000001.1, forward strand.
TAGGGCAAGCGGCGCTGCCGATGGGGCTTCTTACCGTCGGTGCGGGCCTTCGCCTAGCGGAGTTGAAACATGCCGGGCATCTGGTGGCCTTTGCCAGTATCGGGAAGTTATTGGCGCTACCGCTATTGGGGCATGCGCTCTGCACATGGTTCGGTGTGGAAGGGCCCGCTTACACCATCACGCTGCTGTTCTGCGCGCTGCCAAGCGCCACATCGTCTTATATCCTTGCGCGGCAAATGGGTGGTAATAAAGAACTCATGGCCGCCATCATCGCAGTGGAAACACTCGCCTCTGCCTTCACTATTCCGCTGGTTATCGTGCTGTTAAGTATCTAAGAACGCGGCGGCGCTTTTTCTTCGCCCGTTTCACCCGTTTTCACCCGCACATCGACCACGCGCTTCTGGTAATTGGCCACCGCATCAAGAAATTCAAAATTCTCTGAACGTGAGGCTTGGCCTTTTAATGCCTCCACAGAAGCTTTTGGCAAACCCGCCTGCTGCAACAAGTTTTCTACCGAAGCCACATATGCCGTCCTGCCAATATCCTGTATCATTGCATCCGCATCCGCATGACCAAAGAAGTTGGCGCCCTCTTTACGGTTTGCTATTTTAAACAGCATGGTTTGAGCCACGTTACGGTAATCTTCTTTCTCAAAGATAATGGCAACACCACGCCTGTCATGGCGCCATCAGGGGATGTCTGCTGCGTAATCATACCCACTTTCATGCGCTCATATGGTACGCCTAAATTATTCAAGCCTTCACGTGTGGTAACAACTGGCATGACATAGTGCGCGTCGCGATTGATGCGGTCGAATATGGCTTCAGGAATTTCCAGCAAAATATGCTGGCTTGAAAGATACTCATGGCGCGGCACCCTGAATTCCGCTGGCGGAATATTCCCGTTGTTGTCCATCATCGCGATATTATTGGCTTCAATCGCCCTTTGGTCGTCTTCTGTACGAACCGGACGCGTAAGCAGGAGCCCTATGTTAAAGCTGCCAATACGCATACCCACAAGCGTATCAAACTCACCCTCTGCTGCGCGTAGTTTATCGTTAATTTCGTCCATATCCGCCTCCGCTGTTGCACCACCATTTTACCCTTTGCTCGTTAAAAAATCCTTAAATTCTATGGGTTTGTGTCTTTATTTTCGGCGGAATGCCGCTATACTGGCCGCCTATGGCAGAAAAAAAACGTTATATATTAACCCTTTCGTGCAACGACACGGTCGGTATTGTGGCCGCCGTTTCGGGCTTTTTAGCGGCGAATGATGGGTTCATTATTGAGTCCGCCCAGTTCGGTGACCCCTCCACCAATCGCTTCTTTATGCGCACCAAGTTTGAGGCAGGCCCCAAAGCGCCAGACCGCGGCGCCATTACCGAAAAATTCCTGCCGATTGCGGCTAAGTTCGGTATGTCATGGGACATTTACAACGTCGCTTACCGCCCGCGCGTGTTGCTCATGGGTTCTACTGAAGGCCACTGCCCGAACGATTTATTACACCGCTCCGTTACCGGCACTTTGCCGATTGATGTGCCCGCCATTATTTCAAACCACACCACGTTAAAACCAATGGCTGAGTTTTATGATGTGCCTTTTCATCACCTGCCTGTCACGCCCCAAACCAAAGCTGCGCAGGAAGAAACGCTCCTCTCGCTCGTGAAGGATTTGCAAATCGATGTGGTCGTGCTCGCGCGCTACATGCAGGTGCTTTCATCGGAACTCTGCGAAAAACTCAAGGGCCGTGCCATCAATATTCACCATTCATTTCTACCGGGCTTTAAGGGCGCGAAACCATACCATCAGGCCTATGAACGCGGTGTAAAACTCATTGGCGCTACCGCACATTATGTGACCACCGATTTGGACGAAGGCCCAATTATCGAACAAGAAGTCATCCGCGTGGACCACACCCACATGCCGGAAGATTTAAAATCATTGGGGCAGGATATTGAGCGACAGGTACTGGCGCGCGCACTGAAGTTCCACATTGAACGCCGCGTACTGCTGAACGGTAATAAAACCGTCGTCTTCCGTTAGGGCTTTTCTTCTTCTGCCGGTGCAGTCGCTTTTGCTTCCGGTTTTACTTCTGTTTCAGACTTCACTTCTGCCTCCGGCTTCACTTCCGGTGCAGCTTCATCTGTCTTTTTTTCTAATTCTTCGTGCTTCCAGCCTTCTTTCACTTTTTCTTCGGCGTCTGGTTCTTCTATTTGGATTGTTTCATTACCAACACCAATGACATGAACACGCAACACGTTGGTTTCACCTGCTTTTACTTTAAGCACCGCTGCCCCATCCCAGTCTTTAAACGCGTCTGATTCCCCTTTTATGGTTACGCCACGATAGCCCCCAAGTCCAAGCGGCTTGAAACTCCCATCGCCGACCACTGCCTGATCTAGCCACAACGGAACCGTGCGGGCGCCGGTCTTAAAACGCGTTTGATACCCTTCTGCACTGGGCAATATTTCGGCAACATTTCGCCCCGTTAAATTATGTACCAGTACACTCACTTCCTCACCGCACCACGCCTGTTTGCGCGAAGCCGCCTGAACCATATTGAATAAACTGTGGCCTTCTTTTACTGTCATCAGTGCCTTATCTTCTTTTACGCCCATTATTTTCAACCGCAACATGACAGGGCTACCCATCGGAACATCTTTTCGACGGAATTCCGGCACGTCGTACGCCACATCCGGCGGTAACGTCACCTGACGCTCACCCCCTAGGCGCATCCCCATCGCAAACTGCAATACACCTGGAATGACCGCTTTGCTTTCCCCAATTTTAAGCTGTACTGGAGCACCTTTTTCCAGTGAATCTTCTATCGGCGTTCCATCTAATAATACGGTACGAAAACGCACCTGTATTTCCTGTCCGCATTGCACAGGATTACCCTCACCCTGTTTAAAATCCAGCACGGTGCCATATGGATAATCCTTAAGCTCTACGCTAGCAGAGAGGTGGTCTATCAAAGACTGACCTTTCTCTTCCTCTACGAGGATCTTCTTTTCTTTTTTTATCGCATCTGGGTAAGGATTTTCTGCATTTTTTGACGCAAAAACATACCCAGCAAGGCAGATCGCCAAAAGCAGGAAAATACGGTCAGAGAGTTTTTTACCCTTCATTTTATTTCTACGACGCATCTTTCTCTCCTACCTACTTTTAACCTAATCGGCCGATTGTTTGGATTCAATTTCGCGTTTGATTTCCAAAAGCTCTTCGTTGCTGACTGGCATGTTACGTACGCCCTCTTCGCCCGGCAGCCAAATCAGCCCGAGCGCCTCAGGGTCGCGCACAAACACGCGCTCGCCCTGCACCATGCCGAGCTGCGGCGGAATGTTGTTCTTCGCAAGACCGGCAATCGTGTAGGCACCATCGCGGTGCATGCCAATCACCACGCGAGGACGGTCAATAAACACCTGCGAGCCGCGCAAGCAGTCCAGCACCTCGGCCGTCGTTTTAGGTTTTGCACCTTTGGCCAAGTGGTGCACCACCACCATCGCGCATTTTTTAGAAATGGCGAATTCTTCAATCGCCTCAAAGAATTCACTCACCACTTCCGCATCATCTTCATCACCCGTCAAATATTTACGTGCTGGGTCAATCACCACGCATGACACATCTGGCAGCTTCCACAGCTTACCCATCAGTAACTCTGAAATGGTCGCAGGCTCGCCCTGTTTGTTAAGGCCAAAGTCCGTACGGAAAAACATCATGCGCTTGGCGCGGCCTTCGGGGTCGAACATTTCTGCGCGGGCGTTCACGATGGCGGGGCCGTCTTCACCCGTGAAGTAAATGCACATACCTTGGCAAAATTCGAGGTTCAGTTGTGAACCCAGCCACATAGGTGGTGCTTCATCCTTACGGTAATCAATCGCAGCCTTCACGCACAAATTATGCGCAATGGACGATTTACCCGTGCCGCCCGTGGCAGCCAGCAGTGTCACTGCCGCACGCGGCACCCAGCCTTGCGCAATCAGCTCGAATTTTTCCATCTCTTCTTGTGTTTTCATCGTGTTGGTTGCGTCGAGCAACTCAAAGTCACGGGCGCAGAGATTGAAGTAGCGTAAGTTACTTTGCAAATTCGGCACATCGATACCAAAACGACGCCACAACGAGTGGTAGCGGTCATACTGGTTCCAACAGTGCGCTGCTTCCTGAATGCGGGTAATCGATACTTGTTTCGCGCGGATATTCTCAATGTTCGTGATATCCAGCTGCGAGGCAAAATCGTTAAAACTGCGATGCGCATACATGCCGTGCACCGAAAGATACTCAAGACCGGAAAGCACGTAGTACCTCCAGTAATCATGCCCCGTGGTATTCCCCAGCTGGAACAACTCTTCCATGCCGGGTAGCACGCCGGGCTTGCCCTCAATCGGCAAAAGCGGCTTATCTAAAAACCCGAATACTTTCACGCCCGTATCTTCTGTGCTGCCACGGTTGATGCTGGCCACCAACATGCCCACATCGCGGAAGCGTTGGAACATGTCTTCGGATAATTTTTCACGGCCGATACAGAAAATAGTATTCCAAATTACACCGCTACCAACCGGCACCCACGTGCCCGCCGCATCCTGCTGATACACAATTGGGTCGAGCAGCACAGGGCTGTTTGGCAACACACCTGCGTTGTAATTCACACGGATATTTTCAGCGGCTTGATCCAGTTCTTCTGGGCCGAAATAAAACTCGAAGCCCGCATTTTTAGCGCGCCATGGGCGCTGTTCTTTTTCGGTAAAGATGCGCATTTTCCCCGTGATGCCGTGCACCAAATGCCCATGCCAGATAAACGCTAATTCTTTTTTAATCGCTTCAATTTCACGGTTGCGGAGCTCTTCCGATGTCATGTTGCGCTGCAGGTTTGAAACGTCTATCCCGTAGCGTTCAAACATGCGTTGGTCGCGGCCATAGGCATTCCAGCACACACCTGCATCAATAAATTTCTGCAGATTAACGGCGTTGTTTTTCATGCTGTCGACATCGGTGATTTTCACGTCGCCAAACATCGATCTGAACGACATGTGCTGGTATGTACCATGCGTGCTGCGATATTCCATGCCGGAAAGGATATATTGCTTCCAGCAGTTCGTGCCGATGCCACCCGTGTCGATATTCGCAAGGTCACAAATTTCACGGATGCCTTTCACAAAATTACCATTGTGATTAAACGACCACCCTTCCGGCGCCATTGCAGGCAAATTCGCCACGCCCAGCACTTTCAGCGCCGCACGGGGGTTCTCATGCGTTTCCATAAAATTAATGAAAAGCCCTAGTTGCTTTAAGCGACCAATCGTATCTTCCGTAATCGGCGCGCGCGGGGAAATAATGGTCGACCACACAATGCCGGAGCCAACCGGAATCGGCTCTTTCGAGCCGGGGTCACGGCGATACACAATCGGGTCTAAAATCAAGCTGCTGTTCGGCGGTGTGCCACGGCGATAATACATGGTTACTTTTTCGACCGCCTCGGCCACCTGCTGCGGCCCGAACCAAATTTCCATCGCGTGCTGGTCTGAGCGCCAGAAACGACCCTCTTCCATCGTAAATAGGCGCATTTCGCCTTTCAGGCCATGGATGCTGTGCGCCGTCCAGATGAAGGCGAGCTCGGTTTGTAATTCTGCAAAGATTTCATCGCTATATTGACGCATGGGCCTTCGCTAGCTTTTAGATGATGGTTCGACCGCAGAAAAACTATAGCGAAAAGCGCGGGGGGAATCCAGCCTGAAGGCAGAGGCGCGTTAATTTATTTTCTTGCTGGATGCCTCAAGCGCTGAGCCGTCAGTAATTTCTACAGTAAGGCGCGCCACCTCACCGATTTTTTCGAGCCGTGTGCGTGTGCCATCTGGCAACCACATGCCACCGGTGTTCAGCACCAGCTTGTTCTTCTTCGTCAGCTCCAGCTGTGTACGTGAAAGCACGCCCGGCGCCGCGCCGGAAATTTTAAACGCCAAACGCATGGCAAGTCCCACCACGCGGGCACGGAAAATCAGTGGCGCGGGCAGAATCTTTTGTGCGGCATTGGTAATGTCGGGGTCAAGCTCTGCCTTATAGCGGTGGAACACACAGGTGGCGATAAACACGCGGTCTTCGTGGCTGATGGCCGGAATGGAAGAATCCAGCACCCAGCGGTAGGCCATTTCGGCACGATACGCCGTGTGTTCATACCACGCCAGATGCCCTAAAATGCAGGCGGAAAGACGCAGGCGGCGAATATCGTCATCCTCAGTGCGGAAGAGCGGACTCATCCATTCATACATCTCGCGTGAAAATTTCAGCCATTCTTCATTTTCATCCGCGCTCGGTGAAATATTTTTTACGAAATTATCGCAGGTGGCAATCATGGGGTCGCGCTGGCGTACCGCGCTGGTAAGCCTGTCAAACAGCACGCCTTCACGTGCACCCCACGCTGAAAATGCCACATGCTTGGGCTGCCCCACCGCAATAATACGCTCAAGCACAGCGGCGCTGAAGGTAATCGTGTCGATACGGTCTGCCGAAACCAGTCGCTTTTTGAGCATTTCGCGACCATCTGCCTCTGCCACCCACTTCACTGTCTTGTAGATTTCATCCGATGGAACGACATAATTATGCACAATCTGCAGCGGGTGTTTGATGCGTAAAATATGCAGCTTGGCCAGCGCACGAAGGCCACCGCCTACCGCATAAAATGTTTTGCCGCGCAGCGTTTCCAAGAGTGGGAATTCCTGCAGCGAACGCGTTACTATTTCACTGGCAGCGTCGACATTGTTTTTGGAGATGGCGCGCAGGCGGAGTGCCCCAATCGGGAAGCTTTTATTTTCCTGAATGATGTGGTCAATATTGCCTTTAAAATCTTCAAGTGTGCTTTCCACGTGCGCCAGTTCCAAGCTGCCGCCGCCCATATCGCCCACCACGCCGTGTGACTCAAAAAATGCCGACGCCACACCAAGAGCAGCAAAGCGTGCTTCTTGTTCACCCGAGAGCGTATCCACCTTAAAGCCAAATTCCTTTTCGATACGGCGGATGAAGCTTGCGCCATCTTTCGCATCGCGCACAGCAGAGGTCGCAAATGCCGTGATGTCCGTGACACCCATCGCATCAATCAGCAGGCGGAAACGTCCCATGGCCTGCATCGCCATTTTTACACCGCGCGGATACAGCATACCGCTGGCATCGAGTTCTTTCGCCAATCCGCAAAGCATTTTTTCATTGAGCAGCGGCAACGGTGCGCGCTTCAAATTGTCATACACCACAAGGCGCACGGAGTTTGAACCAATATCGATGACGGCAATTTTATGCGGAGAAATCATCATGCACCCTTAGGCGGTTGAGGATTCTTTTTACCGTGCAGCGCCGTGCCACGACCGGAAAGGCTTGGGTTGTTCATAAAGAACTCGTGCGAAGAAAAACCGTCTTGCTTTGAGAACATCCGTTCATACTGGCCGTCAGGCTGCAAAATCCAGCTTTGCATATCGTCCTTTAAGCTCGCCATCATAATCTGGCCCATGATCTGCTGATGCACCGTATCGTTTTCAATCGGCACCATCACTTCTACGCGCCAGTTTAAATTGCGCGGCATCCAGTCGGCCGATGACATAAACACCTTTGCCTTGGGTGACGGTAGTGCATTACCCAGGCCAAAACAGAAAATGCGCGAATGTTCTAAAAAGCGGCCAACGATACTCTTTACATGAATATTGTCTGAAAAGCCTGGCACACCCGGACGCAGGCAGCAAATGCCACGGATAATCAGTTCAATTTTCACACCCGCCTGCGACGCCTCATAGAGCGCATCGATCATTTCAGGATCCACGAGCGAATTCATCTTCGCCCAGATGTTTGCGTGGCGACCTGCTTTGGCGTGTGCAATTTCATCGCGGATATATTGCAGCAATGTACGCCGCATGTTTGAAGGCGCGATGACAATTTTTTCATACTGCTCTGGCGGTGAATAACCCGTCAGATAATTAAACAGGCGCGCGGCATCACGGCACAGCGCAGGGTCGCACGTAAAGAAAGAAAGGTCGGTGTAAATCTTTGCCGTTACGGGGTGGTAATTGCCGGTGCCGAAATGCACATAGGAATGCAAACCACCTTCGACCTTCCTCACCACCAGCGACACTTTCGCGTGGGTTTTAAGCCCCACCACACCATACACCACCTGTGCGCCTGCGCGCTCTAAGTCGCGCCCCCAGCGTATGTTGGCCTCTTCATCAAAACGCGCTTTCATTTCCACCAGCGCGGTCACAGATTTACCCGCTTCAGCCGCTTCAATCAGCGCCTTCACTATCGGCGAATCGTTGCTGGTGCGATAGAGCGTTTGTTTAATCGCAATCACGTCAGGGTCGGCAGCAGCCTGCCGCAGGAACTGCACCACCACATCAAAGCTTTCATAAGGGTGATGCACCACAATATCTTTGGCTTGAATGGCAGCAAAGCAATCGCCGTTATAGTCCATGATGCGTTCAGGGAATCGGCTCGTGTGCGGTGTGAATTTTAAATCAGGCCGCTTGAGTTGGTACAGCATCCCGATGCCCTCCAGCCCCAGCACCCCATCCACGCGCACCACATTTTTTTGCTGCACCTTGAATTCTTCGAGCACAAAACCGAGCAAATCATCTGGCGTGTCTGCGCTGATTTTCAGGCGAATCACGCTGCCACGGCGGCGGCGCTTCACGGCGGACTCAAACACGCGCACCAAATCTTCTGCTTCGTCTTCCACTTCGATTTCGCTGTCGCGGTTGATACGCAACATGCCAGAACCGAGTAGTGCGCAGCCGGGGAAGAGCGCGTCCACAAACATGCGCACCACATCTTCTAGCAGCATCACGCGGTATATTTTATTTTTCTCAGCAGGCAACACCACAAAGCGGTCAAGCTTCTGCGGCAACAGCACAATTGCGTGTAAATTTTTTTCACCTTCCGGCACTGCCTTGGCGGCTTTTTTCTTTTTCGGCAGCACCATCAGTTTTGTATCGCGCCTGAGGCCGAGCACAATGGCCAAGCTCAAATTCGGCAGGAATGGGAACGGGTGCGCAGGGTCTACCGCTATCGGTGTTAGTGCAGGGAAGATGTTGCTCAGGAAATAATCCTTGAGCCATTGTTTTTCTTGTTTATCTACATCCGCCGGTGACAGCACTTCAATGCCGGTGGCCGTGAGTTCATTGCGCAAACCGCGCCAGCATTTTTGCTGCCGCTGCATGAGCTTTCCTGCACGGCGGTTGATGCGGCGAAGTTGTTCGCGTGGCGTCAACCCATCTTGGCTAAGCTCGGCATTACCATGCCGCACCTGGTCGTGCAGGCCCGCCACACGCACCATGTAAAATTCATCGAGGTTATTGGCGGAAATCGACAGGAACTTCAAACGCTCGAGCAGCGGGTGTTCGTGGTTCAACGCCTCTTCCATCACGCGTTCATTAAATGCCAACCACGAAAGCTCACGGTTGATGAAGCGGTCTTCAGGCTTCTGAATAAATGTTGTTTTCGTACGCTCTGATGCCTTTGCTTGCATTTCTTTTCGCGCCATTTGGTGCCTTGTCGTGAATAAGTTGACGAATAACCAGCCTTGCAGCTAATTACATGCCTATCGTTGCTATCCTACCGGATTACTTATAGTTTTAGAAGCATAGAGGATTTTTTAAAACTCGTCCATGACCTGCCACACGGAAGAACATTTTTCTATCCACAGCCCCGCCGAGCTTTACGCACTGGTGGTGGATATTGAGCGCTATCCGGAATTTTTGCCGTGGTGCAAGCACACCGCCATTTTAGAAAAGAAGCCCAAAATGCTGCTGGCCGACATGACCATCAACTTTAAGGCCTTCACGGAACATTTTACTTCCCGCGTTCACCTCACTCCGCCCAAACCTAAAAACAAGAACAGCGCCTGCGGGCTGGACGTTGAGGTCATCAAGGGCCCCTTTCACCACTTAAACAATCGCTGGCAGTTTGTTCCTGAGTGCCGCGATGGCACCCACGGCACGAACATTACCTTCACTATTGATTTTAAGTTCCGCTCCAAGTTACTCGACAGCATGATTGGCTTCGTGTTTGAAGCTGCGATGCGCAAAATGGTCAGCGCGTTCGAAAAGCGCGCGGATGCGATATATGGCAGCTCAGGGGAATAGTTAAAGCGTGTATTCCGTCTGTTCTGGCACCGGCTGCTTTGCCGTTAAGTAGCTTGCCAGCTTTTTAATGCGCTTGCGGTTGGCGGAGTAAATCACCGAACGCCCCTCTTTGCGCGCATCGATAAGCCCGGCATTTTTAAGTTGCGACAAATGAAACGACATTGTCGTTGCCGGAATATTCAGCGTGGTGGAAATAGCACCCGCCGCAATCCCCTCTTCAGACGCCTCCATCAGCAGGCGGAAAATCGCCAGCCGAGACTCCTGCGCAAGGGCCGCTAAGGCCTTAATTGCTTTATGTTCTTTCATGGTTTCTCTTTCTCTCTCCATGCATAAATGTGAGTAACCGGCACATTCACGCGCCACCATTTACAACAATAAAGGCCGGTGTGGTCAAGCACCATCTATGGCAAAAGGGTGGCTTCTTGTTGTTTTTCCGTACCATTGTGTGAAAATCGCTATTGCTTTTACCCGCCGCAGGCTTTAGTTTTCAGCCTGTTTTATGGGCGGGGCTGCCCCTGACCTCTACGCGGACGTGGCGAAATTGGCAGACGCACCAGATTTAGGTTCTGGCACCGCAAGGTGTGTGGGTTCAAGTCCCTCCGTCCGCACCATCACCAAAACGATGGCAGCACAAACTGACACTAGATATAAGGATGCATCATCATGCAGGTCACGAAGAAGAAAGAAGATAATCTGAAACGCGAATACCACGTGGTGGTTCCTGCGGGCGATATTCAAAACAGCATTAACGCCAAGCTCACGCAGCTGAGCAAAACGGCACGCCTTCCGGGCTTCCGCCCAGGCAAAGCGCCGATGGATCTGATTAAAAAAAATTACGGCACATCCGTGATGGGCGAAGTGCTGGAGCAGGTGGTTGAAACAAGCTCCCAAGAAGCGCTGAAAAAAGAAAAAGTGCGCCCAGCCTTAAAGCCGCGCATTGAAATCGTCAGCTTCGAAGAAGGCAAAGACCTTGAATATAAAATGGCGCTGGAAGTCTACCCGACTGTGCCAAAAGTGGATTACACCAAAATTAAACTCGAGAAGTTTAAAACCGAGGCGAGCAGCAAAGAGGTCGATGAAGCCTTAAAGCGCATCGCTGACCAGTTTAAAGATTATGTGCCCTTAAAAGATGCGCGCGCCGCCAAAACCGGCGACACGGTACGCATCGACTTCCGTGGCCTACTGAATGGCGAAGCCTTTGAAGGCGGCACGGCGAAAGATGTGCGCCTCACGCTCGGCAGCGGCACGTTCCTCAAAGATTTTGAAGAAGGCGTCGTGGGCATGAAGTCCGGTGAAGAAAAGAACATCAATGTCGGCTTCCCGAAAGATTACCACAAGGACGACCTCGCTGGTCAGAAGACGGTGTTCGAAATCAAAGTGCACGAAATCTTAGAAGCCAAAGAACCGGCGCTGGATGATGCCTTTGCCAAAAAACTCGGCGTCGACAGCATCGAAAAAATTAAAGAGCAGGTCAGTAAGCAGCTGGGTCATGAATACGACCAAGCCGGCCGCACTCTGCTGAAACGCCAGCTGTTCGATAACCTCGATGGCGCGTATAAATTCGACGTGCCGCAGCAAATGGTGGATATGGAAATCCATGCCATCGCGCACCAGCTGGGCTTCCAGCATGGCGAGCACGACCACAAAAACCCGACTGTGTCGAAGGAAGAAGAAAAATACCGTCCGCTCGCGGAACGTCGCGTGCGCCTCGGCATTTTACTCTCTGAAATCGGTGGCACAGAAAAAGTGCAGGTCACGCCGCAGGATATTTCTCAGGCCGTGAACGTGCAGGCTCGCCAGTTTCCGGGTCAGGAACAGCGCGTGTTTGAGTTCTATCAGAAAAATCCGCAAGCCCTCGCCGAATTCCACGGCCCCATCTTAGAGGAGAAAGTGGTTGATTTTCTGATTGAAAAAGCCACACTGACGGAAACCAAACTTTCAGCCGACGACCTCCAGAAAAAATTGGATGAACTCGAAAAAGCTGAAATTGCTGAAGCCTCGGGCGAAAATGCCGGTGGTAAAAAATCCGGCAAAAAATAACCTTCGCGGGTGTTAACGTTTTAGGAGTGTACATGAACGAGAAAGCAGCCAAGCATTTTGATGAGGTGATGGATTTGGTGCCAATGGTGGTCGAGCAGACCGGCCGTGGCGAACGCGCCTATGACATCTACTCGCGCCTCTTAAAAGAGCGCATCATCTTCGTTAATGGTCCGGTGCACGACTATATGTCGCAGCTGGTCGTGGCGCAGCTACTGTTCCTTGAATCCGAAAATCCGGACAAAGATATTTACATGTACATCAACTCGCCAGGTGGTGTGGTCACGTCCGGCCTCGCGATTTACGACACCATGCAGTATATCCGCCCGAAGGTGGCAACACTTTGCATGGGTCAGGCCGCATCCATGGGCAGCTTGCTGCTCACCGCCGGTGAGCCGGGCATGCGCTTTGCACTGCCCAACGCCCGCATCATGATTCACCAGCCTTCCGGTGGTTTCTCCGGTCAGGCAACGGACATTGAAATTCACGCGCAGGAAATCCTGTCTTTGAAACGCCGCCTGAACCAGATGTATGTAAAACATACGGGTCAGAAACTGGCGATTATTGAGAAGAACATGGAGCGCGATAATTTCATGGATGCCGAAAAAGCCAAGGAATTCGGGCTGATTGACCAGATTGTAAGCAAACGCCCCGTGCCAGATGAAGAATCAAAACGCTGATTTTTAATCTGTTTTTTTCACTTTTCTTATTTTCTGCTCTCATAGTATAATGAAAGCAGGTGCTGCTTAGGAGTAAGGGTTCAATGACCGATAAAACCACAGAAACCAACGATTCGGACAATACATTATATTGTTCCTTCTGCGGAAAAAGCCAACATGAGGTGAAGAAACTCATCGCGGGTCCGGCTGTGTTTATCTGCAACGAATGTGTGGAGCTATGCCTCGACATCATCCGTGAAGAAACCAAGTCTCCGCTGGGTCTGGATAGCGACGGCGGCGTGCCGAAGCCGCAAGACATCCGCAAAGTGCTGGATGATTACGTCATCGGTCAGGAAGATGCAAAACGCATTCTTTCGGTGGCCGTACACAACCACTATAAGCGCATTTACTACATCGAAAAAGGCAACACGGATATTGAACTCGCGAAGTCCAACATCCTGCTGATGGGTCCAACCGGTTGCGGTAAAACGCTGCTGGCGCAGACCCTCGCCCGCATCCTCGATGTGCCTTTCACCATGGCCGATGCCACCACCCTCACCGAAGCCGGTTACGTGGGTGAAGACGTGGAAAACATCATCCTGCGCCTGCTGCAAGCGGCTGACTACAACGTTGAGCGCGCGCAAAAAGGCATCGTGTATATCGATGAAGTGGATAAAATTTCCCGTAAGGGCGACAACCCCTCCATCACGCGTGACGTGTCGGGTGAAGGCGTGCAGCAAGCCCTGCTCAAAATCATGGAAGGCACTGTGGCCTCTGTGCCGCCGCAAGGTGGCCGTAAACATCCGCAGCAGGAATTCCTGCAGGTGGACACTTCAAACATCCTCTTCATTTGCGGCGGTGCGTTCGCAGGTGTGGAAAAAATCATCGCGAAGCGTGAAATGGGCAGCTCCATTGGCTTTGGCGCGACGGTCAACAACCAAGAAAAGCTCAATACGGGCAAGCTTCTGTCCAAAATTGAGCCAGATGACTTGATTAAATTCGGCCTGATTCCAGAATTTGTCGGCCGCTTGCCGGTGCTCGCCACGCTGGATGATCTGGACGATGCCGCACTCATTTCCATCCTGACCGAGCCAAAAAACGCGCTCGTGAAGCAGTACCAAAAACTGTTCGAGATGGAAAATGTGGAGCTGAAGTTCACCGAAGGTGCGCTGCTTGCCATCGCACGCAAAGCCATCGAGCGCAAAACGGGTGCTCGCGGTCTGCGCGCCATTTTAGAAGAAACGCTGCTTGATCTGATGTATGAAATCCCGAGCATGGAGAATGCCGAGAGTGTCAGCATCAATGAAAAAGTGGTGGCTGGCACGGCAAAACCGCTTGTCACCTTCAGTAGCAGCAACGAAGGCAAGAAGAAATCCAAGAAAAAATAAGCGCTTAACGCGATTATCCCCAAAGAACGGGTTTCTTGCGTAATCTGGGCTTATGGCCTTGATATCCGCCGCGCCGCTCCTATATAATGCCTGTAGCAATTTTTGTGGCGGGAGCGTGCGATGTTTGGCAAATCTTCTCATTCTGATAATGCAGACGCGCAGGTTTATCCCGTCCTTCCCCTACGCGACATCGTGGTCTTTCCCGGCATCATTGTGCCGCTGTTTGTCGGCCGCGAAAAATCTATCAAAGCCCTCGAAGAAGTCGCGAAGGAAGACCGTAAAATTCTCCTCGCCACGCAGAAAAATGCCGCGCTGGATGAGCCCGCGACGGAAGATATTTACCGCATCGGGACACTCTCCACCATTCTCCAGCTTTTAAAGCTGCCAGATGGCACCGTGAAGGTGCTGGTGGAAGGCAGCAGCCGCGCCAAAATCAATGCCTTTGTCGAAAATCCGGGCTTCTTTCAGGCCCTCGCTGAAGACCTCGCTGAAGACGAACGCGACCCGCAGGAAATTGAAGCACTGCGCCGCTCGGTGATTTCCGAATTTGAAGAATATCTGAAGCTGAACAAAAAAATCCCGCCGGAAATTTTAAGCTCACTTGGGCAGATTGAGGATGCCTCGCGCCTGTGCGACACCATCGCCTCGCACCTGACGCTGAAAATCAACGAAAAGCAGGCACTGCTTGAAAACACCAGCCTTGCTGCCCGCCTTGAAAAAGTACTCGAGATGATGGAGCGCGAAATCGGCGTGATGAACACCGAACGCAAAATCCGCAGTCGCGTGAAACGTCAGATGGAAAAAACCCAGAAAGAATATTATTTGAATGAGCAGATGAAGGCCATTCAGAAGGAGCTGGGTGATGGCGAAGGCAAAGACGAACTCGTCGAGCTGGAAGAAAAAATCAGAAAGACCAAGCTGAATAAAGAAGCGCGCGACAAGTCCCTCGGCGAACTCAAAAAGCTGCGCCAGATGAGCCCGCTTTCCGCTGAAGCCACGGTGGTGCGCAACTACCTCGACTGGATTGTGAACATTCCGTGGAAGCGCCGCACGAAAGTGAAGGCCGACCTCGCGCTCGCGCAGGAAATTTTAGAGCGCGACCATTACGGCCTCGAAAAAGTGAAAGATCGTATTTTAGAGCATCTCGCCGTGCAGTTGCGCACCAAGAATTATTCCAAAGGGCCGATTCTATGCTTCGTTGGGCCTCCAGGCGTGGGTAAAACCTCGCTGGCTAAATCCATTGCTGAAGCCACGGGCCGTAACTTCGTGCGCATTTCCTTAGGCGGCGTGCGCGATGAGGCGGAAATCCGCGGTCACCGCCGCACATACATCGGCTCCATGCCGGGCAAAATCATCCAGTCGATGAAAAAAGCGAAAAGCTCGAACCCGCTTTTCCTCTTGGATGAAATCGACAAAATGGGCACGGACTTCCGTGGCGACCCTGCTTCGGCGCTGCTCGAAGTGCTCGACCCTGAACAGAATAGCGCGTTCAACGACCATTATCTGGAAGTGGATTATGACCTGTCTGAAGTCATGTTCCTCACCACCGCAAATACACTAAACATTCCGCGCCCGCTGCTTGACCGCATGGAAGTCATTCGCCTGTCCGGTTACACGGAAGAGGAAAAAATGGAAATCGCGAAACGCCATTTGATTCCGAAAGTGCGCAAAGACCATGCGCTGTCGGAAAAAGAATGGGGTATTTCGGATGATGCACTGCATGAGCTGATTCGCAAATACACCCGCGAATCCGGCGTGCGTAACCTCGAGCGCGAAATTGCAAAAATGGCGCGTAAATCGATTAAAGAAATGATGGTGAAGAAAAGCAAATCTCTCACCGTTTCGATGAAGAACCTGCGCAAATTCGCTGGCGTGGAACGCTTCGATTATGGCCGCATGGATGAGCAAGACCGCGTGGGCGTAACCACGGGCCTTGCTTACACGGAATCCGGCGGTGACTTACTGCCGATTGAAGCCGTGCTCATTCCGGGTAAGGGTCGTTTCTCCATCACCGGTAACGTGAAAGATGTGATGAAAGAATCTTCGCAGGCCGCATGGAGTTATATACGCTCGCGCTCGCTGGAATTCGGCATCATCCCGCCGAAGTTCCAAGATAACGACATTCACATTCACGTGCCAGAAGGCGCGATTCCGAAAGATGGTCCTTCCGCTGGTGTGGCGATGTGCACGTCGATGGTGTCAGCCCTCACAGGTATTCCGGTTTCAAAATCCGTTGCCATGACGGGGGAGATTTCCCTGCGCGGTCAGGTCATGCCAATTGGTGGCATCAAGGAAAAATTGCTCGCCGCATTGCGTGGCGGTATTGAAACCGTACTGATTCCCGAAAAGAACGTGAAGGACTTAGAAGACCTTCCGGCAAACGTGAAGAAGAGCCTGAAAATTGTGCCGGTGAAAACCGTGGATGAAGTGCTGAAAGCAGCGCTGACAAAACCACTGGTGCCGATTGAGTGGAAAGAGCCTGCAAAAGATGTGGCCGCCGCAAAAGCCGGTAAAGATGGTGCTGAAGGCATTTTAACGCATTAGTTGCGTTTCCCTCGCGCACGCTGAACAGTGTTCATGTTTTTTATTTCTGCGCTTATTTCACACAAACGAGATGGTGAATTCACTAGGCCTGAAGCGCGTTTGCGCGGGTTCATTGTTGTGAGATGCGCTGTTTTGATGATTGCAAGTAATTTTTTTCACAAAAAAGTGCCGTTTTTTGCGCCTTGCAGCATTTTTTCACTTGTCTTTTAAAATGGGGAATGCTTGATTATACGCCGTATCCCGCAGGAAGCCTCGCTTCTTTAAGGTTTACAGCTAAACGTAACTAATGCCATTAACATCCAATAAGGGAGTTTCTTGTGAATAAGAACGAACTGATCGAAGCCGTAGCAAAAGCAACTGGTTCTACCAAAGCTGATGCCTCCAAATCCATTGATGCCATTTTCGGCGTCATCACGACCCAGCTGAAAAAGGGTCAGGAAGTTCGTCTCGTGAACTTCGGTACGTTCCTGGTTGCTAAACGCAAAGCCACGGAAGGCCGTAACCCACGCACCGGCGCTCCTATCAAAATTCCGGCATCCAAGCAGCCGAAATTCCGCGCTGGCAAACTGCTGAAAGAAGCAGTGAACAAGTAGTTTTTAAAACACTTGTTGCTATTAAAAACGGGCAGTCGATTGACTGCCCGTTTTTTCATGGCTTTTTGTCCCTTTTAGAGCAAATGCCTTTTTTCTTGTCATTTCTGGAAGGATGGTTTAAAAAGTGCGCCTCCTTAAGGGGAAATAAGGCTTTTCTAGCATTCCCTTAAAGCGGGCGATTAGCTCAGTTGGTAGAGCGCTTCGTTTACACCGAAGATGTCGGGAGTTCGAGTCTCTCATCGCCCACCATTTCCCTATCACCCTTGCCCGAACTCCCTTTTTACCCATCGCTCTCCATAACCCCTTCATAAACCGCCTTTTTTTCCGGGTGCGGCCGAAAGTTAAAATATTATTAAAAAACAATCTATTAAACTCGCAGATTTCTGCGCGTTTTAAGGATTTTTTAACCACCCGCGTGCTATTCTGAACGCTTCAACTTGACCTTCTGTTCTAGACGCTTGAGCTTTTCAGTTTTTGTGTTTTCAGATTCGGTCTTAACCCCTGGCTGCTCCGGCTTCCAGCGGTTTTGATAGGTGCGCATCTTCCGGGCAATCGTAAGTACCGGGGCGCTATCTGCTACTCTTGATGGACGGGTTCTACTATGGCTACGTTCACTGTTACGACCGGTTCCGATGTCGCGGTCACCTCGGCGCACGTCAACGCGTTGCGCCTCCTGCTGGCCTTCGTCCACACGGCGAAGGATCTGGGGGGGACACGCACGTGAAGGCGATCGCCACCCAGCTCACCGCGCTCGAAGCGGTCCTGCTGGTGAAGGAAGACAAAGAGGCGGCGACGAAGGCGGCGGCGGACAAGGAGCACGGGGACTACCTCGACTACCTGACCGAAGCGGCCAAGAACGACCCGCGCTACTAAGCTTCCGGCGAGGGACTGAGTTCGTGATTAGCAGTTCGATTCTCCGAGCGGCAACCTTAAATGGTTGTCCTCGGGGGTCGGTGTTTTACGGATTTTCCGTTATTTCCCCTGTTTTCACCGTTTACACCCCTTAAAAGCCCCATAAATACCCCTTGCCCTTCCCAAAAACATGCTCTATGTATACGCCCCTGTTTAGCCTTTTAAGCGGGTGTAGCTCAGTTGGTTAGAGCGCCGGCCTGTCACGCCGGAGGCCGCGGGTTCAAGTCCCGTCACTCGCGCCATTTCCCTTTCAATATCTCATTTTCGCGCCGCTTATGAGCACCAAACCCACACCAGATTTCACGCAGCTCACCGCCACGTTTTTAGACTTGTGGCAAAAGCAGCTTGTGGCTACGTTTAACGACCCCGGCATTGTAGGTGCCATGCTGGAAAATGTGTGCGCACACGCAAACACCGCGCAAACGGGTGCAGGATATGAAACAGTCTCAGGCAAAAAATCCGCTCGCACTGCCGCTGCCAGTGTACCTCAGCACGGCAACGACGAACTACGCCAGCTCAAAAGCCGCGTGGCAGCTCTGGAAAAGCGGATTGCTGCACTGGAATCCGGCGCTAAAAAGCCAAGCCGCCGCGCTGCTAAAACCACCAAGCGTAAATAACCTTCGCGCCGATGCTGCGTTTGAAGACACAGCCCACACGCGGCTGATTCATTTCCTTGAGGGCATTAAATTTTACCTTGAAACACCCGCGCCCGAAGTGCCGCGCCTGCCGCGCGCCTGTTTGTGGCAGGAAGGCTCCACCCAATTGCTCGATTACGGCAGCGTCCGCGCCCGTAAGGCCGATAAGCCTGCTATTTTGTTCATACCCTCGCTGATCAACAAATCCTACATTCTGGATTTAATGCCAGACCGTAGCCTGCTGCAATATTTAAGCGACGAGGGCTTTCATCCTCTGCTGCTCGACTGGAACGAGCCCAGCGTCGCAGAAACCAGCTTCACGCTCGAAGATTATATCACCCAGCGCGTTGAGCCCGCGCTCGAAGAAGCGCAGCGCCTGCTGGGCCGCAAAGTGGTGCTGGCGGGTTATTGCATGGGCGGGCTGCTCGCTATGGCGGCCGCCTTACGCAAAAAACAGCACGTTCAGGGGCTCGTGCTGCTCGCTACACCGTGGGACTTTCAAGCATCCGACGTTTCACGCATTGCGCTAGGATCTAGCGCGATACACACGCTTGAAAACCTGCTGATGCAGGCACCCTTACTTCCGGCCGCAACCGTGCACGCACTGTTTTATTTCATGAACCCGTTTGCCGTGCACCGTAAGTTTGAGCGGCTCTATGCGCTTTCCGAACACGAAGAATGCCCCGTGCTGCTGGCGCGCGAGCGCTGGGTGAATGATGGCATCCCCTTAACGCGTGAAGTGGCGCGCACCTGCTTTATCGATTGGGCGGCGAATAACACACTGGTAGAAGGCGAATGGAACGTGGATGGCACCACCATCAACCCTGCCGCGCTTCGTACGCCCACTTTCATCGCACTGCCGAAATACGACCAAATTGTGCCCCCAGCCTGCGCCACGCCACTGGCTAAAAAAGTCAAAGGTGCGCGCACGGTTTCCTGCCCCTCGGGCCATGTGGGGATGATTGTGGGGCGCAGCGCGCGGGAAAGCCTCTGGCTTCCGCTTGCAAAATGGCTGCAATCCTTGTAAAAACAAAGCTCCAAACGGATTCCAGCAACAGGGAGTTTTTCATGGCCGCTCAGGATATTGTTATTGTTGGCGCAGCACGCACCGCGATCGGAAATTTTTCAGGCGGTTTTGCCAGCCTTCCGGCCCATGCACTCGGCGTTGCGGTGATCAAAGAGCTCTTGGCGCGCACTGGTCTGAAAGCCGAAGAGATTTCTGAAGTGATTTTAGGCCAAGTGCTGAACGCCGCACAGGGCATGAATCCCGCGCGTCAGGCTTCCATCCACGCTGGCTTACCCAAAGAAGTCCCCGCATGGGGCATTAACCAAGTATGCGGTAGCGGCCTTCGCGCCGTGGCGCTTGCCACCCAGGCCATCATCAGCGGCGATAGCAGCATCGTGATTGCGGGCGGGCAGGAAAGCATGAGCAACTCCCCACACGCCGTGCTGATGCGCCCAGGCGTAAAAATGGGCAATGCCTCGCTGGTAGACACCATGATTAACGACGGCCTCACCGATGCCTTTGCCACCACGCACATGGGTATCACGGCAGAGAATGTCGCCAAAAAATTCGGCATCAGCCGCGCAGATCAAGATGCCTTCTCTGCCCTTTCGCAGCAAAAGGCTGAAAAAGCGCAGAAGGAAAATCGCTTTAAAGATGAAATCGTGCCCGTCACCGTGAAGGGCCGCAAGGAAGATGTCACCGTTAGTGTGGATGAATTCCCGCGCCACGGCACCACCGCAGATGCACTCGGTAAACTCCGCACTGCGTTTGATAAAGAAGGCACCGTTACCGCAGGCAACGCATCAGGCATTAACGACGGCGCCGCCGCCGTGGTATTGATGACCGCCGCCGAAGCCACGAAGCGCGGCCTGAAGCCTTTGGCACGTATCGCCTCATGGGCACAGGCAGGTGTTGAACCTTCGCTGATGGGCACAGGCCCCATTCCGGCAGCGCGCAAAGCCCTTGAAAAGGCCGGCTGGAAAATTTCGGATCTCGATTTGATTGAAGCCAACGAGGCGTTTGCTTCGCAGGCGATTGCGGTGAACCGCGAACTGAAGTGGGACGAAAGCAAAGTAAACGTCAATGGCGGCGCGATTGCGCTCGGCCACCCGATTGGCGCATCGGGCGCGCGCATTCTCGTCACCCTCGTGCATGAAATGCAAAAACGCAAAGCCAAAAAAGCCATCGCTACGCTGTGCATCGGCGGCGGCATGGGCATCGCGATGTGCGTGGAAGGCGTGTAATGAAATTCTTTCTTTTCGCATTGTCTTTTTTTGTATTTTCTTCTGCACGGGCGGAGGATTATTCGCCGTATAAAAGCATGCAGCAGCGCACCTATGTCATTGAGCAAATAAAAGCGCTTCCTGCAAAATTACCCTGCGATGATGGTGATTATGATGGGCGCACGCGCCTCTACCACACTGGCGATGCGCTCACCATGGACTTTGAGCCAAAACGCCTCAATGTGGAACTAGACAAAAACGATAAATTTATTAAAGCTTACTGCGGATAAACGCGAGGAGAAGTACAAATGGGACAAGCAACAAAACAACGCGTGGCACTGGTAACGGGCGGTACACGCGGCATCGGCGCCTCCATCTCTAAGGCCCTCAAAGCCTATGGTTTTAAGGTCGCGGCCAATTACGCGAAGAACGATGAAGCGGCCGAGGCCTTCAAAAAAGAAACGGGCATTGCCGTGTATAAATGGAACGTGGCCGATGCCGAAGAATGCTTAAACGGTGTGCTCAAAATTTCCGAAGACATGGATGCGCCCGTAGAAGTGCTGGTGAATAATGCTGGCATCACGCGCGACGTCGTGCTGCAGAAAATGACGCCGGAAGATTGGCACCGCGTGATTGAAACCAACCTCACCTCATGCTTCAACATGTCGCGCGCCGTGATTACGGGCATGCGTGAACGTGGCTATGGCCGCATCATCAGCATCAGCTCCATCAACGCGCAGCTTGGTCAATTCGGGCAAACGAATTACTCTGCCGCTAAAGCAGGCATTCTCGGTTTCACCAAAGCCTTAAGCCGCGAAACGGCAGCAAAAGGCATCACGGTCAATGCCGTCGCGCCAGGCTATATCGACACAGAAATGGTGCGCGACGTGCCGCAGGACGTGCTGGACCGTATCATCGCGCAAATTCCGGTGCGCCGCCTCGGCTCGCCTGATGAAGTCGCACGCTGTGTGGTGTTTTTAGCGGCCGATGACGCAGGTTTCATTACCGGTGAAACCATCTCGGTCAATGGTGGCCACCATATGGAGTAAGGCAGGTTTGCCGCCAAAAAAATTTCTGGCATCCCTGAATAAAAGGTTTTATACAAGTCTCCCCGATGGCCGGGTAGCAAAGTGGTAATGCTTCGGTTTGCAAAACCGACATGCGGCGGTTCGATTCCGCCCCCGGCCTCCAGTTTCTTCACAGAAAATCACGTGCTTTTAAAAACACACCACCACATTCCCTTGTGGCACCTGTGTTAAAAACCCCATTATTTAGTTGGAAAACTTAGGTTTTTTCGTTAATAATGGTTCAGATGATTCGGGGCGTGTAGGTAGTGATTTGCGGGTAATTCTAACGAAGCGATATGCCCTTCTTCTGGCGCTTGTCTTCGCGTGGCTCTTCAGCCTTGCGGTGTTTCATGCCGCCTTTGCTCAGGATATTAGCTTTAACGACCCATTAGTGGATGCTGCCGAGCGCGAAGATGCGCAAGCGGTGATGGAACTTTTAAAAGCCGGCCACCCGCCAGATAGTCGCGGCAAATTTGAGGTCACGGCGCTCATGCGCGCGTCTTACCGCGGAAATCGCCAGATTACCGAATTACTGCTCAATGTCGGCGCCAGCGCCAATAGTGTGGATATTGGTGGTGCCACAGCGCTGCATCTGGCCGCGCGCGAAGGGCACATCCAGCTGGTGAAAATGCTGCTGAAATACGGCGCGATGCCCGACATGTCCGATGCCGAAGGCTGGACGCCGCTCATGCGCGCCGTCAGCGCCAAGCAGGAGCGCTCGGTGCAGGCCTTGGTGGAAGCGGGCGCAAACGTAAATTCTTCCAACAATCAGGATGAAACCCCGCTTATGCTGGCCACGCAAAAGCGCGATGCGCAGATTGCGCGCTACCTGCTTGCCAGCGGCGCCGACCCTGAAATGAAAAATGCCGCAGGGCAAAGCGCGCTTGAAATCGCCCGCAAGCGTCGCGTGGCATCGGTGGAAAATCTGCTCGTGTCATACATCCAGCTGGGGCGCTCTCGCCCTGCTCCACGCAACATCGCCCCTCAGCAAAAAACCATGTACGCAACTGGCATGGATAAACCCGGCATGTGGATTGAAGTCAAAGAAAGTGGCGCCGAGAAAAAACAAGCCGCGCAGGAACCAAAGGTAAATATTCCAGCCAGCAGCACGCTGCTCGCTGAAAATAATCCGCCGCAAGTGGCGCCTGCGCAGGCAGAACCAGCGCCCGCCGCAGCGGCACCTGTAGCGCCACAAGCTCAAGCGCCTGCGCAGCAAGCATACATCACCCCTGAGCCTGTGCCGCCGCCGGTTGCACCCACACCCGCACCACCAGCTCCCGTTGCCGCTGCACCTGTTATTCCTGAACCGACGCCGCAGCCGCAAGTGGCGCAACCGCAGGCCGCGCCTGCTCCAGCACTAACTCCAGCACCAAGTCCGGCACCGGCTGCACCCGTTGCGGAAGAGGTCCTCAAAATGCAGACACAACAGCTGCAGGCAACACCGCCAACGCCAGCAGCCTCAGCCCCAAGTGCGCCGCCCGTTGCACAAGCGCCGGCACAAGTGCCAACTCCTGCCGCGCCACCGCCACAAGCATTTCCAGATGGTGCAGAAGTCGCCGCCGCCATGAAAAAAGAAGTTGCGCTGCCGGATAATCTACCGGAGCAAACCGGCCCTGCATTACCCAAAGCGTCAGACACGCCGCCGCCTGTAGCCAAAGCAGAAAAAATTCCGCTCGTGCCGCCTGAGATGGAAGCAGCGCCCACGCCGGAAGTGCTGGTGCTGGAAGAAGAATCCTTTGAAGAAGAACCTTCTGAAACGGCGCTCGTAAAACCCGCGCCTGTTACTCCGCCACCGGAAGAGAAAAAAGTCGAAGCATTAGCAGAAGCACCCGTGGTGCCTGCGCCAGAAGTAACGCCCGCCGCAACACCGGAGCCTGCGCCGCCAAAGCCTGAAGCACCGAAACTGGCAGACGTAAAACCTGCGGAGCCGCAACCTGCACCCACACCTCCTGTTGCGCCGCCTGCTGAAATTGCGGTTGTCATTCCAGCGCCGCAGCCGCTGGTTGCACCCGCCGCAATACCAGATGAAACCATGCGCCCGAAGGAAGAAAAAACACCGCCCTTACTCGGTGCTGAAACGCAGCGCGCAGCACCGCTTGAAGTACCACGAGCAAAAGTAACCCCACCGCCTGAACCTGCACCAGCACCTCAGCCTCAAACACCGTCTGTGCAAATTGCACTGCTCGCTCCACCGCCTGCAGCGGAGCCTGAACTCCCTACTTTAAAAGCAACTGTCACACCACCACCTGCGGAACCCTCGCCAGCACCTGTACCCACGCCCGAGCCGCCTGCCGTTGTGGTGCCTGAAAAACCACCCGTGCCTGAAAAACCACCGCTGATTGCGCTACCGGAACTGCGACTGAATGCGCCCGAGCCTGTGCCAGAAAAACCTGCAGAGCCCGAAGCAAAAGAACCTGAGCCAGAGCCTGTGAAACCAGTGGCCGAAGAACCTAAGCCCAAAGAAGAGCCGGCGCCAAAACCGCCAGAACCTGAAATGGTGAAAGAAGAAACACCGCCTGCGCCGCCACCTGTGGTACCAAAACCTGCCGTAAACGAAGCACCACCGCCCATGCCGTGGCTGCCGGAAATGTCGGCACCGAAAGAGCCTGAGCCAAAGCCTGAACCGAAGCTTGAGCCTACGCCAGCGCCTACACCGCCACCTGCGCCGCCAAAAGAAGAGCCCAAACCCGTTGCGCCCATTGCCGAACCCATTCCAGCTGCAGCACCACCTCCAACCACACCTATCGTGGCACCTACACCACCACCTGCTGCTCCGCCGCAGCCAAAGCCTGAACCTGCACTGCAACCCACTACAAAGGTGGCGCCGCCTTTCCCGATTACACCTTCGCCCGGCCCTGTGCCTGTGGCGCGGCCTTATGCGCTAGTGGATAATCTGCCTTGGCTTTCCGACATGCCCTCTGCGCTGCCGGGTGATACGCTAAGTGATGTGGGCGCCGCACCTGATTCAAACCGTATAGACTTAGCGGAAGCCGAGCTGCCGGAAATGTTACCTGAACCCGAACCCCCTGTGCCTGTAAATAAAGAAATGCCCGCAAGCCTGGTGAAGCCCGTGCCACCGCCGCCGCCGCCACCACCGCCGCCCGTGGAGCAGAAAAAGCCGCGTGATGCGATGAAGGAAGAAGAAATCCGCCGCAGGCTGGCCGCGCTCGAAAAACGCGCCCTCGCCATCCGCGAAGGCAGGCCGCTGCCCACACCATCGAGCGACAAAGAGCTCGACAATATGCCTATGCCGGTTGTGCCACCACTCACGGGTGAGCCGGTGGAAGTCAGCGGCAACGAAATGCCGGAAAATATTCCTGCCGAGCTACCAGGTGAAAAATCTGGCAAGAAGGATGATGGTCAGGTCGACGTGGCGCAGGCCGTGCGTGTGCCGCTTTCTGCACCGCGCGAAGTGGAGCTAAACCAAAATGCGCGCGTGGAAGATATTCCGCAGACCTACACGCCACGCCTCTTCTCGCCCAGCCGCAAAGATGCAGGCCGAGGCTTCTGGTTGCAGGTGGGTAGCTTTGAAAGCGAAGACAGCGCCTTCAGCCACTTTGATAATATCCTCAGCAAAGAAGGCATCAGCCTACGCGTGCGCGTGCTCACCAAAGATAATCAGATTCTGCTGCGCGCAGGGCCATTTAAAACCGCGCGTGAAGCAGCCGATAGCTGCCTCTCCTTCCAAGGCGAGGGCTTAAGCTGCTCGGTGGTGTATGAAATGCAATCCGACGCTCCGGCCTACGCTCAGCGCACAAACAGCGGTAGCGGTAAAAGCGGCGTGACGCTGCCAGACTACACGTACGAAGGCCCACGCGGTAAGCAGGTGTTCTGGTTACAACTGGGCACGCACGCCTCAGAACAGAAAACCGTGGAAGCGTGGAAAAAGCTAACGCAGCGCCACCCCACTTTGTTCAAAGACTTGAAGCTGAATATCCAGCTGCCGAAATTCTCGAACACCGAACAACGCACCTACCGCATGCGTGCAGGCCCGCTGCCTGACCAGATGGAAGCCGCCGCCAAATGCCGCCAGCTGAAAACCGAAGCGGTGCCGTGCATCGCCGTGCGCGGGGATTAATCTGCTGATTCTTATGGGCTTTTTTGCTGCCGTGGCCTAAGGCCGGAAGGGGCAGAAATTACTTGCAATTACTGCCAAATGCCTTATAAATCCTACCCTCTTTTAGCCACAATTGCGCTCCCCTTTGTTCCGCGGTAGCTCAGTGGTAGAGCAAGCGGCTGTTAACCGCTTGGTCGGGGGTTCGAATCCCTCCCGCGGAGCCATTTTTCAAAATATGCCTAAAGCGCGAACACGCCAAGCAGCGGCGAGTGCAATAAGCCAATCCTCCCATTTAAAAAATTTGCTTATCTGGCCACGGGCGGAAAGCCTTTTCCTTACAAAGCGTTTGCTCTTTACCCGCGTTGATGTTACCCCTAAAAAGTGTTCTAACTTTTTAAAAATTTACTTTCTTATGCATGAGCATCGAAATACAGAGCGAGAGCATATAGAGGGTGGTTCCAATCGTTCTTTTGGCCTCGTTTTTGCTTTTTTCTTCGGCATTGTCTCCGCGTGGCCACTCATGGTCGGAGGCGCTCCGCATTGGTGGGCGCTGCTTTTGACGATTCTATTCCTGCTGAGCGCGTTATTTTTCTCAAAAATACTGACACCACTTAACTTCGTCTGGACAAAGTTTGGCTTGCTGCTTCACACCATTACCACACCCACTCTGATGGGCCTCGTTTTTTTCTGCGTGGTGACGCCAATTGGCCTTACGATGCGCCTTTTTAGAAAAAGAACACTTGCTTTGAAATACTCTAATCAAGACTCTTACTGGATTGAAAGAACACCCCCGGGTCCGGCACCAGAATCATTTAAAAATCAGTTTTAGAGGCAACCATGTCGCTAATCAAAGAGCTTTGGCAATTCATAAAAGTCCGCAAAAAATTCTGGCTGATTCCAAATAATTTTTAGCCTGTTCCTGTTCGGCGCACTCATCATCGCCGCCAAGGGAAGTGCCGTCGCTCCTTTCATCTACACAATCTTCTAGGCGTCACGATGTATATCCTCGGCATCTCCGCATTTTATCACGATAGTGCCGCCGCACTGCTGAAAGATGGTCGGATTGTGGCAGCCGCACAGGAAGAGCGTTTTACACGCATAAAACATGATGCGCGCTTTCCTATCCATGCTGTGAAATATTGCCTTGAAGAAGCAAAAATCTCGCTTGAGGAAGTCGAGCATATTGTCTTTCACGAGAAACCTTTTTTAAAATTTGAACGCCTGCTGGAAACCTATCTCGCCTTTGCGCCCAAAGGCTCTATTTCATTCGCAAAGGCCATGCCACTGTGGATTAAGGAAAAGCTTTTCCAAAAAAAGCTCCTTGAAGAGTGCCTCCGGCCGCTTGTACCCGCAGATTATAATTTAGAAAGCAAAATACTGTTTTCTGAGCATCACCTATCCCATGCCGCTAGCGCTTTTTACCCATCGCCGTTTGAAGAAGCGCTTGTTCTTACCATGGATGGTGTGGGTGAATGGCCCACGGCAAGCGTCGCCCTCGGAAAAGGCAATGCGCTAAAGGTAGTAAAAGAAATTCACTTTCCTCACTCGTTGGGGCTTTTATACTCCGCGCTCACTTACTACACCGGCTTTAAGGTCAATTCTGGCGAATATAAAGTGATGGGCTTGGCTCCCTATGGGCAACCCATATACAAAGATCTAATCTTAGAACATCTCATAGACCTGAAAGCAGATGGCTCTTTCAGGCTCAACATGAAGTATTTTAATTACTGCACCGGCCTTACCATGACCAACCGAAAGTTTAATAAACTGTTCGGTGGCCCGCCGCGGAACCCAGACACAGAAAACCTAACCCAGCGCCATATGGACATCGCCGCCTCTGTGCAGGCCGTTACCGATGAAGTGGTGGTGCGCATGGCGCGCGCACTGGCTAAACAATACCGCATAAAAAACATCTGCCTTGCGGGTGGTGTGGCGCTTAACTGCGTTGCCAACGGCAAAATACAAAACGATAAAAAATTTGACAATATTTGGATTCAGCCCGCAGCGGGGGATGCAGGCTGTGCCCTTGGCGCAGCGCAGGCAGTGCACCACATCCACCTTGGTCATCCCCGAACGGTAAACCCAAAAGACGATATGCAGGGCGCCTATTTAGGCCCTGTTTTCGGACAAAAAGATATCGAAGCTGCCTTAAATGAGCTTGGCGCAAAGTATGCGGTCTACGAAAAAAAACTGCTCCTGGAAAACACCACCGATGCACTCATTGCCGGCAATGCGATTGGCTGGTTTCAAGGGCGTATGGAATTTGGTCCACGCGCCTTAGGCAACCGCTCTATTCTTGGGGACCCACGCAATACGGAAATGCAGAAAAATCTGAACCTGAAAGTAAAATTCCGCGAATCCTTCCGGCCCTTTGCGCCCTCTATACTGCGCGAGGATGTGAGCGATTGGTTTGAGCTTTCCACAGACAGCCCTTATATGCTGCTCGTGCAAAATGTGAAGGAAAAGCATCGCAGAAAAATGACAAAAATGGAGGAGTCATTGTTCGGTATCGAAAAGCTTAACATCGTGCGCTCTTCTGTGCCGTCCATTACGCATATTGATTATTCAGCGCGCATCCAAACCGTTCACAAAGAAACCAACCCGCTTTATCATTCTCTTATTAGCCTTTTTAAAGAAAAAACTGGATGCCCCATGCTGGTCAACACAAGCTTTAATGTTCGGGGCGAGCCTTTGGTCTGCACCCCAAATGACGCTTTCCGCTGTTTCATGGGGAGCGACCTTGATATCCTTGTTGTGGGAAATTGTTTCTTAAGAAAAAGCGAGCAAGACACGAAAAATAAGGTAGATTATAAAGGAACTTTCGCGGCAGATTAATCCCGATTATAAAAAAGATGAAATACACTATAAAAAGTTTTCTTTTCTGGATTGTGCTGCTTACTTTGTGTGCGCTGCTTATTGAGTCCATCAGTGGCGCCAGTTACTACCTTACTAATAAAGAATGGCCGACCCACCGTAAAATTTCTGAAAAACGTGAGCAGATAAAAAATGCTTATGGTGCCAACAGAAAAAATACCGCACAGCGTGACGAAAACAACCAAATAGCCCGCGGCGCATATGTGCTTCATCCCTATCTCGGTTACGTACCAGACCCCGAAATATTTTCCTTCCGCGGACGGCCAATCAATGAGCATGGTTTTTCAGGGGACCGCTTTTCCTCTTACACAGACCAGAATGAATACATTGTAGCTGTCGTCGGAGGGTCTGTCGCACAGCGATTCGTCTTCGAAAGTGGTGACACTCTTATCGCCCTACTCAAAAAAATCCCCAGCCTTAAAACCAAAAAATTCCGCCTCGTTAATTTAGCGATGGAGACCTATAAGCAGCCACAGCAACTCTTGGCCGTAAATTATTATCTAAGCCTTGGGGGGCGGATAGATTTGTTGATAAACATTGATGGTTTCAATGAAATCTCCCAGGTCGCTTTCCTGCAAAATCAGGGCATCTCTTATGTATATCCCTATTATTGGCACGAATTGACCGAAGGTGTTGCCCCCTTAGAATTACAGGCCTTGCGGGGTAAAAATAGCCTTCTCAATGAAATGCGCTATACCCTTATTGACTGGTTTGAATACGTTGATTTTTCTACAACATTTAATGTTATTTGGTTTTATTCTGACCTGTATCTTGGATCAAAAATCAATCAGATACAGGTTGCGTTAGGCCAATATAAGTCAGGACAGGATCTGCCTTGTTTTCGAAAAGGACCCTTTGAAAACCTCAGTCGCCAAATGCTGATGCAGCGCTCCGCAGAGCTTTGGAAATCCGGCTCTTTGCAACTTCATCGCGTCGCAAAAGGCGGGGGGTTTCTCTATTTCAATTTTCTACAGCCGAGCCAATATATGCCCGAAACAAAAACTTTTCATGAAATTGAGCTGCACAGTGCCTATGTGAAGGACTCAACGCCAGATGTTGACATCCCCGAAGGATACCCACTCCTCATCAATTTAGGGAAAGAACTTACGAAAAATGGTGTCTATTTTTTTGACCTAACCAATATTTTCAAGTCGGTTAACGATGCTATGTATGCCGATATTTGCTGCCATCTAACCACCCCAGGGAATAACATCATGGCCGAAAATATCGCCGAGCACATCAAAACCGTTCTACAGAAATAATCCGCGAACCATTAACGATTTCGTTTATTCTTGTGGGCCCTTCTCTCTTGTCGTCTGCACCACTTCATATTCCACTTCGAGCGCGTCGGCGGATTCACGACGGCGGGTGGTGGTGGTGGTAAAAATTTCTGTTTCCGGTGCCAGTGCCCGCTTAATGCGATACCACACCAGCAGCACCGCGCCCGCAATCGCCACACCAATCAGCACGATAAACCCCACTGTCAGCGTGGCAGCCACAATGGCAAAGCCAACAATCAAACCCAGCACTACTTTTAAATAGGTGCCAATCATTAGCAGCAGCCTTTCACGTGTTTGCGGTCTTGCTTGGGCTCGCAGCGAATCAATTCATATAAAAAGGCCGCTGCCAACGCGCCAGCCATCGGCGCGGCAATATACAGCCATAATGCGTCGGTGTTTTGGGCGAACAGTGCGGGTGCTATCGAGCGCGCGGGGTTCATCGAGGCACCCGTCAGCGCGCCGCCAACAAATGCATCCAGCATCACCGTGGCGCCAATCGCGGCACCTGCCATCACGCCCACGGCGCGGGCATCGGTCGCCACCGCGATAATCACGAACATCAGGAAAAACGTCAGAATAAATTCCCATATAAAAGCAGGCACCAGCGCAATAGATGGCAACGTTGCACCGTAATTGTTTGATTCTGGCAGCGTATACGCCAAGAGCGCGATGGCCAGCAACGCGCCCAGCAGTTGCGCGGCGATGTAAACCGGAACTTCGCACCATGAAAACCGCCGCACGGCGGCAAAGGCAATCGTGACTGCCGGATTCAAATGCGCACCGCTGATATGCCCAAGCGCATACACCATCGCTGCCACCACAAGGCCAAACACCACGGGGATGGCAACGGCGGGCAGCGTGACGGGGTAAAGCCCGTGCACCATAATGGCGCCGCAACCAGCGAACACCAGCGTGAAGGTGCCTACCACTTCCGCCAGCGCCTTACGGAGTAGTGCCGCGCGCGTGATTTTCTCTTCCATCTTCATGAAAGTTTTATAGCGGTTTTTGGGTGTTTTAAAAAGAGGTTTATGCGGCGAACTTCGCGCGCATCTCTTCAGGCGGGGTTTTGCCGAAGCCGCGCGCCAAAATGCTGCCAAATGCGGCAACATCAATGCTGGGCTGCTTCATGGCTTTTAAAAACATCGGGGCTTTGGCTTTTTTCCACCTTCAGGTAAAACCATGCGGTGCCGCGTGTGGTGTCGAGTGTCACTAGATAAGTGGCATCTGATTTTTGCTTAATTGCGCCTGTAAAACTCATACCTGTTTTCCCTGCTCCGGCGCCACATCCACCGCGGCAACGGGCTTGCCGGTGCTGGGCGGAAATTTCGCCTGCACGAATTTCTGCAAACCACTTTCCATCCGCGCGGTCGCCATATCAATTTCCTGTGCGGTGATATTCAGTGGAGGCAATAAGCGCAGCGTGTTTTTGCGCCCATCCATCACGAACACACCTTCCCCGCGCAACGTCGTCATCGCTTCGGCGTTAGAAAGGGAGGAGTCGAGTTCCATGGCCTGCATGAAGCCAAGGCCGCGCACTTCTTTCACGGCACCTTCGGGCAATTTTGCTGCAATTTCTTCAAGGCGCTTACGTAAATGCGCTGCGTTTGCCTGTGCGGGTGCGCCGATATGTTCTGCCTGCTGCACCATTTCTAAGGTTTGTTCGGCCAGCGTCACCGCCAGCGGGCTGCCGCCAAACGTGCTGCCGTGGCTGAAGCGCTTTGCGCCTTTATCCGTCAGCACATCATTCATTTTTCCGCTTATCACGAAGGCGGCAACCGCCGCACCCACGCCGCCGGAAAGCGCTTTCGCAGTCGACATGCAATCCGGCTGAATACCAAAATGCTGGTGCGCATAGACTTTACCTGTGCGTCCCATACCCGCCTGCACTTCATCCAAATGCAGCAGTGCACCATGCTTATCCGCCAGCGCGCGCAAGCCTTCCATAAATGCTTTCGTGGCGGGCACAATGCCGCCTTCGCCCTGCACAGGCTCCACCATAATGCCGGAGGTGCGCGGGCCAATGAGCGCTTCCACCGATGCAAGGTTATTAAACTCGCCATGCACAAAACCACCCGTGAGCGGGCCGATGCCTGTCGTTGCAAAATTCATCGCCTCACGTGCGCGGCCCGTGCGGCCATGGAACGCGCCGTTGAAAGCAATAATCTGATTGCGCTCCAGTTCCCCGCGCAAATGGTGATACGAATTCATTGCAGTAATCACGCCTTCGTTGGCTTCCGCGCCGGAGTTCGTCCAGAACACGACTGCATTGTCATCACCAAATAATTTCGTGAGTGTGCGCGACACACGCTCAAGTGTGGCGGTGGTATGGTCTTGTGATGTATGGCCAATTGTCAGCATCTGCTGAATGGCGGCGCTCGTAATGAGCGGATTCACATTGCCAAAAGAATTCACCGCAATACCGCTCGCCATATCAATCACCGGCTGCACCTCCGGAAATGCTTTCAGGAAATCACCCGACTTCAACTCGCCATACACACGCGCTTGTGCGTTTCCAATCGCTGTTGCCATTGCCGTACGGCTTGAGGCAAATGCATCGGCGGGAATTTTGCGCATCTCTTTTCCTAGTTCCTCGGCAAAGGCTTGCATCAGTTTAGCAGACACAATCTGCCCCGCTTCGGCGGCGCACTGCTCGGCGTTCGGCGCATTCACGTCAATCACCAACAGCTCAGCACCATGGCCTGCCACCACAAAATATTCCGGATCATCGGTGCGTAAAATCGAACGTTTCATCATGCCGCTTCTCGAATCTGTCGTTTCCCAGCCTTACTACTCTACCGCCAACTCCTTAAGAAAGGATTAATTTTGAGGGGGTTAACGCCCTGTTTACTGATTCTTAATCATTTGCGTCTAGGCTGTAGTGTGGGGTAATGCAACCAACACAACGAAGTGCTTAAAAGCATGAGTTAATTGCTAAAAATAGGGCGGCCACGACGGGAAGAGCTGGGAAGGCTGAAAAGCTATAACCAGTATGCCAGCCACTATGAAAGCGTGGCAGCCATGACGGCTGACTTGCCGCGCGTGGCAGCACTTGGCTGCAACAGCGTATGGATAAACCCCCTGTTCGAACGCTGTGCTTCGCTTGCACCCATGCAGGAAGAAATCCTCCGCGGCATCGCGGCCTATGAGGCAGAGTGGGACGACAGGCTTGAGCCAACCCATAAAAAACTAACATCCAAAGTCGGCCGTCCCTATGCCCAGCGCTCCTTTTATATCGACCACCGCCATTCATCGTCACCAGAGGTGCCTGCTGCCGAACGCATGGAACAAGATTATGCCGAGATTCGTGCTTACACTGATAAGGCACGTGAAGTCGGCCTCACCCCGCTCTATGATTTTGTGATGCGACATGTCGCTGTGGACCATCCGCTGGTGAAAGAAAATCCACATTGGTTCAAGCGCCATGATAATGGCAATTTTGTGATTTTTGGCCGCGACGAAATATACCGTAAAACCGGCCAGTCCTGGGACGATGTGGTGGAATTCGATTACTCAACACCTGAAGTACGCCGTGAAATTATCGACACGTATTTAAAACCCATGGCCGATCTTGTAGTGAGTCGCTTCGGGTTTGAGGGACTTAGAATTGATGCCGCGGGGATGATTCCGCGTGAGGTCTATGAGGAAATAACGCCGTATATTGATAATCTTTCCATCAAACAATTTGGTAAGCCTGCGGTGATGATGGGCGAAACATTGGGTCAGGATGTCAGCCATTTTATCGGCGTGCACGGGTTTTTGGATTATTGCTACAACTCGATTTACTACCGCCCCTTCACGCGTGAGAATTGGGAAAATGACGATAGTGGTTTCACGCACGCGAAGGGTATTTTGCAGGCAACCGTTGGGCCAACGGTTGGCTTCCCCGACAACCACGACGTGGTGCGCATGGCAGACTTTTATTACAACCAGCACCATATTCGTGGGCGCGAATTATTGGGTCGGCTAGAGGAACTCGTTGCAGATGGCACCGTCACGCCCAAGCGCATCACGAGTGTTGTGACATCGTTGGCACAAACTGGTGTTATCAATGACCTTGAAATGCGCACGTTGGTCTTCCACGCATTCGAGCATAAATTGATTGATTTCGATAAGCAGATTGAATTGCAGTCTGCCATTAGTCAGAAAAGCTCGCACAGCGCGATCTCACAGCATGAGTTGCAGCGTTGGCTAACCCCTGAAAATATGGCCACCAAGCAGGGCCGTGCCATGCTGGGTGAAATGCTGGAACTGGTGGGCAATAAAGTAAAAAAAGGCGAATACGAAGAACGCAACCTTATCAAATGGCTGCCCGGTAAATTGCCGCAAGATGAGTTACAACGCATGATTAAAGAGGCGTTTTGCTTTGTCGCTTTCTGTTCTGATGGCGGCTGGTTTCTTTCTTATGGCGGCGAATGGGCGGCAACCAGCAAAACAAGTGTGTTTGATGCCAAGCCTAGCGACATGCAGCAACGCGCCTACCCAGGAATCGATATTTCACCCTTCATCCGCGAGATTAATGCCATCGTCACTCAACTGCCGGCGCCGGCAAGCCTTGAGTGGACGCAGCGCTGCTACCTTGACGACCGCGAAACGGATAAAAAACTGGCCAGCTTTTATTTCCACCAAGGTTCGGGCCTTAATGGTCATAGCCATTTAGTTGTTGCCAATGTGTCGGAAGAGCCCTTTAAGCTGAAAGAAGAGCAGTTCCGCGAAATCATCAGCGCCAACCACCGTAACGGTGAGCACATCCCCAAAGACGTTTATATTATTGGGGATATAAAGTTTGAATTCCGCTTAGAGCAGGCGCTGCGTGATGCAGGCTGTACAGTCCATTTTTCTAGCGATGCATTGTCGCAGGCCAAGCAGCGCAGTGGCTGGACCGATACGCCCGGTGGCTAATCGACCTAATACACCTTCAGCACTATCGCTTTCAAATAATCATTTTCTGGCAGCATCGGATGCGTGGGGTGGTCTGGCGACGCGCCGAGTTTCCGCATCACGTCTGACTGCCTTCCGGCTTGCGCAATGCCGGTTTGTACCGCACGGAAAAATTCTGCGCGCGTGGCGTGGTGCGAGCAGGATGCCTCAAGCAGAACACCGCCTTCTTTCACCAGCGGTGCACCCAGCCGCGCCAGTTTCTGATAGCCTTTAAGGCCTGCTGCTTTGTCCTTGCGGTTTTTCACAAACGCCGGCGGGTCGAGCACCACAATGTCGTATTTTTTTCCTTCAGCCGCTAATTGTTCTAGCACCTCATAGGCTTTGCCTTGCAGTGTTTCACAGCGTTCGCTGACGTCATTCAGCGCCGCATTTTTTTGTGCCAGTGAAAGCGCAAGACCAGAACTATCGACCATCAGCACATGTTTTGCGCCCGCACGTGCCGCCGGAATACCAAAGCCCCCGCTATGGGCGTATACATCGAGCACGGTTTTATCTCTTGCAAGGCTTGCAATAAACCGGTGGTTTTCGCGCTGGTCAAAAAACCAGCCCGTTTTCTGACCGCTTAATACGTTCGCTTCAAACAGCGTGTTTTCTTCCTTCACCAGCACGGGCCCGTTCACCTCGCCTTTTATCACCCGCACTTCTTGCTTGAGTCCTTCTTTTTCACGCGAGGGGATATCGTTCCTCAGCACAATCGTTTCGGGCGCAAGCAACTCCTCGAGCACCGGTAGCCACACCGGCATCAGGCGCTCCATGCCTGCGGTTGAAACCTGACACACCAGCACACTGCCGAAGCGATCCACCACCAAGCCGGGCACGCCATCACCCTCGGAATGAATCAGACGATAGTACGGCGCGTCAAACCGCGTGGTACGTGCCAGCAGCGCATCCGAGAAAAGCCGGTGGAAAAACTTTTCATCAATCGCTTCTTTGGCGTTCCATGTTAAAAGCCGCACGGCGATGTGCGAGTTGCGGTTGTAATAACCGGTGGCCAGATACTCACCATTGCGCGTCGTCACCATCGCCAGCTCACCAGGGTCGCTAATCACCAGCGATGAATCTGCCTCAATGCCATGCACCATCACCCACGGGTGCTTTTTGCGCACCAGCGCCGCGCCTTGCTTGTTCATGCGGACTTGTAGGGGTTTTGCCATGGTTGCCTTTTATTTTAAAGAAGGGGCCCTTGCTATAGCGCGGTTTGCCGCCCCGCACAAATAATCGTTGACGAAACCCCCTATAAATGCTAAATCTGGTAACAGATAGGCTTTTTACCACTAAATATAGTGGTTTAAAGGAGTGATGCCAAATGACCCACTATGTATTTGTGTTTCGCGATATCGGGAATAAAAACCGAAGTGTTACAGCGGAAGGCTATACGGCGCGGGATGCTCTTCAGAGCCTTTTGGAAAGCGACCTTTACGGCCACATGCAGGAGCTAACGTTAGGCCGCATGTTCCTGCGAGAAGGTAATAGCCTCATCCTCCTAAACAAGGCAATGGTTTTACACTAATCCAACCGACTGACGCAAATAAGCCCCGCTTCTTCCCCTCCTCGAAGCGGGGCTTTCTTCTTTCTGAAAGAAAATGCGGGTGGTTAGTCTTTCTTTTTGCGGCTTTCGCGGCGCTGCTTTTCTTCGTCGGTGTAATGCTCTACTAGCTGGCACAAATAGCCTGCCTCCTCCACACCCTTGCTACCACCTGAGCGCTCTTTAACCGCATCAGTATATAGTTTCTGGAAGCCATCGAGATTTTCCTCACGCGTGCGATAGGGGTGCTTCATTTCCAAAAGCACCGCACTCATGATGCACACGCCGTCAATCATCGCAGCAGGTACTTCGGCTTCCGCCAGCAATTTTTTAATCGCATCGTGGTTGCCGTCCACATACAGTTTCTTGATGTTCGCCATGGGCACGTTGGCATCCTTGCTTAAAATAGTCAGGAATGCGTCCTGATGCCCTGTGGTCAGCGCCATAATCAGTTGCAGGCTGCCCTGTTTTTCAATCGACTTCAGGGCTTTAATCACTTCCAGTGCCATAGGGCGCACTTCCACATGCTTCAGCGGAATTGCCACGCGCTCGCGATAGCGCGCACAGGCCATTTCATCGAGCTTCATTTTATATTTTTTTTCCAACTGCTCACGAATATTGGTCGCCAAGCGACGCTTCATCTCACTTAAAAGATTTTCCGGCAGGCCGTGCTTCATGAGCAGCGCTTCCATCACCTCTTCATTATCACCAAAATTCTCAAGCGCTTTCTGACAAGCTCCGTCTGAGAATCTGGCACTGTCGTTTGAAAATAAGGTTCGTGTCACACTCGCCGTGTTTGATTCAATCAGCGCTTGGCTAACTTCACCGGAAAGATTTTTGCGCTTAGCTATTGCCTCTTGATGCCCGGGGCGTGTTTTCGCCGAGCGGATAACGGAAATAAGATCTCTATCGTCCAGCACATCTGAAAATTCCAGCATCGGTGCCGCCACATCTTCCAAATCGTTGGCCAATGAGAGGACGATGTCCTTCGGTATTTTTCGGTCCAGCTTCAAGTTTTCAGAAAGAGAGTGGCGCACAGCGGCATCAGCATCCTTTGCCAGCAGGCGGAAAATATCTTCTGCCATTTTTTGCTGTTCAGGCGAAAGCCCACGTTTGTTAGAGCCGGTATAATGATGCGAAATTTTCTGTGTCACAGCCACGCGCTGCTCGCCTGTGTTTGATTCGGTAAGCGCCTTTACATCATCTGCTGAGATAAATTTTTCGTCGGCCATGCGTGATGAAAACCGTTTATCCTGTCGTGTCTGTTTTCGTGCCGCAAGTGTATCGGCTTGCTGTGCACGTCGCAACCGTTTTAGGCTTACTCATTCCTGAGCAATTCTGCGGGGCGAATGCTAAAGGCGCGCACGTTGCTTAAAACCCCAACCACAACCACCAGCGCAGATGCGTAAAACAACGTCCACAGTGCAATCTCCACCCGCGGGGTAAATTGCATGAAGTTAAACACGCTTACCACCCCATAAGCCCCCATTGTGCCAATCACATACGCCACCGCCGTGGTCGCAATGGAAAGGGCGGTAAATTCGGCAATAAAGGTTTTGATAATATCACGACGACGAGCACCCAGCACTTTTAGCACTGTAATTTCATAGGTGCGTTTTTCTTCCATGGCACCCAGTGCGCCGGCAAGCACCAGCACGGCCGCCACCACCGTAACCACGGCCATGGCTTTCACCACCACCGCCACATCTTCCATCACGCCGGAAACTGCTTTCAGCGACTCTCTCACCCGCACCGCTGACACATTAGAAAACTCATCCGACAATACACGCAGCACATCGCCTTCCGCTTCTTCGCTGTTTACTTTCAGTGTCCCGACATAGGTGCTTTGCATCTTTTCAATCACGCCGGGAGACATAATCATCGCAAAATTAATCTGCATGTTGGTGTAGTCGACATGGCGGAGGTTCTGCACCGTCGCCTCAATCTCGTGCCCCACCACATAAAAAGTAATGGTGTCGCCCAACTTCAAACCCAATCCTTCAGCAAGTTCGACATCCATCGAAATCAGCGGTTTGTCCCTGTTGCTATAGTCTTTGTCCCACCACTTGCCCTTGGCAACCACCGCATCTTCCGGCACTGTGGCGGCGCTGGTAAGCCCTTGGTCGCCGTCCAGCGCCCAGCGTGCCTCAGGGTCAATTTTCACCTCTTCCACCGGCTTACCGTTCAGGCGCACAATCTGCCCGCGCACAATCGGCACAAGCTGCATGCTCTGCACCACACCTAAGTTCTGAAGACGGGCGTTGAGGCTTTCATATTGCTTGGGCTGTACATCCATCAGGAAGAAAGATGGCGCCTCTTCGGGCATGCGGCTTTTCACCTGATGCACAAAGTTGCCCTCCGTGACCATCACCACCACCAGCACGGAAAGCCCGATGCCCATCGACATCATTACAGAGTGCGTCATCGAGCTTGGGCGGTAAATGTTGCTAAGGCCCTGCCGCAGCCACGGCGTTTTAACTTTTATCACCGAAGCCGCCCACATCACAATTTCTGCACACAGATAAAACACTATGATGGAAATTACCACGCCGGTAATAAAGCCGCGCGCCATGGCAGGTTTGTCCGATGTTTCCATCACCAGCACGCAGAAAAATACACCCATCATTACCGACAAGAGCTGCACCCATAATGCCGGCCTGCCGGTTTGTGTTACTTTGCGGCGGAAAAGTTCCGCAGGTGGTGTGCGCATTGCCACGCCCACCTGCCACAATGAAAATGTGACTGCCACTAGCACGCCTAATACCAGCGATGAAAACAGCGGTACCGCATAAAAAGAATAGCTCGGGGCCACCGGTAATTTATCTGCAAAAATAGCAAGCGCCACCATCGGAACCAGCGCACCCAGCAGCACGCCCAGCAACACGCCGATCACAGCCACAATTGAAATCTGCATCAGGTAGGCGAGGAAAATTTCCATTTCCGAAGCACCCATGGTTTTCAAAATCGCAATGGTGCTGGTTTTTTTGCGCAGGTAACCCTTCACAGCATTGGTCACGCCGATGCCGCCGCAGAGCAACGCTGTGAGCGCCGTGAGCGAAAGGAACATCGACAAATTATCCAAGTAGCGCCGTACCGTGGTGCTAGCCTCGGTGTAATCACGCACCTGCCACGTAGCGCTCGGGAATGCACCCGCCAGTGTTTTGCGGAATTGCTCAACATCCGTTACACCACTAAATTTTATCAGGTAACGGTAGCGCACAAGGCCGCCCGTTTGTAGCAAGCCGCTCGATTGCAACGCGTCTTTGTCCATAATCATGCGTGGGCCAAGGCGTAAGGGTGCCGTAATATGGTCCGGCTCATGCGCTAGCAACGCGCGAATCACCACATTCTCTTTACCCACCGCAATCGCATCACCCACCACGATGCCGAGCTGACCAAGCAGCCCTTGCTCGACCACCACACCGCCCGCTTGCAGTGCCGCCATCAATGTTTTTTCTGGCTCTAACTTTACCTCACCGAACAGCGGGTAATTTTCGCTGACGCCCTTAAGTTCTACGAGTGCCACTTGTTCGCCAACCGCCGTCATCGCTTTTAGCTCCACGGTTTCGGCAATGTCGCCGAACTGCGCTAAGAACTCCATCGCGTCGGGCCCCAGTGGGCGCACATTTTGTGAGATTTCCACATCGCCACCTAAAATCGCGCGGGCGTCGCGGGCCAGGCCGTGGCGAATGCTTTCCATCAGCGAACCGACGGTGGCCATCGCGCCCACACCGATAATCAGGCAGGCGAGGAATACTTTAAAGCCGCTTAGGCCCCCGCGTAATTCGCGGCGGGCGATATTCCATGCAATGCCCGCGGAGTTGCGCATCGACTTACTTCAACCTTCCATCTTCCATTGCAATCACGCGGGAACACCGGCTGGCGATGCCGTGATCATGCGTCACCATTACCAGTGTCGAGCCAAATTGCTCGCGCAAATCAAACAGTAGTGAAATCACCTGCTCGCTGTTTTTCTTATCTAGGTTCCCGGTCGGCTCATCCGCCAGCAGCAATTTCGGTCGCAAAGCAAAGGCCCGCGAAAGCGCCACGCGCTGCTGCTCACCACCGGAAAGTTGCGAAGGGAAGTGCGTAAGGCGGCGCTGCAAGCCTGCCACCTTCAACGCGCGTTCAGCAGCATCAAATGCATCAGGGTGGCCTGCCATTTCAAGTGGCACGGCCACATTTTCAAGCGCGGTCATGGTAGGAATCAAATGGAAAGACTGGAACACAATGCCAATCGTGTCGCGGCGGAAGGCGGCCTTCTGGTCTTCTGAAAAATCGGTAATGTCCACACCGCCCACCACCACACGGCCGCGTGTGGGGCGCTCTAAGCCGCCAATAATCATCAACAGCGAGGTTTTACCAGAACCGGAAGGGCCCACCACACACATGGTCTCTCCCTCTTCCACCGAAAGGCTCACATCTTTCAAAATATTGACCTTACCCGCCTGGCTATTTAAGGTAAGGAAAATTTTGCGAAGCTCAATGGTAGGCTTGATGTCCTCTTTCTTTTTCCGCTTTTTTATCGCCATCACATTTTCTTTCTTACTGGGGGCAACAGCATTTTCTGCTCATGCCACCACCATTGTTGCATTGGGCGACAGCCTCGTGGCGGGCTATGGCCTAAAACCGGAAGATGCTTTTCCGGCTCAGCTTGAGGCACGCCTCAAGGCACTCGGCAAAGATGTGACCCTCATCAATGGCGGTGTGTCGGGTGACACATCTGCCGGAGGAAAATCTCGCCTGAACTGGGTACTGGAAAAAGAGCCCCAGATAGTCATTGTCGCACTTGGCGCAAACGACATGCTGCGCGGTGTAGAACCCACACTCACGCACGCAAACCTGGATAGCATACTTCAGGCCCTAACTCAAAAGAATATCGTGGTGGTCTTCGCAGGCATGAAGTCTTTGATGAACATGGGTCCGCACTATGCGGCTCAGTTCAATAAAATTTATCCAGATTTAACGGAGAAATATGGCGTCATCCATTATCCGTTTTTCCTTGAAGGCGTGGCACAAAACCCTGAGCTCAATCTGGCGGATGGTGCCCACCCGAATGCTGCAGGCGTTGCGGTAATGGTAAACGGGATAATGCCTTCTGTACTGAATGCTTTGGATGCGCTGCCGAGCGCAGCGAACTAAGTGAGCTCTATGCCGCCCTTAAGATCACCATTCACACGCGGATGCGCAGTGGGCGAAAGCGGTAGCGTAAATTCTTTTTTCTCGAAAATGCCGTAGCCGAATTTTGCCTTGCTGGCCGTGGCCACATCTTTCACTTCCACTGGCCACATGCCAGGCTTGTTGCCATACACGTAGGACGACTTGGTGGGAAAAAAAACCATCATTTCCTGCGGCGTTTTTAGCGCTTCGCCGGAAGGCAAGCCCAGCATCACCGTCTGGCCTTTGGGGATTTCTTCCATCTCGCGGAACTGATACACCAGATGCGCTTTTTCACCTTTGGCGATCCGGCCTGCAATCGCGATGCGGCCCGCGTCATCCTCTGCAGTCACCAAACTTGCGCCCTTGGCTGAGGTAAAAATCACCTGCAGCGGGTCTGCATATTTGTGCTTCACGTCCTGCGGTCGTGGCAACGCCGGAATTTCGGCGGCACTTGCAAGCGGCTTTACCGGGTAAATTACATCGCCCTGCTTTATTTCGCCCTGCAGCCAGCCAAGGCCCAAACGCCCCTGCACTTCATAGCGCAGAAACTGTCCTTTATCGGCCGAATAGCCTTCCGGACGTACGCCACTAAAGCCCATGTTGTACAGCAGTGCGTTGTAAAATTTAATCGCGCGGGGCGCGCAGTCATGCAGCGTTTCATGATGCCCGCACTCAATGCCGATAATCGGGATTTTTTTGTCACCTTTTGCGGCTTCAAATAATTCTTTAAGTGTAATTTTTGGATCGCTCTGGCCGAGCTTGCAGAGCAGGCCGGAAGGGAAAATGCGGATATCATCCGGCACGCCGCGTAGCAGCCCGCCAAACACACCTTCACCAGATTCCAAAAGCTGCATCTGGCGCGAGGAAATATTAATCGTGCGGATGCCGTCTGGCTCTTGGCGGCTGGTGTGTGGATCAAAGATCAGCGTCACTTCTGGTTTGCGCGCCAGCGCACAGAGCTTCGCACCACGATGTAGCATCACGTTGTCCGACGCGAGCATTTCATCCAAAAACGCGGCGTAATCTTCTTTTAGTTTTTCGGCACGGTCGGGGCGGAAGCGATTCAAATCCATCCGGTCTTCTTCCCCGATCATCGTGCGCGTGGGAGAACGTGCGGCAGCAGGAATATGTGGCTGGTCGCGCCACGCTTCCCAAAAATAGGATGCCGCATGGTGGTTGCCCAGCGCACCATAAATTTTTCCATTGAGCACGCCTGCTTCTGAAAGCGCCATGCCAAATAACAGTACACCCAAGCCTGCCGGTTCGTTGCCATGCACCTGCGCCATTTGCAGCACAGCCGTTTTTGCATTTTCATCACCAATGCACATGGCGGCAGGCATAGAGATTTTTCCTTCTGGTGCCTCTGGCACATCCACCACAATTTCTTGGTCCGCTATCAGTTTATAGGTCTGATATAAATCCTGCATGGTCAGCGTGTGGCCGAAAAAAGCCGCGCGCAAACCTTCCGGATTGCCGGAGAATTCACGAAAATTTGTGCCGAATATTTTTTGTAAATGGGCCGCAATATGGTCTTGTGTCATGCCGCCATGATACCGCTAGATACAGTCGCGCACAATGGGAACAAGTGGTGCATTTGACGGCAGCAGATTATATTGCGGCAGTGCCATGGGGCGTACCCATGCGAGCTGCTGGTTTTCAAGCCCCTGCGCAATGCCTTCCCATTCGCGGCACAAATATAACATCACCACCACGTGGTAGGTATCGCGCGTTTCTGAAATAAAACTTAAGGGCGCCATGCAGCCCATTTTCACACCAATTTCTTCTTTGATTTCACGCTTGAGCGCCGCTTCCGGTGTTTCACCTTTTTCAAGTTTGCCGCCAGGGAACTCCCAGTAGCCCGACATAATTTTTCCTTCGGGGCGCTGCGCAATCAGCACGCGGCCATCGCGGTCCACCAGTGCAGCGGCAACGGCGTAAATAATCGGCAGGGTTTCTGTGGCTACACTCTGCATCTTAGCTGCGGTAACCCACGTTGATGTCGATATAGGCGTGGGTTAAATCGCACGTCCACACGGTGGCGGTGCCTTTGCCCACCCCGATATCCGCAACAATATCAATCTCGCGACCCTGCATATATTTTGCCACTGGCGCTTCGACATATTTCGGATTCCGCCCGCCTTCTTTGGCTATCAGAAAGCCGCCCACCCAGATAGAGGTTTTATCGCGGTTTGCTTTCTCGCCCG
Source organism: Rickettsiales bacterium (assembly GCA_044356525.1). Classification (GTDB taxonomy): domain Bacteria; phylum Pseudomonadota; class Alphaproteobacteria; order Rickettsiales; family RGZB01; genus CAYXPR01. The sequence goes on from JBIKVZ010000001.1 coordinate 325,671, forward strand.
CTTTACCAATAGCAGCAATGATGCGCCCCCAGTTAGCGTCCGAGCCTGCAATCGCGGTTTTGACTAGCGGAGAGTTGGCAATGGAAAGCCCCACGCGCCGTGCGGCGTTATTATTTTCGGCACCCTTCACGGTGATTTTCACGAGCTTGGTGATGCCTTCGCCGTCTTTGACCACCAGCATGGCGAGCTCTTGCAGCACTTCTAAAAACTTCACGCGGAAATCTTTTAGCGCAGCATCTTCGGCTTTTTTAATTTCCTTGTGGTCAATTTTTCCCGTCGCAAATGCCAGCACCGTATCGCTCGTGGAAGTGTCGCTGTCCACCGTGATGGCGTTGAACGATTCCTGCGTGCCGTCACTCAATAATTTTTGCAAAATATCCGCAGAGATTGCCGCATCGGTAAACACATAGCCCAGCATGGTTGCCATGTCGGGGGCAATCATGCCAGAGCCTTTTACAAAGCCATTGATGTGCACGCTCGCGGTGCCGATTTTTGCGGTACGCGTGGCGCCTTTGGCGAAGGTGTCCGTTGTCATAATTGCACGCGCAGCCGCTTCCCATTTTTTGCCGCTCAGCATTTTGTGTGCGGAAGGCAGTGCATCCACGATTTTATCGGCTGGCAGCACCTCACCAATCACACCGGTAGAGGAAACATACACATCCTCAGGCGAACAATTCACCAGCGCCGCAGTGGCTTCCACCGTTTGGCGCACAGCCTTGCGGCCCTTTTCGCCCGTGAACACATTCGAGTTACCAGAATTCACTACTAGTGCCCGCGCGGTGCCGCGTGGCAGGATTTTTTGACACCAATCGACCGGAATACCTGGCATTTTATTTTGCGTGAACACACCTGCCACCGTAGTGCCGGGTGCAAACACAGCCAGCAAAACATCATCACGATTTTTATAGCGAATATTTGCTTCTGCTGCAGCAAGGCGTACGCCTTCCACCTCCGGCATCGCAGGAAACGGAACGGCAAAAGGGGATGGTGTGTGTGCAGTCATTTGTTAAAAAACCTCTTACAGAAAATTATGCCACGAGTGTTTTGGAAAGCACTTCCGGCGGCAGTTTGAACTTCGTGTTTTCCACAATACCGTCCAGCGTGGTGACTTCGGTTTCCGCCAGCGTACCCAAATGTTCTACCACTTGTTGAACAAGCAGCTCTGGTGCAGAAGCGCCCGCGGTAATGCCCACGGCATTCACGTCTTCAAGCCATTTTGCGTTAATGTCTTTCGCGCCGTTAATCAGGTATGATGGTGTGCCCATTTCTTCGCCCAAGTCGCGCAGACGGTTCGAGTTCGAACTGTTGCTTGAACCAATCACCAACAGAAGCTGCACTTCCGTTGCCAACTTGCGCACCGCGTTCTGACGATTCTGCGTGGCATAGCAAATGTCGCGCAGCTCTGGCCCCTTAATTTCCGGGAAGCGATTCTTCAGCGCCGCCACAATCTGCGAGGTTTCATCTACACTGAGCGTCGTTTGCGTTACGTAAGAAAGTTTTTCAGGATCATCCACTTCCAGCACATCCACATCCGCTGCGGTTGAAACCAGCAGCACGCCGCTTTTCACGCGGCCGGAAGTGCCCTCTACTTCCGGATGGCCCTCATGCCCAATCAGGATAATCTGGCGGCCTTCTTCTTCATAGCGCTGCGCTTCGCGGTGCACTTTTGTTACCAGCGGACAGGTCGCGTCAATCACCGGCAGTTCGCGCAGGCGCGCGCTGCCTTCCACTTTTTCGGACACGCCATGCGCAGAAAATACCGTAATCGCACCATCGGGAATTTCGGCCACTTCCTGCACGAACACCACGCCCTTGGCTTTTAGGTTTTCCACCACATAGCGGTTATGCACAATTTCGTGGCGCACGTAAATCGGGGCGCCATACAGCTCAAGCGCGCGCTCGACGATTTCAATCGCGCGATCCACACCGGCACAAAATCCGCGCGGCTGCGCCAAGATCAGTTTTATTTTCGACATCGTTCTTCCAGTATTTTTATGAGAGCAGTTTTTGCGTCAGCAGCACAAACCAAGCGCCGAGAAAAAGCCCGCAGGCGAGCATATTACCGCCAAAAACCGCTGCGCCAAGCGATTTTTTTACCCTGCGGCCCATCACTTGCCGCAGAAATCCGTATTTCACCCAGCCGGAAAAGCCAATCACCACCAGCATCAGCACACCTAAAAGAGCCCACAGCAACGAGGCTTCATCCACCACCACGAGCACAATGCCCGCCAGCACCACACCCACCAGCCCCGCCGCCACATCCACCGGATACACGCCTTGTTCCAGACGTTCACGGTGCTTTTCACCAATAGCCAGCGACACCAGACGTGTTTCTAAAAGTGCAGGAATCGTGGGCACCGCAAAGGGCACACACAGCAGCAATAAAATATCTCTCGGCATAATCCGGTAGCCAAACTCGCGCAAATGCAGCCAGCGAATCAGCGCCTCAAACACCACTAAATGCAGCAGCACCAAGGCTGCCACGACGGCATAGCGTTTCATCTCATTTTCCCCGCGAGGTAAAACAACTTGAGGGCTATTCTAGCGTATTTCACCAGTTGGCGCGATAGGGATTAATGGCAGAAATATCAGCGCCTTAGGCTTGGTGCGCGAGCTTTAAGTATTGCTCCGACTGCATTTCCATCAGGCGTGATGTCGTGCGCTCGAACTCAAATTTACCATCGCCCTTGGGGTATAACAGGTTGGGCTGCACTGCGGCGGTACAGATGAGTTTGGTCTTTTGTTCATAGAGCGCATCAATCAACGTAACAAAGCGTTTTGCCTCATTGCGTTTCTCGGAACTCAGCTTCGGAATATCGTGCAGAATGACCGTGCTGAAGTTGCGCGCCACTTCCAAATAGTCGGCTGCACCCAGTGGACGGGCGCAGAGTTCTTCAAACGAAAAAATGGCCACGTCACCATGCATGGCGCGCACCGGAATGCGTCGGCCATCCACTTCAATTTCGCCGCTTTCGGGGTCCGCATCCTGTACGAGACCTGAAAATGTGCTGCGCACGAAGGCGTCCGCTTTTTTCCCGAGCGGGGTAAAATACACCGTGGAAAGGCTTTTTAGGTGTTCTAGGCGGTAATCAATGTCACCATCCAGCTCCACCACGCCCACACTGTTTTTAAGTAGGGCGATAAACGGCTCGAACCGTTTGCGCTGCAAACCGTCTTTATATAAATCATCCGGCGCGCGGTTTGAGGTTGCCACCATCACCACGCCCTCTTCGAACAACACGGAGAACAAACGACTTAAAATCATGGCATCGGCAATGTCTGTCACCTGAAATTCATCAAAGCATAGCAGCGTGGTTTCCTCGGCGATTTTCTGCGCGATCGTTTCCAGCGGATCTGTTTCTGACGGATGTTCTTTTTTATATTTATTCAGGCGGGCATGCACCTCTAACATAAAGGCATGAAAATGCACGCGGCGTTTTTTGGGCACCGCCACCTGCTCAAAAAACAAATCCATCAGCATGGATTTTCCGCGCCCCACACCGCCATGGATGTAAAGGCCGCGCGAAGCCATCATTGGCGTTTTTTTGACCAGTTTTTTTAAAAATCCAGCATGTTTTTTCTCGCGCGCATATTGGCCAAGGCCGGCACGCAGCACATCCAGCTTCTCCACCATGCGTTGCTGGCGTGGATCAGGCTTTATTTTCTTCTGCCGCACCAGTTGTGCATAGGCTGCCTTGATACTGTTGGCGGACTCAACAACCGTTTCCATTTTTTGACAAAATCCTCTATAGATTGCCCCATGGAAATCGCACGCACGACCACAGAACTCTCGGCACATATAGACCGTCTTAAAAGCGCGGGCAAGAAAATTGCCTTTGTGCCAACCATGGGCGCACTCCATGCAGGGCATCTTTCGCTGGTGGATTTGGCGCACAAAAATGCCGATGCGGTGGTATCCAGTGTCTTTGTAAACCCCACGCAATTCGGCCCGAAGGAGGACTTTTCCCGCTATCCGCGCCAAGAAGCGGCAGACGCTGATATGCTGCAAAAATCGGGTGTCGATATTCTGTTTCTGCCCACGGTGGACATCATATACCCCGGTGGCGCAGCCAGCGATATTCGGGTGCCAGAACCCTTCAGTAGCATTTTGTGCGGGGCATTCCGACCGGGGCATTTTGATGGCGTGGCCACGGTGGTTGCCCGCTTACTTAAATTAGTGCAGCCCACCCATGCTGTGTTCGGTGAAAAAGATTTTCAGCAACTCATGGTCATACGCTGGCTGGTGGATGCGTTAAAGCTCGGCGTCACGATTCTTCCTGCGCCGATTCTGCGTGAGAAAGACGGCCTTGCTATGTCATCTCGCAATGCGTATTTAACGCCCGAAGAGCGCGCCCTCGCACCACTCCTTTTCCACACACTGAATTCTGTTGCCGAGTCCTGCAAAAAAGATACGCCGATTGGAGAGGCTCTTGCGAAAGAAGAACAACACCTAACCGAGAAGGGTTTTGCGGTTGATTATCTTGAAATCCGCGCTGAAAAAAATCTCGCGCCGCTTACAAAAATAACCGCCGAACCTGCTCGTATTTTTGTCGCGGCGCACCTGGGTAAAACGCGACTTATTGACAATATATCAGTTAACTAAACCAATCAGCTAATATTACTCATCTAAGTGGTTTAGGAAACCTGGCGCCATTTGATGGAACAGCCAATGCTGGATGATTGCTGCTCAGGTGCCTTGCCCGTTTTGGCGACCAAACGCATGGCGTTTAAAAGTTCATGATCGCCCTTCACATTGGCCTGCATACCTGAACTATCAAAACGCCCGCGATATTGCAGATGCAGGTTCGCATCAAAACCGAAAAAATCCGGCGTACATACCGCGCCATAAGCGCGCGCGGCTTCCTGTGTTTCGTCATACAGATATGGGAAGGTAAAACCGTGGCTTTGGGCAAATGTTTTCATATTGTCGTATGAATCTTCAGGGTATTCTGCAGCATCGTTTGAGCTAATCGCCACCACGCCCACACCATCCTTTTGCAGTAACTTCATGTCCACCGCTAGCTTGTCGGCAATCGCACGCACAAACGGGCAGTGGTTACAGATAAACATCACCACCAGCCCATTCTCACCACGCACGTGTTTTAAGGAGTAGTTTTTCCCATCCACGCCTTTTAGGTGAAACTCCTCTGCCTTCCAGCCGATATTAACCTGTGGTGTTGTCAATGCTGCCATGTCTGTCTCCTACTGGTTATTCATAACGTTTGGATATGTCTTTGAGGTGAGTGATAAAAAATGCGCCCGTCATCGCCACCAGCACGTGCACGGCGAAGAAAATCAGCGACGCGGCCACGCCTTGCTCTGCCGGCAGGCCGAACCACACCGCGCAATAATAAAAGGTCAGTTCCCGCAAGCCCACACCGCCAATCGAGAGTGGTAAAATGGCAATCACATTCGACACCATAAATATCGCAAGATATTCCATTAATTGATGCGGCGGGACAATTGCAACAAACAAAATATAAGCACCGAACGCTACCATAGACTGGCTTACGGCAGAGAATCGGCTAGCACCAATCATCGTGCGAGGCGCCTCTTTCAAAATAAGCCTCGCGGAAATACCATAGGCCGGTATCAATAATATTACCAAAGCCGCAAGCGCCGGCCGTGCATAGGGAATGTGGCTTGCCACATCACTCACTGCTGCACACACCAGCGCAATTAGCAGCAGAAAAAATAATCCGTTTGCGCGTTCGCTAAGCGCAAGTTTCAGTGCCCGCAGCGCCGGAATTTTCTTATATTTTTTCAGGAATAACGCCTTGTAGCCATCACCGCTGATGCTGCCCGGCAACACTAAATTTACCATTGCCCCGGTTAGATACATCGGGATACAAAACTGAAGTTTGAGTGGGTGCCCGGCCTGTGAAAAATAATACCGCATGCGTGCTGCGCTCACTATCTGCGAAAGAAGCAACGACACAAATGCCACAACAATATAAGGCAGCGGCACCGCGTGAATCTGCTGCCATATCAACTGTATATCTATACGCGTAAACACCAGCGTCAGTGCCAGCGCCGTAAGGCCCAGCTTAAGCGCAACACCAAACACACGCCTCCAGAGCGGTTTTTTCTTCGTTTCTTCTAGCAGCTCTGCATCAACTGCGTGAGACTTCTTTGCCTGCTTCATAGCGCGCTGAAATAATGTAAGGGGTTTTATTTTGTGCGCCGTAATACGTACGCATCACCAGCTCTGCCACAAAACCGGCGGTGATAAACTGCACGCCCATGATGATGAGCAAAATACCGACATAAAAGAGCGGCCTGCCGCCAATGTCGTTACCTAGTAATTTATACACCAGCAGATAAAATTCGATGAGGCCACCAAGAATGAATGAGCCAAGACCGAGATTGCCAAACAAGTGCATCGGCTTTTGGCGATAGCGCATGAAAAAATACATCAACAACAAATCACTAGCCACCTTGAAGGTGCGGCCAATACCATATTTTGAAACACCGAACTGGCGCGCATGGTGGCTTACCTTTACCTGCGCAAATTTTGCACCCAGCATCACTGCTAAAATTGGAATAAAGCGGTGCAATTCACCATATAAATCCAGCTGCTTGGCAAGCTCTGAACGAAAGACTTTGAGCGTGCAGCCATAGTCTTTGATATCGACCTTGGTCAGGCGGCGAATCAGCATGTTGGCAATTTTGCTCGGAATCAGGCGTAAGAACAAACCGTCTTTGCGCTTGTTGCGGATGCCAGCCACCATATCGAGATTCTCTTTTTCAAGCTTTTTCAGCATCATGGGCAGATCGGCAGGGTCATTCTGCAAATCCCCATCTATCGTAGCGATATAATCGCCACGTGCTTCGGCAATACCTGCTGCAATGGCTGATGTTTGGCCAAAATTACGCTTGAAAAACACAGCGCGCACCGCTGCATCCTTCAGTTTCTTGATGGTGTCCTGCGTGCCGTCACTTGAGCCATCATCCACAAATATCAGCTCATAGGCTATGCCCTTCATGGCAGCCTTCACGGCCGATGCCATAGGCAGAATATTCGCCTGCTCATTATAGACCGGCACGATAACGGAGAGCTTCGGTGTATTTTTTGGCATGAGGCCTCTGTTTCATTTTGCTTTTGCATGGCTATACCATTATTTTCACACCAATGACAACGTCCAATCACATTTCAGCCCCCGTCAGCAGTGCGCGCCGCAAGGTGCGCGAGAAGGCGCTTGCCCTGCAAAGCGCCACGGGTGAGGTGCCGCGATTCATTCACTTAAGAGCACATAGCGCCTTTTCACTCTCCGCAGGCGCGATTCCGGTGAAAGACCTCATCAAGCTGGCGGTGAAGAACAACATGCCTGCCCTAGCGATTACCGACACACACAATCTGTTCGGCTCGCTGGAATTTTCGCTCGCCTGCAAAGATGCGGGCATTCAACCCATCGTGGGTGTGGTGCTGGCGGTGGAAGAAGAAACCAGCCGCCCAGGCAAGCCCGAAACAAGCCTACTGCCTGTGCTTGCCAAAAACGAAATTGGTTATCAGAACCTACTCAAAATCATCAGCCGCTCCTATCTTGAAAGCGGCGAAACCGTGACGCCGATTGTGCGGCTCGATACGCTGGGTGAGTATTCAGACGGATTAATTGCCTTCACAGGTGGCGCCGATGGTGTGCTCGGCAAATTTCTGCAAGCGGGGCAGCTTGAGGCGGCGCGCGCGCGGCTGGAAAAGTTACAAGACCTCTTCCCTGACCGGCTTTACATCGAGCTCATGCGCCACGGCCTGCCGGAAGAAAAAGCCACCGAGCTGCATTTTATCGACCTCGCTTATGAATATGACATTCCGCTCGTTGCCACGAACGATGTGTATTTCGCCACGCCAGACATGCACGAAGCACATGATGCGCTCATCTGCATCGCCGAAGGCCGCTATGTGAGCGAAGAAAATCGCAAACGCTTCACGCGTGAACATTATTTTAAATCGCCGATGGAGATGGCAGCATTGTTTGCGGATATTCCCGAAGCCCTGCTGAACACGGAAGTAATCGCTAAACGCTGCGCGGTGATGAGCGAGGCGAGGCAGCCGATTTTACCAAATTTCCCCACCAGCGCAGGCCGCACGCAGGAAGAAGAACTCGCCTTCGTGGCGCATGAGGGCCTCAAAAAACGCCTCGCAGAAGAGGTCCTGCCGCTACGTGCAACAGCAGAAGAAAAAACGGCCACTGAAAAAGAATATATCGAGCGGCTCGACTTCGAGCTTTCGGTTATCAACCGTATGAAATACGCGGGCTACTTCCTCATCGTTTCCGACTTTATCCGCTGGGCAAAATCCTCTGGTATTCCGGTGGGGCCGGGGCGCGGTTCGGGTGCAGGCTCGGTGGTAGCATGGTCCACACAAATCACCAACCTCGACCCCATCCGTTTCGGGCTGCTGTTTGAACGCTTCTTAAACCCCGAACGTGTGTCGATGCCAGACTTTGATATCGACTTCTGTCAGGAGCGGCGCGACGAAGTGATTCGCTACGTGCAGGAAAAATATGGGCGCGAAAACGTGGCGCAGATTATCACCTTCGGCAAACTCCAAGCCCGCGCTGTGCTGCGCGACGTCGGCCGCGTCATGCAATTGCCTTACAGTCAGGTGGACCGCATCTGCAAGCTGATTCCATTCAACCCCGCGAATCCTATTACGCTGAAAGAAGCCATTGGTCTCGACAAAGAATTGCAGCGCGAGCGCGATAAAGATGAAAGCATCCGCAAGCTGCTCGATATGGGCCTCAGGCTCGAAGGCCTTTACCGCCACGCCTCCACCCACGCCGCCGGTGTGGTGATTGCCGACAGGCCACTCGACCAACTGATTCCGCTCTATTACGACCCGCGCACCTCGATGCCTGTTACGCAGTATGCGATGAAGCAAGCAGAACAGGCCGGTCTCGTGAAGTTCGACTTTCTGGGTCTTAAAACTCTTACACTGATTGACCGCGCCTGCCGCCTGATTCGCGAAGCGGGAACCGACATCGACATCGAGCGCATCCCGTTTGATGATAAAGCCACGTTTGAAATGCTCGCACGCGGCGATGCCACCGGCGTGTTCCAGATGGAATCGGCAGGCATGCGTGATGCCTTGCGCAAAATGCGACCTGACACCATTGAAGACATCATCGCACTTATCTCGCTCTATCGCCCCGGCCCGATGGAAAATATTCCCATGTATGTGGCGCGCAAACACGGGCGCGAAAAAGTGGACTACATGCACCCGAAACTGGAAGCGGTGCTGAAAGAAACTTTCGGCGTCATCATTTACCAAGAACAGGTGATGCAGATTGCGCAGATTCTGTCCGGCTACACGCTGGGTGGTGCAGACTTGCTGCGGCGCGCGATGGGTAAAAAAATCAAAGAGGAAATGGAAGCACAGCGCGACCAGTTCGTAAAAGGCGCAGTGGCGCAAGGCGTGAATGAAAAACAAGCCACGCATATTTTCGACCTTGTGGATAAATTCGCTGGTTACGGTTTCAATAAATCGCATGCTGCCGCCTATGCTGTAATCGGGTATCAAACCGCTTACCTCAAAGCGAATTATCCGGTGGAATTCTACACCGCCTCAATGAATATCGACATTGGCGACACCGACAAAATCAACCTCTTCCGCCGCGAAGCGATGAAGGCCGGCATCACTATTTTGCCGCCCGATATCAACCGCTCCGGCGCTGAATTTATCACCGAAAAATTAAATCCGCCGCCGCCAACAGGCAGAAAACGCGCCATCCGTTATGCGCTGGGCGCGCTCAAAGGCGTGGGGCTTGCTGCCATGCAGGTCGTAGAAAAAGAACGCCGCGCACAGGGTGATTTCAAAAATGTGTTTGAAGTGGCGGAGCGTTGCGACAGTCGCGCACTCTCCAAACGCCAGTTAGAAAGCATGGCAAAAGCCGGTGTGTTTGACAGCCTCAACCCAAACCGCAAACAAATGTTTGAAGCCGCGACACTGCTTTCGCGTTACGGCAGTGCGGTGCAGGAAGAAAAAGACAGCCAGCAGGTCAATTTATTTGGCGGCAGCAGCGCCGCGCCAGTTAATCACCCCGCTTTGCCTGAAATAGCAGACTGGAATGGTGAAGAGCGCCCTGCACAAGAATTTGACGCTATGGGTTTTTACCTCACCGCGCACCCGTTGGAAGACTATCAGGAAACCCTCGAGCGCCTCGGTTTTTATAATATTCTGGGCCTCGAAGAAAAAATCACCGGCGCCGGCAATGAAATCAAGCTGGCGGGCATGCCAACAGCGATTAGCTACCGCCTTTCTGGTGGACGCAAATTTGCTTACCTCCAGCTTTCTGACCCCAGCGGCGTGATTGAAATCGCGATCTTCGATGAAGAAATGCTCACCGAAAAGCGCGAGGTGCTCGAAGGCAAAAAACCCCTCATCGTTACCGTCGATGCGAAAAAAGATGAAGGCGGCCTCAGGCTCTTTGCCCGCCATGTCGGCTTACTCGATACGTATCTGGATGAACGCCCACAACATCTGGTCCTGCAGCTTAGCAGCACAAAAGGCCTGCCCGCATTGCGGCAAACGCTGGCAAGCTGTGGCAAGGGACGTGTCCGCGTGGCACTGCAGGTGGATGCGGGCGGTATGCTGGTCACCATTCAGCTGCCCGAGCATTATGCTATCCCGCGCGCAACCCTGTCAGAAATCAAAAGCACCGCAGGTGTGGCGAAACTGCTATCCGCCTGATTTTTTATCTCTTTATGGGTGTGCCTTGTATGAAAGGGCTACACTTGTGCCGGAAAATAGGATATAAATAGCTTGGGCTAACCTGTTCAAAATACGGGCAAAGACTTGGCATTATCGCGGCTTAAGGCAGTGGTGTTTTCTCTTCTGGCAAGCGTCAGCGCGCTGGCGCAGGGTGCCCTTGTCGACGGCGCGGGCGCACAGCAGGCAGGCCCAAAGCCCACGGTTTCAGACGCGATTGAAAGCAACATCCCGGGATTTGACTACGTTGAAAAAGTAGCCAAGTTTGGTGAGGATGCGGCCAAAGATGCCGTACCAGCAGCAAAAAGTGCTGCTACTTCGGCGCAGGCGGCGGCTGATTCTATTGTCGCGGGCACACCCCCTTCGCTCCCTTCTGTTGGAACACCAAATTTACCAAGCGTGCCTAGCGCCCTTGTGCCGCCTGAAGAAAAGACCAATATCACCGTACCGGCGCTGCCTACGCCAACTCTTACGGCACCCACACTGAACCTTCCGGCCATACCACTCCCCGGTTCCACTGGCAGCCAGCCGGCACCCGCCGCTGCAACTGGCACCACACCTGGCGTGCCGGAAAAAAAAGCCATTACCATACCAGACCCTAACGCACCTAAACCGGCTGAGGTTCCAGCGCAATCTGAAACAAAGCCCGCGGAAGAAAAAAGCAAAGAGAATCTGGACAGCATTCTAAAAGAAATGAAGATTCTGAAAGAAAGTCGCGGTGAAGCCAAAGAAGAAAAGGCATCTGTACCCCTGCCCGAAGAGTATAAAAAAATGATGGGAACGGATAAGGAGCCAGAGGAAGAAAACCCTGATGATAAATTCAAAACACAGTATCTGCCTGATATCATCTACCGCAAAGATTACGAACGTACGAACGCTCACCTGCCGCTTTCTCTGGATGCGGGTGACCTAGAGCGCGGCATCTTTGAAACAGCCGAACAGGGAAATATAAACGGCCTCCGTGCTGTGCTCGACACTGGCCTTATCAGTCCTGATGTGCGCAACACTTATGGCAACACTCCGCTCATGAGCGCAGCACTGCACGGCAAGGTTGATACAGCCCGTCTGCTACTGGCACGTGAAGCAAACCCGAACCTGCAAAATAACCTTGGGCTCACAGCCCTACATATCGCTGCGCAAAAAGGCCGCACCGACGTGGTGAAGGCGCTGCTTGCCATGAAGGCAGACCCTAACCTTAAAGATAGTTACGCCAACACGCCGCTGATGTTCGCTGCCGCAGGCAAGCATTTTGCAACTGCGCAAGCCCTGCTGGATGGCGGTGCCGTTCGTGAAGCACGCTTCCTGTCAGAACTCGTGCAAAATCCGTCGCAGATGAAGGCTGTAAAACAAGGCAAGCCGCCGGGCGATCCGGCTGCCATGGGTGAACCAATTGCCGAAGCCAACACCACGCCCGATGGGCTGGTGGTCAACAAGCCTTACTCGCCACCTGAACCGGAAGCCCCAGTAAAGCCTGAGGCACTCACGGCTGAAAGCGCAACCTTGCCGCCCAGCGCACTTCAAGAAGAAGGTGTCGTGAAAGATTTATATGGTGTACCTGTTACATCAAAGCCTGCGAGCATCGGCAAGGATAAAGCCGATGAAGAAGCCCAGAAGGCCGCCGCTGCAGCGGCACGTGAGGCCGCAAAAAAAGCGGCTGAGGCACCGGTGCCCGGCGCAAGCTTAACGGTCCCCGGGCAGGCCGCACCAGTCACCATCGCTCCAGCCACGCCAAGCCTAACTCCGCCCGCTGCCGCGCCTGTTATGCCAAGCCTCACGCCAGAGGCCGCCAGCCCTGCCTTGCCGTCACTTTCGGCGCCGGCTGCTACGCCTGAAAAAACACCGGAAGCCGCAAAAGTCACTGCGCCCGGAACTGGGCCAGCATCCGCCGCCCCCATAGACTCTGCCCCCGTACCTTCTGTTGGTGTACCGGATGAAGAGCCTGCCGCGCCGATTCCGGCGCTGCCTGTGAAAACGCCTGCAGCAGCGGTTACGCCGCCCTTATCTTCTTCTGCACCCGCTACAGGCTTGCCCGCACTGACGCCATCAAAGCCGGTTGAAGCCATTAAGCCTATCGCACCGATTACTGAAACCAAACCTGCTGCCATTGAGGTGCCTACGGCAAGCAAGCCTGTAGCAAAACCGCCGTCTGACCTCAGTATGCCGGAAATGCCTTCGTTCGACAGTTTTGTAACGCCAGAGGAAAAGCCCACGCCACCAAAAACACCGGCCACCACCGCAGCAGATGCTTCCGCTCCTGCTAGCGGCACTGAGCTTGGCGTGCCAACGGGCGACGCGAAGAAGGTTGTTGTGCCCGCTCTAACACCGAAAGAGCCTACAAAGGAAGAATCCAAAGACCCCGCCATGGATGCGGTGGGTCAGCTGTTTAAAGACGCCTCTGGTGACGCCAAGAAAAAAGATCAGATTCCAGCAGTAGGCCCACAAATCCCTACAGAATTAGAATAGGCTTCCCACACGCTTTTTTGCTTGGCAGTGCCGCCCTAAACCGCTAAAAATAACCCATCCGCATTGACCCTCAACGACAAGTCCGCCACTCGAAGGATACGGTGATGAAAAAGCCTTTTGATAAGTCCAAACTCCCCAGCCGTCACGTAACGGAAGGCCCAGAACGTGCGCCGCACCGCTCCTATTACTATGCGATGGGCATGACCGAAACGCAGATTCATCAGCCGCTTGTGGGTGTCGTCACGACGTGGAACGAAGCGGCACCGTGCAACATTTCACTCGCCCGTCAGGCGCAAGTGGTTAAAAAAGGCGTGAGCGCCGCAGGTGGCACGCCGCGTGAATTCACCACCATCACCGTGACAGACGGTATCGCGATGGGGCATCAGGGCATGAAGTCATCCCTCGTGTCACGCGATGTGATTGCTGACTCTGTTGAGCTTACCGTACGCGGCCATTGCTACGACGCGCTGGTCGGCCTTGCCGGATGCGATAAATCACTCCCCGGCCTGATGATGGCCATGGTACGCCTGAATATTCCATCTGTGTTTATCTATGGCGGCTCCATTTTACCCGGCCACTATAAAGGCAAAGACATCACCGTGCAGGACATGTTCGAGGCCGTCGGGCTTCACAGCACGGGCAAGCTCAGCGACGAAGAACTCCACGCCATGGAAGAAGTCGCTTGCCCATCCTCTGGTTCTTGTGGCGGCCAGTTCACAGCCAACACCATGGCCTGCGTATCTGAAGCGATTGGCTTAGCGCTCCCCGGTTCTGCGGGTGCCCCTGCGCCTTACGACACACGCGACCAGTTCGGCTTTGATTCCGGCCTGCAGGTAATGGAGCTCTTAAAAAAGAAAATACGCCCGCGTGATATCGTTACAAAAAAATCGCTGGAAAATGCTGCCGCTGTTGTGGCCGCCACAGGTGGTTCAACCAACGCCGCGCTGCATCTGCCTGCCATAGCGCACGAAGCGGGCATTAAGTTCAGCCTCGAAGATGTCGGCAGAATCTTCCACAAAACCCCTTATATCGCCGACCTAAAACCAGGCGGCAAATATGTGGCAAAAGACCTGTATGAGGTCGGCGGCGTACAAGTTATTATGAAGGCGTTGCTGGATGGTGGCTTCCTGCACGGCGATGCTATTACCGTTAATGGAAAAACAATCGCTGAGAATTTGAAGGGCGTGAAGTTCCCAAAAAATCAGGACGTCGTGCGCCTCACATCTGACCCCATCACCGCCACGGGCGGCGTGGTCACGCTAAAAGGCAATCTGGCACCAGAAGGCTGCATCGTGAAAGTGGCGGGCATGAAGAATCTGAAATTCTCTGGCCCAGCGCGTTGTTTTGACCGCGAGGAAGATGCATTTGCTGCAGTCGATAAACGTAAATACAAAGAAGGTGAAGTGCTCGTCATCCGCTATGAAGGTCCCAAAGGCGGCCCCGGCATGCGCGAAATGCTGGCCACCACCGCCGCCCTCTATGGGCAAGGCAAAGGCGACAGCGTTGCCCTTATCACCGACGGGCGCTTTTCCGGTGCCACACGCGGATTTTGCGTGGGTCACGTGGGGCCTGAGGCCGCGGCAGGCGGTCCTATCGCCCTCATTAAAGATGGCGATATCATCACGCTGGATGCCATCAAAGGCACCATCAGTGTAAACCTCACTGAAAAAGAACTCGCTGAGCGCAAGAAAAAATGGAAGCCGCGTGCGACGGATTATCAGTCTGGCTCACTGTGGAAATATGCACAAGTGGTGGGCCCCGCCAAAGACGGTGCCGTTACCCACCCAGGTGGCGCAAAAGAAACCCATAGCTATGCGGATATTTAATGCAAGACTATCTTAAAACCATCGTTGCGGCGCTCTCTTTGCTCACGTTAATTGGCGCCTTATATCTCGGCTATGCGTACTGGCGTGACCGCACGGCTGTTTCTTCAGACCCGAATCTGGTGGAACTGGAGCGCTACGAAAAAGCAAAAGATTATCCCGGGCTGGCCAATGCACTTTTCCGCAAGCGTGAGGGCACTGCGTTTAGCGAAGCCGTGCTGCCGTGGCTGGCAAAGCGTGAAGACTTAGGTTTCGCTCCGTACCTCTACGCGCAGGCGCTACATCTGAATGTGGTGCAAAAACCAGAAGAGGGCATCCGTTATTATTTCCGTGCCGGTCTTATTGCCCGCGTAGACCTTCTACGCTGTCTTGATGCCAGCGCAGAAACACTCATCATGCAGATGGAAGAATTATTCCCCGATGCGCTGGATTACCTCGATGAAAACCCAGGCACCCGCGTGGCGGCGGGCACGTTGGCGCTACTGAAAGAAGAGCAAGCCGTGCACCGCCCCAAGCCGGAATGGCTTTGCACGTATGGTGAAAAAAAGTTAAGCAAATATGCTGCATTCACTGAAGATGCGGCCTGGCAAGAAAAGCGCCTGCTGGCACTAGAAAACTTCCGTGTATTAATTTCAGAACGCCCTCAATACCCAGAAGGGCAATAACGTAACCGCTAGCCTTTGGGTGGCAGGTCTTCGCCCTGCTTCTCATTTTGTATCCCCAAATAAGTACTCGCCAGCGTAAGTGTTGCACTGCGTATATTACCAAGCGCAACAAGTGAGTCGATGACTTACTTATTCGCCGCCATGTAGTCCAGAATTGCCACCTGAGTCGCGGCATGTTCTTCAAATGAGCGTTTTCTTTCTTCAAAAAGAGCGCCCATACCCGGTGTTACTTCATCTGCCTTTGCAGCAGTAAGCCGATACATCTGCATGCCGGGTGATTGGTCAATCCGATTACTATATTGGTCCCATAATTTCATAAGTAGTTCTTCATCTTTGGCTTCAAGTGGCGGCACGGGCTCACCCTTAATTTCAGCCGTCATTTTATGATACATCGCAGTACTAAGCTGCTCGATATCAGCTAGCTCTGGTTTCACTTTCTCCAGATAAGCTGAAAGCATTCCGCCTTTTTCATCAATCGCATTTGCAATACCCAGCAGCGCGCTTAAATATCCACCGATCGCCTCCACACGCTCCTCACCCAACACCATATCAATATGTTTTCCTGTGGGCCCTTCCTGCGCACCAGACCGATCGGATTCCATCTTGCGGCGCAGCTGTGCCACACTCACCATCACATTGTCGAAAAACAACTGATCCCTTAACCCTTGAAGCATTGGGTGCTGCATCCGCCCATAGGCACTGGTCAACGTTTCGCCCATGCTGCGCACAAACAGATACAGATGCTCTTCCGGCGTGCCGCGGAGCGGTATTTCACCTTCGTTTGCCATAGCGTCATTCTTAAAATTGTTGTAATCCTAGGTGCAGTATAGCACAAAACCCCTTAATATTTGCTTAACGCAGAAATGCCAAAATCCTTAAAAAACAATACGATAGATTCGGCTGAAGTGGCAAAATTTACCGCCATGGCCGATGAGTGGTGGGACGAAAACGGCAAATTCCGCCCGCTCCATTTGTTTAACCCCGTGCGCATCCGCTATATCCGCGACAGCATCACCGCACAATTTGGAAAAAAAACACAAGGGTCAAAGCCTTTAAGCGGCATCCGCATTCTGGATATTGGTTGCGGTGGTGGTTTGCTCGCCGAACCTTTGGCGCGATTGGGGGCAACCGTTACTGGCGTGGATGCTTCAGAGAAAAACATTCGCGTTGCCACGCTGCACGCCAAAAAAAGCGGCGTAGCGATACAGTATAAACATGCTGCCGCAGAAGATTTGGTCCGCAAAAAACAGCAGTTCGATGTCGTGCTGGCAATGGAAATTGTTGAGCACGTGGCCGATGTAAATGCGTTTCTTTCCGCCTGCGCGGCGCTGGTAAAACCCGGCGGACTTTTGTTTGTTGCCACGCTGAACCGCACACCAAAATCATTCCTCTTTGGTATTGTTGGCGCTGAATATGTCATGCGCTGGCTACCGCGCGGCACACATGATTGGCGCAAATTCCTAAAGCCATCTGAAATCGCGGAGGCAATCACCCCCAAAGGATTTTCGGTAGAGGATATAAAAGGCGTAAGTTACAGGCTTCTCACCGCAGATTTTTTACTGACGAACGACCCGAGCGTAAATTATTTACTGCGCGCCTCTAAAACGCCCAAGGCCTCAAGCCTGCGCCGAACAAGCGGCACATAAAATACATTCACAAACCAGCGATAAACCAACGCGAAAAGCTGCTTTTGAAAATGTGCCGCAAGCACGCGAGGCGCATAGCGCGCCAATATAAAAATAATCTTTGCTTTCGGGACTTTTATACTACCACCACGGCCTAAAACTAATAGCTTCCAAACCAGACGCCGTCTTGCGTACAGCGGCATACGGATGCCTGTTTTTCTTTCCAGTGCAACCATCAGTCGTTGGGTCGATTTAACAATCTCTTGGTAATCTGACTCCTGCATCAGTTTCTTTGTGCCATCAATATAGTCGGGTATTTCACTCAAATGAACAGCGCCGCTCATTTCTGATTCCGAAAGAATTTTTTGCTATTTTCTCTTTCACGATTCTTGCGGCACTTGCTTCTGAAATGGCGATGCTTGAATGATATTGGCTGTCGGAGCGCATACGATACACAATCCCTGGCCGCAGAAGTGACGCAGGCTTCGTGTGCTCAATAAGCTTTGAAACCCAATCAAAGTCCTCCGCTTCACCATATTTAAAATCTTCTTGATAATAAATACCGTGCTGCTGAATCACATCATGCCGAATCATTAGCGTTGGGTTTGTAAAACACATCTGCAAAAGAAGGCTCACAGATAAATCTTTCACGCGATGAGGGCGATACCGAGACCGCAATACACCATCTCTCAATACAATCGACTGTATGCCCAGAACACCCACACTCTTGTGCTTATCCAAATATCGTTTTTGTGCTGCCAGGCGCGTCGGAAGAGAAACATCATCTGCATCCATCAGTGCAATATATTCACCTTTTGCTTCACGCAAGGCGGTGTTTCTGGCCGCGCCTGAGCCACGGTTTTTTTCATGATAAAAAACACGAATGCGGGAATCTTTAAATGAACGGATAATATCGCGGGTGGTGTCCGTAGAGGCATCATCCACTATCAGCAGCTCAATGTCGGTAAGCGTCTGATCTAAGATGCTCTGAATCGCCGGTGCAATAAATTCTGCCGCGT
Source organism: Rickettsiales bacterium (assembly GCA_044356525.1). GTDB lineage: Bacteria > Pseudomonadota > Alphaproteobacteria > Rickettsiales > RGZB01 > CAYXPR01. The sequence continues at coordinate 343,974 of JBIKVZ010000001.1, forward strand.
TATAAGCACACGTCACAACACTAACAGATGGCATAAGCCTACCTATGGAAACCTTTTAACGCAGGGCGGAAAGGAGCGCTTCCGCGATGTGGATGTTTTTCTCGGCCAGCTGACGGTCAAAATCATTCGCGGCTTTGGCAAGCGCCTTCTTGCCTTTTTCAAGGCGCTCTTCCGCATCCGAGCGCTTAGCAAGCTTCAGATCAACCGCTTCTTCCGCCAGTACGGTGCAACCCGTGGTGCTGACTTCGGTAAAGCCGCCGGAGACGAAAATGCGCTGCGTAATCTGCTCGCCATTTTCATACACATCCACCACGCCGCTCTGCATGGTTGCCACCATCGGCGCATGATTTTCCAGCACACCAAAGGTGCCGTCTGCACCGGGGATGACAACCATCTTCACCGGCTTTGAAAACACCACCTGTGTGGGCGTTACTAAATCAAGCGTCAGCTTCGACATGCGTGTACCTTATGGTTATGCCGCTTCAGCAGCCAGTTTCTTGGCTTTTTCGATGGCTTCTTCAATCGTGCCCACCATGTAGAAAGCAGATTCCGGCAGGTCGTCATATTCACCGGCACAGATTGCTTTAAAGCCTTTGATCGTATCCTGCAGGCTCACCCATTTACCAGGAGCGCCCGTGAACACTTCGGCCACGTGGAATGGCTGCGACAGGAAGCGCTGAATCTTACGCGCACGTGCCACCACCAGTTTGTCTTCTTCCGAGAGTTCGTCCATACCCAGAATCGCAATGATGTCCTGCAGCGACTTATAGGTCTGCAGAATTTTCTGCACTTCACGAGCCACGGCATAATGTTCATCGCCAATCACGCGTGGGTCAAGAATGCGGCTGGTGGAATCCAGTGGATCCACGGCAGGGTAAATCCCGAGCTCGGCGATCTGGCGGCTTAGCACCGTCGTTGCGTCAAGGTGTGCGAAAGAGGTTGCAGGCGCAGGATCCGTCAAGTCGTCAGCAGGTACGTAAATGGCCTGCACCGAAGTGATGGAACCTTTGTTCGTGGAGGTAATGCGTTCCTGCAGCTGACCCATTTCGGTTGCCAGCGTCGGCTGGTAACCCACTGCAGAAGGAATACGACCCAGCAGTGCGGATACTTCAGAACCGGCCTGTGTGAAGCGGAAGATGTTGTCCACGAAGAACAGCACGTCCTGACCTTCTTGGTCGCGGAAATATTCCGCCACCGTCAGACCCGTCAGCGCCACGCGGGCACGCGCACCTGGCGGCTCATTCATCTGGCCGTATACGAGTGCTACTTTTGATTTGCTCTGGTCTTTAAGGTTGATAACGCCAGAGTCCATCATTTCGTGGTACAGGTCGTTACCTTCGCGGGTACGTTCACCCACACCGGCGAACACCGAGTAACCACCGTGTGCTTTCGCCACGTTGTTGATCAGTTCCATGATAAGAACGGTTTTGCCCACACCGGCACCACCGAACAGACCAATTTTACCGCCCTTAGAGTAAGGCGCGAGAAGGTCGATCACCTTAATACCGGTAACGAGCACTTCGGTTTCCGTTGCCTGCTCAATAAAGGATGGAGCCGGCTGGTGAATCGCCATTTTCTGTTTCGTTTTGATCGGGCCTTTTTCGTCAATCGGCTCGCCCACCACGTTCATAATGCGGCCCAGTGTTTCAGGGCCAACCGGCACTGCAATCGGCTCACCGCTATCAATCACTTCTTGGCCACGCACCAGACCATCGGTAGAGTCCATCGCGATGCAGCGCACAGCGCCTTCACCCAAATGCTGCGCGACTTCCATCACCAGCGTCTTGCCGTCATTCTGCGTTTCAAGCGCGTTTAGAATTGGCGGCAGGTAGCCGTCAAACTGCACGTCCACCACAGCGGAAATCACCTGCGTGACTTTGCCTTTGCGGCCTTTGGCCAGCGGCGTAACGTTGCTGCTTTTGCCTTTCGTTTCGGCTGCTGCTTTCTTTGGTGCTTCTTTCTTCGGTGCCATAGTTCGCTCCACTTTTTCTAAAAATAAATACGTTCGTTAAATTGCTTCCGCGCCGGAAATAATTTCAATCAGTTCCTTCGTAATCGTCGCCTGACGGTTACGGTTATATTCCAGCGTGAGTTTCTTAATCATTTCACCGGCATTGCGCGTGGCGTTATCCATCGCCGTCATGCGCGCACCCTGCTCGCTGGCAGAGCTTTCAAGCAGCGCGTGGAAAATCTGCACGCTGATATTCAACGGCAATAAATCCGACAGCACGGCCGCTTCGCTCGGTTCATAATCATACACCGCTTCGGGGCCCTTCGTGGGGGCGGATTGGATTTTTTCCGACAGCGCGTTGATGTCGAGCGGAATCAGCTGCTGGAACGTCACTATCTGCGAAATGGCGGATTTGAATTTGTTATACACCACCGAGCACACATCCACTTCGCCGCTTTCAAACAGCGAAAGCACCCTCGCACCCACTTGTGCGGCGTCAGTATATTCCACCTGCTTTTTACCGGCTTCGCCCATGCGGTCGATGATGGCGTTCTTGTAGCCATGCTTCAGCTGGTCGTAGGATTTTTTACCCACCAGCAGCAACTTCACTTCTTTGCCGGAAGCCTTCAGTTGCTCCATGCGGTTGCGTACGGCGCGCACCACGCTGGTGTTGAAACCACCGCACAAACCGCGGTCGGATGAAATCACCACAATCAGATGCTTCTTATCGCTTGCGCGGCCCACCATCAGCGCGGGGGCATTTTCTTTTTCTTTAATCGACAGCGCCAAGGTTGCAATCACGCGCTCCATGCGTTCCGCATACGGGCGAGCCGACGCAGCACGTTCCTGCGCACGACGCAGTTTGCTGGCCGCCACCATTTTCATGGCTTTGGTGATCTTCTGCGTGGACTTCACGCTTTTGATCCTGAGGCGCAGTGTTTTTAAATTTGCCACGGCTTAAACCTTTTCCTTCGCGCTACCAGTGTTTTCGTTTACGCAAACAGCTTGCTGAATTTTTCCAGCAGTGCTTTCAGTTTTTCTTCCGTTTTGTCCGACAGTTTCTGTTCGGTGCGGATTTCTTCCAGCAGCTTTACATTTTTGCCGCGCAGGTCTGCCAGCAGCTGTTCTTCAAAACGGCTGACGTCTTTTGCGGGCACCTTATCGAGGTAGCCTTTCACGCCGGCGTAAATCACGCAGACCTGTTCTTCCACCGCGAGCGGCGTATACTGGTTTTGCTTGAGGAGCTGCGTCAGGCGCGCACCGCGGCCGAGCAGTTTCTGCGTTGCGGCATCAAGGTCGGAACCAAACTGCGCGAACGCTTCCATTTCACGGAACTGAGCGAGTTCGAGCTTAATCGAACCAGCCACTTGTTTCATGCCTTTAATCTGTGCGGCAGAACCCACGCGGGATACGGAAAGACCGACGTTCACCGCCGGGCGGATACCTTTGTAGAACAATTCCGTTTCAAGGAAGATCTGACCGTCGGTAATCGAAATCACGTTGGTCGGGATGTAGGCCGATACGTCACCAGCCTGCGTTTCAATCACCGGCAGTGCGGTGAGCGAACCAGCGCCCTGTTCGTCGGACATTTTTGCAGCGCGCTCCAGCAAGCGTGAGTGCACATAGAACACGTCACCTGGGTATGCTTCGCGGCCTGGTGGGCGGCGCAGCAGCAGGGACATCTGGCGGTATGCCACAGCGTGCTTGGAAAGATCGTCATACGCAATCAGGGCATGCATGCCGTTATCGCGGAAGAATTCACCCATCACGCAGCCCGTGTAGGGTGCCAGGAACTGCATCGGAGCAGGTTCAGAAGCAGAAGCCGCTACCACGATGGAGTATTCCATCGCACCTTGCTCTTCCAGTTTTTTCACCAGCTGGGCGATGGTCGAGCGCTTCTGACCAATGGCCACATAAATGCAGTACAGTTTTTTGGATTCGTCTTTACCGCTGTTCACCGCCTTCTGGTTCAAGAATGCGTCAAGAATCACGGCGGTTTTACCCGTCTGACGGTCACCGATGATCAGTTCGCGCTGGCCGCGACCGATTGGAATCAGCGCGTCGATCGCTTTAATCCCCGTCTGCACTGGCTCATGCACCGACTTACGAGCAATAATGCCAGGAGCTTTCACTTCAAGGCGGGTTTGCTTCACGTTTTTCAAAGGGCCTTTACCGTCAATCGGGTTACCGAGACCATCCACCACGCGACCGAGCAGACCTTTACCTGCTGGCACGCTCACGATTTCGCCCGTACGTTTTACCGTGTCACCTTCTTTAATATCGCGGTCGTTACCGAACAACACGATACCCACATTGTCTTCTTCAAGGTTCAGCGCCATACCTTTAATGCCGCCGGGGAATTCCACCATTTCACCCGCCTGCACTTTATCGAGGCCGTATACGGTTGCGATACCGTCACCCACGGAAATAACTTGGCCAACTTCTTTGAGTTCGGCTTCACCAGAAAAATCGGTGATCTGTTTTTTCAAAACGCTAGCAATTTCAGAGGCGCGAATGTCCATGGATCAAATACTCCCTTTAAAAACTATCCCTTAATGTTTGCAATTTTTTGTGCACGGGCAAGGCGCTCTAAGCGACCCTCTACCGATGCATCAATCAGTTCAGAGCCAAGCTTCACTTTCAGCCCGCCCAGAATGTTCTGGTTTACGGTTTCTTTTAATGCCACCTGCTTGCCCACCAGTTTTTTAATGGCGGTTTCAAGGGCGGCGCGATTCTGTGTAGAAAGCGGCACAGCGCTCGTCACTTCCACCGTCACTTCGCCCTTATCGGCAGATACCAAGCGGCGGAAGGCTTCAACAATGTCGCGTAAAATGGCAAGGCGGCGGTTTGCCGCAAGCAGCGCCACGGTGCGCAGCGTTACTTCTTGTGCTTTTTGCTGTTTCAGCAGTATTTCAAACACGGCGCCGATTTCGGCCGTCGGCAGCACGGGGCTCTTTGCCGCAATCACCAATTCTGGTGATGCAAGCAGCATGGCATCGAGCGCTTCAAGGTCTCTTGCAACGCTTTCCAGCGCATTTTGCTGTTTGGCCAAATCAAACAACGCCGTTGCATAACGGCGCGCAAGGCCAACTTTTCCCGTTTTTTTCGCAGGCACGTGGCTACACTTACTATATCTAGAGTTTTCCCAACCATTTCCGAGCAAACTGACGCATTTAAGCCCGAAATCGTGCCGCTTTCTAACATAAGCCCCTTATGCTTGCAAGCGCAAGCTTGGGCCAAAAAGCTTTTTTTGGAAAAATGATTCTAGTTAGCTGAAAAATATGAGTTTTTTAATTAGTGGTTGGGCAGGTCGGGAAAGGCACTGCGAATGGCCTCATATTTCTGCTTATCCAACTTCACGATATAAAATGGCACGCCGTCGGTCGACTGGTGCACATTCATGCCCTTCGCCAAGCCCTTCGCTACACCGTGAATTTCACCCAGCGCCAAAAAAATCTCACGCACCTGCGAGGCGGCATCAAGATCACCCATCACCACGCCGATGGTGCCGTCTTTTTGCTCCCTCACCGGTGAGGTCGGATTGTTATAGCTTTGCGGCAGCAGATAATCCCTCGTATGCATCACTTGCTGCTCAAGCTCCCTTAAAGGCAGGCCGCGCACAAATTCACCCGCCGCAAATTCGATGGAGGTTTCCTTCGCGCTGAACGATATCACCAGCCCCGGCAGGTTATGAACCTGCCCGCCGCCCACGCGCTGTTCATATTTCCAGTCATCATAGGCAAGGCCGAGCACCGCCATCAACGCCGTCATGTGGGTCATGTCCTCAGGCTTTTCTTTGGGCCTTTTGCCAGCACAAAATTATCGTCCATGCCGTTCAGCTTCAGATGATACGGCATACCGCCACGGTCACTCACTTCCTGCCGCGCGGCCTTTAGCACCTTGATTGCCTCTTCAAATATCGAAGCCACTTACTCTCCTAACCACCCATTGGCGGCAAATCTGGTAGCGCCTCGAGGGCTTTCACCTTCTCAACCGCCGCCTTGCTAATCACCACGGAAGGGTGCTCGATAAAAATCGTGCGGCCATTACGATCCCTTCCATCAATGCCCTCCTGCGCACGCCAGCACTGCCCTTGCTGGCCATGTGCCTGTAATAGCAAATCCACCCGTTCATATTGCAGGGTAACAAACAATTCTGATAGTTCGCGTGCCCGCACCGGGTCCACCCCCTCCCCGCGTATAATCGGGTGTGAAATCACCACCGCATCCACGGCTCTGAATTGTGGTGTACCCGTTTTGCGCGTGGCTTTTTCGTTAGGCAGGGCAATGGTCAGTGGCTTCGTCAGCGGGTTTTTGAATATTTCCTGATGCAGCGCCTCCACTGCCAGCCTGAGTTTTATGGGGTCAAGGTCGCCTTTTTCCACCGGAAAGGTCAATTTCAGCGCGCCAGAGTCGTATGAAAAATTGTCGTAAAGCTCGCGCGATTCTACTTGTGCTTCTTTGCGCAGCACAAGCGAAGGCTTCTCGATGTCGCGCAGGGTTTTGGTCAGCATGTACGCATCTGCAAGTATTACCTTTGCCGCATCATTTTGCTTGGGGCTTAGGCCCTTGATGAGCACATAATTTTCCACATCATCCATGCGCTGTTTCAGCGCTTCCTATATGGCTGAAAAGATATTGACCGTTGCCATAATTAACCCCTTAGACTTTGATTTACCTGTCTATTTTAGCGGGCAGAGGTTAAGGATTCGTAAACGCGTCTACATAAAGCTGTAGGGGTCGATATCCACCTTCAGGCGCAGGCTGTTGGGCGTTTTTTGGCTGGAAAGCCAAGTGGTTATGTATTTTTGCACCGGCAGGGTGCGCGGGGCTTTCAGCAGCAAACGATAGCGATGCTGGCCCTTCAGGCGCGAAAGCGGCGCGGGTGCAGGGCCCAGTACACGCACCCCTTTAGCGGTAGGGGCCGAGGCGGCAAGCTGTTGCCCGAAGCGCCGCACATCGGCCTCTATTTTTCCGGAAATCACAATGGCAGCTAATTTACCAAATGGCGGCATCTCCGCACCTTGGCGCTGTTCTTTTTCGCGCGCCATGAACTGGTCGCGGTTATGCGCACGCAGCGCTTGCATTAACGGGTGCTGAGGCTGATAAGTTTGAATCAGCGCGCGGCCTTTAAAATCTTCTCGCCCTGCTCGGCCTGCCACCTGATGCAGCACTTGGTATGCCTTTTCACCCGCGCGTAAATCACCGCCCTCAAGCCCCAAATCCGCATCCACCACACCCACCAGCGTCAGATGCGGAAAATGGTGCCCCTTCGCCACCATCTGCGTGCCGATAATAATATCCATCTCCCGCGCTAAAATCGCTTTCACGGTGCAGGCGGCATCAACGGGGTTTTCCATTGTGTCGCTCGTCATCTGCGCCACGCGCGCGTTCGGGAACAATTCTTTTACCTCTTCCGCCAAGCGCTCCACACCGGGGCCACAGGCTACTAAACTGTTTTCCGCGTTGCAGGAAGGGCATGCCTTTGGCAACGGCGCATGATAGCCGCAATGATGGCACTGTAGCCCCTCGGGGTTTTTGTGCGTCACCAGCCACGCGCTACAGCTTGGGCATTGCAAGCGGTGACCACAGGCGCGGCATAGTGTGAGCGGGGCATAACCACGACGGTTTAGATACAGCAGCACCTGCTGTTCTTTTTCGAGCGTATCAATCATCGCCTCTTTAAGCGCGGGTGAAATCCAGTGGCGGCTATCGAGCGCGCTTTCGCGCATATCAATCAGTTCAATATCGGGCAGCGTCGCGGCGCCGTGACGTTCCGGCAGATGCACGCGGGTAAATTTTCCGGCATCCACGTTATTCACTGTTTCAAGCGAGGGTGTGGCAGAAACCAATACCACCGGAAAACCTTCCGTGAATCCTCGCGCCACCGCCATGTCACGTGCGTGATACACCACGCCGTCTTCTTGTTTGTACGAGGTCGCATGTTCTTCATCCACCACCACCAGCGCAAGGTCGTGATACGGCAAAAACAATGCTGAGCGGGCGCCCACCACCAGCTGTGCACGGCCATCCCTAATCGCACGCCAGTGTTCGCGGCGCTGCCGTGGGGTCAACGCAGAATGCCACGGCGTGGGGGCAAAGCCGAGCCGCGCTTCAAACCGCGCAATCAGTTGCGAGGTAAGCACAATTTCCGGCAGCAATATCAGCACCTGCCTGCCTGCGTGCAACGCTTCTTCTGCCGCTTCTAAATACACTTCGGTTTTGCCAGAGCCCGTCACACCATCCAGCAACGTCGCCGCATATTTTTTACCCGCCACCTGTTGGCGCAATATTTGTGCGGCCTTTGCTTGCGCCTCAGATAATGTGGGGGCTTGCACGCTCTTCGCGTCATAGCTCGGATACACACTCGGCAACATGGGCACTTCTTTTTCAATCAGCGCGCCTTGCTTCACCAGCGCATTCACCACGCTCGCGCTCACGTCTGCCAGTTCTGCCACATCTGCTTTCGGCAATTCTGTGTTTTCTAAAAGCGCCAACACTTTCGCGCGCGCGGCGGTTTGTGTGGTGGGCTGCTCGTTGCCCCGCGCCACATAGATTTCGTTGCGCACCGCCTCAAGTGCCTGCGGGGCACTCAGCGCCATCGCTAGCACATTGCCCATCGGCGCAAGCGAGTAGCCCGCCACCCATGCAATATAGCTCATGAATGTTTCAGAAAAGGGTGCGATTGGTTTTACCTCCAGCACGGACTTCAGTTTTGCCGAAGGTACATCCGTCGTGGCACAAAGCTTCCACACCACGCCGATTTCGGTTTTGCGCCCGAACGGCACGCTCACGATACTGCCTTTTTGCACAGCCATGCCTTCTTGCACGCGGTAATCAAACGGCGTGGGCGTGGCAACCGGCAGTAAAATTTTCGCGTATGGCATTGGTGTTCGTTCCCCTAAGTAAGGTGTTTATAGCGCGGCCACGCTTGCATTGCCAATAAATCCGGCTAGTATGCGGCGAACATTCCTCCACCGCTAGAAAGCATAAAGGCCACGCCATGAAATTTTTTGTTGATACCGCTGAAGTTTCTGAAATCAAAGAACTAGCCGCTGTCGGCATTTTAGATGGCGTGACCACGAACCCTTCGCTCATCGCGAAATCGGGCCGCAACTTCCTTGAAGTCGTGAAAGAAATCTGCGGCATCGTAAAAGGCCCTGTAAGTGCCGAAGTCGCCGCCACCGAATATGACCAGATGATGAAAGAAGCTGCGGTACTGAAAAAAATCGCCAGCAACGTCGTCATCAAACTGCCGCTCACGTGGGATGGCCTCAAGGCCTGTAAATCCCTCACCAGTGAAGGTGTAAAAACCAACGTGACGCTGTGCTTCTCCGCACCGCAGGCGCTGCTGGCTGCTAAGGCCGGCGCCACCTACGTGTCGCCTTTCGTTGGCCGCCTTGATGATGCCGGGCAGGGTGGGATGCTGCTGATTGAAGAAATCGTCACCATTTTTTCAAACTACCCAGACCTTAAAACCGAAGTGCTGGTGGCTTCCGTGCGCAACCCCATTCACATTGTGCAGTCCGCCATGATGGGTGCCGATGTTGCCACCGTGCCGCCCTCGGTTTTAAAAGGGCTGGTGAAACACCCGCTCACCGACAAAGGTCTCGCCGCGTTTTTAGAAGATTGGAAAAAGACCGGCCAGAAGATAGTATAGTTGCCTGATGGCAACTATTGAAGCACTCGCACAACAATGGCTGGATAGTCTGGCGCAGGAAAAGCGCCTTTCCCCCCACACTGTGCTCAATTACGGCGAAGACCTTAAGTTCTTTTTCAACTTTCTCAGGCAGCATCACGGCGAGGAACTTTCTCCTGATGTATTAAAGCGCCTCACCGTGCGCGACTTCCGAGCGTGGCTTTCACACCGCAAGGGCGAAGATTACGCATTTTCTTCCACCGCCCGCTCTCTTTCCACCGTGCGGCATTTTTTCCGCTGGCTCGACAAACAAAATATTTTGCATAACGCCGCCATCTTTAACATCCGCGCGCCAAAAAAACCAAAGACGCTCCCTAAAGCACTTTCCGTGGAACAAACTTACTCCGCCATCGATGGTATGGAAGAAGAAGCTTCCGAGCCGTGGCTCGCCAAGCGCAATATTGCACTCTTGCTTCTCATGTATGGCGCAGGGCTGCGTATTGGCGAAGTCTTAAGCCTCACCTGCGCGACGGCGCCCAAAGGCGAAACACTGACCATCACAGGTAAAGGCAGCAAGCAGCGCGAAGTGCCTGTGCTGCCCGTCATTATTGGCGCGGTGGCAGAATACCGCGCCGCCTGCCCGCACGCAGAAAAACCGGAGCGGGCCCTGTTCGTGGGTGCGCGCGGCGGGCCACTGAACCCCAATGTGTTCCGCTATGAATTGCGGCGCGTCCGCCGTTTGCTGGGGTTACCTGAAACCGCCACGCCGCACGCCTTCCGCCACAGCTTCGCCACACATATTCTTGCGGGCGGCGCAGATTTGCGCTCGATTCAGGAGCTGCTCGGCCATGCCAGCCTCTCCACCACACAGGTCTACACGAAAGTAGATGCCGCAAGACTAATGCTGATGTATAAAAAAACTCACCCGCGCAACTAACCGTAAGGAATGCTTCCTATGAAAAGACCATTCGCAATGCTTTTACTTTCCACCGCACTCATCATAAGCACCCCTGCCATGGCTCAAGGCTTCATGTCCTGGGACGAAATACGCCCAGACGTTCAAGAGGATTTAGTGGAAGGTGGGCGCGATAAATGGAATGCCCTTTCTGCCGAAGAAAAGCAGGCCTACATGGACAAAGCTAAGGCCACCTGGCAGAGCATGTCTGATGAACAAAAGCGCGCCGCGCTGCAAAAGGCAAAAGATCGTTGGGATGCCCTGCCCCCTGAGAAAAAAGAAGAGCTGAATAAAAAAGCAAAGGCGAAATGGGACGCCTTGCCAGAAGAAAAGAAACAAGAACTGCGCGAAAAGGCAAAAGCAAAACGCGCCGCAATGAATGGTTCTGAAAAGCAGCAACTGAAAGAAAAGCGCAAAGAGAACCGCGCTCAAAAAGAGCAGAAAAAACAATAACGCTTATTCTTGAGTCATGTCCAAGTATACCCCTGCCGGAACGGTGGGGGTATATTGTTTTAGGGCCGAGCGAACGGCTTTTATTTCTTTCGGGGCGGCATAAATCGTAACCGTACCGCTCTGTGCCGCAACAGGTTGCCGCGCCAGCGAAAGATTTGCCACCACTTTCCACCCTTCCGGCACATAATCCTTAAACCACGGCGCATACACCATCATAAGCGCGATATTCTGTTTCTGTATCAGGTCCTGAATGGCTGCTGGCTTTCCGCTATGTGCAACATTTTCTACCGCCGCGCGTGATGCCGCAGACGAAATCCCAACCACGTCCAGCACATAGGATGGATTCTTATAATTCACAAAGCCAATGTCATTGGCTGCCACTGGTTTTTTGTAAAAGTTTTTTGTAAAAGCGGCCATCTGCCCTTGCTGAAGATAGATATCATTCGCGGCATACGCCACCTGCCATACGCTATGCGTCATATACACATAAAACATACACAGCAGTGCGATGGCAACGCGCACCACGCTGCGCGCACGCTCCTCGCGCAGGAACTGCGCGGCCAGTGCTGCGCGATGCAGATACAGCAATAGCACCGCGCTAAAAGCCAGTGCATAAATCTCAAACCGATGCCCGTTGCCGATGCGGCCCACCAGCATTTGTGCCAGCACTGGCAGCGCTAAAATCATCGCTGTTGTGCGGTGGTTTTTTATACGCTGAGCCGCCAGCACAAAGGCAAAAACACCCATCGCCATCAGCCACAACTGTGCATGACCCATATTCGCCACCATGCGCTCGCCCCATGCACCTGCTGCCAATTTATTCAGCGCTGAATGCGGTAACGGCGCAAGCCCCAACGACGTTAAATAGAAACCAAAGCCGCCGACCAGTGCGGCGATAGCAGCAGCCGCTATCAACGCCTGCCTCACCTGCCCGCGCTGTATCAATAGCATCAGCACCACACCTGAAACCGCAAGGCCTTCATACCGCACCAGTGGTAATAATATAAGCACCGCATAGAGCCAGCGCGGCGGGGCACATTTTTCTTCAAGTATCTGCACCAACGCAGAAGCAACCAACAGCACCAGCCACACTTGCAACATATGCTCCATGCCTAGCAGCACAAGGCCCGGCATGTTCAACGCAGGCACCAGCAGGCAACTGATCAGTGCCTGTTGTGGCCATAGTTTTTTTTCTTCGCGGCGGAAAATAAACGCGATGGTTTGCGTCAGTACATACACCGCAAAAAAGCTGAAAAAAATATTGAGCACCAGCGGCGCAAAATCCAGCAACCTCAGCCACGCAAACGGCGCAAGAATGAAAGGCCAGATAATGGAAGACGCCGCCGAAGCATATTCGCCGGCATTCATTCCGTAATGCCCATGCGCGATATTTTCTGCCATGCGCATGCTAATATAGGCATCATCCAGCGCATAGGTAAAATGCCAGCCATTCAGCAGCACCGTGCGGATGATGTTAAAATCCAGTAGCGCCGCAAGTGTAAAAAGCGGCAACCAGCGCCAGTTTTTTTCCAGCCAGATTTTCATGATGCGCGCTTCTTGCGTGGGCGAGTAGATACCGCACCTTCAAACAACCGCCCGAGCTGCGCAATCATCGCATCGCCCAGTTGCTCCACTTCACGAATCGTCACTGCTTGGCTGTAATACGCACCCACATCATGCCCAATGCCGATGGCAACCAGCTCAACGGGTGAGGTGTCCTCAATCAGACCAATCACCTGCCGCAGATGGTGGTCAAGGTAATCACCCGTGTTGGCCGCAAGCGTGGCGTCATCCACCGGCGCGCCATCGGAAATCACCATCAATATTTTGCGCTCTTCGCGGCGCGCCATCAAGCGGTCGTGGGCCCATAAAAGCGCTTCGCCATCGATGTTTTCTTTTAAGATGCCGTCTTTCAACATCAGCCCTAAATTACGGCGCACCAAGCGCCACGGTTCATCCGCCGTTTTATACACAATATGCAGCAAATCATTGAGGCGTCCCGGCTGCGGTGGGCGACCTGCCGCTTCCCACGCACGGCGACTCTGGCCGCCTTTCCAGTCGATGGTAGAAAAACCGAGAATCTCCACCTTCACGCCGCAGCGCTCAAGCGTGCGCGCCAAAATATCTGCCGAAAGCGCAGCCACTGTAATCGGGCGTCCGCGCATCGAGCCGGAATTATCAATCAGCAGTGAAATGACCGTGTTTGGGTCATCTGTATCTTTTTCATATTTGTAATAATACCCATAGGAAGGGTCAGTGATAATGTGCGTCAGCTTGGCGGCGTCGATAATGCCTTCTTCCATGTGGAACTTCCACGAGCGCATCCGGCGGCTCATCAGCTTGCGCTGCAACCGGCTCGCGAGGCGGCTCGTTACATCTTTAATGTTCGAAAGCCGTTGGTCGAGCTGATGGCGCAGATATTGTAATTCGTCTGGCGCGGCCAGTTCGCGTGCGCGCGCCACTTTATCAAACTTGGTGGTGTAAGCGCGGTAGGCAAACGCCACCGGAATGGCCGGCGTATTGCGCTTGGGCGGTGGTGGCGCGCCGCGTGGATCTTCTGCACCTTTCTTGTCGGGCTTGTCAGGACCCGCATCTTTTTTCTCTTTATTCTTATCGCTCGATACATTTTCATCGCCCATATTTTCCGGCAGCGGTGCTTCGGTCGGCACTTCCTCGGCGGGCGTATTTTCGGTGGTTTCATTTTTCTTCTGGGTGTTGACTGCCTTCGGCGTATCCTCGCTGACCGAGGCTTCATCCAGCGCGCCCTCCATGCCAAGAATTTTTCCCATGTGGCGCACGAGCCGGGCATAGGCCTCCTGGTTTTCAGCACTTTCTTTTAACTCATCCAGCACGCCACCCATTTTCTTTTGTAGCAGCTTGCCCCAGCTATCCTGCATTACCTTGGCAAAGTCAGGCGTTTTCACGCCGCTGATTTTTTCGAAAATTAAACGGGCAATCACTTCCGCGTGCGGCATATCTTTCACGTGCTCGCGCTTGTCGTAGCCGCGTGTTTCAAAATATTGCTGGTGCATGGCTTCTAAATTCTCTGCCACGCCTTTCATCGCCGCCGCGCCGAGCGCTTCCACGCGCACGCGCTCCATCATGTCGAGCAGCTCGCCTGGCACACCATCGGGTCGCAAAGTGTTGTGTAATTTCTCATCATGAAATTTAAGGCGCAGCGCCATGGCATCCACACGGCCGCGCAGGCGCTCCAGTTCTTCAGCATCAAGCTCTTCCGCCAACGGCACGGTCAGCATATCTGCCGCGTCGTTGTAGGCAGGCTCTAAAATACCGGGGCTGCTGGTGGCAAGGTACGCGGTGGCAAAACGCACCTGTGCTTTTTCGTGGCCGGAGATAGCACGGAAGGCCGCCGCAGTGCCATCCTTGAAGGCCTCAAGCTGGCGGGTAATGTCGTTTGAATCCGCCACGGTGAACCCTTTAGGTCGTTTTTGCTAATGCAGCTTCGCGCAGTTCCACGCCAAAGCACCGCTGATAATATTCCGCAATCACCACTTGTTCCGTGGCATCACATTTGTTGAGGAATGCATAACGGAATGCTTTTTCGGCGGTGCCAAAAATCTGATAATTCTCGGCCCAAGTAATGACCGTACGCGGACTCATCACGATGGAAATATCGCCAGCACGGAAACCTTCACGCGTCAGGTTTGCCAGCGCCACCATGTGCTTCACCAGCTGCTTACCTTCCTTGGTGTTTAGCTCCGGCACCTTGGCGAGCACGATCGCTTCTTCTTCCATCTGCGGCAGATAATTCAGCTGCACCACGATGTTCCAGCGGTCCATCTGACCTTGGTTAATCGGGTTCGTGCCATGGTATAAACCCGTGGCATCGCCAAGGCCTACGGTATTCGCCGTGGCGAACAAACGGAAGGCGGGGTGCGGGGTAATCACACGGTTCTGGTCGGTCAGTGTCAGCTTGCCACCGCTCTCTAAGAGGCGCTGAATCACGAACATCACATCTGGCCTGCCAGCATCATATTCATCGAACACTACGGCTGCGCCATGTTCCATTGCCCACGGCAAAAAGCCTTCGCGGAACTTCGTCACCTGCTTGCCATCCTCAAGCGCGATGGCGTCTTTGCCAATCAAATCGATGCGGCTGACATGGCCGTCGAGATTGATACGAATCAGCGGCCAGTTGAGGCGCGCGGCCACCTGCTCGATATGCGTGGATTTACCCGTGCCATGGAAACCCTGAATCAGCACACGGCGGTTATGCTCAAAGCCGGAAAGAATCGCCAGCGTCGTTTCTTCGTCAAAGCGATAGCTCTCATCCACATCGGGCACAAACTCGCTGTGTTTTTCAAAGCCGTGTACTTTGAGTTTCGATTTTACCCCGAAGGTCTTTTCCACCTGAATCGCTTTATCCGGTAGACGGATGTCCTGTGCTTTAGCCATGTTTATTCCTTTTCGTCTTCGTCTTTATATCCAAAATTCGGCCCGTCCGTGCGGCGGTCAAACTTGCCGCGGCGGCCACCTCTTCGCCGGTCTTCCCCCTCATACGGCACCTCTTTTTTTCGCCGGCCTCTCCCGGTGCGGCGATCAAGCCCGGTGCGTTGCTTAGCATTTGACGCTTTTTCAAGGTGCTCTTTTTCATGCGCCTTAATCAGCTCCTGCATTTCTTTTTGTTCGTCCATGCGTGCGTGGCCTGCCAGCGTATTAACCGCCGTCACTCTAGCGCCTAGGCCGTGAAATAGCCACAATTTTTAAGGTAATGGTAGGCTTCGTTGATGGTTTTAAAGCGCTCTTCGGCTTCCTTTTTCCCTTGGTTTTTATCAGGGTGGAAGCGTTTCACCAGCTCGCGGTAGCGCAGCTTAATGTCCTTCATCGTCACGGGGTAAGAAAGCTCCAGCACCGCCAGCGCCTCCTTGCCTTCTTTCGGATATTCAGGGGGATAATAACTAAAATCTTCCGTTAAGAAGGCAAATTTTTCTACTGCCTCATATAGTTCCTGCTGGCGGGTTTTTTTGCCTTTGGGCTTACCGCCCGCTACGCCCATTTTCCACGTGGGGCGGTGACCCAGCTGCGCCTCTTCCTGGAAGCGCCGAATTTGCGCATCGGTCATGCCGCGAAAGTAATCCCAGCGCACGTTATATTGCCGCACATGTTCCATGCAGAACCAAAAAAAATCATCGGGCTTGCGCCCCTCGGGCGATTGCTGAGGGCTTTTCGGCGCGGGGTATAAGCCCATTTCATGGCAGTTTTCCCACATGCACATGCGGGCACCCTGCAGCCCCATCGCTGCAAAATCCAGCCCCGTATGCTTCGGCTTTTTTGCTTTCTTGCGTTTCATTTAAAAAAGTATGACGGCAGCAGGTGTGAAAATCAAGAAACGCTGACTTATTCGTCGTCGCGGGTGCGGGGTGCGCGCGCTTTTTTATCCACCGCCGTTTCAAAATGCTCTGATTGCAGCCGTGCAAGGCGCGCCTGCACATCTTCACGACCCAACACTTCGGCTTTTATTTCCACCACACCCAATGTTTTATCCGTCAAGGCAATGTCCCAATTACCGCTGCCGATATCCGCTGCATTCTGTGTAAATGAAACACCTAAACTTTCTGCCAACACCGCGCCCACCGTTGCGGCGTTATACTGCATGTATTTGGAAGCAGGGTGGTTACGCACGGTCACTTTCACGCCGTCATCTGTCATCCCCACGCTGGAAAAGCGCGTTTCGCGTGGCAATTCTGCAGGGCTTGTGTCCACTGCCTCACCCGTAATTGTACCCAAAAGCACATCCGCATCCACGCCGGCCAAAGCCTCATGGATGCCCCGCTGCCGGCGCTGTTCCTCAATCGGTGTATCAAGAAGTTTTCGCAGTTGCTTTAATGCTTCAGCCGTCATCACATGCCCCTCTTGTTAAAGAGAGCATAGCACAAAATACTTACTAAAGAATTAAGCTCTAGCGGCGCGCTAAGCGCAGGCGCAGCGCCTGCAGCTTGATAAAGCCTTCGGCATCGCGCTGGTCATAGACTGAGTCTTCTTCGAACGTCACATGCTCTTGGCTATAAATACTAAATGGTGACTTGCGACCCAGCACCATGATGCTGCCTTTGTAGAGCTTCAGGCGCACCGTACCGGTGACCTTTTCTTGGCTCGTATCAATCAGCGCCTGCAGCATGGTGCGCTCTGGTGACCACCAGAAGCCGTTGTAAATCAGCTTTGCATAGCGCGGCATGATTTCGTCTTTGAGGTGCATCGCTTCACGGTCGAGCGTGATGGATTCCATCGCGCGGTGCGCGTCTGACAAAATCGTACCACCTGGTGTTTCATACACGCCGCGGCTCTTCATGCCCACAAAGCGGTTTTCCACGATATCAAGGCGGCCGATGCCGTGCTTGCCACCCAGCTCATTCAGCTTGGTCAGTAAATTGGCGGGGGAGAGTTTTTTGCCATTCACCGCCACGGGGTCACCTTTTTCGAAATCAATCTCGATGATTTCAGGTTGATCCGGTGCTTTTTCCGGCGAAACGGAACGGGTAAACATGCTTTCATCCGGCGCTACCCATGGGTCTTCCAGCACTTTGCCTTCATAGGAAATATGCAACAAATTCGCGTCGGTGGAATAAGGCGGTTCATTTTCTTTGTCGCGCGGAATTTCAATCTGGCGTGCACGCGCATATTCCAGCAGCTTGGTGCGGCTGGTTAAGTCCCACTCGCGCCAGGGCGCAATCACTTTAATGTCGGGCTTCAGGGCGTAATAGCCCACTTCAAAGCGCACTTGGTCGTTACCTTTGCCGGTGGCACCGTGCGACACGGCATCTGCACCCGTTTCAATCGCGATTTCCACCTGACGTTTTGCAATCAGTGGGCGGGCAATCGACGTGCCCAGCAAATATTTGCCTTCATACAGCGTGTTGGCGCGGAACATCGGGAACACGTAGTTCTTCACGAAGTCTTCGCGTACATCTTCCACATAAATTTCTTTGATGCCCATGCGCTCGGCTTTACGGCGAGCTGGCTCTAATTCGCCGCCTTGGCCGAGATCAGCCGTAAACGTCACCACCTCGCATTGGTAATGCTCTTTCAGCCAATGCAGAATGATGGAGGTATCCAGCCCGCCGGAATAGGCGAGAACGACCTTCTTGATTTTCTTTGTGCTGTTTTTTGCCATAGCAGCGGTTTTCTATGCCAAAAGCCGTGCGGTAGCAAGCAATAAATTGAGTGTTATGCTTTCGAGAATTTAGACAGTTTGCGGCGGCGGCCTGCGCGGCTTGCCACTTTTACCATCTGGTTGCTGGTAGCGTCCCACGTATATTTCGTATGCACAATTTTGGTGCCCGTGGTCACGATATCGCCATTTTCCAGCTGCAGCACGTCCATGCCCTTTTGCAGCGCTTCGTTAATCAGGCGTAGGGATTTACGCAAATATTCCGGGTCGGCCATTGGCTCGGCGGCGGTGTTTGCGGCCTTGGAAGGAAGGTTTTTTAAAATGTCTTTAATTGCCGTCATGATCGAGCGCTCCTTACAGG
Organism: Rickettsiales bacterium; assembly: GCA_044356525.1. GTDB lineage: Bacteria > Pseudomonadota > Alphaproteobacteria > Rickettsiales > RGZB01 > CAYXPR01. The sequence goes on from JBIKVZ010000001.1 coordinate 362,461, forward strand.
TTTTTTAAGAACCGGCCCCCCTACCAGCCTCCAGCTTCTAAGGCCAGCTATACGCCCCTTGCGCCAATCGGTCAAGTCTCTTTAGTTAAAATTTTAACTAAATTGTTGGTATTATTAGCGGTTTTCAGGAAGGGAATCAGCTCACTTCAGGGCCCTTGGCGGCGGCAAATATTTTGCCGACCGCGGCGCGGATTTCACGCTCTTTTTGCTCCAGCACGGTGGGGCCGGTTTCGGTGCGCTTCACATCCATCAGTCGTTTTTGCACCAGCGCCTCTTCTACTTTATCGAAAAAACCAACCTGGCGCATATCCACCGTAACGTCGCCTTTAAAGCGGTCGCCAAAAATATTCGGGCGCAGGCCGTACTTTCTTCACCATAGCCCACCACCACGCTATAGCGATCGGTTTTAAAGTCCGCATCGAATTTACCCTGGCGAACGGCAGATGCCGCGTTATCGCGCATCGCTTGCATTTCTTTGTGCTCCACACCCCCGTATTGCACCTGATAGCGGGTGCCGCTCGCTTCCAGAGGGGCGCGCGTACCAAATACTTCCTGTAAAATTTTTCCCATGCCAATGGTTTCAGCCACGCGGGCATATTCGCCATATAAATTGGCTTCTGCCGCTGCGAGCGACTGCCGCAAACGCAGCACTGTCTCTTCCAGTTTTGGTACTGATGGTTTTGGAACTTCTACCATGGCAATCTCCGCCCTGTTTCTGTTGCTTCAGGGTTGACGTTACACCAAAAGGCTTAATAACAGGTTAATGGCAGATTCATTTGTGTTTTGGCCTAAGCCGCATCCGATTTATCAGAGAAAACGGGCTGAAGTTTAAAACCACCATCGGTGGCAGAAAGCACACCCTCGCCATCCAGATTTTGGGTGAATTCCAGCGCTCTGGCGTTGGTTACATCGGCTAAATCCTGCGCGGCGGCACCAAGCTTTGTTTTATCGCCGCTTACTTTCAGCACATCGAGCGGCCATTTGATGGACACATTCCGTTCCGCTTTTGCCTTGCGCACCAAGTTCAAAAGCTCCACCGCCAGCAAGCCTGAGCCTTCCGCTTTTTCATCACGCGGGAACGAGGCTGCTTGCGGCCACATGCCGCGTGCATGGATGCTGCCTGTTTTAGCATGGCGGCTATCAAAGACATGGCTGTAGAGTTCTTCGGTGATATGCGGCACGAATGGCGCGAACAAACGCAGCACGCCCTCAAGGCAGTGATACACGGCATGGATGGCGGAAAGCTGCTGCTTGGAAAGCGGCTCGCCTTCCTTGCCGTAAATGCGCACCTTCACCAGCTCAAGGTAATTGTCGCAGAAATCGTTCCAGAAAAAGTCTTCAATCGCCACGCGCGCATCGCAATATTCAAACGCTTCAAATTCCTTCGTCGCTTTTTCCACAGCGCGTGAAAGCCGGGTGAGAATCCACAAATCCAGCGTTTCGGTGATGATGCCGTTCTTCACATCTTCTGCTGCGCTCACGGGTTCTTTTTCAACTTTTGCCAAGTGTGCGGTCACGAACTTCGTCGCGTTCCACAATTTATTCACCAGCTTATTGCCGATTTTGAGCACATCTTCGCTAAAGGCTGTGTCCGCACCAAGGCGGCTGGTCGAGGCCCAATAGCGCACCGCGTCCGCACCCTTGTTCTGGATAAGCTCCACCGGCGTCACCACGTTACCCTTCGACTTGCTCATTTTGGTTTTATCGCTGGCGAGGCACCAGCCGGAAATCATCAGGTTTTTCCACGGAATGGTGTTCTCGTGCAAATGCGCTTTCACGATAGTGTAAAACGCCCAGGTGCGGATAATCTCATGCGCTTGTGGGCGCAAATCGGCAGGGAAAAGTTTTGTGTGGCGCGCGCCATCAATCGCTAATTCTTTCGTAATCGCTTTGCTTGAAAGTTGTGGCGAAACCGAGCTTGTTGCCCACGTATCCATGACATCCATGTCGGGCTCAATCAGGAAAATCTTTCCGTCTTTTTTTGCCAAGTAACTATTCGGCCATGCTTTCAGCTCTGCCATTTCGTCGCTGGTTTTAAATTTCTCAAAACCCTTCGGCGTAGTGCTTAACGGGTTCACCGGAAGCTGCTCCACCGGCGCCACAATAATCGCACGCTCACCGATGCGTTTACCCAGCGCCAATTCTTTGTAGGCACGGCCATCAAATTCACCTGCCACTTCCTCAAGTTCCACTTCCTGCGCATACCACACCGGAAACGGCACGCCGAAATAACGCTGGCGTGAAATGCACCAATCCCAGTTCAGCCCGTCAATCCACTGGTGGATGCGGATTTTCATGTATTCCGGATTCCAGTTGCACTCGTCTGCTTTCTTTTTCAGCTGCTCTTTCTGGTCGAGAATTTTCACGAACCATTGCTGCGTGGGCAGAATTTCAAGTGGTGCGCCGCTGCGTTCCGCGCACTTCACCGCATGGGTAATCGGCTTGGTTTCCGTTAGCAGATTCTTTTCTGCCAGCAGTTCCAGCACGCGCTCACGTGCGCCCAAATGTTTCGGATCTTTGTTGGTGCATTTTTTGTTCGCGAGTTCTGCGGCAACTTCTTTGTGTTGCGCTTCTTTCAGTGCCTCTTCCAAAAGCTGCGGGTCGAGCTTACCAAACTTACTCAGCACAATGCGGTTGCCAAGTTTATGCTTACGCCACCAGTGGATGTCGGTTTCATCACCAAAGGTACAGCACATCACCACACCGGTGCCTTTTTCTTTATCGACTTTTTCATCGGCGATAATCGGCACGCGCACACCAAAGAGCGGCGTGACCGCCTCAAGGCCTTCATATTTTTTTGCGTCACTCGGGTCGCACATCACCGCCACGCACGCCGGAATCAACTCGGGGCGTGTGGTCATGATTTTCACTTCGCCCACACTCTCCCACGTGCCTTTTTTCACGAGGCCAAACAGAATGTAATTTTCGGCGCTCGGCAGTTCTTTGTCTTCAATCTCTGCCTGCGCGATGGCGGTCTGATCCACAGGGTCCCAGAACATCGGCTGCAGCTGGCGATACGCCCGATTCTTCTGGAACAAATCCAAAAAGCTCATCTGCGAAAGCTTCCGGCTTTCAGCAGAAATGGTTTGGTATTCCTGCTTCCAATCCACCGACAGCGCAACCGATTTAAACAGCGCGCGGAATTCATCTTCCGCTTCTTTCACCACGCCTTCGCACACGGTGATAAATTCTTCACGCGGCATGTCGGTCGCGCGCACTTTTTTCACTTTTTCCACAAGGCGCTCGGTGGGCAAACCATTATCGTCAAACCCCATGGGATAGAACACGTCTTTGCCAATCATGCGCTGAAAGCGCGCCACAAAATCCGCCTGCGTGTAGCTAAAAATATGCCCCATATGCAGCAGGCCCGAAACGGTCGGCGGCGGTGTATCAATCACGAAAGTTTGGTCGCGGCTTTTATCCGCACGCCAGCCATAGGTGTGCGCGGCATCCCACTGCTGTTGCCAGCGTGTTTCCGTTTCTTTCGCGTTATAATTTTGCGGCAGATTCTTCATGCCTTACACGCGCCTTCACCTTTTTTGTGGATGAAATAATCGGCAGAAATTTTTCCCGCACCCTGAAATAAAATGAACGCCAGCAGCAGCCCCCAATAGGCATGTTCCATGCTGTGCTGATAGGTAAATTCAATCACTGCCGTCATCACCAGCAGCGCCGCAGCCGCCGTACGTGCACCAAGCCCCGCCACCAGCAGCACAGGTGCGATTAATTCTGTTCCGGTGCCTAAAATAGCCGCCAGTTTCACCGGCAGAAACGGCACCGGATGTTCATGCTCGAACAAAAACAATGTGCCGCTCCAATTGCCCAGTTTCAGCAAACCGGAATTGAAAAACACATACCCCACCACGAGCCGCGCCAATAGCGGCACCACCGGGCTTGCGCAATTAAGGTACGCAATCGCCTTGTTTACCAGCGCACTAAGGTACGCCATTTTTTTGCATTTGGTCATACAGTCCTCTTTTCGTGGAAAAGCCCTTGCACAATATGGTTTTTGAGCTCGTTTTCAAGGTCAAAATCAGCCCTTACCGCCGCTGCCGCTTCATAGGCTTCGAGCAACGTGTGCGCTTCGTGGATGGCCGCAAGCATTTCAAACTCGGCCTCATCTATGGGTAAAACCTTCACCTCGCCTGCATGTTTTGCCACACGCCAGAAGCCCCCGCCCTTGCTGACATCCAGCGTTTCATCGCCCGTGCCAAATATCGCCACCTGCCAAATATCGTGAATCGGAAAGTGCGATTCCACCAGCCGCACAGATGGATGCAGTTTCAGCCGCAGCGCGGCAAATGCTTCGGGGCTGACCGCAAAGGCGGAAGGGTCGATACTGCCCGCACCATCGGCAATCATGCTTTCGTGCAGGGCGCGTTCCAGCCGCGCCACATCCGGCAAATATGCCAGCTTCCGCGCAGGCGCATAGCCACTCAAAAATTCCGGGAAACCTGTGCCGTAGAATTCTAGATTCCCATGTTGCTGCGGGTGGTGGTTGATAAATTCCCGTGCCGCCGCGCGCATGAATTTCTTGCCCACAATCACTTCGGTTGCGGGGTAATGCTGGCTGAGCACATCGGTCAGCGCGTTGTAGCTATGGCGCCAATAAATTTCCATCTGCGCCTTGGGTGAAATATTTCCCTGCGCTAGAAACTCTGCTGCGCCTTCTGCATTTTTTTTATAGATACCGCTGATAAATTTCTGCTGTAGTTTTGCGAGTGTTGTCATCACGCCGCCTTCCGGATTTTGTCTTGAATACCGCGCGCGGTGGCGGCTTCATCCAGCAGCACCATGAAGGCGGGAATATCCGTGTCCCACTCTATCGTGGTGGGCATTTGCCCGAAGCGGCGCACCGCTGTTTCATAGAGCGGCCACACTTCGTCTGCCACTCGGTTCCCGTGGCTATCAATCAGCACCAATTTGCCTTCATAGGCCTGCTCAGAAAAACCCGCTAGATGCATTTGCTGCACATGGCGAATAGGAATCGCGCCCAAATATTTTTCGGCCTGCCAACCGTGGTTGTGGCAACTGACATGCACGTTATTCACATCGAGCAAAATGCCACAGCCGGTGTTTTCGGCAATGGCGGCGATAAACTCCCACTCGGGAATGTGTGAGTCTTTAAAGCTTGCATAGCTCGAGGGGTTTTCGATAAGCATTTCACGCCCGAGCGCTTCTTGCACCTGCGTGATGTTTTGGCAAAACACGCCAAGTGCTTCTTCGGTATAAGGCACAGGTAATAAATCAGGCACGCGCATATTTCCTGCCGCGCTCCATGAAAGATGGTCGGATATGAGTGCGGGCTCAAACCGCGCCACAAATGCCTTCAGCGAAGCCAGATGCGCCGCATCCACCCCGCTGGCTGAACCCAGCGAAAGCCCTACCGCATGGCCGCTTAAGGGGTAGTCGGCGCGGATGGATTCCAGCATTTTCGCAGATGGGTCGCCGGGCAGGAAAAAGTTTTCCGCATGCACCTCAAAAAAGGAAGCGGCAGGCTTTGTTTCCAAAACCTGCCGCAAATGTGCATGCCGAAGGCCAATTCCTACGCCAGAAAGCGGCGATGGTGGATGTGTGGCCATGGCTAAACACTAGGCTTTCGAGCCATTCACCAGTTTGTCGCACAGGCCTTTTGGCACCAGCACCCATTCTTCTGGATCAGCATCTTTTTTCGCAAGACCGGCGCAAGAGTGCGTGCCGGATTTATTCGCGCAGTCATTCTTGCCGGCTTTCACGATGCCGTAGCATTTTTCCTGCTCTTCAGCGCGCGCCGGTACAGAAAGCGTAGCGGCGGAAATAGCAATCAGGCCTGCTGCTGCCAGAAACTTAGACGTCGTATTCATGAAATACTCCCAAAAGAGGTTTAAAACGAGGCCTAGAGGAAACCACAGGGGCCTATTTGCGGCAAGCGCTTATTTTAGAAACAGATTGATGCCCAATCGTCAACATCCGTTGCTTTTTCAGCAGCGCAGATATGCTCAATCAGGTGGCGGGTCACGTTCGTACCGAGCTGTGCAGCGGCATCTGCCGCGCGAATCGCCAACCCATCGGCCTCGTCTTCACGAAGCGCCCCCTCTTTTACCATCTGGTGGGTGATTTTTGTCGCCGCCACCAGCAAAATCTGCTTGCTGGGAGTGGTGTTTTTTGTGCGTGTGGGCGCGCGATAACAGGAGCCCGTTTCAGCCAATGAAAAGCTGGCATAAATCAAGTCGGCTGGCGTGCAGGCTCCGCCCCAAGTGATACACGCATAGGTTAATTAATTGTCACGGGTGCGCTATTTCTTGATTTATGAAATGGCCGTTTTTACTTTTAGCAATCTGGGTTAGTCCGCTGGTGTTATTATTCATGCTGGGGCGAAGTGTTCTGCGTTCAAAGCCGCAGGAAGAAGCCCGCCCCATGCAAACGCCGAAACAAACACTGGCGGCATAACTCAAAAAAAATTGCATCCTTTTAGGCTTGTCGCTATGCTCCCGCGCCTATGACGAGCGCCAAAACAGCTTTATATCAGGAAGTTTCTTCCGCACCCGACCTGCCGAAAATCGAGCAGGCCGTGCTGGCCGCGTGGAAAACTGGCGAAACCTTCAAAGCCTCCGTCAGCCAAAAAGGCAGTAAAAACGAATTCATTTTTTACGACGGCCCGCCTTTTGCCAACGGCCTGCCGCATTACGGGCATTTGCTCACCAGTTTCGTGAAGGACACCGTCGCGCGCTACCAAACCATGAAGGGCCGCAAAACCGAGCGCCGCTTCGGGTGGGACTGCCACGGTCTGCCCGCCGAAATGGAATCGGAAAAAGAACTTCAGATTTCCGGCCGCGCCGCGATTGAACAATTCGGCATCGCAAACTTCAATAATCACTGCCGCGAAAGCGTGATGAAATACACCGGCATCTGGCAAGATGTGATTACCCGCGCTGCCCGCTGGGTGGATTTTGAGAATGATTATAAAACGATGGATGTGGATTACATGGAATCCGTCATCTGGGCGTTTTCCGAGCTGTATAAAAAAGGCCTCGTCTATGAATCACACCGCGTGATGCCCTACAGCTGGGCCGCTGAAACCCCGCTTTCCAATTTCGAAACGCGCATGGACGGCGCCTACAAAGACCGTGAAGACAAAGCGATTACCGTTGCGTTTAAACTCAAGGAAAAACCAAAAGGCGCGCCGGACGCAAAAAATTATTACCTCCTCGCATGGACGACCACGCCATGGACACTTCCAAGCAACCTCGGCTTGGCGGTGAGCGAGAAATTAAAATATGTTTTTGTACGGCCCACAAATAGCCCTGATGATTGTCACATAATGGAAGCAAATACAGCTCTTTTTAAGTATGGCAGTATTTATGGTGATAAAGATGGTTTAGTTTCTCTCGAGAAACCAAACTTTCCTGGCTCCGAACTCCTCGGCCTTTCGTACGAACCACTCTTCCCCTATTTCGCCGATACTGAAAACGCGTTCAAAGTTTTGGACGGCTCTGATTTCATCGAAGAAGGTTCCGGCACCGGCGTGGTGCATCTGGCTCCGGGTTTTGGTGAGGACGACCAGCGCGTGTGCGAAAAAGCAGGCATCCCCGTGCTGTGCCCGGTGGATGAAAAAGGCTGCTTCACCGATGAAATTGCTGACCTGCCGAAGCTATCGCTCAAAGGCCTCAATGTTCTCGAGGCAAATCAAAAATCCGCCGACGAGCCGTATACCGATTCGCAGATGGCAAAATACGGCCTCGCGAATTTGCGCATCATCACATGGCTGAAAGACAATAGCCGCCTGATTAAGCAGGAAGATTACAAACATAGTTACCCGCATTGCTGGCGCACCGACAAGCCGCTTATCTACAAAGCGCTGCCCAGCTGGTATGTAGAAGTGACGAAATTTAAAGACCGTATGGTGCAGCTGAACCAGAACATTAACTGGATTCCCGAGCACATTAAAAACGGTCAATTCGGCAACTGGCTTGAAGGCGCGCGCGACTGGAGCATTTCGCGCAACCGCTTCTGGGGTTGCCCCATTCCGGTGTGGCGCGGCAGCAAAGGTGGCATCAAAGTTTTCGGCTCCATTGCCGAGCTTGAAAATTTCTTCGAAACAGAAGTAACAGACCTGCACCGCCCGTTCATCGACGCACTTTCAATTGAAAAAGATGGCGAGAAGTGGACGCGCGTGTCGGACGTGTTTGATTGCTGGTTTGAATCCGGCTCCATGCCGTTTGCGCAGGTGCATTATCCGTTTGAAAACAAGCAGTGGTTTGAAACGCATTTCCCCGCCGATTTCATCGTGGAGTATGTCGGGCAAACGCGCGGTTGGTTCTACACGCTGATGGTGCTGGCGACGGCGCTGTTCGACAAAGAACCCTTCAAAAACTGCATCTGCCACGGCATTATTTTAGACGCCGAAGGCAAGAAGCTGTCGAAGCGTCTGCGCAATTACCCCGACCCGAACGACATGTTCAATGTGTATGGCGCAGACGCGATGCGATGGCGCATGCTTAAAGAACCCGTCATGCATGGTGGCAATTTGCTGATTTCGAAAGACGGCAGCGACATTAAAGAAGTCGTGCGCCTTAGCTTGCAGCCTATCTGGAACGCGTATCGCTTCTTCACCATGTATGCGAATGCTGACGGCGTGAAGGCGGAGCTAATTAGGGATTCTGTAAACAATCACCTTGATAGATACATTCTTATCAAGTGTCGCCATGCGGTAGAAAAGATTGATGCCGCGATGGGAAAATATCTGCTGCCCGAGGCTTGCGCGGCGGTAGAAGATTTCTTTGAAGTTTTGAATAACTGGTACATTCGCCGCAGCCGCGAACGCTTCTGGAGCGAAGGAATAAGTGACGATAAAAACGCGGCGTATAACACGCTCTACACCGTTATCACCACCATGATGCGCGCCGCTGCACCCCTGCTACCGCTGCTGACGGAGGAAGTCTATACGAAGCTGACGGGTGAAAAATCCATTCACCTCACCGATTTCCCAAAAATTGAGTCCCTTCTTGCAACCGATAGGGGTGAAAAAGCTCTCATCCTTTCTATGGACGATGCACGGGATGCATGCAACGCAGCACTAGCCGTTCGGAATGAACAGAATATTCGTGTTCGGCAGCCGCTAAGTAAGCTTACTTTCGTCACAAAGAATGCGCCTATCATTAAAGATCTCTTTAGCCAAATTGGTGGAATTATTGAAGACGAAGTAAACGTTAAAAAAATTGAAATCGTTGATAATCTTGATGCTTATGCCACGCGCAAACTTCAAATCAACTTCCCCATCTTAGGTAAGCGTTTACCCGAAAAAATGAAGCAGATTATTCCCGCCTCTAAAAAAGGTGAGTGGAAACAAAATGCAGCAGGACGCATTGAAATTTGCGGTGAAGAATTGCTGCCGGAAGAAGCAAAGCTAAACCTTGAGCCGAAGCCGGAATTTGCGAAAAACGCCAAAGCACTTTCTACCAACGATGCGCTCGTGGTGCTGGATTTAAACCTCACGCCCGCGCTCATCAACGAGGGTTTGGCGCGTGACGTAGTGCGTTTGATTCAGGAATCGCGGAAGAATGCGAAGCTGAATATCTCCGACCGCATTGAACTTATCATCGAAACCGGTGAGAAATTAAAATCCGCGCTCGAGGCCAACAAAGCCTATGTGGAAGAGCAGACGCTTTCCGCTATCCGCTTCGGCGCAGCCAGTGGCCAGCCGCACAGCGCGAGCGGTGAAATTGAAGGCGAAAAGATCACGCTGGGCTTTGCTACGCAAGCGGGCGGCGCAAAGACCGCCCGCGCTTAAGCTCAAAAAACCTAAATTATTCGCCGGATCCCGTTGTTGGAGCAGGCTCTTCTGTTGAAGGAGCGGCTTTGCCACCCTCAGATTTATCGCACGCCATCACTGGTGCGCTCAGCAGCATCATTACGGCAAAAATTGAAAAAATACGGATCATCATATCAGTTGCTCCAGATATCTCGGTTGAAGCGCTTATTCTACGCCTTTTTCTTTAATAAATCCCTAATTTCCGCCAGAAGCTTGATATCTTCGGGTTTTTCGGCCGGAGCGGCAGGTTTTGGGGCCTCGGCACGCTTCAGTTTGTTGATACCCTTTACCATCATGAAAATGGCAAAAGCGATGATGGTAAAGTCAAACATCACCTGAATAAACTTGCCGTATGCCAGCACCACGGCGGGGCTTGCGCCTTCGGCCTCTTTCAGCGTGATGACAAATTGGGTGAAATCCACTCCGCCGATGAGTAAGCCCAGCGGCGGCATAATGATGTCTGCCACCAGCGAGGAAACGATTTTGCCAAACGCGGCGCCAATCACCACACCCACGGCGAGGTCAATCGCGTTGCCTTTCACTGCAAATTCCCTGAATTCTTTGAGTATGCTCATATTAGCCATCCTTGATGCGGGTTAAAATTAGCGCACCATCATTAGCGACCTGTGCATGCTCTGGCAAGTGGGCTTTTTTAGCTCTTTTCGGGCACGGCGGGGCATGCTAGGCTTCGCGCCTTATGAAAAACGCAAAACCCATACAAACGCCGCAATTTGCTTCCAGCCATGTCTGGCAGCATCGCCGCCTGATTTTTACGCTGGCAAAGCGTGAAGTTTCCGCGCGTTTCCGTGGCTCTATCTTAGGCGTATTTTGGGCGCTGCTGCTGCCACTCACCATGCTGGCGATCTACAGCCTCGTGTTCGGGGTTATTTTCAAGGCGCGCTGGGGCGTAGAAACCGGCGCAAAAGGCGAGTTTGCGATTATTTTATTCACCGGCCTTTTGCTGCACGCGCTGCTGGCTGATTTAATCACCCGCAGCCCACTCCTCATGGTGCATAACGCCAATTTTGTGAAAAAAGTGGTGTTCCCGCTCGAAATCCTGCCCGTGGTGGCGCTGCTTTCCGGCCTGTTTCAGTTCTGTGTGGGGTTTGCCGTGCTGCTGGTCGGCGCGGTTTTGGTCTATGGCACGCTGCCGCTCACACTGCTTTTTGCGCCACTTATCGTATGGCCGTTTGCCTGTATTGTGCTGGGCGGGTGTTGGTTTTTGGCGGCTGTCGGCGTGTACTTCCGCGACATCGCGCAGGTGATGGGCGTGGCCGCCACGCTGCTACTGTTTTTCAGTACGGTATTTTATCCCGCCGAACACTTGCCTGCCGCGCTTCAGCCGCTGATTTACCTAAACCCCATCTCGTTTGCGGCAGACCAGTTGCGCCTTGTCACACTGCAGGGTGCGTGGCCGGATTGGAATGGTTTGGCGCTCTATTACGCGGCGGCGTTTTTCGCGCTGGCTTTTGGGTTTGCCGTGTTCCAGCGTGCGCGGAAAGGATTTGCCGATGTCCTCTGATACCGCAATTCGCATCAAAAACCTGTCCAAAACCTACCGGCTCTATGCCCGCCCGCGTGACCGCTTGATTGAACTCGTCACGGGCCGCCAGTGTTTTGTACCGTTTGCGGCGCTGAACAATGTGTCACTCGATATTAAAAAAGGCGAAACGCTGGGGCTTGTAGGGCATAATGGCTCGGGAAAATCCACCCTGCTGCAGCTGATTTGCGGCACGCTCACCCACACCAGCGGGCAAATTGAAACACACGGGCGCATCTCCGCGCTCTTAGAGCTTGGCGCAGGTTTTAATCCCGAATTCACTGGCCATGAAAATATCTTTTTAAACGCTGCGATTTTGGGGCTTACGGACGCTGAAACACGCGAGAAATATGATGCAATCGTTGCCTTTTCCGGCATTGCTGCGCATCTGCACCAACCGGTAAAAACCTATTCCAGCGGCATGTATGTGCGTTTGGCTTTCGCCATCGCGATTGCCAGCGAGCCGGATATTCTGATTGTCGACGAAGCACTTTCCGTGGGTGACATTGCGTTTCAGCGCAAATGCTTCTCGCGCATCCGCGAATTGCAGGCCAAAGGCGCCACCGTAGTGTTTGTGTCGCATTCGGTGAATACGATTTTAGAATTGTGCGACCGCGCGGTGCTGCTCGACCACGGCGAAAAGCTAATAGAAGGTGCGCCTGCTGCTGTGATGGCGCAATATCACCGGCTGATGTTCGCGCCGGAAAAAGCGCTGCCTGCCGTGCGGGCGGAAATCCGCGCTGGCCTTGCACAAAACTCTGCCGCGCCATCCAAACAATCACTCGCCGCGCATTTCGACCCCTCGCTAACGCCCGAAAGCACTGTGTATTATGAGCCAAACGGCGCGGAAATCAGCAACATCTGCATCACTGACGCGAAGGGCAATTCGGTAAACCTCTTAAAGCGCGGCAAAACCTATCATTACCGCTACGATGTGCGTTTTACAGAAGCGGCGAAATCCGTTCGTTTCGGCATGAATATCAAAACAAATACCGGCATGGTGCTGGGCGGCGCCTCCACCCACACGGAAAAAAAGCCGATGGCGGCGATTAAAAAGGGCAAAAAAATCAGCGTGGATTTCAGCTTCACCTGCCGCTTGTTGCCCGGCGTATACTTTACCAACGCAGGCTGCACCGCAGTGAAAGAGGCTGAGCGCGTGAATCTGCACCGCGTGCTGGATGCCTGCCTTTTCCGCGTGCTACCCGAGGCAGAAGAAACCGCCACCGGCAAGGTGGATTTTGGCATTACCTCAACCGTGAAAGGCGTGTAAATCACTTCCCATGCTTCAGTTTTTAGGAATCGGCGCACAAAAAAGCGGCACCACATGGCTTTACGAGAATTTAGCCAAACATCCGCAGGTTTACTTCCCTGGCGGCAAAGAAGTGCATTTCTTTGACATGTTCTTCACGCGCGGGCTCGATTGGTATCTCTCGCAATTCCCCGATAATACCGATAAAATCAACGGCGAAATCACACCTGCTTACGCCATTTTGGAAGAGGCAAAAATCCGCCTGATTCACGACATTAACCCTGAGCTGCGCCTATTTTATATTCTGCGCGACCCACGCGAACGCGCATGGAGCGCTGCCAAAATGGAAATGGGTCGCGCCGGAAAAACCTACGGGCAAACCAGCGACGAGTGGTTTATCGACCAGTTTTATTCCGACGCGTCGCTAAAACGCGGGGATTACCGCACCTGCCTGATGAACTGGCAGAGCGTGTTCCCCAAAGGCCAATTGCTGCTGCTGAAATTCACCGACATCCGCAACAATCCGCACGCCCTCATGCAAAAGCTCGCCAAGCATATCGGCATTGATGCGGGTTTTTATGCAGCAGACCGCGCAGAAATCATCACGGGGAAGGTCTTTGCCAACCCTGAAGAAATCATCCGCCCCTCTTTAAAGCGCGCGCTACATAAGCTTTATGCGCCGCAGATTGAAGAAATCAACCTCTTCCTCGGCTCTGCGTGGTTCGATGAGGAAGACCCCGCCTGGGCTTCTTCGCTATGACGCCGCTTTACTTCCTGCATATTGCCAAAACGGCGGGCACGTCGCTGATTCATTTTCTGGATGGGCAATTTCCCAAAAACCAGATTGCGCCCTTTTCGCTCACACATGAACTGGCCGCGGCATTGAAGAAGGATGCGGGCTGCCTTGAAAAATATGCGTTGTTGCACGGGCATTTAGGCTATTCACCCGTCATGATGATGAAAAAAAAACCGCACATCATCACCCTGCTGCGTGAGCCGGTGGCACGCACTTTATCGCATTACCGCCATATTTTGCGCCACAAGGACCACTGGCTATTTGCCGATTTGCCGAAAAAAAGCCTTTCGCTGGAAGAATTCCTCGATTACCCGCCCGCACAAAGGCTTTTCACCAATTTCCAAACGCGCAACCTCGCGCAGGATTTTGACTTCACCAAGCCCATCGCCGAAGCAACCGGAAAAGCACTTCAGCCCAATCTTGGCAGGCTTTTATCGTTTGTGCGCCCCGCACTTTCAGAAGATAATCTCTTAAACGTGGCCACAGAACGCCTTGTCGCCATGGAGCTTGTGGGCACCACAGAAACATTCGACACATTCGTCACCACGCTCTGCAAGCGACGCGGCTGGGTCGCGCCTGCGGCACCACTGCGGCACAACACCGCACCCGAAGAAAGCCTCGACAGACTTGCTCCCGCCACGCGGAAAAAAATTGAGGCCTTGACCGCACTGGATAGAGTACTGTACCGTGCCGCCGTTGACGGGGCATAAACCCTTATCTATCCTGTCACGCCCGTCTGTATCATTTTTACAACAAATATGGAAATTTACAGGCTTTATTTTAAAACATGGTTTGGCCCTGGTTGCACTCCTGCTTGAAAAATGCTTGATATTGGACGTTTTTTATACTAATCACGCTGTGTGGTTGTATTCAGGTGTTGCGTTTGAAAGTATTTCTGCGTAGCTTCCTGTATTCGGTTGGTTTGGTTTTTAACTTAAGTTTTGTAACTCTCAAATAAGAGGTTTTAGATGGCTACTTTTAATTTTTCATCTGTTGTTGGCACTTCCGTTGCCTTCGTAACGGGCGATGTTCTTAACTTCAACATCGCAAATAACAATCTTGTGCTACCTACGCAGGTTGATGTGTCTGATACGACGGGCGGCGTTCTGGTCGCAACGAATCTTGGTAACGTGATTCTCACGGGCGTAACACTCGCTCAACTATTCAGCGATAACTTCACCTTCAATGGCCAGGTTGACACGAACGGTCAGATCCTCATCGGTGACGAAACAAGCAACTCCTCCCTCGATGCCATTGGTAACACGCTCACAGCTTCTGCTGGTGCACGAATCTATGGCCTCGGGGGCGCAGATAACATCACTGGCTCTGGTGGCGTTGACAAAATCTCCGGTGGCGAGGGTGGTGACACTGTTGCCGCTGCTGCGGGCAACGACGATATCGCTGGCAATAGAGGCAACGATAGCCTCAACGGTGGCGTTGGTAACGACAACATCCGCGGCGGTCAGGACAATGACACGCTTAATGGCGGCGGCGGTGTTGACTCTATGGACGGCGACCTCGGTAACGACAGCCTCGTTTCTACCGATGGTGTGGATAATGCCGTCGCAGACTCTGCGGTTGCATCGGGTGGTGCTGGTAACGACGTGATTGACCTTTCTGCTCTGAATGACACGATTGACGGCTCAACCGTAAATGGTGAAGCTGGTACCGACACCCTCACGGGTACGGCTGGTGTCGATATTCTGAATGGTGGTGCTGATAATGACACCATCACGGGTGGCACGGGCGCTAACAATATCAATGGTAACCTCGGCAATGACGTCATCACCGGTGGTGCTGACGCTGCTGAAACGATTCGCGGTGGCGCGGGTAATGACACCATTTCTACCGGCGGTTCTTCGCTTGGTGGCGATGTCGTACACGGCGATCTGGGTGACGACAACATCACGATTCAGGATGCTGGTACGGACCTCGGTGCAACGGTGACCGGTGGAACTGGTGCTGACACCATTACAGCTGCCGCTCTCGACGTTGGTGAGGCAGCAAATATCAACGGCAATCAAGGCCTGGATGTGATTACGGGCGGTCTTGGTAATGATATCCTCCGTGGTGGTGCTGACAATGACACCGTAACGGGTGGCACGGGCGCCGATACGCTGAATGGTAACGAAGGTGACGACTCTGTCGTGAGCGGGGCTGGTACGCTTGGTGCAACGATTGACGGTGGTGAAGGTAACGACACGCTGGCTGGTGGTGCATCTACGACTGCAACGGGCGACAACAGCATCGTAGGTGGTGCGGGCAATGACGTTATCACGAACGCTTCCACGGCTGGTACGAGCACGATTAACGGTGGCGATGGCGATGATTCAGCTGTGCAGACCGGTGCTGGCGCAGCAGTCATCGAGGGTGGTGCTGGTAACGACACACTCACGGGCGGTGCGGGTGCTGATACGCTGACCGGCGGTATAGGCGACGATACGCTTAGTGGCCTGAACGGTGGCGACATCATCACTGCTGGCGACGGTGCAGACAGCATCTTGTCTGGTACGGGTGCAGACACCATCGTATCTGATGCTGGTAACGACACCATCTCCCTCTCCACAGGCAACGACAACGTTGATGCTGGTGCAGGTGATGACAGAATCAGCTTTGCTGATGCTAGCTTTACCCTTGCCGACTCGCTGGCTGGCGGTGCTGGGACCGACACGATCGTATTTACCGATGCTGCGACAGCCCTCACGGGTCGCCTCGTTTCCACGGTAAGTGTTGAGGTGGTTGACTTGACCGCCTCAAACGGTGTTCTGGGTGTTATTGCTGCTGACTTCGTAGCAGCTTCCGACACGGCTGACACCGATGGTTCTGGTAGCTCCGTCCTGTTATCTGCTGGCACACGTACCCTCTCTATGGATACGTCTGGTGTGGCTGCAGGTAACACGGTGGTTGTAAGCACAACGGGTGCAGTGACCCTATCTGCCAACGCAGATCGCATCCGTTTGGCGGATGGTGTGAACGCTAACGTTACGGCTGGTACTGGTAGCGACACGGTTGAAGGCGGCACGGGTGCCGATACCATAACCGGCGGTGCAGGCGACAACTTACTTACTGGTGGCGCAGGCAATGACAGCTTGGTAGCTGCTGGCGGTCTTGACACGCTCACGGGTGGTGCAGGTGCGGATACGTTCCAGTTTACTGTCGTGTCCACGCTAGCGGGTGCCCCGACCTTCACTGACCTATCTGTAATCACTGACTTCAACGCTGGAGCAGGTGATGTGATTAGGACGACTGGTCTGGTTGGTGCGGCAGAACTGACGGCAGGTGGTGCAACAGTCGTTGCTTCCGGCTTGGCCTCCACGGCCCTGACGGACACAGGGATTAACAACCTGTTTAACAGTGTGTCGGGAACCCTGACCTCCTACCGCTTCGATGCAGGCGCTAACAACGCTGACGTTGTTTTCTTCAGCACGACGGACAACAAGACATTCCTTATTATTGACTTGGCCGATAACGGTACCTTCACTGTTGCTGACCAAATTTTGGAAGTCACGGGCTTAAACCTCACGGGCTTTGCCGTTGCTACGGACATTATTGCTTAACCGATAATTCCAAAGCTAAAAGAATTGGGGCGCTCCTTAACGGGGCGCCCTTTTTCTTTACCGCGCCTCGCTTTCGCGCTACACTGTGCACACACATAAAACCTTTCTTCTGCATAGGCGCCCATGACCAGTTTCGTTTTTAGCAATCTTCAGGGTGATAGCACCGCTTTCGATTTTTCCACCGACAGCATCATTTTCAGTTCTGCTGATGGCACCGCCTCTGCGTTTAATCTGGCTGAAGTCACCACTGGCAGCACCACCGCAGTGCAAGTAACCCGCATTGCCGACGAGCCCGCGATTGGTAGCGGCTCGCTTAACCTTATCGCCACCCTCACCGGTGTGCGTTTGGCGCAGCTTACGGCCAGCAACTTCCTTTTCTTTGCCTCCAGCGCCATTATCGGCGATAACACCACCAACGCCCCCACCGAAGGTGAGGTGATTGGTACATTCGACGCCGCCGCGCAAAATATTACCGGCACCTCGGCAGATGACCTGATTCTAGGCCTTGGTGGTGACGATGAGATTGACGGCAGCGGGGGCGATGACTTTATCAACGGCAATGCAGGCGATGATTTGCTCACCGGTGGTGATGGCGATGATACCGTGCGCGGCGGCCAAGGCAATGACACGCTCTCGCTCGGCAGCGGCAGTAACGATGCGAACGGTAACCGTGGCAACGACGTTGTCACTGGTAGCAGTAGTGCAGATTTACTGCGCGGCGGGCAAGATAACGACACGCTCATAGGCGGTGGTGGCGCAGATACGCTGCGCGGCAATCTGGGCGATGACAGCCTTTCCTTAAACCCTGGCGTGGGCCAGACTGGTGTGGCAGACGGCAATGATGGCAATGATACCATCACCGCTGCTTCTGCCGTGGCGGGCGCTACCGTGCTGCTAAATGGCAATGACGGCAACGACAGCATCATCGGCGGGGCCTCCGCAGACTCCTTACGCGGCGGGCAAGGCGCTGATATTTTGGTCGGCGGGCTTGGTAACGACACGCTGCTCGGAGACTTTGATAATGACACGCTCCGCGGTGCGGAGGGTGACGATATTTTGCGCGGCGGCTCCGGTGATGACACAATTATCGGAAACACCGGCAACGATCAGCTTTTTGGCGGCACCGGAAACGACGTTTTCATTGTTGATTACGTGGAAAATGACACAGAAAATAATTCTGTAACCGGCGGGTCGGGGATCGATACACTCGACCTCAACACATCGCTCGTAGGCACCACCATCCTGAACCTTGCCAACATTACGGGCGTGGATGTGTTAGAAATGCCGGATGGCTTTATCACTCTCACCAACACCTTCCTGCAAGGCACTGATTTTGGCGCCGTTACCGTGCGCGTTAATTCTGACTCCACCACGGGCAACATCACGCTCAACACCGCTTCCGTCAGCAGTACGTATGCCATTACGGTCGCCGTGAGCAACTCTACTGAAACCATTACTCTTGCGGCAGGCAACAACAAGGTCCTGCTCGATGGCGGCGTAACGATTACAGGCAATAGCGGGAACGACACCATCATTGGCGATGAAAACGCCGACACCATCACTTCTGGTGCCGGGCGCGATTCTCTCACGGGTGGTGCAGGCGGAGATACATTCATCATCGGCGCCACAGACTCCAATGCCACCAACGGCATCGACATCATTACTGATTTCAGTCGCACGGAAGACAGTATCGATGTGCCGTTTGACCCCAGCGCTGGCTTAAATGCTGCGCCCGTGGGCGGTGCGGCAAGTTCCTTTGCTGAGGTAGAAGCGCTTATCACCGCCGTGCTCAATGACCTTGGTGACTTGCAGATTATCAATATCACTAGCGGTACGTTGTCCGGCCAAAAATTTGCCGTCATTGAGGCAAATGACGTAGACGGCTACCAGTCTGGGGCGGATTATCTCATTCAGTTCTCAAACGTATCGGATGCGTTTTTCTCTGCCACGTTAATCTAAGGGAGCTTCGCTATAGCCCGCATGGAAAAGCCTTTATCCATAAGAAAAATCCCCTTGAAGCCAAAGGTTTTTGAACGCTCCCCGCGCCGCGTTTCACTCAAAACTTTGGTAAAGGGCACTGCCATCATCATGGTAGCGCCGCTTATGCTTTTGGCTATTTATGTGCTCTATGGTGTAATACCCATTCTCTACGCGCTGTATGGTGCTGTCGGCATCTTCATCATTTCTATTATTTTCGTCTGGCCTTATATCGCCAACCTTTCCGCACTGACTTTCTACGTAGAGCAATTGGCCAATGACAAAAAAGCCGATGCGCCTGACCTCACCTTTCTCAACAACGTGGAAGATCTTTCCCGTGCCGTAGAACACCTGCATAAAAGCTGGAACCAGCGCCGTGTTCAGCTTGAAAACATGCTCGCGGAAAGCAAAATCCTGATCGATAGCCTGCCCGACATCCTCATCATGCTAGACCGCGACCTGAATATCATTCGTACCAATAGCACCGCACAGATGGCCTTTGGTGGCTCTGTGAAGGAAAATATCACCCAGCTGCTGCACACGCCGGAGTTCCGCAAACATCTCGAGGGCGTCATTGCAGAGCGAAAAGGCCGCAGCACGGAATATGCCCTTCACGAACCGGAAATGAAGGACTATATGGTTCGCATTGAACCGCTGCCGGTCTATGCCCCCACCGGTATTGCGCTGATTGTTGCCATGCACGACGTCACCGAACTCAAACGCACAGAGCAAACCTTTGCCGATTTCGTGGCCAATGCCAGCCATGAGATCCGCACACCACTCACCAGTATCATTGGCTTTGTGGAAACACTGCAAACCAGCGCAAAGGGTGATGAAAAAGCCCAAGAAGAGTTTCTATCGTTGATGGCGCTTCAGGCACAAAAAATGGCCACGCTGGTAACAGATTTGCTAAGCCTTTCAAAAATTGAGCGGCGGCTCCGTACGGTTCCGGCAAGCCCCTTAAAAGTCGGCCCTCTTCTTCAGGGCTGTGTACGGGATGCCGAAGCGGCCGCCAAAAAACGCGGCATCAGCATCGTGCTCAATCTTCCCAAAAACCTCCCTTCGGTTCTGGGGGATGCAGAAGAATTAACCCTTGTTTTCAACAACTTGGTTGGCAACGCCATCAAGTATGGTTTTGAGGGATCGTCTGTCACCATCAGTGCGCGTGAAGGTGAATTCATTCTGCCACACGACACGCTGATACGTACTAAAAAACCCTGCCTTGCGATTTCCGTCACCGATACGGGCGCTGGCATTCCACGTGAACACCTGCCGCGCCTCACCGAGCGTTTTTACCGTGTGGACTCCGCCCGCAAGAAAGACATTGCCGGCACCGGCCTTGGGCTTTCCATCGTAAAACAGGTGCTTGAGCGCCATCGCGGCGTGCTAAACATTGAAAGCCATGTCGGCAAGGGCAGCACCTTCACGGCCCTTCTTCCCCTACCACAATAATCACGCACCCCAAGCGCTTGCTTTTTACCCAAACTTGCCTATTCTCAGGGCTCTCTGCAATGGCCGTAGAATTATAGAAATCTTTTTATGCACTCACTGCTGCTTTTGTTACTGATCTTGCTCATAGGTGCGGGTGGCTTTGTTTTCGGAAAAAGGCGCGTTCTTGCGCTGCTATCAGAGAAAAATGCCCCGCGCGCTGCAGCGCTGCCATCGTACTACGGCTGGTGTGCTTTGCTGTGGACAACCGTTCCCGCTCTTTTGCTCATACAATTCTACTTTGCCGTCGCGCACCCTGAGGCGCCCAAAGCCATTGCCTATGCGCTAGCCGCGTGCCTCGCACTCTTGGGCTTGGGGTTTTCGCTCAAGAAGCTGAATCTTGCCTTCCGTGCGCGCGACCATGTGGAGAAGTGGGTGATGTTGCTGATGCGCACAGCCACGTTCTTTGCGGTTTCCATCACCTTATTCATCGTGCTTTCGGTGGTGTTTGAATCCGTCCGATTCTTTGAAAAAGTATCGATCTTTAGTTTCCTGTTCGGTTTAGAATGGAGCCCCCAAATGGCTCTCCGCGCCGATCAGGCCGGCTCCTCCGGTTCTTTTGGCGCAGTGCCCGTATTCCTCGGCACCATCATGATTACTTTCATCGCCATGCTCGTAGCCGCCCCTGTGGGCCTCATGTCCGCCATTTACCTGTCGGAATATGCCAGCAAGCGCGCGCGCACCATCATCAAGCCCTTTCTTGAAATTCTGGCAGGCATCCCCACTGTGGTGTATGGCTATTTCGCCGCCATTGTGTTCGCCCCTGCCCTGCGCGATTTCGGCGCTTCTATCGGCCTCAACATCGCCTCAGAAAGCGCCCTTGCCGCTGGCGTGGTGATGGGCATCATGATTATTCCGTTTATCCTGTCGCTATCTGATGATGTGATGAATGCCGTACCCACCGCGCTCAAAGACGCCTCGCTTGGCCTTGGTGCCACGCGCTCCGAAACTGTGGTAAAGGTCGTGGTGCCTGCCGCGCTACCGGGCATTGTCGGCGCACTGCTGCTTGCCATTTCACGCGGCATCGGCGAAACCATGATTGTGGTAATGGCCGCAGGCTTAGTGGCCAACCTCACCATCAACCCTTTCGATTCTGTCACCACCGTCACCGCGCAAATCGTAACGCTGCTGGTGGGCGACCAAGAGTTTGACAGTGCCAAAACATTGGCCGCGTTCGCACTTGGCTTCACATTGTTCCTCATCACGCTGGTTTTAAACGTGGCCGCACTCCTTATCGTGCGTAAGTACAGGGAGCGTTATGAGTAAACACCGCACCATATCGCTCACACCCACGGGCCAAGAGCGCAAGCGCCTCGCCAAGCGTTATCGGAAAGAGCGTCAGTTCCGCGCCTTTGGTATAAGTGCCATTGCGATTGCCTTTGCGTTCCTCAGTGTCCTGCTCACCGCTATTGTGGCGCGCGGCAGCGGCGCCTTTGTGGAAACCAGCATCCGTTTGCCGATTACATTTTCCGAGCAAACACTCGGGCTCACCGCGCCCGCCACACCTGAGGCGCTCAGGATGGCAGATTTTGATAGCGCGGTGAAAGAGGCCCTCAAGCTCCGCTTACCTGAAGCGGGAGATGACCGTCTGCTGCGCAACCAGCTTTACGGGCTCGTCAGTAAAAATGCGGGCTTCGTCGCAGGTCAGGCCCTGCAGAAAAACCCCGCGCTCTTAAACACCACAGCTGAGCTATGGCTTCCCGCCTCCACCGACATCGACTTGCTCGCCAAAGGCAAGGTTGATACGAGCTTGCCGCCTGAGATGCGCCGCGTGTCTGACACGCAGCTCGGCTGGTATAGCCAACTCAAAAATGAAAAGCGCATTAAGAGGCGCTTCAACACCACTTTCTTCTCAGAGGGTGATTCCCGCGAGCCAGAACAGGCAGGCATCCTCGGTGCAATGCTCGGCTCTATCTTCACCATCGCCGTGTGTATGGCGCTGGCCTTGCCAGTGGGCGTGATTACTGCGGTGTACTTAGAAGAGTTTGCGCCGGAAAATAAATTCACCGACATCATCGAGGTTAACATTAACAACCTCGCGGCGGTGCCGTCTATCGTGTTCGGTCTGCTCGGGCTTGCCGTATACTTGCACTTCTTCGGCCTGCCACGTTCTAGCAGCTTGGTGGGTGGCCTAACCCTTGCGCTGATGATTCTACCCACGCTGATTATCGCCACGCGCAGCAGCCTTAAAAGTGTACCGCCCTCCATCCGTCAGGCCGCCATGGGTGTGGGTGCGTCGCCTATTCAGGTGATTTTACACCATGTACTGCCTCTGGCCATGCCAGGCATCATGACGGGCACGATTTTGGGCATCGCCCGCGCGCTAGGTGAAACCGCGCCGCTGCTGATGATTGGCATGGTGGCTTTTGTGGCCGATATCCCATCCAGCGCCTCGTCGCCCGCCACGGTGATGCCGGTGCAGATCTTCCTTTGGTCTGACAGCCCCGAAGCGGGCTTCCAGGAAAAAACCGCGGCGGCCATCGTGGTGCTACTGGTGATTCTGATTGTAGCCAATGCCAGTGCGGCATGGCTGCGTAAAAAATATGAGCGTAAATGGTAGGAACAATGACAAAAGAAAAAAAACAGCCAAAAGAAAATCACCTGCGCCTTGCGGCCCAGCACGTCAATGTGTTTTATGGCGAAAAACAGGCGCTGTTTGATGTGAACTTAGATATTCTTGCCAATAGCGTTACGGCGCTCATTGGCCCTTCGGGCTGCGGTAAATCCACCTTCCTGCGCTGCTTAAACCGCATGAACGATACTATTCCGGGTTGCCGGGTGGATGGTAAGATTCTGCTCGACGGACAGGATATTTATGAAAAAAGCGTCGACGTGGTGTACCTCCGTCAAAAAGTGGGCATGGTGTTCCAAAAACCAAATCCATTCCCAAAATCCATTGCTGAGAACGTGCTCTACGGCCCCAAAATCCACGGCCTCGTGAAGAAAAAAAGCGACATGGATGAAGTGGTAGAAAAAAGCCTCAGCCGCGCAGGGCTGTGGAAAGAAGTAAAAGACCGCCTGAACGAACCGGGCACGTCACTTTCTGGCGGTCAGCAGCAGCGCCTGTGCATTGCACGCGCCATTGCAGTAGAGCCAGAAGTGTTGCTGATGGACGAACCCTGCAGCGCGCTCGACCCTATCGCCACAGCCATCATCGAAGAGCTGATGGGTGAGCTGAAACGTAACTTCACCATCATCATCGTCACCCACTCCATGCAGCAGGCGGCGCGTGTGTCTGATCGCACAGGCTTCTTCCACCTTGGCAAACTGGTGGAAGTGGGCAGCACGGAAGACATCTTCACCCGCCCCAAACTCAAAGCCACGCAAGACTACATCACCGGTCGCTTTGGCTGATTTATCGCCCTTCTCAGCTTTTGCTTTTTTAGGCCGCAAATCCCTGTTATAATCAGCGCTCGTTGAATTGTATGGAGCGTGAATGAGTAAAGCCCCGGTGCCTTATGTTCTTGTGGTGGAAGACGACCCCGCCATTGCCACGCTGGTGCGCTATAATCTCGAAAAAGAGGGCTTCAAAGTAACCCTCTGCGGCGATGGACAAGAAGCCGCCGAGCTTTTAAAAGAAGAACACCCCGACCTGATTTTATTGGACTGGATGCTGCCGGGTTTAACCGGTGTGGATTTATGCCGCAAGATTCGCGCCAGCGATAAATTGCGCGGCGTGCCTATTATTTTGCTCACCGCGCGCGGCGAAGAATCTGACCGCGTGGAAGGGCTCGACAGTGGTGCAGATGATTACATCACCAAACCCTTTTCGCCCAAAGAACTCGCGGCACGCATCCGTGCGGTGCTGCGGCGCATCCGCCCGGTGTTCTCCAGTGAGCGCTTGGAATATGCTGGCATCGTGATGGACATGGGCAGCCACAAAATCAACTTCAACGGCAAAGACATCATCATGGGTCCCACCGAATTCCGCCTGCTCGCCCACTTCATGGAAAGCCCAGGTCGCACCTTCTCGCGTGAGAGCTTACTCAACACCGTGTGGGGACAAGATATTTACGTGGAGCTGCGCACGGTGGATGTGCATATCCGCCGCCTGCGCAAAGCCTTGGAAGAATGCGACCCCACCCTCGCAGAGCTGATTAAAACCGTGCGTTCTGCCGGTTACATGCTGGAAAAAAACTAACGTTTCTTTTTTGCCGCAGGTTTTTTCGCGCGCGATTTTTTACCACTCATACCCAGTGTTTTAGCCAGCCATACCAGTAGCACAATGCCGGGCACAGCGGCCACCGTGCTAAACACAAAGAATAGCGCCCAACCCAGCGCCTCCACCACAAAACCTGAGGTGGATGAAAGCAGCGTGCGCCCTGTTGCCGCCAGCGACGAAAGCAGCGCATATTGCGTGGCCGTATATTGCACGTTGCACAGGCTGCTGAGGTAGGCCACAAACGCGGCGCTGCCCATGCCGCTGGCTAAGTTTTCCACACTAATCGTCACGCCCAGCAGCGGCACGCTGTAGCCCACTTTGGCTTGCAGTACGAACATCAGGTTTGAAGCCATTTGCAAAATGGCGCAGAAAAACAGCGCGCGCATCATACCCATGCGCGCCACCAGCACACCGCCCAAAAACACGCCCAACAATGTGGCTACCAGCCCATAGGTTTTCACGATGGCGGCAATTTCGGTTTTTGAAAATCCGATGTCAATCAGGAAGGGTCCTGTCATCATGCCGGCCAGCGCATCGCCGAATTTAAACAGGACGACAAATAGCAGAATCATGAGCCAGCCCTGATGCTGCATGAAGTTCGCGAACGGCGATACCACGGCTTCTTTCGCCCATGTGATAAACCCGCTATACTCGGTTTTCTTCACCGCGCGCTTTGGCTCACCGGCCCACAGTACCGTGAACACACCCACCAGCATCAACACGGTCATCACGAGGTAGGCAAAAAACCATCCGTATAATTCTGCCATCACCAATGCGCCAGCGCCTGCCACCAGCATGCCGATACGGTAGCCGAATTGCACAGCTGCCGCGCCGTGCCCCTGCTCTTCGGGCGCTAAATATTCCACACGGTAGGCATCAATTACAATGTCCTGGCTCGCCGAGCAAATAGCAACCACCAGCGCCCAAATCGCGGTGATTCCGGCATGCTCTGTGGGGTTTGAAAGGCCGAGGCCCAGCAGACTTACCATCAGCGCCATTTGCGTAAGAACAATCCATGCGCGGCGGCGGCCCAGCAGGCGGCTTAACACCGGCACTGGCACGTGATCCATCAGCGGTGACCATAAAAATTTCAATGTGTACGGCACGCCAATCGCGGCAAATAAACCAATTGCAGCCTTGCTCACGCCGCTTTCCGCCAACCACACAGTAAGGGTGGAGGCGGTCAGCGCCAACGGCAAGCCACTGGCAAAACCCAGCAAGGCAATCACCAAAATTTTACGGGTAAGGTACAGCTTGAACGCGGCAGCGGCGCGCATGGTTATAGGTTTTCCAGCAGGGTGGAAAGTTTGGTCAGCGTGCGGCCACCAAGATACTTCACAACCTCAGCGGCACTCAAAGCGCCAAGCCTTCCGGCCTTGTCGAGATCCATGCCTGTTACGATGCCGTAGAGCACGCCCGCAGCATATAAATCGCCCGCGCCAGTCACGTCATACACTTCATCTACCCGCTCGGCCTCAATCGAGTGCACATAGCCGCCGCGTGTAATAATGTAAGAGCCTTTTTCGCTGCGCGTCAGCGCCACCACATCGCATTTACCGGTAAACCAGAAAAGCTGTTTGCGCGTGTCTTTTTCGCCGCTTAACGCCGCCGCTTCTTTTTCGTTTGCGAACAGAATATCGATATGGCCTTCGTCGAGCAGCGCTAAGAATTCATCTTTATGGCGCTGCACGCAGAATGCATCAGACAGCGAGAAGGCCACTTTGTGGTCATGCGCGTGTGCAATTTTAATGGCTTCGCGCACGGCTTCTTTCGCCTTGGCTTCGTCCCACAGGTACCCTTCGATATAGGTGATTTTGCTGTTCTTGATAATTTCAGGGTCGATATCTTCTTTCGTAATTTGTGTGCTGGCACCTAAGTAGGTCGCCATGGTGCGCTCGGCATTTTTGCCTTTGATTTTGCTTGTACCCTCATGCGTCACAAACACCAAACATTGCGCCGTGGGTTTGCCGGAGGTTGCGGGTGGGGTGCTGTAATGCACACCAAGGCTTTTCATGTCGTGGCGGAAAATATCGCCCATCTGATCCTTCTTCACGCGGCCGATAAACGCTGCGCTGGCACCGAGTGATGCAAGACCCGTGATGGTGTTTGCCGCCGAGCCGCCAGAGCATTCTGTGGCCGTGCCCATTTTTTTATAAAGCTGTTGGGCTTTTTTCTCATCCACCAGCGTCATTGAGCCTTTATGCAGGCCGTGTGTATTCAAAAATTCATCGGTCGTATAGGCCAGAATATCCACAATCGCATTGCCGATACCCACTACATCGAACTCTTTTTTTGTCATATTCCCTGCTCTTTATTTGCAAAACCGCTTTACGGCGGCACACATGCTGTTACGCCCCAAGGTAGAAAATTTACCCTTCCCCCGCAATCACTTATTGATAAATTGCCCGCCCGCGTCTATACATACCGTGTTTTTTACTTTGACCATGTTTCTTTATCACGGGTGCGCATATGAGCAATAATGGTTTAGAATTCAACAAAATCGCTGCTGGCGTATTAATCGCCGGCCTTGTTGCCATGGTGGCAGGGAAAGTGGCCGATGGTCTTTACCACCCGAAGCCGGCTGAAAAGCGTGGCTTTGAAGTCGCAGCTTTGGAAGAATCCGCCGGCGCAGGGGCTACCGCAAAAGAACCCGTGAAGCTCGGCGCGCTGCTTGCGGCTGCAAATGCAGAAAATGGAAAAGTCATCGCGAAGAAATGCGCCACCTGCCACAGCTTTGAAAATGGCGGTGCCAACATGGTGGGCCCAAACCTGTGGGCGGTGGTGGGCGCAGCAAAAGGCGCGCATAGCGGCTTTGATTACTCTCCGGCCCTTAAAGAAAAAGGCGGCAATTGGGATTATGAGGCGCTGTATCATTTCGTCTACAGCCCGAAAGGTTACGTAAAAGGCACAAAAATGGCCTTCGCAGGCCTCCGCAAGCCGGAAGAAATCGCCGACCTTATCGCCTTCATGCGCTCTATGGGCGGTGGCTCCCCGCTGCCACCGGCTGACTTTGAAGTCGCGCCGTAATTTCCTGCTTTAAGAGTGCTGGAAACCCTGCTAGCATGCCTCAGATTTTAAATTCTGTAGGTGGTCGCCAATGCTTGAATTATTAGCTACATTTTTCTCCAATCCTGCCACGGCATGGGCAATGATGGGCGCTGGTTTTGTCCTCATTGAAGTGCTGCTCATCCCCACCATGGGCTTCTTGTTTGCGGGGCTTGGTGCACTCACGCTTTCTGGCTTTATTGCCTATGAATTTATCGCGCCGGAAACCTCCATTCTTTTACAAATCACGTATTTCTTTGGCCTTACCATGGCATGGGCGGCAGGCCTGTGGGTGCCTTTAAAGCGCTGGATGAAACAGCGCGAATCCGAAGGCTACACCGACATGATTGGCCAAACCGCAGAAGTTGAGGGCGGTAATCCGCTGGTAAAGGGCGCGGCTGGTAAAGTACGTTGGTCGGGCGCGGCGATGAATGCCATGCTGCCAAGCGATTGCCCGAAGGATAAAGTACTGATTGGCGAAAAAGTCTACATCATCGGCAAAAAGGGAAATACGCTGTATGTCAGCCCCGTTTCCGTGCCGATGCCAGACGAAGAAACGCTGCAGAATTACCGCAAAAAAGACAAATTCATTTAAGGGAGCACTATCATGGTAGAGATTAATTTCTTCTGGCTTGCTTTAGCTTTAGCCGCCGTTCTGGTCGTTTGGAAAGGCATCAAAATTGTGCCCCAGCAGGAAGCATGGATTGTGGAGCGCCTTGGTAAGTTCGACCGCAATTTGCAGCCTGGCCTTCGCATTTTGGTGCCCTTTGTAGAGCGCGTGGCCTACAAACATTCCTTGAAAGAAGATGCGCTCGACATCAAAGAACAAACCGCCATCACCAAAGACAACGTGACGCTGAATATCGACGGCGTGCTCTATGTTAAAATCGTCGACCCCGTGGCATCGTCTTACGGTGTGGCCGATCCTTACTTTGCCCTTTCACAACTCGCGCAAACCACCATGCGCTCTGAAATCGGTAAGCTCACCATGGATTCCACGTTTGAAGAACGCGACATGCTGAACGCAAACATCGTCCGCTCCATCAACGAAGCGGCGGTCGCGTGGGGCATTCAGTGCATGCGCTATGAAATCCGCGACATCAACCCACCTACCACCGTGTTAAAGGCGATGGAATTGCAGGTGGCAGCGGAACGTCAGAAGCGCGCGCTTATTTTGGAATCAGAAGGCAAACGTCAGAGCCAAATCAACATCGCCGAAGGCCAAAAACAGGAAGTGGTGCTGGCTTCTGAAGCCGCAAAAACCGATCAGATTAACCGCGCACAGGGTGAAGCCTCGGCTATTTTTGCAGTGGCGGAAGCCTCTGCAAAAGGCATTGGCGCCATTGCTACGGCGCTTCAACAAAAAGGCGGCGATTCCGCTGTTTCGATGCGCCTTGCGGAACAGTATATCGATGCCTTCCGTCAGATTGGCCGCAGCTCTAACACCTTAGTGCTGCCTGCCACGGCGAATGATGCCGCAGGCATGGTAGGGCAAGCGCTGGCTGTGTTTGAAACGATTAAGAAAACATCTGGTTCAAAGTAAGGCGTGGCCTAACTAAACGGTACGCCGCGCAGTTTTTCTTCCTGCTGAGAAATTTCTTCCCGCTGCATGGCATAGCCTTGTGCCAACTTGCTGCCGAGCGCAATAGAACACAGATTGCTGCGGCACCGTTCATCCGGATAGACCGGATTGTTTTCCGTCAGGATTCGCGCAACATCTTCTGTGGAATAGCCGCGAATTGTCAGCGCACTTTTTTCCATGCCGGGCACGCCCCTAAAGCTCATATTGTCTGCATTGATGCCGCGCGCTTCGAGTGCATTTTTTAGCACCACGCCCATGCTATCGCGACTCCGCGTATATAAAATAATACCCTCCGACAGCTCCGATGAAAGAGCAACTGCCGTTACCAACCCCTCCGCGTTCAAATCACGCACCATCACCGCATCTGTTCGCGGATTGCGTTCTAAAGTTATGCCACTTGGTTTTTCTATCGCCACGGGGGGTGCTCGCTTTATAAATTCATTTATTTCCCTGCCCAGCTATGCTCATATAAGCCGCTGACCATAAAAGGATTATACCGCCAGATGATTAAAAAACAGTTAACGCCTATTTTTCTGATAGTTATGCTGGTTATCCTCTGCCTAAGTAGCGCGGCCTATGCCGCCCCCCAGCATGCGATTGCCATGTGGGGTAAGCCGAAATATCCCGCCAGCTTCACCCATTTTGACTATGTGAGCCCCACCGCCCCCAAGGGCGGCACGCTGCGCCAGGCCACGATCGGCACTTTTGACAGCCTGAACCCTTACACGCTTAAGGGTACGGCGGCAGCGGGCCTCGGGCTTACCAGCGACACGCTGCTGGTTTCATCGGGCGACGAGCCTTTTACCGCCTATGGGCTGATTGCCGAAAGCCTTGAAGTTGCCGCCGACCGCGGGTCGGTGATTTTCAACCTGCGGCCACAGGCAAAATGGCACGACGGCACACCCATCACGGCAGAGGACGTGGTGTTCTCCTACCAGACCATCACCACCAAGGCGCATCCTTTTTACAAAGCCTACTACCGCGAAGTCAGCGGCGCCGAAGCCTTGTCCCCGCGCCGCGTAAAATTCACCTTCAGCAACGCTAAAAACCGCGAGCTGCCGCTTATTGTGGGGCAGCTCCCCATTTTATCGAAGGCCTTTTGGGAGAAACGCGACTTTGAAAAATCATCGTTTGAACCGCCGCTCGAAAATGGCGCGTACCGCATCGATGCACTCGAAGCCGGAAAATGGATTCGCTACGCCCGCGTGCAAGACTATTGGGCAAAAGATTTGCCGGTCAATAAAGGCCGCTTTAATTTTGATACCATCCAGTTCGATTATTACCGCGACGTCACCGTGGCGATTGAAGCCTTTAAAGCCGGAGAGTTCGACGTGCGCGAAGAAAACATCGCCAAGCTCTGGGCGCAAAGTTACGACGGGCCGGCCTTTAAAAAAGGCCTGATAAAAAAAGAGGAAATCCGCCACAGTAGGCCCACTGGCATGCAGGGTTTTGTGCTAAACACGCGCCGCAGTAAGTTTGCTGACCCACAGGTGCGCGAGGCCCTCGCCTACGCGTTTGACTTTGAATGGGCGAACAAAAACATGTTCTTTAACGCCTACACCCGCACATGGAGTTATTTTTCTAATTCCGAATTTGCGGCCACCGGAATGCCGGGCCGCGATGAACTCGCTTTGCTAGAACCCCACCGCACACAACTTCCCTCTCGCCTCTTCACGCGCAGCTATGCGCCACCCATCACCGACGGCAGCGGCAATAATCGCGCCAATCTTTTGCGCGCGCGCAATCTGCTGAAGAGCGCAGGGTGGGTGGTGAAAGAGGGCAAGCTAACCAACGCAGCCACCGGCGAAGTGATGACTATAGAGTTCCTGCTTTCCTCCAGCAGTTTCGAGCGCGTGATTGCGCCGATCATAAAAAACCTCGCTAAGCTCGGCGTTGTGGCGCGCATGCGCACCGTAGATGGCGCGCAGTATGTGCAGCGTACCGATACGTTTGATTTTGATATCGTCGTGCATGTGTTCGGGCAAAGCAATTCCCCCGGCAATGAGCAGCTTGATTACTGGCATTCCACCAAGGCCGATGTTGAGGGCAGCCAAAATATCGCAGGCATAAAAAATCCTGTGGTAGATGCACTCGTGGAACGCATCGTGAAAGCAGAAAGCAAAGAAGAGCTCACCGCCACCACCCGTGCGCTCGACCGTGTGCTGCTGTGGAACTTCTACACCATTCCCAACTGGCACTTGCGTAACCACCGCGTGGCGCTGTGGGATAAATTCGGCCGCCCGGCCATAAACCCAGACTATGATCTCGGCCTATTAAACTGGTGGGTAGACCCCGCCAAAGAAAAGCGCCTTGCTATTGAAAAAAAAGGTAAAAATTAGCTTTTCTGCACCACTGACCGCTTCCTTTGCTTTTTAGCTAAAATTGCGGTATTATTAATTTTTTAATTATTTGGGAGCACGCATGGCTGTTTTAGATACTGGCTCGCTGATGAATGAAACCAACACCGCAATGGTGGGGGCTTCGCGCGGCTATGCACCGGCAGGTGGCGGCGTGACAAAAGCGGGTGGCCACGAGAGTGATGCAGGCTATGGCGTAGACACAGCAGGCGGCCCAGGCGGTGGTAGCATTCCCACCGTAGGCCAAGGCGGCGGCGCTAGTGCTGCAAATGATGATTTCCACGGCGGCGGCGGACGCGGCGGGCAGAATATGCTCGATAATCCTGACCCGAAAGACCTGTGGGCTGACCAGCCTTACGTGCTGCGTGATAGCTCTTACAGCATTAAAGGCCCAGGCGGTGGCAAGAACGTGATGGAGATGGTTTTCTCCAGCAGCAAGGGCAGACAACAGATGTTTGGTGCAGATGGCAAACCCATCGGACCCGCTCGCTAACTCACTTCGGTTTTATCCCTTCCTATTATTTTGATTTTCCTGTAGCACCTAAAGTCATGGGTGCATACATCATCAAACGTCTGCTTTTTATCATCCCCACCTTGCTTGGCATCATGGTGGTGAATTTTCTTATCGTGCAGGCAGCGCCTGGCGGCCCCGTGGAGCAGATGATTGCGAAAATGACGGGTAAGGGTGGCGACGTCACCGAGCGCTTCACTGGCGCAGGTGCGAGCGACACGCTCACCACTGCGCGCAACATTCAGGCCGCACCCGGCACAGGCGGCAACAACAAATATCGTGGTGCGCAAGGGCTCGACCCCAAGCTGATTAAAGAAATCGAAACACTCTATGGCTTCGATAAACCCGCGCATGAGCGGTTTTTTATCATGATGAAAAATTACATGATGTTCGATTTCGGCGAGAGTTTCTTCAAAAACCAAAAAGTGGTGGATTTGGTGCTCGATAAAATGCCCGTTTCCATTTCGCTTGGGTTATGGACCACGCTCCTCACTTATCTCATTTCCATTCCGCTCGGCATTAAAAAAGCGGTGAAGGACGGTACGCCGTTTGACCTCTGGAGCAGCACCGCCATCATCATCGGTTATGCGATCCCGAGCTTCTTGTTCGCGGTGCTTTTAATTGTGCTCTTTGCGGGCGGCAGCTACTGGCAGATTTTCCCGTTACGCGGGTTAGTGTCCGACAATTTTGAAAGCCTCAGCCTTGCCGGAAAAATTATGGACTACGCATGGCATATTTTCCTACCCGTGCTGGCGATGGTCATTGGTGGCTTTGCCAGCCTCACGCTGCTGTGTAAAAATTCCTTCTTAGAGGAAATCTCCAAGCAATACACTCTCACCGCCCGCGCCAAAGGCTGCAGCGAGCAGCAGGTGCTCTACGGCCATATTTTCAGGAATGCGATGCTGATTGTGATTGCCGGTTTTCCGGCGGCGTTTTTATCCATCCTCTTCACCGGCTCGCTGCTGATTGAGGTGATTTTCTCGCTCGATGGTTTAGGGCTTTTAGGGTTTGAAGCTGCCATTGCGCGTGATTATCCGGTGATGTTCGGCACGCTATTCTTCTTCACATTGCTGGGGCTTATTTTCGGTATTATCGGCGACATCGTCTATGTACTGGTCGACCCACGCATCGATTTTGCCTCACGCGAGGTTTAAGCGCTTAGCACGGCTCCTGCCCGTCTGGCTTCACGATTTTATTCAGGCGTTCTTCTTCCCTGTTCAACCAGCCGAGCGCGGCTATCTCTGTGCCTTTGCGCAAGACATCAAATTGACCACCCTCATTCGCCAGCCTCTTCCGCGCCTCTGTTTCCTGGCGCGCAAAGGGGTCCTCATTCAGCGGTCTGCCTGCCGCTGCATTCAGCATCGCGTTCATCAATTCTTGCATCAGCTCTTTTTCCGTGGGCGCAATCTCAATTAAAGCTCCTTCACGCACCAACGGCAGGCGCATCTCATCTTGCCGCGTGAGAAATGCTGTGTTGCTCAGCACATGCAGCACGGGCGGCAATGTAGAAAGCGCGGATTTTTGTATCTCATCCAGCGGAGTCGGCACTTCGGGGCGCACAATCATCAGCTTCACATTCTCGCCTTCGCGCAGCAACGTGCTGCTCAGCGCCTCGGGGGTTGCCACGCGCAACACCACAAGACCTGCGTCTTTGGCCATCAGGCTCACAAGCCTTTGGTTACCCTCCACCTCTTCGGGTTGTTAGAAAATCACTTTGGGGTCGTCTGAGGTTGGGCGCTGGCCTTTGGCGAGTGCCGCCATCACCATGTCTGTCATCGCTTGCATGGGGTTATCCACCGCAGCATGCGGGAACACATAATCGTAGGCGCAATTTTTCGCGGGGCCGATGTTCAGGTTCGGGTCGCCCGAATCCAAGATGATGTAAATTTTTTCTGGATCCTTCACCACCAAACCGGCGCGTATATTTTCGGCAAAGCGTATGCCATCTTTGCCGCCAGGCAGGTCCACATCGGTGACCACCACGCTCACGGTGCCACCGCCGGCTTCGTGCTCTTTCATCAGGCGTTCAGCCTCTTCCGCACTAAATGCTTTCAGCACATTAAGCCCCTTGCGGAGCAGGTGCATTTCCGTCAGCATGGCAAGTGACTCGTCGTCATTTATCACCACTACGGTATGTTGCTTCTTGTCTTGCATCGCAGCAACCCTTGCGTTACTGGTCATAAGTATAAACCCGAATGCCTTAATAAAAGGTTGATATATGCCATTTTCTCCCCTTGCCCAGCGGCGGCTTGCGGCATTCCGTGCTAATCGGCGCGGCTGGTATAGCCTTTTGATTTTCCTCGTTTTATTTGGCATTTCGCTGGGTGCAGAACTGGTCGCCAACAGCCGCCCGCTTCTCGTGATGCATCAGGGGGATTTCTATTTCCCCGCATTTAAATTTTATCCTGAAACCGCCTTCGGGGGCGATTTTGAAACCGAGGCCGATTACCGCGACCCTTACGTGGCAAAGCTGATTGAAGAGCGTGGCAAAGGTTGGATGGTCTGGCCACTGGTGCGCTACGACTATTCCACCATCAATTACGATCTGCCCGTACCTGCGCCCGCGCCACCATCGGCAGAAAATTGGCTGGGCACAGATGACCAAGGGCGTGACGTTGTCGCGCGGCTGATTTACGGCTTTCGCATTTCCGTGTTGTTCGGTCTTGCGCTTACATTGTTCAGCTCCATTATCGGCATCGCAGCGGGCGCGGTGCAGGGTTATTTCGGCGGCTGGGTAGATTTGCTGTTCCAGCGCTTCATGGAAATCTGGGGCGGGCTGCCGATATTATATTTGCTCATCATTCTTGCCAGCCTTGTCGAGCCTACTTTCTGGTGGCTCTTAGGCCTCATGCTGCTCTTCAGCTGGATGAGCCTTGTGGGCGTAGTGCGCGCCGAGTTTTTAAAGGTACGTAATTTTGAATATGTGAAAGCCGCGCGCGCGCTCGGCGTAAAAGAACATGTGATCATCACACGCCATATTTTACCCAACGCCATCGTCGCCGCGCTCACTTTTCTACCCTTCATTTTGAACAGCTCCATCACCACCCTTACCTCACTCGACTTCCTCGGCCTTGGGCTTTCGTTGAACAGCCCATCCTTGGGCGAGCTTTTGGCGCAGGGAAAAGCAAATTTAAGTGCTCCGTGGCTGGGTATCTCCGGCTTCGTTATTTTGGCTATGATACTGACTTTGCTCATTTTTATTGGTGAGGCCGTGCGCGATGCCTTCAGCCCGCGCAAAGGTTAATTAACTAATCCTTAACTCATTTTTGCTAAAATTTTAGTAATCGGGGAATGGGAATTTTTATGAGCGATACCGAAAATCCAAAACCACAGAACAGTGATGATGCTTTCGCGGGCCTAAGCGGCGGCGAAACGTCATACGCTGAGCAAAAAATTATTGCCCCCATTGTGGATGATAGTTTGGCGCAGCTCGCTGAAAACGGTGCTGATGCCGGTGACATCACACAGGTTACCAGCATGCTTGCTGCACGCGGGGTAACCATCACGCCACAAATCGAGGCGTTGATTCGCCGCAAAATTGAAGAGGCCGAGGTCAAAAAAGAAAGCGACTCTGGCAAAAAACCGCGGGGGCAAGGCAGTCTGGATGATGAGCTCGCAGGCATCCGCGGCAACATTGCGGCTGAAAGCGAAGGCATGGTCGCCGAACCACCACCACCGCCCGCACGAGAGCCTGGTCAGGGTGCAGATATGAGTTACTTCAGCCGCATGAGCGACTCGCACAAAAAGAAGTAATTAGCGGCGCGCTTCCAGCATACAGGAAATGCCGTCAATAAAGCGCACAGGCGCGTCAGGCTTTTCAACGACTACCTTTGTATATTTCACCCGCTTGCGGCTCATCACAATGTCCACCACAAACTGCGTCAGTTTTTCAATCAGGTTGAATTCCGTGACGGGTACTTTCTCGATAATTTCTTCCACCAGTTTTTGGTAATCCACCGCAAAATCCACCGCGTCTTTGGCCACCGCTTCTTTTTCATCAATCTCAAAGGTAACATGAATAATCACACGCTGCTTCTGCGTACGCTCCTCTGGCCAAAAGCCAAGAATGGTATCAAGTCGTAAGCCGTGAATGTTTATCTGTGCCATCGCTAAACCCTTACACTAATTGCTCGCCACTATCGGCGAAAATACATTGCCCTGTCAGGGTGCTTCCCGCCAGCAATAACACCGCATCGGTAATTTCTTCAAACGTTACCAGCTGCTGCATGGGCAGGCGCTGCTGCTTTGCTTTAAGGTACGCGCCGCTCACTTCTTTGCTCTGCCCCGTAGTGCCGGGGGCCACTGCGTTTACACGAATGTGGGGGGCCAGCTCGCGTGCCGCCATGCGCGTAAAATGAAACAGCGCCTTCTTAGAAAGCAAATACGCAAAATAGCTTTCCGTATCTTTCGTCACGTACGTATCGAGGATGTTAATCACTTGTCCTTTTTTGGCGTGCTTGGCAAAAGCCTGCGTCAGGAAAAAAGGTGCTTTAAAATTAATCGCCATATGGCGGTCGAACAGCGCTTCGCTGGTTTCCATCAGGCGGCTCCGCTCAAATATAGACGCGCTATTGATGAGTAAATTTAATGCTGGAAAATCTTTCTTCGCTTGCGCCACCAGCGAAAGATCTTGTTTTGATTTTGCCAGGTCTGCCTTATACAAGCGGCAACGCACGCCACATTTTTCGACATCCTGTTTGGTTTTTTCTGCGGCTTTGGCCGAAGTATTGTAGTGCAGCGCGATGTCATAACCCTCTGCCGCCAGCCGCAGTGCAAGCGTGCGGCCAAGGCGCACCGCACCGCCGGTGATCAACGCCGCAGATGGTTTTTTCTTAGCGCTTATGCTTTTTTTTCTGCCCATTGTGCTTTGCTTCTTTTCTGACTGTATTTAAATACGATGTTTTTTGCCACGGAAAGGGGTAGCGGAAAACAAGGTGCGTTGCTACCAAACAGAATGCCGCCAGCACAAGGCCGCCGAGCGCATCCATTGCATAGTGCCAGCCAAGTATAACCGTTGATGAAACGGCAACGGTGTTCCATGGCAATGTATAAAACAATGTTCTCCGGTCATGGATCGCCAACCAATACATAATTGCTAGCACCATCGCAACATGCAGGCTCGGCATCGCTGAAACCCCTCCCAGCAAGACACTACTGCGTGTAGTGAGCTCAGGGTCGTACGTCATGACCTTAAGCACAAGATCTGTTGCCATCGCAGAAAATGTACCCTCCGTGTGCGTAAAATATTCAGGCCGGTAAAGGGCGGGTCCCATTACTGGGGCTGCAAGCCCAACCAATCGCCCCACATAAAACAAAAACACATAACAACATAGCAACGGCAACAGGGCGCTGGCGCGGCGCGTAAAGCCCAACAGAACCATGGCCGCAACCATCGAAAGACTCCAGCACGCGTTATACACAATGTCCCACAGGCTGGCATTCGGGTGCCACGTCTTAATGGCTTCCATCAGCGGGGCCTCATGGCTCCAGAACCAGGCATCTTTCCATTCCGTTACACCCTGATTGATGAGATAGACGCTTAACAGCATGATGTTGGAGGTCTGTAGCGCCCAATAGGCGGTAACCAGCAGCCACGCATGCGGCCACCCCCCCAACTTGAACACGCTGTATTGGTGCCATAATGCCTGAGCCCGCTCTTCGCGCATAAAACTGCGGAAAACACCAATCAACAGCAATGCAACGTCCCACGCATACGCAGCAGCAACCGTTCCCACCACCACGCTAAAAAGTACGGGAAGGGTGTCCGCATACCACCAATGGAATGGTGCCCCAAAATAGCGCGAAAGCGCATAAGTGGTGGCCATACAAAAGGCACCCACTGCCGAAATGACAAGGATGCCCCGAAAACCTTCTTTTGAAGATAGTTTTTCCATAAATAGATTCCGGTTGATTTTTACCTTATTTCCCGTTACGCAAGCAAGTGCTAAAGCTTGAGGACAATTTCGTCTTTCAATGCTTTCTTGTCCATTACTGGGGGGTTTTAAGTCTCGTGCGCATCTGTTTTATCGCTCTTGTAGTACTTGGTGCTTTAAACCTCTCTGGCTGCGCGCTGGCATTGCTTGGCGGTGCGGGTGCGGGTGGCTATTATGTGGGCAAAGATGAGCGCACTGCTGGTACGATTGTGGATGATGCCACCATCACCGGCGCCATTAAATCTAAAATGGTGACGGACGGCACGGTGCGAGCGCTTGATTTTAACGTAGATACCTATCGTGGTGTTGTCACTTTGTATGGCAGCGTACCTTCGTATGCTGAAGCACAAAAAGCGGTAACACTGGCGCAAAGCGTGGAAGGGGTACGCAGCGTCATTTCCAAAATCACGGTGGTTCCAAACCCTTAAAACCTACTTAATTTTTAAACTTATTACATGGAGACTTTCTAAAATGAAAAAATTCCTTATTGCTCTGTTCGCTCTGATGATCGTTGTTGCTCCTGTTGCTTCTATCGCAAAACCAGCTCAGGCTGAAGCTGCCAAAGAAGAAGGAAAAGCCAAAGGCGAAGCCGCTTCTGAAGAAGCCAAAGCTGAAGGCGCTGCTGAAGAAGGTACGGAAGAAGGCAAAACTGAACCTGCTGCTGGCGAAAAAGCCGAAGGCAAGAAGCCAGAAGCTTCCAAGAAAGCCGCTCAGTAATATTCTGAGTTCTTTCGAAAGAAAAAGGGCCAGCAATTGCTGGCCCTTTTTTATGGCGGGTCTTATTAAACCGAAAAATCCTTCAGCACACCTCAAGCCATCGCAGGCCGTGCTAAAATGTTTTCGTGAATGGGGGGAAAGAAATGGTGAGCCCGGCGGGATTCGAACCTGCGACCCCCTGATTAAAAGTCAGATGCTCTACCGGCTGAGCTACGGGCTCACGAAAAATAGACTCCGGCTTATAAACTACC
Source organism: Rickettsiales bacterium (assembly GCA_044356525.1). GTDB lineage: Bacteria > Pseudomonadota > Alphaproteobacteria > Rickettsiales > RGZB01 > CAYXPR01. The sequence continues at coordinate 401,416 of JBIKVZ010000001.1, forward strand.
ATCCTCTGGCTTGCAAGCACTAATCCGCGGGTGTTTTCAAAGCCCTAACTTACCTGACCCTTGTTTTTTACCATCACGCCCGCCTAATGCTTGGTTTATTCCCCAAGGTGCGCTAGCATCAGCCTGCTTAAAACAAAGGGTGCTGATGGAAAAAAACGCGCTGGTGATTGATAATCTTTCTGTTGTTTTTCAGCAGCATGGCGGCAAATCTGCCCCTGTGGTTTCTGGGCTTTCGCTCAACTTGCCAAAGGGTAAAATTACTGCGCTGGTGGGGGAATCCGGCAGCGGAAAATCCGTCACCGCACTCTCCATTTTAAAGCTCCTGCCTTACCCACAGGCATCGCATCCTTCAGGTCGCATTTTGTTTGAGGGCAAGAATCTGCTTTCTTTAAGCGAGCACGAACTCCGCAGCATCCGTGGTCGTAAAATCGCCATGATTTTCCAAGAGCCGCAAACGGCTCTAAATCCGCTCCACACCATCGGCAAACAGCTGGCAGAGGCTATTCGCCTGCACCAGAATTTGCCGGACAGTAAAATTACGTGGCGCATCCACGAGCTGATGGGGCTGGTGGGGCTAGATGGTTTGAAAAATCGCCTGAGCGCCTATCCGCATGAGCTTTCCGGCGGGCAGCGCCAGCGCGTGATGATTGCCATGGCGCTTTCTAACAACCCCGACATTCTGATTGCCGATGAGCCCACCACCGCGCTCGATGTCACCATTCAGGCGCAGATTTTAGCGCTGCTGAAGAAGCTGCAAAAAGAACTCGGCATGAGCGTGCTGATGATTACGCACGATTTAAATCTGGTCAAAAAAATGGCCGACCATGTGGCGGTCATGAAGTCTGGCAAAATCGTAGAAAAAGGTACCACGGCGCAAGTCTTCGGCAAGCCGCGCCATGCCTACACTAAAACGCTGATTAACAGCGCACCCTCGGGCAAGCCGCCTGCACTAGCAAGCACCGCCAAGCCGCTCGCGGTGGCTGAAAACCTCTCCGTCCGCTTTCCGGTGAAGAAGGGGTTTTTCGGTCGCCCCTCTTCTTATGTGAATGCCGTGCAGAATGCCGGCTTCCGTTTGCGTGCGGGTGAAACGATTGGGCTGGTGGGGGAATCTGGCAGCGGCAAAACATCGCTCGCCATGGCCGTGCTGCGTTTGATTAAGTCAGAAGGCTCTATCCGTTTTGAAGGGCAAGAGTTGCAGCAACTCCGTTATCGCGATACGCGCACGCTCAGGCGGCAGATGCAGCTGGTGTTTCAAGACCCTTTCGCCAGCCTCAATCCACGCCTCACCATCGCAGAAACGATTGCCGAGGGCTTAAAGGCGCACAACATCGGTACAGCAGCAGAACAAACGGCAGCGATTGACGCCGTGCTGCGCGATGTAGGGCTAGACCCTTCCGTGAAGTACCGTTACCCGCATGAATTTTCCGGTGGGCAGCGCCAGCGCGTCGCCATCGCGCGGGCGCTCGTGTTAAAACCAAAACTGATGGTGCTGGATGAGCCCACGAGTGCGCTCGATATTTCCACGCAGGGGGAAATTTTAGCGCTCTTAAAAAAGCTGCAGAAAAATTATAAGCTTTCGTATCTGTTCATCAGTCATGATTTGCGCGTCATCAACGCGATGAGCCACCATATTCTGGTGATGAAAGACGGAAAAATTGTGGAGTCCGGCAGTACGGCCGCTGTCATCAAAAAGCCCAAGAGCCCCTACACCCGCGCGCTGCTGGATGCGGCGCTGAACCTGAAAGCGCATTAATATCCTGCAGAAGAAAAAATACGCTGCGTTGCAGGAGGAGTTTTCTGTTTTTAGAACTGGCGCACAGCGTACGTTTTGGTACGCGAGCACCGGAAGCGCAAAAACAGGAAATTGATACGCGGCGCAGTAGTATTTAAATATGAATCGGACGTTTATCGACTGCGAGCGCGGCTTCCTTCACCGCCTCATTCAGGTCAGGATGCGAATGGCAGGTGCGCGCGATGTCTTCGCTTGAGGCCTTAAATTCCATCGCCACCGCCACTTCGGCAATAATGGTGCCCGCCTGCGGGCCAATGATGTGCACGCCGAGTACTTCGTCCGTCTTTTCGTCGGCGAGGATTTTCACGAAGCCTTCCGTTTTGCCCACCGCGCGTGCGCGGCTGTTTGCCATGAACGGGAACTTCCCTACTTTGTATGCGCGGGCTTCCTTCTTCAGCGCCTCTTCGGTTTTGCCGATGGTCGCCACTTCAGGGTAGGTATAAATTACCGCCGGAACGAGGTTGTAGTTCACGTGGCTCTTCTGCCCCGCAATGCCTTCCGCGCAGGCCACGCCGTCTTCTTCTGCTTTGTGTGCCAGCATCGGGCCGTGAATCACATCCCCAATCGCGTAGATGCCATCCACGTTCGTTTTAAAGTGGCTGTCCACCACAATGCGGCCGCGCTCATCCAGCTTCACGCCAGATTCTTTTAGGCCCAGATTTTCGGTGTAAGGCTTGCGGCCAATCGCCACCAGCACCACGTCAGCTTTTAGCGTTTCGGCTTTGTCGCCGTCTTTCGGCTCACAGGTTAGCGTCACGGTTTTGCCGTCCGACTTCGCGCCCGTTACTTTGTTGGAAAGCTTGAATGCGATGCCCTGTTTTTCCAGCAGCTTCTGGAATTGGCGCGACACTTCCATGTCCTGCCCTGGGGTAATGTGATCCATGAATTCAATCACCGTCACGTTTGCGCCCAAACGGCGCCACACCGAACCAAGCTCAAGGCCGATTACGCCGCCGCCAATCACAATCATCGTCTTTGGTACTTCTGGCAGGTTCAGCGCGCCCGTAGAGGAAACAATGCGTTTTTCATCAATTTCAATGCCGGGCAGCTTCACCACTTCTGAGCCGGTGGCGATGATAATGTGTTTCGCTTTAATTGATTCTGGCGTGCCGCCTTTTTCAACCGGCTTTACGGCAACTTCGCCTTTTCCTAGCACCACACCGTGGCCCTTGTAGTAGGTCACTTTATTTTTTTTGAACAGGCCTTCAATGCCCGTGGTGAGGTTTCTCACCACGTCGTCTTTGCGGGCGAGCATGGTTTTTAAATTCAGCTTCAGGCCGGAAAATTCCACGCCATGGTCTTTGCCATGCTGCGCGGCTTCTTCGTAAATTTCAGAAGAATGCAGCAGCGCTTTAGAGGGGATGCAACCCACATTCAGGCAGGTGCCGCCAAGGGTGCCGCGTTTTTCCACGCACGCCGTTTTCAGGCCCAGCTGGCTGGCGCGAATCGCCGCCACATACCCACCGGGGCCGCCACCAATCACCACTACATCAAATTGTTCTGCCATTTTTTTCTCCCAACTAAAATTCTGTATTTGTTTATCGCTCAACCGAAGGAGGCTTTGAACCCTCTGTCGGTATCGCCAGATCTCGCGCCAACACACTCACGCGACCCGACCCACGCACAGGTATGCTACTAAGCCCGGCAAACTCACTATGCACGGACACTAGCATCTCTTTTGCGCCCATCTCTTCTGCCAACCAGCCGATATAGGTCAGCGGCGGAACGCAATCGAGTGTACGCAAACTTCGGGAGGCAATCATATATTCCCGAAACATTCCGTCGAGCGTCTCTGCACCTGCCAACCTATCTAGCGCCGCATAGTTCAGCTCCGGATTTAAGTATTTGGCAATGAGCTCCTGCTTTACCGCCTCACGTTTTTCGGCAGCAATCGGCTGCTGTGAAACAGGCGTGTCCATACTTGGCTACACTTCCAGCAGTAAGCGCTGTGGGTCTTCCATGTATTGTTTGATGCGCACGAGGAACGTCACGGCTTCCTTACCATCGATGATACGGTGGTCGTACGACAGCGCGAGGTACATCACGGGGCGTGCTTCAATTTTGCCATCGGCCAGCACCACGGGGCGCTGCACGATATTGTGGAGTCCAAGAATAGCGCTCTGTGGCGGGTTGATAATCGGCGTCGAGAGCATCGAGCCATAAATACCGCCGTTGGTGATGGAGAACGTACCGCCCGTCAAATCGTTCATCGACAGTTTGCCGTCACGCGCCTTCTTCGCCATGTTGATGATTTCTTTTTCGATTTCAGCAAAAGAAAGCCTGTCGGCATTGCGCACAATCGGCACCACAAGGCCCTGTTCGGTGCCCACGGCCATGCCGATATCGTAATGGTTTTTATACACGATTTCATCGCCATCAATCGCTGCATTCACCGCTGCAATTTCTTTCAGCGCTGCAACCGCGGCTTTGGTAAAGAAGCTCATGAAGCCCAGCTTCACGCCGTGCTTTTTCAGGAAGTCATCCTGAATGTTTTTGCGGAGCGCCATCACGTTGGTCATGTCCACTTCGTTGAAGGTGGTCAGAATGGCCGCCGTGTTTTGCGATTCCTTCAAGCGGCGCGCAATGGTCTGGCGCAGCTTGGTCATTTTCACGCGCTCTTCGCGTGGGTAGGCCGAGCCGGCATCGCTTGCTGCCGCCGGTGCACTGCCAGCAGAAAGCACATCGCCTTTGGTGATGCGGCCATCTTTGCCCGTGCCGGCAATAGAAGCAGGGTTCACGCCTTTTTCATCGGCCAGTTTACGGGCCGCAGGGCCGGAACGGTCAATCGGGCTGGCGCTCGCCGCCACGGGGGCAGGCGCAGCGGCCTTTGGTGCCGCAGCAGCCGGAGCAGACGCAGAAACAGTTCCTTTGCCGCTTTCGTCAATCATGCCGAGTAGCGCGCCCACGGTCACCGTGTCACCTTCTTTGGCTTTGATTTCTTTCAGCACACCGCTGGCAAGCGCATTCACTTCCAGCGTCACCTTGTCGGTTTCAAGCTCCACGAGCAGGTCGTCTTTGTTCACGGCCTCGCCCTGTTTTTTAAACCATTTGGCGACGGTGGCTTCGCTCACCGATTCACCTAACGAGGGCACTTCAATTTTTGAAACAGACATAAGGGTTGCCTTTCATTTTACCAATTGGGGGGGTTAAGCTTTTTTCTTTTTTTCGCCGCTGGCTGAGTTGATAAGGTCAAGTGCCTCACCAATCAGTCGCTGCTGTTGTTCGTTGTGGATTTTGAGGTAGCCCGTAGCCGGCGATGCCGCAGACACACGACCCGCATACACAGGACGCGTTACTTTATGGCCACCATTGATCAGCGCCTCTTCCAGCAGTGGGTTCACAAAGAACCAGCTGCCCATGTTCTTAGGCTCTTCCTGGCACCACACCACATCGGCGCCTTTGTAGCGCTTCATCACCTCAATCACGTCCTCTTCAGGGAATGGATAAAGCTGCTCAAGGCGTACAATCGCGATGTCTTTAATACCGGCTTGTTCGCGCGCATCCAAAATGTCGTAATACACTTTACCGCTGCAGAACACGACACGGCGCACTTTAGCATCCGCCACCAGCGTTTCAGTTTCAGCAATCACGCGCTTGAAGGTCTTGCCTTGGGCAAAATCCTTTAAAGACGACTGTGCGCGTTTATGGCGCAGCAGCGACTTCGGCGTCATGACCACCAGCGGCTTGCGGAAGTTCCGCACCACTTGGCGGCGCAGCGCGTGGAAATAGTTTGCGGGCGTCGTGCAGTTCATCACCTGAATATTATCTTCCGCGCAGGCTTGCAAGAAACGCTCCATGCGCGCCGAGCTATGCTCTGGGCCTTGGCCTTCAAAGCCATGCGGCAGTAGCATCACAAGGCCGCTCATGCGCAGCCACTTGGTTTCACCTGAAGTAATAAACTGGTCGATAATCACCTGCGCGCCGTTCACGAAGTCACCGAACTGTGCTTCCCACAGCGTCAGGCTGTTCGGTTCGGCAATCGAGTACCCATATTCAAACCCAAGCACCGCAAATTCCGAAAGGTTGGAATCCACCACTTCCAGCTTTGCCTGCTTGTCGCTCAAATGATTCAGCGGGAAATAACGCGTGTCGTTATTCTGGTCCGTCAGGCCCGCATGGCGGTGGCTGAACGTACCGCGCACCACGTCTTGGCCTGAAAAGCGCACCGGAATACCAGCATGCAGCAGCGAGCCGAAGGCGAGCGCTTCGCCTGTAGCCCAGTCGAACCCTTCGCCGGTTTCAAACATTTTGGCTTTGGCTTCGAGCAAGCGTTCGATTTTTTTGTTCAGCTCAATACCGTCTGGTTTTGTAGCAAGCACTTTGCCGATGGATTTCAGCGTCTTCGTATCCACGCCGGTATCCACCTGCACCTTGGAGCTCAGTTTTGGTTTTTCAAAGCCTTTCCACTTGCCTTCCAGCCAGTCGGCTTTGTTTGGCTTATATTTTTTCGCGGCATCGAATTCTTTTTCCAAGTAATCGTGCCATTCTTTTTTCAAAGCACCGAACTCTGCTTCCGTCAGCGTGCCTTCGCTCACCAGCTTTTTGGCGTACACATCACGTGGCGTAAGATGTTCGTTAATTTTGGTATACATCACCGGCTGGGTGAAGAACGGCTCATCCCCTTCGTTGTGACCATGACGGCGGTAGCAGAAAATATCCAGCACCACGTCTTTTTTAAACTTCTGGCGATATTCGGTGATGATACGGCTGGCGTGAATCACGGCCTCAGGGTCGTCACCATTCACGTGCATAATGGGCGCCTGCACCATTTTCGCCACATCGGTTGGGTATGGCGACTTACGCGCATTTTTGGGGCTCGTCGTAAAGCCAATCTGGTTGTTCACAATGATGTGCAGCGTGCCGCCGATGGTGTAACCCACCAGTTCGGAAAGTGCGAGCGTTTCTGCTACCACACCTTGGCCGGCAAACGCGGCGTCACCGTGAATCAGAATCGCCATCACTTTTTTGCGCTCTGCGTCTTTGCGTTGTTCTTGTTTGGCGCGGGCGCGGCCCATCACCACCGGATTCACCGCCTCAAGGTGCGAGGGGTTCGGGTTCAGCGTCAGGTGCACGCTGCGGCCACCAATGTTGCGGTCTGAGCTGGTACCCATGTGATATTTCACGTCACCTGATGCTTCGATATCATCCGGCGTGGATTTTGTGCCCTGGAATTCCGACAGCATCGCGTAGTATGGCTTGCCCATGAATGCAGTCAGCACGTTCAGGCGGCCGCGGTGCGGCATGCCGAGTACGATTTCTTCCACACCCAGATTCGCACCCACTTCAAGGGCCGTTTCAAGTGCCGGAATCAGCGCCTCCGCGCCTTCAATCGAGAAGCGCTTGGTGCCGGGGAATTTGATATGCAGGAACTGTTCAAACCCTTCGACCTGAATAATGTTTTTCAGCAGTTTGATTTTCTCATCGCGCGATAAAACCGGAATGGAGCGCGTGGATTCCATCTGCGCTTCGAGCCATTCTTTTTGCTCAAGGCTTTGGATGTGCATGTATTCAATGCCGATATTGCGGCTGTAGGTTTGGCGCAGCGCTTCGATAATCTGACGCAAGCTCGCCGACTCCATGCCGAGCCATCCGCCGATGAAAATCTGGCGGTCCATATCCGCGTCGGTAAAGCCATAATGCTCGTGTGCCAGTTCCGGGTGACTTTCGCGCACCTCGATGCCCAGCGGGTCAAGCTGTGCGAGCAGGTGGCCGCGCACGCGGTAAGCGCGAATCAGCATGTGTGCGCGGATGGCATCACTCGATGCATCCTTACGTTCGCCGGTCATGTCACTGGTGCGGCGACCAGAGCGTTTGGGGTGGCGCTTTTCGGCAATCGGCGCCTTGTAACCCACGATGCGGTTTTTCTGGCGGTTCCAGGTCGGGCCCTCAAAGTCGTGCTCAATATTGGCAACGTTGTCGCCGATATTGCTGAAAAATGCCTGCCAGCTGGCATCGACCGAATTCGGGTCGCGCAGGTAGCGTTCATACACTTCCGCGATATACACGCTGTTCGCGCCATAGGCATAGGTGGTGTTTTTCAGATTCTCAGACATACGTCACTCGCCGTTAGACTTAGAGTTTAAACTTGGAATTACCGTTAACCGCCTACGCTGACTTCAGCAATGCAGCCATCGTACGGCCCATTTCCGATGGGCTGTCTGTCACGCGGATACCGGCCGATTTCATGGCTTCGATTTTGTCTTCCGCGCCACCTTTGCCACCGGCGACGATAGCGCCGGCGTGGCCCATGCGGCGACCTGGGGGAGCCGTGCGGCCTGCAATAAACCCAACCACTGGCTTCTTCACCTTAGAGGATTTCAGGAAGGCTGCGGCTTCTTCTTCCGCGCTGCCACCGATTTCGCCAATCATCACGATGGCTTCGGTTTCAGGATCTTTAAGGAAGAGGTCGAGACAGTCGATAAAGTTCGTGCCGTTCACAGGATCGCCACCGATGCCGATGCACGTGCTCTGGCCGAAACCCACATCGCTCGTTTGTTTCACGGCTTCATAGGTAAGCGTGCCGGAGCGCGACACGATACCGATTTTGCCTTTTTTATGGATGTGGCCGGGCATGATGCCGATTTTGCATTCGCCAGGCGTAATCACGCCGGGGCAGTTCGGCCCAATCAGGCGGGTGTTTGAACCGCTGAGAGCTTTTTTTACCTTCACCATGTCGAGCACCGGAATGCCCTCGGTGATGCACACCACGAGTTCCACGCGCGCATCAATCGCTTCAATGATAGCGTCAGCTGCAAATGGGGGCGGAACATAAATCACGCTCGCATTCGCACCGGTTTTTTTCACGGCTTCGTCCACCGTGTCAAACACGGGCAGGTTCAAGTGTTTCGTGCCGCCCTTACCGGGCGTCACGCCGCCAACCATTTTCGTGCCATACGCCGCAGCCTGTTCGCTGTGGAACGTGCCTTGCGCACCGGTGAAGCCTTGGCAAATCACCTTGGTATTTTTGTTAACGAGCACTGCCATTCGTGGTCTCCTCTTTACTTTTCGGGCCGTAACCCTTGTTTTTTGCACTAAAAAATTTGTTCAGTTCTTCTTCCGTACATCCGGCGCTGTAATAATCTACATAGCCCACTTTCAATTCTTCCTGCAGTCGGCGGCCGGTTTCTTGATCCACATCCGCCGTACGCTGAAGATCCTCGTTACCAAAAATCTTCTCCGATTTTTCGCCACAGCCTTCGTTCGCGAGCACGCCCCACGCAACCACCATTGCTGCTGCGAGCGTTACCACTAAAAGTGTTAGCGGCATCGTTTTCATTAGGCTGCTGCAGCTTTTTTCACGGCTTCTACGGCTTTCTTCGCCGCATCACCGAGGTCGTCCGCAGAAATAATCGTGAGGCCCGATTTTTTCAGAATTTCTTTACCGGCTTCCACGTTCGTGCCCTCTAAACGCACCACCAGTGGCACGGAAAGTTTCACGTCACGTGCAGCGGCAATCACGCCTTCGGCAATAATATCACAGCGCATAATGCCGCCGAAAATATTCACCAAAATGCCCTTCACGTTTTTGTCGGACAGAATAATTTTGAACGCTTCTGTCACTTTCTCACGCGTGGCACCACCACCAACGTCGAGGAAGTTTGCAGGCTCAGCGCCATAGAGTTTAATGATGTCCATCGTGGCCATTGCAAGACCGGCACCATTCACCATGCAACCAATCGTGCCGTCCATTTTCACGTAGTTCAGGCCCTGTTCGCTGGCGCGTGCTTCGAGTGGCTCTTCTTCGTCTTTGTCGCGCAGCTCCATCAGGTCGGGGTGGCGGAAGAGTGCGTTGTCGTCGAAGTTGAATTTCGCATCGAGCGCGATGAAGTCACCGGCTTCGGTTTCCACCAGCGGGTTGATTTCAAGCTGGCTGGCATCCGTTTCCGTAAATGCACGGTAAAGCGCGAACACGAATTTCGTGAAGCCCTTTACTTTGTCCCCGGAAAGGCCGATGCCATAGGCGAGTTTGCGCGCATGGCAGCCCTGAATGCCCGTAGCAGGGTCAATGGCTGCGGTGATAATTTTTTCTGGGTGCTTTGCGGCAACTTCTTCAATTTCCACACCACCTTCGGCGCTCGCCATGAAGGTCACTTTCGACGTGGCGCGATCCACCACCACGGAAAGGTAGTATTCTTTAGCAATTTTCGAGCCGTCTTCAATATACACGCGCTTTACTTCTTTGCCTTCTGGGCCGGTCTGGTGTGTTAACAGCGTAATGCCGAGAAGCTTTTTCGCGTTTTCTTTTACGTCCGCGATGGATTTTACCACTTTCACGCCGCCCGCTTTACCGCGGCCACCTGCGTGAATCTGCGCCTTCACCACCCACACTGGGCCAGGAAGTTTCTTCGCTGCCGCTTCGGCTTCGTCCGCCGTAAATGCCACAAAGCCTTTTGGTACAGGTACGTTGTATTTTGCCAGCACCTGTTTGGCTTGATATTCATGAATGTTCATCGGCTTGACCCTTCTTTGATATTCTTTAATGCGCCCTACGACTAAAAACAGCAGGGGCTGCCTATATAGCGCCGCTTTCTTTCCCCGCGCAAGCGGTAGGCACTTAAAAACATGCCTTTCGCGTCTCGTGTGTACAAAAACACCACAAGGCCATTCGGTAAAAACAGCGGAAATGCTTGTGCTTTCCTTATTTACACCAAATTGGTGTTGTTACTCCTGCAGCGTCACCAGCAGGGCGGAAAACTCATCAAAGCGGGAATATTGGCTTTTTTCCTCGGGGATAAACACGCCACCACCGGAACCACCGGCCAGCACCGTCTCTGGCAATAACACGCTAAAGAACAGCTGCGCCTCTTCAGCATTATCCACACCGAACGCGGCGTTACGGGCAGAGGTGGAAATCAGCACTGCCAGCCTGTCGCCCTTGGTGCGCGCCAGTTGCAACGTAGTGGCGTTCAGTTCTTTATTTTCTTTGGCTAGCGCCACTTCGCCGGGCGCCGCATACATTAATTGCAACACCCTTCCGGCCTGCACGCTGCCGCCCAGCGTCAGGCTTTGCTTGCCTTCGTTCACCGCCACCACCGTGCGCAGCACGCCATAATTCTGGTGTTCTTTCTGCCGTACAAATAGCGGAAAGCGCAAACGCTGTTCTTCATCATTATAGGCGTCGCCTTTCAGGTATTTTCGGTACGTCTCCAATGCGGGGCGACCATCCAGCTCCTGTAATTCGCGGCCTTCTGCCTTTGTTACCATATGCTCTGCGCCATAGGGCGCGCAGCCATGCACCGATGCACTACGTATGCTAAGTGCCTTGCCATAAAAACCAATGGCGGCCATTTTTCCCTGACCCGGATTTTCATCCGCACCCGCCTGCGTGTGCAGCACACCAAGTCCGGCGGAAGACGTAAGCCCCCACACATGCACTTTTGGCCCCACTTCCTGTGAAAGCGTGGCGGCAAGCGCGGCAGCGTCCGGCACCAAGCTATCGGCCACCAACAGCACGCTGTTTAAATCATCTGCTGCCAACTGGCGGCCCATGAATTTTCCGGTGTCGTAGGATTGCTTGGCTTCGGCAATATCGGCGCGCACCAGCCGCAGCTGCGTGTCTTTAAAGCGAATCGCCACCGCACTTACTGCACCAGTATATTGCTGGTGGGCAGAAAGCTGTGCCGAGGTCGATGCGCCAATCACATGGGCATACGGGTAGCGGTGGGCGAGTTCTTTATAAATAGCATGGCGTTCCAGCATCTCAGGCGCGGCGAAATACATCACCAGCTGGGCGTCCTGCGGCCGCTCAATCACATCGGCGGGCGCACCCTGCACAATGGCTTGCCATCCGCCTTGTTCGGTATAGAGCAACTGCTGTACGTCCATCGCACGCCCTTCCCGCTCGTCGCTTGTTTGCCTTCTCGGCTTACTACAGTTTAATCGCCTGCGTCAGGCCTTTTACCGCATCAACGGACTTATCAAATGCGGCTTTTTCGTCCTTAGAAAGGGCGATTTCCACCACTTTTTCCACACCGTCTTTACCAATCACGCAGGGCACGCCCACATACATATCTTTCACGCCATATTCGCCATTTAAGTGGGCGGCGCAGGGCAGAATGCGGCGTTTGTTATACAGGTACGCTTCGGCCATGCGGATGGCGCTGGCAGCCGGCGCATAAAACGCCGAACCGGTTTTGAGTAGGCCGACGATTTCGGCACCACCGTCACGCGTGCGCTGTACGATTTTATCGAGCGCGTCTTGCTTGAGCCAACCCATCTTCACGAATTCTGGCAGCGGAATGCCAGAGATGGTGGTGTAGTTCACAATCGGCACCATCGTATCGCCGTGGCCGCCGAGCACGAAGGCGTTGATATCGGAAATAGAGACATTCAGTGCTTCGGCAAGGAAGTATGAGAAGCGGGATGAATCGAGCACGCCCGCCATACCCACCACTTTATTCGCCGGCAGGCTGGAGACTTTCTGCATCACCCACACCATCGCATCTAAGGGGTTCGTGATTACAATCACGAATGCCTTCGGGGCATATTTTTTAATGTTCTCACCCACCGTTTTGATGATGCTGGTATTGATGTTCAGCAAATCATCGCGGCTCATGCCCGGCTTCCTGGGCACGCCAGCGGTCACGATAATCACGTCCGCACCTTCAATGTCCTTATAATCATTCGTGCCTTTGAGGTGCACGTCGCAGCCATCCACGGCCGAGCTTTGCGAAATATCAAGCGCCTTGCCTTGCGGCAGGCCTTCAGAAATATCAAACAGCACCACATCGCCAAGGTTTTTGAGTTCAATCAGGTGGGCGAGCGTGCCGCCAATCATCCCTGCGCCGATCAATGCAATTTTCTTCCTGCCTGCCATTTTCAAAGCCCTTTATTTCTATGTTTGTTGCGCCACTTTAAAAGCGCCGGAACTAAAATAGGCCAATGCGCACAAAAAGGAAAGGGCTGTTGTTTAAACAGCCCTTTTTCGCCTTGTTTTTGCTAAAACACATTCCTTCGGCCTACGCCTTTAAGGGCCGCAGCGCGTCACAATATTCTTTCATCGTCATCACACGCAGCCCTCTCTTATCGCGATATTCTGCCACCTTTCGGATAATCTTCTCAAAGTTATCCGCCATTCCCGGGCCATCGGTAAAATTATGGGGATGAAACCACATGTGGGCTATTTTCTGATTCTCAACCGCGTCTTCCAAAATCCTCTCCCACCTTCGGTAGGTAACAGACGCCGGAACATATTTGCGCACACCACTCGGCCAATTAAGAAAATAGCCGGAGGGAATTTCTGCTGTGTTATGTACGATTCGGGCTTGGTTTTTCTGCGCACCCTGCAGAACATTATACTCCGACACAATGCCCTTTATATTCTTTATCGGCCCTCTTTTTTGTTCAATGCCCGCACGATATCCAACATAGCCGTGCTTCTCTAGAAGCGAGACAAAGCCAACCTGATTTCTGGGGTAAACAAAGGTTTTTGGCCTTTGCCCTGAAGCCAACTTTTTGGCAGCGACAAAGCTATAATCGGCATCTTTTTCGCTCAATTCTTTTTCAGACATCGGCAGATGAAAGCAGCCGTGAGAGGCAATTTCATGAGTATCTTCTTTTGCCACCATCTCAAAAACTTCAGGGCAGAACCATCCTTCGTAATTGTTTTGCTCAACGTCTTTGTAGAATTTTGATAACCACGGACGATAGCTTTCCGGCACCTCAAAAAAGATATCTCGATTCTTTTTAAACTCTTTCTGCGAAAGAGTCAGCGCCGTCACAAATGCGAAGGTTGCCGCAATGTCGTGGCCCCTTAGTATTGAAAGTATTCGGTGATACGCCTTCTTTTTATTCTCGGTTGTAAGGCATTTTTCATAATGCTCCGTAATACAATCCGCCACCCCCCACTTGCCTTCGCAGTCGAGAGAAAGAATAAAAACGCCGTTCTTTTGAACCGACTCACATCGCATCAAAATCACCACTCATGATATACCAATTCTCTGGATTGTGGATATTGGCTGCCAGACTTTTCGGTGTAAGGGCCCTCACAATAAGTGGCTTTTTCTGCAACCCGAGAAACAGGTGGCACAAAAGCGGCAACCTTAAAAACGGCATATTTGTAAGAATCATTATAAGGGCGCTCTTATTCTTATACGACAAACGAATCACCTGTTTTAATAATGCGCCGGTTGCCGTTTTATTTCCCCACAGCTCCGCTATGCGCGTTATCTTGGCGCCACCTTCCATATTCTCGTTACGGTATACACAGAAGCCCACGGTCTCCTTGCCTTGCTTTGCAACAAGCCACCGATAACCAAGATCGCTTTTTGCATCGTACCGCCATTTAAACCACCGTGCATCGCGATGCAACCGACAGGCATACTTGGGGTATGCGGCAGCCTCTTCAATGATTTGCCTCATATCTTTCTCGGATGGGATGCGCTCCAGAATCTCTACGCCAAATAGCGGCGCGCGCGGCTTAAACAAAACCTCCAGAAAGAAGTGGATTGGTTTTTTTAGAAAACCAGGGATGTAGGGCACAAGAGAAAGCGGCAAAATGGGGCGTATATACCTTGGAACATCTGTCACATGGTGCCAGCTCATCTTCCGCATGTGACCCACATACGATTCCTTATTCGGAATCCCATACAGCATCTTGGCGTCGTATTTCTTGGCAAGCTCTTCAAAGGCCTCTTCGCCCATCAGTGTGAAAATGCCTTTTCCCTGATGGCCTGGATCCACCATGATATCCATGGCTTGCGCACCCTGCACCACTTCGCCGCCGAGATTCATCCTGATCAACCACGCGGGGTAAGCCCCCACCATTTCACCACGCTCTTCTGCGATGGTGGTGGGAGTAATCCCACTTTCTGATGAAAGGAATCGCCACGTGTCATTCTCTTCCTGCCGGTTATTCCCGTAAATATTCCGATAAAGATTTCTTACCTTAGGTAGGTCAGATCTTTTCATCGGGCGCAGGTTGATCATTGTGCCACACTCTTCTGTTTACGAATTCATGCTTTCGAAGAATTCGCTATTGGCTTTTGTGTTCTTCAGCTTCTCAAGCAGGAACTCCATGCCATCCTGCGCGCCCATCGGCTGCAGAATTTTGCGAAGCACCCACATTTTCTGCATTTCGCCTGGTTCATAGAGCTGCTCTTCCTTACGCGTACCCGACTTGGTGATATCAATCGCCGGGAAGGTACGTTTATCGGCCAGCTTGCGGTCGAGAATAATTTCGCTGTTACCCGTGCCTTTGAACTCTTCGAAAATCACTTCGTCCATACGGCTGCCCGTATCAATCAGCGCGGTCGCAATAATGGTGAGCGAGCCACCGTTTTCAATATTGCGCGCTGCACCGAAGAAGCGTTTTGGTTTTTGCAGAGCGTTTGAGTCCACGCCGCCGGTCAGCACCTTGCCGGAGGATGGCACCACGGTGTTGTATGCACGGGCTAAACGCGTGATCGAGTCGAGCAGAATCACAACGTCTTTACCCACTTCCACCAAACGCTTGGCTTTGTTGATGACCATTTCGGCCAGCTGCACGTGGCGGGTGGCAGGCTCGTCAAACGTCGAGCTGACGACTTCGCCTTTCACGGTGCGTGCCATGTCGGTCACTTCTTCAGGGCGTTCGTCAATCAGCAGCACCATCAGTTCCACTTCCGGATGGTTCGCGGTGATGGATTTTGCGATGTTCTGCATCAGCATGGTTTTACCCGTGCGTGGCGGCGCCACAATCAGTGCACGCTGACCCTTACCGAGCGGGCTCACCAAGTCGATGATACGCGCGCTAGGGTCTTTGCTGGTGGGGTCCAAATGTTCCATCTTGAGGCGCTGATTCGGGTAGAGCGGCGTCAAGTTGTCGAAGTTCACACGGTGGCGCACTTCTTCCGGTTTTTTGCCGTTGATGCAGGTTACGCGCACCAGTGCAAAATAACGTTCGCCTTTTTTCGGCGCACGGATTTCACCCTCCACCGTGTCGCCGGTGCGAAGGCCAAAGCGGCGCACTTGGCTCGGCGAAACATAAATATCGTCCGGCCCTGCCATGTAGTTTGATTCCGTCGATCGCAGGAAGCCGAAGCCGTCTTGCAGCACTTCAAGCACGCCATCGCCGATAATCACGCCGTTCAGCGCGGCCATCTTTTGTAGAATCACGAATACGAGATCCTGCTTCAGCATGCCGCCGCAATCTTCGATGCCTGCTTCTTCCGCAATCGCCAGCAATTCTTCGGCTGATTTTGTTTTGAGGTCGCGGATTTTCAGCTCACCCTCTGGGCGTGGGCCTGTCGGTACTTCATCATAATTTTCATCGCCGCCTTGCATGTCGGCGTTTTCATATTGGCCCATATCGCGGTGGTGGCGTGGGTTATATTCCCCACGGTTGCCATTGCCTTCTTCGCGGTTCTGGTTGTTATTGCGGCCACCGCGATAATTATCGCGGTTCTGATAGTTTGACCTGCCACCACCGCCGCCACGACGTGGGCGGTTCTGGTATCCGCCAGGGCGGCGTTCTTGTGAGGAGGGGCGATCTTGCGAGGAGGATTGATTATCCATCTGCGGTGCATCTTCTTTATTTACAGGTGCGTTCATAAGTCTCTTTTTTGGATTTAAGGGGTTGTTTTTGAAGGGAAAACCGAGCACGTCGCGTGCTGGTGATAAAACTCAGATGTTGTGTGTGATTTTCTGATGGGAGCAACCGGAAAGACATCCGGAAGTCCGCTTTCCCAAAGGCGTTTTGCCTGTGTTATCTTCGTGGATAACTGAATTATGATAGCTTGTCAAAGCGTTTTTCGCCCATATGGGCTGTTTTAGGCCGTTTTTGTCATGAAAGCTTCACATTAGAAGCCCCTAAATTTACCGAAAATTAAGGGTTTTTGCCTATCCTATAGGGCATGGACGAACAACCGCAAACACCGCCGAATCCTGAGCCTGAAATTCCGCCAGCCTTGCCGGAGTCAGCGCCCACAGCCCCTGTGCCGCCACGCAGAAGCCTTATGGAGCGCGCCGCGGACCGCGTCGTCACGTGGATGGTGCGGCATCCGGTGCAAGCCAGCCTTGCGGCAGGTGCGATGTTTGCCGGCGGCATGCTCACCGAAACCGCACTCTACGAATTTAAAGCCACCGACAATAACCAGCCCGCGCATGTGAGCCACATTGATGCGGGGCCCGACGGCACGGTGAAAATGGAAAGTGGGGCAGCGCTGCGCTCAATGGCCGAAAAAAATCAAGGCATCGGCATCCGCGACAATAACCACAACCGCGAAGAAATACCGAAATTCCTGCTCGACCACGTGGATGACATCGCCGCTACCAAGGGCATCATCTTCATCGAAATCGAGCAAAGCATGAATGAAAATATCAAAAAATTCTATGCCGATGGTGACATAACTCACTTGAAAGACTTCCATTTCGGTCCGAGCGAGGTCCGGGATACCTATCTCGAGCTGTTCCAGAAATGCCGCGAGAAGGGCGTGGAGATTCTTTGTTATGACACCGACCCTTGGCGCCGAGACGAGCGCGCGCAAGAATATTATTCTTCCCCCCATTACAGGGGCGCAGGTCCGCGGCGCGGCGAGGAAGACAGCTTTCCCACCAGCGTTCCGCCCGAGTTGAAAGAAGGGGAGAGTATCTTCCTCGCAGAGCGTATCGCCGATAATAAAACCATGGCCGACTTTGTGCGCGATACACTAGCCGAGCGCGGCAACCCCACTGACTGTACGGTGTATTTTGTGTGCGGCAGCTACCACTTTGCAAACCCCGAGCTGCCCCGCATTGAAACCACTAAAGACTGGGTGCGCAGCACAACACATCCTTGGATGCCGACCCGCGTAGCAAAGGACCTCGACGAACAAATTGCCGACATTCTGCCGCCAGGCCCGCGAAAAGGTGTCGTGAACCTCGACACAAGCCTGCCAGACAAAGACCATATTCCAAACAGTCCGGGGCCCGTGAAATACACGCTTGTTAAAAGCGCAGAGCCTCCGTTCCGCTTCGGTTACGACACGCCCGAGTTCACCTTAAAATTACCGGATGCGGTGTTTAATCGCTATTTGGCGTCACCTGCCTTAAGCGCGCTGCCGGATAAAGAGCGCACAGAGGCTCTAACATCAATTAAGGATAGCTTCGTTTTGCTCGCAAAAATGGAAACCCTTCTCTCCGAAGAGTTTATTCCCAAAAAAGCTCTTGAGAAACGAACACAGCAAGAACACATGCGCGCCAGCGCTGCCGGCGACATGCAGGAAAACATCGGCGATGCGCGCAAATTCCTTACCAACGGAGATATGACCAAAGCACTCGATTCGGTGCGCATAATTGGCTCGCTTGTCGGCCGTCTTAATAACGAAACTGCCGCGAAAGAATATGGCTTATCCGAGGGGGCAAAAAGAATTGTTAGCCTTGGAGCCTCACTTTCTGACAATGCCAACCGCTTCGGAAATATCGAGGCGCTTGCTACATTAAACCTGCCCACCCAAAATGTTTTTGTGCCCAGCGGGCCTGCAACCGGCCATGTCACCGATTTGTCGGCGCTGCCAGAGTCCTCGCGAAAAGGCGCGACATACTATTTCGATGACCGCGCCATGCCCGCACTTGAAAATTTCAAGACCCTGCTGCCACAACCCCCCGCCTTTGCAGGGGTGCCAAAAGAAAAGGCCGTAGATGCCCTTATACACGTAAATGATGCTATCTCTGCTTTACGCGATCGGAGATTTCAGGATTTCGAATTTCATTTTCGAGCCTTTCAGGATAGCGATGTCGCACGCGCGCTTTCTATAGAGGATTTTAATAAATTCGGCTACACCCTTGGTGACGTATCAAAGGGTTGTCGGCACATCACGAACGGACAGATGCTGTTAGCCGAAAAGGCGACCGCGCCGGAGGTTGTTTTGGCAAAAACAGCACCAGAGGTCGCGCCGCTGCCTGCGGCCGAAATGAAAGAGCTTGATGCCATTCGGGCAACCATGCTGGCTACAACAGGCGGGACCCCAGAAAAGCCCCCTGAGCCGCCACAAAGAACGGCCGGGTTCGCCGACCGTTTCGTAGAAGAGCGCCGCCACCCTACGCCTTCAGGTCATCAGCAAACCAATGGCCGGACACTGTAACGCCTAAAACGGCTTCAGCACCGCCAGCAGGATAATCACAATCATCAGTGCCGTCGGCACTTCGTTTAAAATGCGGAAGTATTTTGCGCTCTTTGTGTTCGCATCTTTTTCAAAATCTTTCCGGCGGCGTGAAAGAATACCGTGCACGCCCCCCATCAGCAACACAAGCACTATTTTCGCATGAATCCACTTTGCCGTGCCGGGGCCGCCAAGGCCGGTCGCAATAATCAGCAGAATGCCGAATACAAACGTCGCAATCATCGCAGGGTTAATAATCACGCGCATCAGGCGGCGCTCCATTGTTTTTAACATTTCGCTGGCTTCCGATTTCGGCTTCACGCCGCAGTGATACACAAACAGGCGCGGCAGGTAGAGCATGCCCGCCATCCACGCCACCATCGCAATCAAATGCAGTGCCTTGAGTAGTGCGTAATGTTCCATCAGTGCCGCGCTCATTTTTTTTCTCCCTTAAGCATGTTTATGGTAGGCGCACGCCGTGCGGTCCTGTGGACAAAGGCGTTTTTCCGCACACGAATCGAGGTGCGTTTGCCGCGCCATCATTTTTTCGCACATCTGGGTTAGCGCCGTAATAAAAAACGGGTGGTCGTTCAGCGCGGGCACGCGGAAATATTTTGCCTCTTCCAGCCCATTATCCACTGCCAGTTGGCGATATTGTAAATCCAGCTCCACCAATGTTTCCGAGTGATCCGACACAAACGCCACGGGCACCAGCACCAGTGGCTGTTTGCGTTTTGCACCGCGTATAATTTCTTCGTCGGTGTACGGTGAAATCCATTCGAGCGGCCCCACGCGGCTTTGGTAACACACCACATGGTCAAGGCCGGGAATGCCCATGCGCTCCACAATCGCCGCAGTGGTTTGTTCCACCTGCCATTGGTAAGGGTCGCCTTTTTCAATCACATTTTTTGGCAGGCCGTGGGCACTAAACAGCACGCGTGGTGTTTCACTCGTTTCCTCGAGCGCCCTGTCATATTCTGCGCGCACCAGCGCCGCGTGCGCGGTAATAAATTCTTCATGTATTGGGTAGCAGCAGAGTTTTTTTGTTGGCGCCACCAGCCCAATTTTCCGTGCGTGCTGCACCCAGTCTTTAAACGAGGAATCCGTCGTTGTGGTTGAATATTGCGGGTAGAGCGGCACTAGCAGCACTTCGTCTGGCTCAAAGGCCTTAACCTCTTTTGCCACCGCATCACTGAACGGATGCCAGTAGCGCATGCTCACAAACACACGGACAGTCGCATTCGCTTTCTTCTTCAGCGACGCTTCCAGTGCGGCGGCTTGTTTTTTGGTCAGTTCCAGCAGGGGTGATTTGCCACCAATTTGCGCATAAATATCCTGCGCCTCTTCTTCGCGTTTGTGTGAAATCAGCGTTGCCACCATAAAGCGCAAAGGGTTCGGGAGCGAAATAATGGCAGGGTCAGAAAATAAATTAAACAGGAATGGCCTTACGGATTTTAATGCGTCCGGCCCACCCAGATTAAACAACACCACAGCAACTTTTTTCTGTGTTCTTGTCTCAATTATCGGAGCCTTAGCGTCCACGCACTTGCCTCACCAACCATTCGACATTTTCAATCGGCGTCTGAGGTAAAATACCATGACCGAGGTTAAAAATATAGGGTGCGTCACCCAAGGTGCGCTTCAAGTGTTTTACCGCATTGGCGATGGTGGTTTTGTCCGAAAGCAAAATCGTTGGGTCTAAATTGCCCTGCACCGGCAATTTTCGCTGCAGTTTTTCAGCGGCCCATTCTGCCGGAACCGTGTAGTCGAGGCCAATGGCATCGGGCTTCACCTGGCGGACGTAATTTTTATAATAAAGCCCTGCGCCTTTCGGGAAGCCGATAATCGGAACATCCGGGCAGGCTTTCCTGACTTTTCTAACTAACTCTGCCGTCGGGGCATTCACCCAGCGCTGAAAGCTTTTTTCATCCAACACGCCTGCCCATGAATCAAAAATCTGCAGCACTTCTGCGCCCGCTTCCGCCTGCATAATCAAATAATCTGCTGTGGCTTCCATCAATGTTTCAATCAGTGCATCAAAGGCTTTTGGGTCTTTGTAGCTTAGTGCTTTTACGTGTTCAAAATGTTTACTTCCGCCCCCTTCCACCATATAGGTGGCCACGGTCCACGGCGCACCAGCAAAGCCAATCAGCGCCACATCGGGCGGTAATTCTTTTTTCACCCGCACAAGTGCCTCTGCTACAGGTGAAAGATTTTTCGTGATTTTCGGAATCTGTTTTTCCAGCGCTTTAATGTGCCTTGCCGTTTCAATTTTTGAAAGAACAGGGCCCTCGCCTTCCACATATTTTAGCTTTTGCCCCAGTGCGTGCGGCACCACTAAAATATCGGAAAAAATAATTGCCGCATCAAACCCAAAACGGCGGATGGGTTGTAGCGTTACCTCTGCCGCATATTCCGGTGTGTAACATAAGGTTAAGAAATCGCCCGCTTTGGCGCGTATTTTTCGGTATTCCGGCAAATAGCGTCCGGCCTGCCGCATAAGCCACATCGGTGGCACGGCTTTCTTTTTTCCGTTTAACACTTCAAGAATTGGTTTTTTAATATGCGGTGTGTTCATAAGGGGGGTACGATAGACAAGCTACCCTCTCTCTTCAAGCAATAAACCAATTCATTTTTAAGCATCACCTTACTACTTAATAAATAATAATATTTATAAATAAGTCTTTAGTAAGATTAGTAGGTTGTGAGCATAAGATGAATTACGAACATACGAACAAGATGTTTATTAAAAAAAAAAAATGAAAATTACTTGAGTAAAAGAGAGAACAACTCAAAAACCTATTTGAAATAAAATAGAAAAAACAAATGTGAACTCTGTGGGTTATTATTTATCCACGGATTTCACAAAAAGAAAAAAAGCCTATCTACATGTGGAAAACATATGTGACAAGCATCGTGAAATATGGGATAAAAAGCAGCATGTGGATAAACACACCACTTATTCATTTTTTATACAGCACCTTTTAACATTACGCTGTGGATAACATCAGTATATGACTGCTAAAGAAGCACCTATTAAACATTTTCACCTACATCTCGTGTCAGACTCCACGGGTGAAACCGTCTCGAGCGTGGCGCGTTCAGTACTGTCGATGTTTGATGGAACGGAGGCAGAAGAGCATTTATGGTCGCTGGTGCGCACCAAAGGTCAAATGGATAAAGTGCTTGAGGGCATCCGTGAAAATCCAGGGCTGGTGCTTTACACCATCATGGAAGAAAAACTTCAGCAGCAGTTAAAAGAAGGCTGTCGCAGCATGGAAGTGGTGTGCATTCCGGTGCTCAATCATATTATCCGCGAAATATCAGATTTTCTCGGTCTTAAGAAAATGAAATCAGCGCCGGGCAGGCAATATGAACTCGATGAAGAATATTTTACCCGCGTAGAAGCCATTAACTTTGCACTCGCGCATGATGATGGTCAGAATGCTCATAATCTTGATGAGGCTGATATTGTGCTCGTGGGCCCTTCCCGCACCTCCAAAACACCGACCTGTGTGTATCTTTCTTATCGCGGATATAATTCTGCCAACGTACCTTTCGTAATGAATTGTCCACTGCCAGAAACATTGTTTAATCTTAAAAAGCCGCTAGTGGTGGGTTTGGTGATTAGCCCTGAGCGCCTGATCCAGATTCGTAAAACGCGCCTGATGTCGCTGAATGAAACACGCGAAACCTCGTATGTGGATATGGATAAAATCAAAGAAGAAGTGGCCGAGGCACGAAAAATTTATGCCAAATATAACTGGCCGGTGATTGACGTCACGCGTCGCTCGATTGAAGAAACCGTGGCAAACATTATCAACCTGTATAACGAACGTAAGGCCAAGCACGATGCCTAAAAAAGCAGGCGTTATTGGTTTTCCCATCGGCCACTCGCTTTCACCGCGAATCCACGGCTATTGGCTGAAGGAGCATGGTATTGAAGGC
This sequence comes from Rickettsiales bacterium, assembly GCA_044356525.1. Classification (GTDB taxonomy): domain Bacteria; phylum Pseudomonadota; class Alphaproteobacteria; order Rickettsiales; family RGZB01; genus CAYXPR01. The sequence goes on from JBIKVZ010000001.1 coordinate 424,213, forward strand.
AGTTATACGGCCATTGAAGTGCACGCTGGCGAACTGAGTTCTTTTTTAAAAAGCCTGGCTGAAAATAATTATGCGGGTGTAAACGTGACGCTGCCACACAAAGAAAATGCACTGAAATATGTGGATGAAGTAGAGCCGCTTTCACGCTTTATCGGCGCGGTGAACACGGTGGTGGTGCGAAACGGAAAACTGCTGGCGACCAACACAGACATGGGTGGGTTTTTTGAAAACCTTGCACAGGGTGCGCCGGGGTTTGAGTTTCACAAAGGCAAGGCAGTGGTGCTGGGTGCGGGCGGTGCCGCACGCGCCATTATTACGGCGCTGCTTATTTATGGCGTGCCGGAAATAGTGCTGCTGAACCGCACACGCGAACGTGCAGAAGAAATTAAAAAACATTTTGCAGGCGGCATGCCGGAAGATGACATTACCGGACGGATTGATTGGCAGCAGCTTGCCGATAAAATTACCATCCTGCCGTGGGAAGAAAAAGAACGGGCACTGGTGGGCGCGAACATGCTGGTCAACACCACGGCGCTTGGCATGAAGGGCAAAGACAGGCTTGAAATCGACCTCGCCAATTTGCCCACTGCGGCGCTGGTAAATGACATTACCTATAATCCGCTGGAAACAGAATTGCTTGCGCAGGCAAGAAAGCGGGGCCATCGTGTGGTGGATGGTTTGGGTATGCTGCTGCATCAGGCGGTTCCGGGGTTTGAGGCATGGTTTGGTGTTCGCCCGAAAGTAACGCAGGCGCTACGCCAGCATGTGCTGGAGGGGATGAAATAATTATGTTGGTCGTTGGCCTCACAGGCTCTATCGGGATGGGAAAAAGTTACGTGGCAGAACGCTTGCGTGAAATGAATATTCCTGTGTTTGATGCCGACAATATCGTGCATGAATTGTTTGAGAATCCGGATTCTCCGGCCTTAAGCGGTGTTGAAAAATTATTCCCCACCTGTGTAGTGGACGGCGTGCTAAACCGCCAAGCGCTCGGCGCAGAAGTCTTTCATAATGCCGAAAAGCGTAAGCAGCTTGAGGCGGTGATTCATCCGTTGGTTTTAAAAGAAAAACGCCGCTTCTTAACGCACCAACGCTTGGCAAAGTCACCACTCGTGGTTTTAGATATTCCGCTGCTGTATGAACTGGGCTGGGAAAAATATTGTGGCGCGGTGATGGTGGCGCATGCACCTGCCGCCATTCAACGCCGCCGCGTGCTGTCGCGCCCCGGCATGACGGAAGAAAAATTTAATGCCATCCTCGCGAGCCAAATGCCATCGGTGGAAAAAGAAAAGCGCGCAGACTATGTGATTAACACAGGTGTCACGCGCGGCAAGGTCGTGTCACAACTTAAAAAAACCATCGCGGCGATGATTGACGGGAAGTTGCGTGAAAGGAAAAAATCATGAGAGAGATTGCGCTCGATACCGAAACCACGGGCCTAGAGCCGCGCGACGGTCACCGCATCGTTGAAATCGGCTGTGTGGAGATGGTGGGGCGTATCCGCACCGGTAAACATTTTCATGCCTACTTAAATCCTGAGTGCGACATGCCGCCCGAGGCTTTCCGCGTGCACGGTCTTTCCACTGAGTTCCTCATGGACAAGCCACTCTTTTCTGAATCGGCAGAAGGGTTTTTGGCCTTCATTGGCGAAGACGCGCTGGTGATTCACAATGCCGCCTTCGATATGAAATTCTTAAATGCGGAGCTGGCTAAAGTGGGAAAAGAGCCGCTCTCCATGGCGCGGGTAACAGACACAATGCTGCTAGCGCGCGCGAAATTCCCCGGTGCCCCGGCAAGTCTTGATGCGCTCTGTCGCCGGTTTAACATCGACCTTTCTTCGCGCACCAAACACGGCGCGCTGCTGGATGCTGAGCTGCTCGCAGAAATGTATCTGGAGCTTACGGGCGGCAGTCAGCGCACGCTAGAGCTGGCGGCAAACAATACAGCGAATGTGGACGTTGCTGCGCAACAGATGCGTGAAATGCTGGTGCCGCGCACGCATGCCGCATCTGAAGCAGAAGCAGAAGCGCACGGCGCGTTCCTTACGAAAATCAAAAACCCGCTATGGAAGCAGTCGTCCTAAGCCGTTTTCTGGCTCTGCGCTTTTTTCTGTAAATACAGCGTGGCAAAATCAATCGGCTCAAGCATCAAAGGGGCGAAGCCGCTGCTTTGTGTGCAGTCGGCTAAAATGCGGCGCGCGAATGGGAAGAGCAGGCTTGGGCAATATACCAGCAGCACACCCTCGAGTTCATTCTCCGGCACGCCGATCACGGTGAAGGTGCCGCCATAGCTGAGCTCAGCCAAAAAGCTGGTGTCGTTTTCCACCTGTGTTTTGGCAGAAATATTCAGCACCACTTCAAACAGACCCTTTTCCTTATTCAGGGCGCCTGCCTTCAGGTCCACGTTAATGTCTACCTTCGGGGGCTGGCCGCCGCCGGCCTGCACGAACAGGCTGCCGGGGGCTTTCGGGTTCTCGAATGATAAATCTTTGATATACTGGGCATTTACCACGATGCGCGGCTGGGTTTTCTGCCCGCCCTGAGCGGCTGCTTTGGAAGCGCCTGCTGGTTTACCGCTGTTTTTGGTCTCTTTTTTATCTGCCATTTTTTTTCTCCGCCTGTTGTCAAAAGCACCTGTTTTTGTGCCGGATAAGGCTTGCAAAAGCGCCATAATCCCGTATAAGAATGAATTCCCCGCGCCCTAGGTAGCACAGGCGGGGTGGCTTCCGCAAGAGCGAACATCAATTGGCAAGGGCTTGGCGCGGGCCGTTTTGAACATCAATTTTAACATCACCGGGATTCCCGGTTAGAACGCTTAAGGAGTTTTTCATGGTACAAGCTTCAAATCTTGGCTTTCCGCGCATCGGTGCACAAAGGGAGCTTAAAAAAGCCACCGAGTCTTTCTGGAAAGGTCAGGTGAAGGAAAGCGATCTGCAAGCAGAAGCTCGCCGCATTCGCGCTGAAAACTGGAAGACCCAGAAAAATGCCGGCATTGCCGTGATTCCATCGAACGATTTTTCGTTCTATGACCAGGTGCTTGATACCATCTGCGCTGTGGGCGCGGTTCCTAGCCGCTACGGTTTTGCCGGCGGCCAGATTGACCTCGACACGTATTTCGCCATGGCCCGCGGTTCGCAGGGCAAAGGCCGCGACGTGGTGGCGATGGAAATGACCAAATGGTTCGACACGAACTACCACTACATCGTGCCGGAATTCAAAAAAGATATAAACTTCCGCCTTTCTTCTACCAAAGCGGTCGACGAATTCAAAGAAGCCAAAGCCCTTGGCATTGAAACGCGCCCGGTGATTGTTGGGCCTGTTACGCTACTGCTGATTGGCAAAGAGCGTGATGGCGGCAATGCGCTAGCGCTGCTTGATAAACTGCTGCCGGTTTACGCCGAGCTGCTGAAAAACCTTGAATCGGCTGGCGCCAAAGCCTTGCAGATTGACGAGCCTTACTTGGTGATGGATCTGCCCGAAGGTGCTGCAGCGGCCTACAAAAAAGCCTATGACACACTGGCGAAAGCCACGGGCCTTAAAATTACCATCGCGACCTATTTCGGCGATCTGCGCGACAACGTTACGCTCGCAGCCAACCTGCCAGTAGCAGGCCTGCATGTGGACTTGGTGCGTGGCGCAGAGCAGCTCGATAAAGTGCTGGCCGCGCTGCCAAAGGGCAAAACCCTTTCGCTGGGTCTGATTGATGGCCGTAACATCTGGCGCGCAGATCTTGAAAAAGCTCTCGTGCTGGCAGAAAAAGCCGCAGCAAAAATCGGCAAAGAAAATGTGCAGATTGCGGGCTCATGTTCACTGCTGCACACGCCGGTGGATTTGAATGCAGAAAAGAAATTGGATGCTGAGCTGAAGGGCTGGCTTTCTTTTGCCACGCAGAAACTATCTGAAATTGCTGCGCTCGCAACCGCACTTGAAAAAGGCAAAGATGCCGCGAAAGAGGCATTTGATGCGAGCAAGAAAGCGATTGATGGTCGTAAAAATTCCAAGCGCATTCACAATGACAGTGTGAAGCAGCTGGTGGCGAACATTTCTAAAGATCTGCTCAATCGCAAAAGCAGCTTCGGCCAGCGTGCGAAGGTTCAGCACAAAGCGCTGAACCTGCCGATTCTGCCGACGACCACGATTGGCTCCTTCCCGCAAACGGCGGAAGTACGTGCCGCGCGCGCGAAGTTCAAAAAAGGCGAACTCACCGCTGCGCAGTATGACCAGTTCTTGAAAGACGAAATCGAAAAATGCGTGAAGTTCCAAGAACAGATCGGCATCGACGTGCTGGTACATGGCGAGTTTGAACGTAACGACATGGTGGAATATTTCGGCGAACAGCTGAAGGGTTTTGCCTTCAGCGAAAACGGCTGGGTGCAGAGCTACGGCTCACGCTGCGTGAAGCCGCCGATTATTTTCGGTGACGTCTGGCGCGAAAAGCCGATGACTGTCGACTGGGCGATTTTTGCACAGAGCAAAACGAAAAAAATCATGAAGGGCATGCTCACGGGTCCCGTGACTATTCTGCAATGGTCTTTCGTGCGTGACGACCAGCCTCGCCGCGACACGTGCCTGCAAATCGCGTTTGCGATTCGCAAGGAAGTCACAGACCTTGAAAAGGCCGGTATCAAAATCATCCAGATCGACGAAGCCGCGCTGCGCGAAGGCCTGCCGCTCCGTAAAACCGATTGGGATGCTTACCTGAAATGGGCAGTGGATGCGTTCCGTATTTCCGCATCGGATGTGCGCGACGACACGCAGATTCACACCCATATGTGCTACTCCGAGTTCAACGACATCATCGGCGCCGTTGCGGCGATGGATGCCGACGTGATTTCCATCGAAACTTCCCGCTCCGCCATGGAGCTCTTGGAAGCCTTCGTGGACTTCAAGTACCCGAACGAAATCGGACCCGGCGTGTACGACATTCACAGCCCGCGCGTACCTGCCACGGCCGAGATGGAAAAGCTGCTGAACAAAGCGCTTGAAGTCTTAAAGCCGGAACAAGTGTGGGTGAACCCCGACTGCGGCCTTAAAACCCGTGGTTGGCCGGAAGTGACCGACGCACTGAAACACATGGTGGAAGCCACCGAAAAACTGCGTAAAGCCATTGGTGGCGGCACGCAGCAGGAACGTGCTTCTGCCTAAGCGTTCAGGCATAGAATCAAAAAAGGCCACCTTCAAAAAAGGTGGCCTTTTTTATGTCTGTTATTGGCGTAATTAGCGTATGAGCTGCGAACCGCTTCCGCCGCTGTGGCCTTCGCTATTCTGCCTTAGGGCTTCGCGTGCGGTGCGTTGCTGTTCCATCAGCTCCTGGCGTGACCGTACGGTGCGGTCGCCGTCACGCCCGATAATGCCTAACTGTGTGCCGTCTTTGGCAAGCGGCGGCGCATCTTCTGCCTCGCGCGCCGTTGCGGTAGGGGGTTTCTTGGGTTCAAACACATCGAAATAATAGTCCATTAGTTTGTCGGGTACCTCGCAGGTTTGCTGCAAGTTATCCATCGCGGCGTTGATGCGGTAATCCAAATTGGCGCGCACCTCGGGATATTTCTGGGGTTTTGCTTCGTTGATGTCGCACAAATGGATAAAGCGGTCGACCGATTCAGCGGTAGGGTCTTTAATCAGACTATGCATGGATTCTGGCCACTCACTTGCCAATAGCGGTGTGAGCGGAGCCCCTGCAGCTTCCTGAAACATCAGTAATTTTGGCACGTTACCCATAGTCACTCCTATGGCCGCTATTTTACCCCCAAAAGGGTTAATTTATGATTAATAGGCCGATTTTCTTTGCTTTCCCCACTGTTTTGGGCTATAAACCGCGCGCATACCAAGGCAATCAGCCTAAAAAACAGTAGTTACGAGGTGTGCCCATGTCTTCCTTTCCAGGCAATTATTCCTTCCGCGAAGCCCTCACTTTTGATGACGTTCTACTTGTGCCTGCCGCGTCCGATATTTTACCGGCTCAGGTCAGCACGGAAACCACGCTCGCCTCTAAAATCAAACTGGGCATCCCGCTCATGTCCGCCGCGATGGATACGGTCACCGAAAGTGAACTCGCCATTGCCATGGCACAACATGGTGGCCTTGGCTGCATCCATAAAAACCTCACTGCAGACCAGCAGGCTTTAGAAGTCCGAAAAGTAAAAAAGTTTGAATCCGGCATGGTGGTGGACCCCGTTACGATGCGCCCCGATGCAACACTTGCAGACGCGCTGCGTTTGATGGCGGAATATAAAATCTCCGGCATTCCGGTCACCGAAAAGAGCGGTAAACTGGTTGGCATTCTGACCAACCGCGACGTTCGTTTTGCCTCGAACCCGAAAGAGCGGGTGCGCGATTTAATGACGACGAAAGTGATCACCGCCAAAGAAGGCGCTTCGATTGCTGAAGCCAAAAAACTGCTGCACCATCACCGTATTGAAAAACTGCTGGTGGTAGATAGCAAGCAGCGTTGCATTGGTCTTATCACGGTGAAGGATATCGAAAAATCTCAGAAATTCCCGCTCGCCACGAAGGATGCCAAGGGCCGCCTGCGTGTGGCTGCTGCAGTGGGCACGGGTGAAAACGGTTTTGTCCGCGCGCAAAAATTAATTGCTGCTGAGGTGGATGTGGTGGTGGTCGACACCGCACACGGCCATTCCAAAGGCGTGATTGATACGGTGCGCCGCATTAAAAAAGCCTACCCGAATATTGCTGTGGTGGGTGGCAACATTGCTACCGCTGCTGCCGCCAAAGCACTGATCGATGCCGGTGCGGATGCGGTGAAAGTGGGCATTGGCCCCGGCTCCATCTGCACCACGCGCATTGTGGCAGGTGTGGGTGTGCCGCAGCTGACTGCAATTCAAGATGTGGCCGAAGTCACCAAAAAAGCAAAGGTGACGCTGATTGCCGATGGCGGCATTAAATTCTCTGGTGACCTCGCCAAAGCACTTGCCGCAGGCGCCGACATGGCCATGCTGGGCTCGCTGTTTGCCGGCACGAAAGAAAGCCCGGGCGACGTAGTGCTCTATCAGGGCCGCTCGTATAAAACATACCGCGGCATGGGCAGTGTGGGCGCCATGGCGCGCGGCAGTGCCGACCGCTATTTCCAGCAGGAAGTAAAAGAATCGATGAAGTTCGTGCCCGAAGGTGTGGAAGGCCGCGTGCCCTACAAGGGCGAAGTGGCGGGGGTGATTCACCAGCTGGTGGGTGGACTAAAATCGGCGATGGGTTACACGGGCAACCGCACCATCAAAGACCTGCAGAAAAAGGCTGAGTTTGTACGCATCACGGGTGCGGGGCTGAAAGAGTCCCACGCGCACGATGTGGTCATCACGCAGGAAGCCCCGAATTATCGCATCGATAGCTAAAACGGCTTGCGCGGCTAGCGGTATTTTCTTATATTCACGCCTCAAATTTAACGAACATTGGGGTCGGATACATGCCAAATATTATCGAACAAGCAACGCGTGCAACGCTGGGTCTGGATTTAACCGCTCCCTCCACGGTGGAAGAATACCTCGGTTCTATCCTGATAAGCGGCTTTCTTGTTTCAAACCGTATCATTGACGGCACCTCCGGCAACGACATCATCCAGCCCACACTAACGACCACGAATTATATTTTCGGCTTCGGTGGTGACGACGTGCTTTATTCCACCACTGCATTAGGCCAGACCACGGCGGCGATTCTTTCCGGCGGCAATGGTGCGGACCGTTTTGTGTATGGCACCAATGCAGGCACGGCTCTGGTAGGCACTCTTTCCGGCAGCGTGCTTGATTTCAGTGTGTCCGATGGTGACGTGATTGATTTGCGCGGAACGGGCCTTGCATTCTCAGACCTTACCATCACCCAAAATGCCAACAACACCAGCGCGCAGGTGCAGGGCACCGGCATTAACATCGTGGTTTCCGGCACAGACGTTACGCTCACCAGCACTAACGTGCTCACCGATGGTGCAGGCAGCGGCGGCACCACGGGCACTTCGGGCGCGGATAATCTTTCCGGCACTACGGGCGATGATGATATTTCCGGCGCGGAAGGCAACGACACCATCACCGCGTCCTCAGGTAACGACGACGTAAACGGGAATGCAGGCGCAGATAGCGTCTCTGGCGGCGAAGGCAATGACACGGTGCAGGGCGGGCGCGATAACGACCCGTTCGTGCAGGGCAATGCGGGTGCCGACAGCGTAAACGGCAACCTTGGTGACGACACGGTGTTTGGCGGTCAGGGTAACGACACCGCCCGTGGCGGCCAAGGCAACGATAGCGTGAATGGCAACTTCGGTGACGACACGGTGTATGGCGACTTAGGTGCGGATATTGTGCGCGGCGGTGGCGATAACGACACCATCAATGGCGGCGGCGGTAACGACACGATTTACGGCGACCGTGGTAACCATACCCTCACGGGCGGCGAAGGCGCGGACGTATTTGTGTTTAATGCCAGCCATGGCACAGACGTAGTAACGGATTTCACGTCCGGTAGCGACATCATCCAATTAGCCTCCGCGCTATTTGCCACGGCAGCGGATGCGGTTGCGGCGCTTACCTATAGCGGCGGGGATGCAATCCTCACCACCAGCGGCGGCACCATCACCCTTGATAACATCACCGATGGCAGCCTCACGGCGGCGGACTTTAGCATCGCCTAAACACAACAAACCAGAGAGCAAAAAAGGTCGGGTGGCTAAAAACTCCCGACCTTTTTTATGCTTGATTAACAGTGGCATATAATCGAAAGCGCCTGATTTAACGGTCTTTTAATCTTTCTGTGCCATACTGACTATCTGCAGGGATTAAGGGAGAAAATGGAACCAAGTCTACAGCTACGCGCTGCGGTCTACGCGCCCCAAGATGTCGTTTATTTAAGAAATGACGGGCGTATTAGTTTTAGCCCCCGTGGCATCTATCGAGAAAAAAACTCACATGAATTTGTTATTTCACCGAGCGCGGACATTGCCTACTTAGGCAAAGAAGAATTCCACCCATCACGCAAAAAAGAAACCACCGAGAGGCTGATGCGGATTGCGGCTGAAAAGCTGCCCCACGCCGCAGGCTATGGATCAACACTGGTTGATTATTTGGAGGGGCTAATGGAAATTGCCCTCGCGTCGAATATCCTAACCCGCACCGGTGAGCCTGCCGACCAAAAATTAATGTTGGGCCTCTTAAAGGGCACCACAAAGTTTGATGAGGTTCAGGCTCGTATTGCTGAATTAATGGAAAAAATTCCAGAAGCAGAGCGGCAGGCATTTCTTGAGCCGACAGAAAAATATGCACTAAACACGGCGGCAAAAGAATTGCATTGGCTGGGCTTTAGTACGGCTGATATTGAGCGTGTGTTACAAGAAGATTCAGAGAATAACGACGCTACGCGGGCGTTCTTTTCACAACAGTGCTCGAGTGGCTTAGGGGGGCTTGCCACTCAGCAGGTGGCAGCATCATTGTTTGATAAAGTGTCGGGCGCTGTTGGCCGTGAAATGGGCTTACATGCGCCGATTGCGTTTAGCTTTACTGTCGATAACATGGGCACCCACTCTACAAATGAGACCCATGCGCCGTGGAGCTTTCCCGCCAGCAATGCCGCGCGGGAAAAGTTGTTGAGCACGTTTGCGGCCTTTGACCCCGATACAAAAAAGCTGCTCGCACAGCCACTGCAGGACCCCAATTACAAAGTATTTATGGTGCCTGACATGCACCTTGCCAGCGTGCTACCCCGATTTTTAGATGCAGCCCACGCCTGCCAAGGTGGCCATCATCCGGCGGAGAAAATAGTGTATGTGGCGACGGAAACGCCAACGCGGGAGAAGCGTAATTTCGACCGTAGTTTTGGCCGCCCGGCACCTTTTTTTGTCAAAGAATTTCAATATGAATATATCCCGCACCCGCGTGCGGGTGACATCCGCCACACAACGGCAGAAGAACTAAGTCACGGCGCTATGCATATGGTGTTTGAAAATGCCGGATTTCCTTATAGCAAAAACGACCGTGCCGCGCGGGCTGGTATTGAAAAACTAGGCGCGCAACTGCAGCAGAACCCAGAGCTACAAGGCTTGCTTCAATATGGCCACGGCTTCGATCACAAGGCATTGCTGCACCTTGAAATGCCTGTAAAGGCCCTTGCTTTCCGTGCCGTAGAGGGTGATGCGAAGCTGCGCCAAGCATGGCCAGAAATGGCAACATTTGTGGAGCGTTTCATGCTTGAGCACGCCAAGAAAATTATGCAGCAGCGCGAAGGCGGCACCGGCGTCGTGTAAGGGGCGTGCCCCTGCCTTCGTTAGTAGACAAGCCCCGCCATTCCTGCTACATCAGGGCCATTCTTATGCGTTATACACCCATGGCAGGCTCGCGTGGCGGAATTGGTAGACGCAAGGGACTTAAAATCCGTGTTGGCTAACGGCACTGTTTTTAATCGGGCGTGAATTATAGTTGAATTATTGATGGTTAGCAAAAACGACAAAATGAGGTAAAACTGAAAAATGGAGGCGAAACATCACCGGAACATCACCAGATAGAAATTGGTGTTTATAGGAATGTGTAGTAATCCATAAAATTAAGCTCGCGTGGCGGAATTGGTAGACGCAACGGACTTAGGATATTGAGTGCTCTGGTGGAAATGCCAGAAGTAGAACTGCTCAAATTCGGGGAACGCTCTCAGGTAATGCTGGTGCCAATCCCGAGCCAAGCCTTGAGGAAACTCAAGGAAGGTGTAGAGACTAGACGGGCAGCACCTAAAACCGCAAGGTCATGGTGAAGGTATAGTCCAGACCCCAAACATCCTAACGGGTGGCGGCTAAAGCCGTGGTAGGTAAGAAAATCCGTCGGGGGTTTCCCCATACCGGTTCGATTCCGGTCGCGAGCACCAAATTATCTAAGTCAATGGCTTACCTAATAACAAAAAACTCTTCTTTTATAGCTAGATTGAACTTCCTGGTTTTTTGGTTCTAGCTCCGCTCAGGTTGTGTCGCCAAAAACTCTCTTACCTCAGCAAGTTTCCTGCGGCTCACAGGAATTGTTTTGTCCATCGACAACACCACACTGCTTTGACCGTTTTTCTCTTTAATGGACTCTATGTGCTTAGACGCCGCCCAATACGACCGATGCGTTAGAATTCCACTATACTCTGTTGGCAATTGAGCAATCGCGTCTTTTAGGTTATGCAACACCAGCGTTTCACCCCTCGATGTTACTACGCGCACATAATGCAACTCTGACATCATGTAGATAATATCAGTGCCAATTAGCTTGGCAAATTTAGTGATAAATTCGCCTTTGCTTTGTGAAGTTGGATCGGCTGGCTTATCAATGGTCACATCCGGCCGGGCTGTTTCATCGGGTTGAACCAAGGTGGTGCTTGAAAAATTAAGCTGCAAAATGCGCGGCGCATTCATTCCAGCCCATGTCAGTAAAACGGGTGCAAAAACACCGCCGATTTCCTCGAATATAATTTCTTGAGCTTGTGTAAAACTTTCAACCTGTGACCAATCATCCAGTCCCATCACATAATCAATGCCCAAGGAAAAAGGCAGAAAAACCAGACATCCAAGCAGTCCGGAGAGCAGAATCTTAAGCCAATCATTCAGCCGGTCAAAAAATGGGCTTTGTTGCAAGCCCACATGAAACAGAATGAGGCACGGCACTAGAAAACCGATTTGAAGTGTCCAGATGAGAAGCCGTATCAAAAAAGAGCTTCCTGACGTTCCGGCAGGTTCAAGAAAAGTAAATAGCAGGATCAGAATAACACTGAACCAGAAAAAGTATTTTTTCGTTGAAATATCATTGATTATCATTTGTCTAGCCGCTTATTCGTTGGTGCCTTTCGTGCATAAAACCTGCCGCCCGTGCATAGCCAGTTGATTCATATAAATCCAGCCAGTTACATGCGCGTGATTAGTTCGCAGTATTACCGCCAATGAATTTAATGCACAACCACTTACTATAGGAACATCACTATGATAAAAAACATTTTTTTATTATTAATCGCAATGACATTTGCGACATCGCTTTCCAGCACCGCTTTTGCCAATGACAGTGGAAAATGGTACGGAAAACTCTACGGCGGTTCGTCTATTTTAGGCGACCAGACGATTAAACAAACCGGTGTTGCCGCTGCGGGTGCTACTGGCAAAAATGACAATGATAGCGGTTTCCTTGCGGGCGGATCTGTTGGCTACCACTATAACAACAACCTTTCTGCTGAGCTGGCTTGGGATTATATCACGAACGATGCTACCAATAAATTCTCTGACGGCACAAACTTCAATGATGGCGATTTTTCATCCAGCATTTTCTTCCTGAATGGACGCTATACCTTCGATCCTGTCATGCAAACGAAATTTCGTCCTTATCTGGGTGCTGGTATCGGATACGTCCAAGAAATCGACATGGACTTAAATGCTGGCGGTGTGGAAACATCCTACAGCAAGAGTGGTGAATTGGCCTATCAGCTCATGGCAGGTGCGTCCTACGCGATGACTAACAGCATCGATCTAGATGCAGGCGTTCGTTACGTCCGCGTGGATAGCATCAATCTCAAACGTGAAGGTGGCACAGGCGAATTACGAAACGTGGATTATGATCCTTTGCTCTTCACCATCGGAGCGAGCTACAAGTTTTAGACACGATTTGAATCTTTGGGTGGGAAGTGTTTTGTGCATTGGCTTCCCACCCAATGGGCGAGCATAAGATTTTGCACAAACTAAAGTTTACGCTCAGCTTATCAGAATAACGCTGGGCACATGGCGCAAGAAAACCGAACCAGAAATACAATCGACTGGCTATGTAGTTCATATAGGCACGATTGAAAAATCCTATGGCGATAGAATGATTCTGCGCGATCAGACGGGCAAGCGCATTGGCACCATCGAAGAAAGTTATGGTGGCAGAAAAACAGTGCGCGATAATCATTACCGAACGCAATATCGCATTGAGCAAGGTTTTGGAGACAGGCTTATTATTCGAGACGCTACAGGCAAAAGAACTGGCAGTGTTGAATCCAGATAGTCACCTGTCAGAATCGGTCGCATGTTCCGATTCTGGATTTTTCACACGCCCGTTATTGTCGGATGATCATTGTAAGAGTTGCAGCACTAACCATTAACAAGGAGTGTGTATCCGAGCAACTGATAGGGCTTAAGCAAACGCAGGATTCAATTCAGTCAGATATTTCTGTATTAGCCGCAGTAACTTCTGGGCAATTAGACGAAGATCTAACAATTTATTCAGCAGTACCATATTTAATGGAGGGGAGCTCCGAAGAGCTAAACGCAGAAGTTGCTGCGATATTAAACCCTCTTTTGGTGAAGTTTCGTGGCGAAATCTTGGGCAATCTCAAGCCACTTAAAACTAAGTACGATAATGCTCTCGCCTCTGTAACAGTAGATATCGCTAAACTTGAGCCAGAGCTAAAACCCATTCTTGATAAAATAGCAAAATCTGCCCCTTTGCGAGAAATGGCTGCCGCTGTTAAAGCTGAGAAAGAAAAGCTCATTACAGTTCTGACGCTAGAAGCCGATATCAGTAAACTGAAGGCAAAGATAGTTTCTTCAGCCGAAGTTATTAATGGATTTATTGACAAACGCTTGGAATTGGCTGGCGCAGTAATGCGAGTGATGACAGAGCACCCAGTTTCACGTGGTGACGACCAGCTCAACATTGACATCAAGCCATTTCTAAAGAGCGCACATATTCAATCCTTGCTTAAGGACCGCATAAAATATCAGAGCAATCTAGAAATTCGTGAGATTGTGCAAACAGCAGAGCCTAAAGATACTGACATCGATGGATATAGGAAGGCAGTAGAGTTGCATGTAAAACAGTCCATTGAAGAGAAGCTAGAATTTAAGGGTGAATATAATCTTTCAGGTGTCTTGCAAGAGGTCTTAGGTAACGCCTTTTACCTTAATTATGATTTAATGTTACGTGGTGATTCTTTCCGCATAATGTCTCCTGGAAAACGCGCGCTTGCCTTATTAAGAATCATTGTTGAACTAGATTCTAGCGAACACCCAATTATTTTAGATCAGCCAGAAGACGATTTAGATAACCGCTCAATTTATGAAGGACTTGCCACATACCTAAAATCAAAAAAACAATCTCGTCAGATTATTGTTGTTACTCACAATCCTAATGTCGTTGTCGGTGGTGATAGCGAATATGTTGTTGTTGCTAATCAGACTGGTCAAGAGTCAAATCAAGATAATAGAGAATTCAGGTTTGATTATGTATATGGCGGTCTAGAATTGAGCTTCTTTGATGATGCGATACCCTGGGTTTTGGAACAAAAAGGTATTAAGGAGCATGTTTGCGAAATTCTAGATGGAGGGAAAGACGCTTTCCAGCGACGCGAACAGCTCTACTCCACACTTAAAGGCAGCACTTAGAGCGATTGCCTGTCAAAGGGTCAAATTTATGCACCGGTTTATTCGCCTAGAAATGATCTTGAAAGATTTCAATCTGTCCTTTGACACAAACTCAATCATCTTGACCAACACCGCACTTTTGATTATTGCTCAGAAATCAAACAGCAATAATTGAGGTGTGGTATGCCGCGAGGTGGAAGACGTAAAGGATCTGGAAGACCCGCAGGAACCGGTCAGTTTGGAGCTCCGACAAAGTCCATTCGAGTGCCTGTTGGCATGGTCGATAATGTTTTGGAGTATGTGCGGCTGAAGGGCTTTGCCCTCCCGCTTTATTCCTGCGCGGTATCGGCAGGGTTTCCTTCACCGGCTGATGATCACATGGACGGCAAGCTGGACTTGAACGACCACCTGATTAAGCACCCCGCCGCCACCTTCTTCGTGAAGGCTACTGGTGAATCAATGATCGGCGCGGGAATTCATGATGGCGATATTCTCATCGTGGATCGCAGTGTTGAAGCAAAGAACGGTAAAGTGGTAATTGCCGCCATTGATGGTCAGCTCACAGTGAAACGGCTTTCCACCCGACGCGGCAAATCTTGGCTGATGCCTGAGAACGAAAAATACCAGCCGATTGAGATTAAAGAAGGCAACGATGTTGTCATTTGGGGCGTAGTAACAAACGTCATCCACGCACTGTAGGGGTATCTCATGCCCATCTTTGCCTTGGTTGATTGCAACAATTTCTACGCCTCCTGCGAGCGCGTTTTCAATCCGAGTCTGGAAGGCAAGCCAATCGTCGTTTTGTCGAATAACGATGGCTGCATCATTGCCAGGTCGAATGAAGCCAAAAAGCTCGGCATTCCGATGGGAGGCGCATTTTACTCGCAGAAGGATGTTTGCAGAAAACACGGCGTGCATGTGTTCTCGTCAAACTACCAGCTGTATGGCGATATGTCGCAGCGTGTGATGGAAACATTGCGGCACTTTGTGCCGGATATGGAGGTGTATTCGATAGATGAAGCCTTCCTGTGTTTAGATGGTTTCAGCAGCCGCGATTTGAATGACTACGCGCTAGAAATCAGAAGTGCTGTAAAGCAGTGGACTGGGGTTCCTGTATCGATCGGCATCGCGCCAACCAAAACACTTGCAAAGGTTGCCAACCACATTGCCAAGAAGCGCACCACTTCAGGTGTTTACAGCCTGCTTACGCGTGATGAGCAAAATGCCGCCCTTGCCAATCTTGATGTCGAAGAAATATGGGGTATCAGCTCACGCTGGGGCGCACAGCTTAAACAGCGCGGCATTCATACTGCCCTACAGCTAAGAGAAGCCAATCCTAAGCTGATACGTCAGCACTTCAGCGTTGTGGGTGAGCGTATCGTAGAAGAACTCCGTGGCAACTCCTGCATGCCGCTAGAGATGCACGTTGCGGCTCGAAAGAACATTCTATCGTCCAAGTCTTTTGGGAAGCTGGTTGCTGATCTGCCATCGATTGATGAGGCCTTGGCAAACTACGCTGCCCGCGCGTGCCTAAAGCTGCGGAAGCAAAAGAGCCGCGCCCAAGGGATTTACGTTTTCGTCCGAACGAATCCTTTTCGAGTTCAGGAGCCACAGTATCGGAATGGCATGTCCATAGGGTTTTCGGTTCCCACCAGCGACACACGTGCAATCGTTAAAGCCGCAAGCCAGTGTTTGTATCGAATCTATCGCCCAGGTTTCCGCTACCACAAAACGGGAATTATGCTGCTCGATCTAATTCCAGAATCACACGTGCAGCAAAACCTGTTTTTGAACGTCGATCATAGTCACAGCGACAAGCTCATGGTGACGCTGGATAGTCTCAATGAGCGCATGGGTAAAAATACCGTCTTTCTGGCATCGCAGGGCATAAAGCGTGGTTGGCAGATGCGCTGCGATAATCGATCCCCGCGATATACGACAAATTGGGACGAGTTGGCATTTGCGCGCTGCATTTAGGCGTATGGTTTAGGGGTAACGTACAGTATCATCGGCATAAAGATTGTAGGATTTATGAAGGCACTTAATCAAAGAATTACAGGATGGTGTGCAGCAGTAATGGCGCTGATACTGCCCCTATCGCCGTGCCTTGCAAAAGACGAAAGAAAAATTCCTGTTCCAGTCGAGGTATGGAGAGATGTTTCTACCAAAGAGCTGACGATTGCTGGCATTGGTAAAGCCAAAGACGGTGACACCCTCTCCATAGACGGCGTTTTTGATGTGCGCCTGATTGGAATTGATGCGCTGGAAAGAAAGCAGACCTGCTCAATGAATGATGAAGCGTGGAAATGTGGCGAAGAAGCAAAAGCACTACTTGCAGAACTGGTCGATAATAAGCGGGTCGAATGTGAGAACCGAAAGAAAGAGAAATATGGCCGTTTTCTGTCAGTTTGTAGAGTTGGCGATATCGTTTTGAATGATGAAATGGTCAGACGCGGCTACGCAGTAGCCTACATGGTTCCTGATTATGTGGATGCCGAAGAAGAAGCAAAGCTCTCACAAGTGGGCGCATGGGCTGGTGATTTTTTAATTCCTGATGAATGGCGAAAGCGCAAACGCCAGAAAGTACGAAGTTTATGAGCATATCGGTAAATCAGAAAGAGTTGATTAAGGCACTCCAGCCACCAAAAATGAAGCGCGGGCAGATTCCAAAAATCACTGAGATTCGCGGTTCATTTTCAAGTGACTTGATAATCACTGCGCCCGCCCACGAATCCCGCTTACAGGGAAAAGGTACATTCCCTTATCATGTGACCGCCAATGCGCGCATAATACATGAAATGGTGAAGAAGCTACCGAAGTCAGAAAATGTTGAGTTAGATACACTAGAAAATCAGATTCTATTTCGTATCGGTAGCTTTGTTTTGAAGTTTAATGCGGTTGAAATTCGCAGCCTGTAAAACGAAAAAAAGCCCCGAACCTTTCGGCTCGGGGCGATTGCTAGGGAGGGATAATAACTTCTGATCTGGCTGGATTGTTGGGCATCAACGCGTCATTGTTGAGCTTGGTGTTAAGCGTGACAATGCCGATGCAAAAGACGTGGTAGCGGATGAAATGGAAGCTGCGTGAGAGAGACCGAAGCCGGATGGCCGAATGAGGCTGTCCGGCTTTTTTTAGTGATTCGGTTATTCCAAAGAGGCTGCGCAAAATCCTGCAAGTGCGAGCAATTACAATGCCTTGCTGTGATTGTGTCAGAATTGGAAAATTCCTACCAATCCCACTTTTGAGGGTGTTTTTGACCAAAAGTAGGGTCATTTAGGGGTAAAATCATGTCCCAGTGATGTACCAACAGGTACCGAAATTCGGAAATAAGGCAAAAAAAGGTGGGCGGAAAGCAATCACGCTTCCCGCCCGAGCTGCACTGGGAGGATAACCGGCCAATAAAAAACCCAGCGTGGGGATGCCAGCTGGGTGGGGTACGTAATTTTCCGATTATGCTAAGATCATAGCTAACGGCGTGACGCTATGCAAGTGTTTTTATTGTAGTTCAATATGTTAGCAAGTTTGCAAACGGTGACAATCCTGCAATTCACGTCATCAACGGGCATAACTATCTGGGTTTCAAAGCATATTATCCTTGCATTTTGAACATTTAATCATCAGAATACTAGAATGACATTGCCCCGCCACACACTCACTCAGCAGATTGAACATGCGCTTTCGCGCAATCCCGTGGTGTCGCTTATTGGCCCTCGTCAGTGTGGCAAGACAACACTCGCACGCGCCATTGGAAAATCTCAGGACGCAACCTTCTTTGATCTTGAACACCCTGTTGATGCCGAGCGGCTAAAAAATCCGCTCACCGCGCTCGAACATTTGCGAGGATTAGTGGTTATCGACGAAGCGCAGTTGGAGCCAGCCTTATTTCCCGTGCTGCGCGTGCTGGCTGACCGCACACCACTTCCTGCACGGTTCTTACTTCTGGGCAGTGCTTCTCCTGATTTGGCGAGCAACATTTCAGAATCACTGGCTGGCAGGATTCACTTCGTGAATATGTCTGGGTTCAACCTGCATGAAGTGGGTGCTCCGCATTGGCGAGAGCTTTGGCATCGCGGCGGTTTTCCTCGCTCATATCTGGCAGAATCAGATGCAGATAGCTTCAAATGGCGTGAGGATTTTATCGCGACATTTTTGGAGCGCGACCTGCGCCGCCTTGGAGTCATGGTGGCACCAGAATCGCTACGTCGGCTATGGATGATGATCGCGCATTATCATGGGCAAGTGGCAAAGCTCTCTGATATTGGGCGGTCGCTGGGAGAAAACCACACCACGATCCGCCGTCATCTGGATATTCTGGAAGGTGCATTGGTGCTCCGCCAGCTTCAGCCTTGGCATGAGAATGTTGGCAAACGGCAAGTCAAATCGCCGAAAGTATATGTGCGCGATACGGGTATTCTGCACACGCTACTTGGTTTGGGAAATGCCGCCACGATTGAATCACACCCAAAACTTGGTGCAAGCTGGGAAGGGTTCATCACCGAGCGAATCATAGAGATGTTCGGTGATCGTAATTGTATGTTCTGGGCAACCCAAGCGGGAGCGGAGCTTGACCTGCTGGTATTGCATCAGGGCAAACGCTACGGCTTTGAAATTAAATACGCCGATGCGCCAAAAACCACCAAGTCCATGCGCGAGGCAATTAAAACGCTTGAACTCACCAAGCTGTTTATTGCGTATCCAGGCAGCAAAAGTTATGTGGTGGATGAACATATTGAAGCAGTTGGCATTGTGGATTTAGAAGCAAAGCTGAAAAACCTCATTGCATCATCATAAATCTGTCTTCAGCGTTGGCGCTGAGACCTGTTACGCTTACGTTGCTGCTCTTTGTACATGGCTTCGTAGATGCTGGATAGATCGTCCAGTACGAGGCTGATGAGCTTCTTGCCTGAGCGCCTTGGCCACTGCGTCCATTTTTCCAGCGCGTCCACCGCGATGCCCTCTATGCACACCTGATAGGCATCCAATCAATGTCCAGCGGAACAGCCAAGATTGTTGATATTCGTGATGCCAAAAAGAATGAGAAATGAAACATCACCGAAACATCACCGGAACATCACGAGGGATAGAAATCGATAGTATTTGATAGCAAGCAGTAGTGATAGGGCAAGCCAAAGAATTTACGAAAAAGCCTTTATATGTAGTCACTTGGATGGTTCTATAGGTGTCTGTAGGAATGTGTGAAAAAATCATTTTGTTCGTCTTAAAAGGACACAAAATCCTTTTCGTCTAAGGTGGATTGTGTTTGTAAATGAAGGCGTTATAAAAGGAGGGCAAGGCGGATTTTGTTCCGAAACATCACCGGAACATCACCGAAAAAAGAGTGGTGTAACAGTTTGATTTTAATAGATAAGCTCGCGTGGCGGAATTGGTAGACGCAACGGACTTAAGACAAAAGGATTGAGTGCTCTGGTGGAAATGCCAGAAGTAGAACTGCTCAAATTCGGGGAAGCCTGTAACATGGTAATCCCGAGCCAAGCCTGAGAGAAATTTCAGGAAGGTGTAGAGACTAGACGGGCAGCACCTAAAACCGAAAGGTCATGGTGAAGGGATAGTCCAGACCCCAAACGGGTGGCGGCGAAAGCCGTGGTAGGTAAGAAAATCCGTCGGGAGTTAAATCCTGTACCGGTTCGACTCCGGTCGCGAGCACCAACTTGTTTTGAAATTTAAGTGTTGATTTTCTAAATAAGAGATGTATAAACACCTCTGTCTTAAGGGAGTAACCTGCTCTCCAGTTTGGAGAATGGACGCGTCAACATACTTGCCACAGTGCTGGCATGGCGTGTCCCACCAGTAAATCGGTGCGGTGAGACTTACGACGAAGTGGTTCGCTCAGGGTTGGGCGGAAACACTTTGTCGTATGGTCATCAACCATCGCCCAACCCACTGGTGTTTATGTGCAAGTACTTCTTTCATCCGCTTCCCTCGTTGCTGTTGCCGAAATGGGCGATAAAACACAGCTGCTTGCGCTCATGCTTGCAGCGCATTATGGCCGCGCCATACCCATTGTTCTGGGCATTACGCTCGCCACCACACTCAATCACCTTGCTTCCGCTTGGCTTGGTCAGACCATTGGCGTGAATTTCAACTCCCCCCAGTTTTCACTGGCAGTTGGTGTTCTCTTCATCGGTATCGGGCTGTGGTTGCTTAAGCCAGACACGCAAGATTCCATCAGCAATAAGTTCCTGCGTTTTAGCCCATTTGTAGCTAGTTTCATCGCCTTTTTTCTGGCAGAGATTGGTGACAAAACACAGCTCGCCACCATTGCGCTTGCCAGCGAATACCAAGCCCTGCTGTGGGTAACGCTTGGCACCACGATAGGTATGCTCATCACCAATATTCCTGCCGTTTTTCTCGGCGAGGCATTCATCGCCAAAATACCCATGAAGCTGGTTCGCAATCTCGCATCGCTTGCCTTCATCGGGTTTGGCTTTTATCAACTCATTCAATCATTTTAAGTAAGGAGACTTCCGTGAATTATTCGTTACATCAAACCATTCAATCTGAGGCACCTTGCAAGCTGTGCGGTGGCCATGAACTGCAAGTGATCGGTACGCAGGGAAGGCATTTCCAGAAACTCACCACCACCATCTGTACGGGTTGCGGTCTGATTCATAGCTACCCCATCCCAACCAAAGAGGAACTAGACGAATATTACAGCAAGCAATATCGCAGCGATTACAAGGGTGCATACACGCCCCAGCGCAAGCATATCCTTCGTTATTCGCGTGGGGCGATGCACCGCATTAAGCAGCTGCTTCAGTTTGCAAGCAAAGGCCAGAAGCTGCTGGATGTAGGCAGTGGTAGTGGTGAGTTTGTGTATATCGCATCGCTGTCTGGCTTTGATGTGCATGGGCTCGAGCCTCACGAAGGCTATTCAGAATATACCCGCAAAACCTTTGGCGTCCCCATCATCACCGCGCCGCTTGAAAAGGCAGATATTGCGCCTGAAAGCTATGACGTCATTACACTCAACCATGTGCTCGAGCACCTTCATTACCCGCTAACTTCACTTGGTTATTTAAACCGCTGGCTCAAAATGGGCGGGCTGCTCGCAGTCGATGTGCCCAATATAGCGTCAACACATCATTCCCCCATCAATCGCTTCCACTACGCACATTTTTATAATTTCAACCATGATACGCTCAAAGCTATGCTTGAGAAATCAGGTTTCACAGTGGAAGCACATCCTGACTTTAGTGGCACCACGCTATTCGCCAGAAAGACAGGCGCTCCTGATCCTGAACGTATCATCGCAATGCCAGAGAATTATCAGCGCTTGCTGCATCTGATGTCGAAAGAAGTGGCAACCGAAAACTACCGTAAGAAAAAACCACTCAAGCGGTTCTTAAGCAAATGCCGACGTTATCCACTGGAGTTCATCGAAGCGATGCTATTTTGGAATCCCCGTCGCATTGTCAAAAGAGAATTCAAAAAGGCAAATGGTAGTTTTATGTAGTGGTTTGGATAAGGTAAGTGGATGTATGAGCCACTTTTCTCAGGGACACTGGCGGGACACTAGAGGGTAAATAATGAGCACAAATGGCAATAGGTGGCAATCAAGCGAACCTTCTGTAACCCGCTGTGGCGTTGTTGTGTATCGTTATGGATTGTTGTGGCGTGTTTTATACAAAGGACTTAAAATCCCTCGAAGGTTAAACTTCGTGCCGGTTCGATTCCGGCCGCGAGCACCACGTCCTTCGTTAACCAAAAATTAAACATCTTCTGCTATATTCTACTTATAAAACAGGTGGGTGTGGATGATTTTTGATTGGTCGCGCTCGGGGGTGGGTGAAACGAGGTTGTTGTAGACCACTAAGAGGCCACATGGAAAGAAAAGATGCAATACAGTCCGTAAGGAAAGCCATCTTGCAGGCATAGAGGGAAAATTCTCTCGCCATTTCGGCCATTGATCTGGTGGATAAAGCGCTGTGGGAGGAATTCCGCATGAAGGCCCAGTTCGGGTATGAGCAAACTTTTCGTATCGTTCCTGAAGAGCCTGGCCGTGGGAAGAAAGGGCCGCTGGACGCTAGGAATATCGAAAGGGAATTTCTGGGGCTGGAGGCAAGTGGAAGGCCGCTTCCGAAGCAAGGAAAAGAATTCCGCCCCATCATTGTGAAATTCCACTACGACAACGAACCGCAGAAGTTTGAAGCAGTAACAAACGTCGGCTCGGCCAAGCAGGTGGCGCGGTGGGTGGTGATGTTCAGAGAGCTCGCCACTGCGCTGGCACCGGAATATCCTTCCACAAAAACAGCCTCTTTCCAAGGCTCCCATGTGTTGGACCTTACTTCGCCGTTTGGTGGGCCTATGCGGAAATATACGAATACTAACGGCATCCATGTGAACTTCAGCATCCTCTTCAATGGTGAAAACGGATTTGAGAACCGCGCCTTACAGATGCATACAATCCATGGCGTGAAGACCTTGTCAGAAGAAACAACGCTTATGGTAGCGCTCTATCCCAATGACTACGAGCGGTATAAAATCTCGGGCACACACAAGCCAAACTATATCGGGGTAACGGAAGGGAAGGATGATAAGTCCCTTAGGGTGGTAGACGAAGGAAGGTTGAGGCCGCACAAGCGCCGCGTGGAGGACAGAGTTCCGAGCTCCAGCGCTAATCCGTATTACGCCAGTCTCAGAGTGCTGGTGGGGATGTATCTGGGCCTGGGGGAAAACGTAGCGCTGGAACAGGACGGCGAGAAACCGAAGCTAGAAGTTGCTCCTGCTGAATACGGCTATCTTGAAAAGGCCGCCAAATCCGAGGGAGGATTGCCAGCATATCTGAAAAGTTTCTTTGTTGCCCCTAAAGAAGTGCCGGTAAAAGAAGAAGCCCCCCTCCATGTCATTCCAAAAGATATCGGGGCGGCGATAGAAGAATTCAGGGAAGGCAAAATACTACGCGAATCCCTTAATGAACTCAGCATGAAATACGGCGAGGGTAGTCCGGTTGGCGACCTTGTTCATGCTCAGGTGTTGCAACGCGCCAGAGATAATGCGCACGAAGGGCCTACCAAAAGCATGTAGAGACTGTAAGCGAAAAAGCCCCATTTTCTAGGGACACTACAGGGACACTAGAGGGTAAATAATGAGGACAAAGGGCAATAGGTGGTAATCAAGCGAGCCTTCTGTAATCCGCCGTGGCTTTGTTAAGTAGCGTTATAGATTGTTGTGGCGTGTTTTATGCAGAGGACTTAAAATCCCTCGAAGGTTAAACTTCGTGCCGGTTCGATTCCGGCCGCGAGCACCATAAGCCCAATTCGATTCTCTTGGTTTCAATTAAGCACAGACGCAAAAAGAAAGCGGCCCTTTATAGAACGACAGATAAAATGGGATTTCTCGGTTGGCCTATTATTAATAGGTAGTGATAATTAAATTACCGGTCTCTACTCGGTTTTTTTGGCGTATCATCTGGGCCATCTGAGCCGTATTTTCCTCTTAGAGCATCTTCCCTATCGCGGTAATTACGGTGGACATTGTCAACCATACCATCAAAACGTTTGAGCGCCTCACGATCAACATAATCGGGGAGCGACTTATCTTTATGATTGCTATATTCATATACATATCCATGTGCCTCTGGTGCATTTTGCATCCAACTATTATCGGGGTTAAAATCACGAGCTCTTGGAAAATTTAGTTGTTTCCTGGAAAGTCCATCATTATTGCCCAAATTATCCAAGTAATTATCAATTTGCTTTCTTTCGACCGCTGTTTCTACGCTGTGTTTATAAACATCTTTTATCATCTCGCCAGCCTTACGCAGGAGCGTAAGGTTCTCAATGTGTTCTTCAACACTAGCGGGTGTTGCGAATTGGATTTTCACGGTTCCTCGACCAGGAGATTCTACAAGTGCTGTTCCCATGTCAAATCCAGCGTGGCCCAGTACTTTGTTCCAGTGCTCAACGCGTATAACAGAGTCTGCTCTATCGCGCTCTTCCCACATTTTATTGGCCCAACCGTTCATTCTTCTCGCCTATGCCGAGGATGCATTACCAGAATTAGAAGGTTTATAATCGCGTTCAGAAGCAACAGAAACACTCAGCGGCGATTTTTTGAAATCGAAAGTGGAATCAGGATACACATCGGCCAGTTTTGGTCTGGAAAAAAAGAGAGCATCTGATGTTCTCCTTTTTTCTTCTTCAGGAACAGCGGCTTCAAAATCTAGCAGCCTTCTGAACTCGCCGATATAGGCCCGCTCCAGAATCCTGTTTCTGTTCTTAGACAAAGATTCACCGGGCTGAATATACTCAGCAAGAATGTTATTAGCTTCTGAAGAAGAGTCTGATTTTGCCATGATAATTCAAAAGTAAGTTTCTCTAGGTATGGAGCTTGGTTGTGGCTTTGTTAATTAGTAGCGCTCAGTCACACGCTGTGTTGATGCAGTAACAGCCAGCGCTTTGCCCGCCTCGACCTCTTTTGAACGTTCTTCAATGAATTTTTGTAAGGGGGTTTCATTGCCCGCCCAGTTGTCTATCAAAGGTTCTGCTTTGGTAGCCTCAACGGCCCGTTCTAGGCCTTTTATCATAGTGGCACTCCATTCATCACCTTTCTTAACAAGTGGTGTTACGGTAGAATCACCATCCAGTATGCCTCGCGCAAGATTTGCAGCAGCGGATACTGCAGGCTTAAGTTTAGTGGCGAGCTCTCTTGCCGCATCCACGTCTGTTTTACTTAACTGAACCACAAGCATGACCATGTTCTGTGCAATGTTTGCCGCTGCAGCGACACCCTCTGCACGGGTTGGATTTTCAGCGGCCATATTAATACCGCTATTACCCCAGTTTGCTTTTAGCCAATAGATCGGTTCTTCCTCGGGCGCCCCTGTTTTCGCTAGTCTTTGCAGATCCAATACAGCTGCTTCTGCTTTTTGCGTCACCTGCTCGGAAAGTGATTTATCTACTTCTTCGGGCGAAATCGGAGCACCCGTAAGCTGATTAATTGCCTTTGGATCTAGCGCAAGCAGCACCTTGCCAGCATAGCCCTTCTGGCCCGATGTCTTCATTTCTTCAAGCCTATTATCTAAACGTAACTGGTCTTGCTCGGAAAGGATGCCCGATTCTACCATTATATGTCCAAGTGGCTTAACAGTCTCCAGACTCATCTTCATAGATTGCCTCCTAATTCAGGCTATACCCCGCCTTATTATTCTATGCGCAAGTAGTTAAAGAATGGTTAAAAATTAGCGCCTATCGCATCTATTGTTATTTTTGAGGGCAATAGTGGGGGCGGCAGGTATGCCGCTGGCACGATAAGAAGATTAACCTACGCCAAGCGATGCAATCATCGGCCTGAGAATGATGGGCGCACCTTGTTCAATAGAAGGGGACTGCTTGAAGAACCCTAAGAGCTAATTGTCATTTATTTAGTTTTATTCTCAGGGACACTACAGGGACACTAGAGGGTAAATAATGAGCACAAATGGCAATAGGTGGTAATCAAGCGAGCCTTCTGTAACCCGCTGTGGCTTTGTTCTGTAGCGTTATGGATTGTTGTGGCGTGTTTTATGCAGAGGACTTATGCGGTAGTCCAGCGCCACCCTAAAACTATCAGGTGAGAAATCAGGTATGGGGGCATCTCTTTAATAAAAGATTTGAATTATTATTATTTAGTACCCTGGGCGCAGAGATGCAAAATATTTTTACCCACAATCTGATTTTAGTTAATAAATATTCTGTCTAGTTGAGGGGTGGTATATGAAGTCTTTGAATGACGAACTTCAACTTCATCTGAAGTAAGTTCAGATTCTTGTTGTGGGCCCTAGCGCAGAGACAAATAAACTAATTAAAGAAATTTTTTTAGTACTTGGCTTTAAGCATATTTACACCGCTACTGATCCGGCGGAGGCCGTAAGTATGCTGAGAGAGGTTCGCATCAGCATTATCATCACCGACCATACTCTCAAAATCTCCCCTACTTCTGATAGTATTTCTATTGATTCTTCTGGCTTACAGATTAAAGGTGTTGAATTGGTTAGGAGCATCCGCTTATCGAAAAATTCTCCAAGTCCCTATGTAGCTATCTTGATGGTGGCTTCCAGCAACCTCTCTGGCGAAGAAGCTACCACAATGCGAGATAGTGGTGTGAATGGCCTGCTGCTACGCCCGCTGGAAGCAGAACAGCTCTGCAAAAAGGTGCGTGACATCATCGAAAGTCCCCGAATCTTTATTACGTCCAAAGAGTACGCTGGGCCGTGTCGAAGAATCCATAAAACTAAGTGGACGGCAGCAAAAGAGCGGCGGAAAAAACAAATCCAGGTGATTTCTTCCAGAGCCAAAGCATAAATTTTTACACAAGGAGAGCTTTATGGCGAATGATAACGATATTAAATCTATTGCCGAACCCTATGCTTTGGCGGCGGATTTGACGCTAAAAGAGCTGCTGGGCCCTAAAGAGCGCCTGGATAAAATCTTTTCAGAAGAAAATATTTCGCGCAGCCAGGCGCTTATTGACGAAGCAAAAAGCAGCTTCTTCGAATCCGCAAGGCCACTGGTGACAAGCATTTGTAATGCCGCCAAAGTAAATGTGGATATGAAAATTGGTCAGGCACAGCTCAAAACCATCTCTCAAGAGGCGCAGTCGCTTCGGCAGCAAGCTGACACGCTCAGTTTTCCTTTTGTCGTAAGTGTTTGCTCAAATATTGAGCTTGTGGCGCGGACTGCTGGGAAGTTGGATTTTGATTATACAAAGCTCATTCGCGAACTTACAAACCTACTCACACTAGCCTTTCAGATGAAAATTATTGATGAAGGTGGTGGAGTGGGTCATAGCGTTATCGAAGCCCTCAAAGTTCTATCAAATACAATCAAAGGTATAGCAGTTGGCGCCAGCGCCTAAGCGGGGCATCCATCGGAATACGCTAGAAACCATAGTCCAGGGGTTTTCCCTTCTACCGCAGCTCTTCTGTGATAACAAAGAGCTCGTATTCAATTTTAGGGCCGAGATACGGCCTTTTTTAAAAGCCTCTATGTCCCAATTGGGATTAAAATTCCTATCCTTATAGGAATTTATCATCGTGGCTAGTGCCTGGAAAGTTGGCTGAGACTAGGACTCACATTTAAACATTAAGTATCTGTTATATAATAATAGTTAGTAATACACTTTCCTGATGTGCCCCCAAATATGCCCCCAGCCCACTCAGTTGGGGACTTGTCAGGCCTTAGTGAGCGTCTGCAAGAAGCTCGTCAATCCCAGCTTGAAACTCTGGCATCCTTTGGGCTTCATTGTAGAAGGGCAGTCCCCACACCACAAACTTCTTCCCCTTCCACAATTGCTCAATAACGGAGTTTGCCCGAAGCGTTTTGAGGAAGCTTTCCTTCCATGCATCATTGGCTAGCAGATGGCCACCCTTTGGCTCAATAAAAACCTGATAATGCATGGTGTCCGTTTTTTGTTTACCAACTAAGAATAATACAAAGTCTGGCTCAAGTGCCTTGCCGTCATCAAAGTTATATAACTTGAAGTGTCTCTCATTTCGTACAAGGTAAACTTCGGCAAACTTAGCCTTCAACACATCGATGTGCTTATCTATGTATTTAATAAGAAACTTTTCTTCAGACGTGCCATAACAATCATTGAATACAAACCAATTTCTTGTGTTGGCACTCAAATCTAAATGGAAAGCTATGTTGGCGCTATCATTCATGGATTGGCCAAACTGCTTGTCTTCTGTTTCGTCTTCAGCAAAATTCAACGTCTTATCAAAAAACACAGAGTTGACCATTTTAGGCTTAAACTCTGAGGTGCCTTTGTACTCTATCTTATCACCAGCAATTGCAATTGCTATTTCTGCCAGAACTTTGGTAGAGGCATACAGCTTATCATCTGCACTAAGGTTATCAAGTTGTTCGGGCAGAGCTTGAATTTCCACCTTTACTTTACCAAGATAATTATCAGCCATTAAAAATTCTTTAGCGGTCTTTAGGTGGGGCAGATGATTTTTTAGGTTAGAAAATTCAAAAAATTCAAATTGGCGCATAGCTCTATGCAGCACATTCAAGCCAAAACCATTAAGAGAAAAATATTTCTCTTTGCGCTGTATAGCCGGACTTGTTTCCCTGTTTTCAGCAAAAGCTGTCTCGGATTTAGCAAAGCCAGTATGCAATTGTACCTTATAAAGCTTCTGTATCAGCGTATTCGGCAAGCCCATAACATCGGCACGGTCATATTTTTTACGGTCATTTAAGAATATATAGCCTGCCTTAAAGAGATGCGTAGCCTTAAAGCTCTCTTTTAACTTCACGGTACGTTGTTTGGTCTCTTTGGCTATAATCCCCGTTTCGCGGAGAGCAGTGTAAAGCTCCTGAATGTACTTGGGGTTATGTGCGCTGTGATAATATAATTCTTCACAAATTCGCATTTCATTTTCTAGGTCTTTGTCAAACTTACGTTTGTCAGTCGGCTGGTCAGCCAAAAGGCGGAAGGGACAATACCGCGCACCACGGCCAATTAGCTGCGCCTCACTCATGGTGGTCTTGCCTATGCGATTGCCTGCATTGCTATCGCGCTTATCATAAAGTCGCACAATATCGAAAAGATTTAGAACATCCCACCCTTCGTTAAGCTTATCTACTGCAAAAACAGCTCGGTATTCATTAGATTCTAGTGAGTTAACAGCAATCTGCTTCTGCTCACTCTCTTCTTTGCTATTTACTTCAATTAACTTTTCGGACGAAAAATCGCTCTTCAATTCTGTAATTAGGTTTTCGGGCGTAATTTTATTAGCATCAAAATAGTCGAATGCCGCTTTAAGAACGGCATCGCCTACTTTGTCTCTCAGAGTCTGGAGTTTGGGAACACTTAGGGTAGCTATACCATCATTAAACGCTTCAAAAAATTCCTTACTTTCTTTGATGGTCTTCGATTTAAAGAGTAAAACGGGCTTGATGGTCAATTTATTCTTTTCAAAAATCTTCCGCCGATATTGCGAAAGCAGGATTGCCTGTAGTGCTCGCTCAAGGGGCGGCAAATCAACCTGTAAAACTTTTACCTCTTTTGAATAACCATCTATACGAAAATCCTTGAGGGGATAATCGAAAATTAGCTTTGGCTTATATTTTTTAGCAAGGCTTTCTTCTGAAAAATCAATGGTAGCCGTAAATTCTAGTAGTGTGTTTTCTGGATGGGCTTCAAATATACGCTTAACCGTTCCTTCCCAGCTATCTATCTCCAAAAGGTCACCGGTAGTAGCACCACGTCGGGTATCAACGTTTATGTGGTGAGCTTCATCTGAAATAAGGACAATTTTTTTATTCTCAAAATCATCATAGGTTAAAGCCCCTTCGCGAGGGTTATTGAGAGCCATGTGCAGCCCCTGAATAGTTGAGAAAACTATGTTCAAATCATCGGGGTTCCCAGCTTGAAAATTATCCACCTCGCGAATAGCAAACTGCTTTTCGCCGATTGCTAGTCGCTCTGAGAAAAGGTACTTGGCAGAAAGCGGGTTTAGGAAGTTATCACGGGTCTTTTGGATAATATTACTGCTGTTCACAAAAAATAAGAAGTTACGGTAGCCTTGCTGATAAAGATGCAGCATTAGCCCCGCCATTATTAATGTTTTTCCACTACCAGTAGCCATGTGGAATAAAAGCTGGTGGTTTTGGCGTGGTTTGCCCTCAAACGACTCATTCCAGTACTTCAAGAAAAGCTGAAAGGCCTTGTGCTGATAATGGCGTAAAGCAAATTTGGGGCTAAGATTAGCCACCATGTGAGGGGGTACTTCGGTCTTATCGATAAACTTCTTGCCAAACTCTTCAATTAGACCTTGGTGGAGCGTCTTTATCTCGGTCATTTTACTTCACCACTTATGACTGTCTAAAAAGCTGTACATTCAGCTTTTTATCATCTGCGCTTATGCCATAGCTTTCATCATCAATTTCACTTAATGGCACATAAAGCATATTTTTATCCAACACCTCCATTAGGAAGCGCTTTTGCTCATCCAAACTTAGGGCAGAAAAATCGGAGGTGGCTTTGTTGATGGCCGTAGGGTCAATCCTATAACTTAGGAAAGCCTTTTCCTGCATTGTCTGCCAAATTTCAGTTAGCTCCACCGTATCCTTGGCACCTTCAATCTGCTCAGAAAAATATTCGTTAGCTTTAGATATTTCTGCATAAACAAAGGAGCCCTTGCCCATATTCTCAATGACTTTATGCACCCGCTTCGCAGTGAGTGTTTCCACATAGTACATTTGCTCGCATAGGATAAATTTACGATTACCCTCATCATCATTATTAAGTTCTAGAACTGCATGAGCAGTAGTGCCGCTTCCGGCAAAAAAGTCTAAAATGAGGGCCTCTTTTTTATTGCCAACCACCGCATACAGACAATCATAAACATTCCAAAGAGATTTTGGAAAATCAAATTTACAATCTGGGACGAGGGCTTTGACGATTTGTGTGCCATATTTATTAGCATCATAACGGGTATCCTGCCAGACAGTCCGGTAAGTGCCAAAATCCT
Organism: Rickettsiales bacterium; assembly: GCA_044356525.1. Taxonomy (GTDB): domain Bacteria; phylum Pseudomonadota; class Alphaproteobacteria; order Rickettsiales; family RGZB01; genus CAYXPR01. The sequence goes on from JBIKVZ010000001.1 coordinate 455,033, forward strand.
TCCCCATCTCAATTTCGTAACCTTTCTTTGTCTTTTTCGCTCGCAAAAGGTGTTGAATCTCCTCAACGCTCTGTCGAGCATAGCGCCATTTGCGCTCCACTCCTTTTGTATCAATTGGGTAAATATAGTATTTATTATCTTGGCATTCGGTCTGTTGTGGATGAATAGACAGGTCATCAACAACGTCTCCAAAACCAACAACGTCTCCATTCTCTACAACTATGGAGTAAAAACAGTTCTTAGCTGTTGTGCGCTCGGACTCACCACCCCAATTTCTAAAATTAGCCCACTCAGTATCATCAATTTTTCTATCACATATGACCTTCTTGCCTTTTGGGAAAACAAAGAAGGCGTACTCATGGGTATATGAAAAATTTGTTCCCTGAGCCCCTCTGGGATTGTGAACAATGGTTATACAGTGGGTTTCACAGCCGACAAAAACCTCTTCAAGAAGAACGCCAAGATAAAGAAATTCATTCTTATCAATGGCCACAATCATTGCGCCATCAGGCTTTAGCAACTTTCTTGATGCCTCAAGGCGATTCCGCATAAACGTTAGCCACGATGAGCGATTGAAAGTGTTGTTGTAACAAAAAGTATTGTTTGGACTTTCGGGATTATATGGCGGGTCAATGTAGATTAAATCTACCCTTCCAGCATAAGCTCGCTTGAGTGTATGCAGTGCCAGCAAGTTATTTCCCTTGATGACAAGGTTATCATCCTTGGTGACTGTTGTTACCTTCTGCACACCATTCTTGTCATATCGTTTGAAATTTGTTAGCGCCTTAGGGGTAAGGAGTCGGTCGATTTGGTCAGGGGCAAGGGTTTCATTATAAAAAACCTCGTTACGCTTGGCCTCTTCCTTGGTTTGCCCACCTTCCAGCACACAGTCTTTATAAGGCCACGCTAGAACTATCTCCTTGCTATCGGTAAGGTATGTGGAGTCAGTTATTAGGCCAATTTTGTTTTTGAAAGCGGTGTAGCTGTCCGGCAGAAATGCCTTATTACTCACAAATTGTTGAAATTTGATTTTGTCAAAAACTTTCACCCCAGCTACCTCGGCAAAAAAATGCTTACTAATGGCCGAGTGAGAAAGAAGTAGTTTGAGAAGGTTGGCATCAAGCGCAAGCCCCAACTCAATCACCTTATTTTTGAGCAGTTGCCCCTCTACCGTCAGGCGGTCATCTTTTGAAAGGAGGACTTTTAGGTCATTTAGTAGGTTTTGCTGCATAGGTCTTCTCAAAAACATTAATTACCCCGCAAACATAGTCAGCTAAGCCGTATTAGACAAGTTTGGATTGTATCAGCCTTATAGCTGCCTGTAAGTCTGCCTTGTCTGGGGTATTTTCTGTTATTTTTAACCCCTTTAGAACCTCGCCTTGCTTATAGGGGTCTATGTTGCCGTAGCTGGTGAAGGTGGTAAGCACGTTTTCATGGCCTAAATTCTGACTCCATGCCTTGAATTGTTCTGGCGTGGTACAATAACGCTCTGCTACATGTGCAAGCGTATGCCGGAATGAATGGGGGTTAAAATAAGGCAACCCCGCCGCTTGGAAAGCATCTTTAAAGGTTTGCCGGATAGGCGTGGCTGTTCCCCAAAATTCCTTACTCAGCCCATTGGCTGTAAAAGTATAAGTATCGTCCAGCACCACCTTGGTTTTGGGGAATAGGGGGTCATTCGGGCTGAACAGCTTTTCTTTTGTAAGGTATTCAAGCCACCCAACCACGATGTCCTTAAAATCATCCCCCACGGGAAAGAAATAGGTGATAATTGTTTTGCTGAATTTAGTTTTCACTTCATCGGGGTACTGCTTCACCAGTTCTTTTTGAATATCCACATGCTTTAACCGCAAAGAGGTAATGGCACTATCTCGCATTCCTGTAAGAATGGTAAATGCTACCAAGGCACGGTTGCGTTTTTCTATATCGCTGGTGGTGGGCATTCTTTCCACTGCCGTGCGTATTTGCTCAAGGGAAGGGTAATCCCTTAGCTTCTTGCTCTTTGCAGTCCGCACCTCCTTTTCGGAAAGATTGAAGTATTCAATATCGGGAATGTGGATTCTTGATTTATAGCCATCCTGATAATAAAGCCATTTAAGAAAGGCTTGCAGGTGGTTCATGGTAGATAGAACGGTAGCTCTGCTGAGTGGTGCGCCGGATTGCAGGGCTTTCTGCTGGGTGAGGTGCTTTTTAAAGCCTATGGCCTGTTCTTTGTTGAAGGTGGCAAAATCCTTAAAGCAATTGTAGCTCTCAAAGCGCAGGATGGACTTTCTGATGCCATCAATGGTGCTTTCAGCCTTCCTGTCTGCTTCCCTCAAAAACTTATAATACTCCCGCTTGATACGTTCATTTTTAGGGTTGTATTTTTTCATGCTTCATTCGCTCCTTCTATTTCACACTTAACGGGGGGATACTCACGCTCTATTAAGTGCTCGCCTTGTATCGTCTGCACAGAGAAGGTTTTTGCGTATTCCTCAAGTTTCTTAATAGAGCCCACCTTGTTCATCGGCGTGGTGCACACTGCGCACAAGGCATGGATATTTAGCTGCTTTCTGTTCCTGATTATAAGGTCGGCCTGCCCCTCCCATGCGGGCTGAGGCTTCCGGCACTTGCAGCAATAAAGCTCGGTTTCTTTGCAGGTGTATTTGCGCTTAGACTGGCGCAATTTTAAGAAAGCAATCAGTTCACTTCCATGCACCATTTGAGGTTTTAGGCCATCAATGCAGGACAAGCCTACTTTTGTCCATCGGTGGACGGCGTTTACATGAACACTTAACCGCTCTGCTATTTCTTGAACGGTATAGCTCAGTTCACACTTAATAAGTCGCGTGTTGTACGTGCGCTTTTTACGCTTCACTCTACCATCCCGCCTTATTCAGTTTTGGCAGTAGGGAAGTTTTCAATAATCGCTTTTATTTCTTCAACGCGCCATGCCGTGATGCGTTCACCTAGTTTTACGGGTTTGGGGAAGCGCCCAGACTTAACACCAACCCACCAAGTGGATTTTCCCACAGGGATGATTTTTAGGATGGTGGAAAGTCTTACAAAGCCGGTTTCAGGAAGAAGGAGATTCTCTGGCATTCTTACTACTCCATTAAATTACAAAACAGTCCCCTGCCATTTGGCAGAGGCCACTTCTGTACTAAGGAAGCCGTTGGGTGGAAGCGAGTGAAATGGAGTCAGAAAAGAACAAAATCAAGTCAGCAAGTAAGTCAGTAAACCAGCAACCCCAATTTCTGACTATTTGCGGGAAAATTTTTTATGGAAAGGGCTGAGCTTCTGCAAAACCGTGCTTCTTCCAGGCTCAAACCCCCATTGTGTTAAACACCACCCCTGCATTTCTAGCACGAAAGCCTCCAATTTTTCTGGATACGTTTCGTTTTTTATTCTTTCGGAAACTTCAAGGTAGAAACTATCCCAATCCCACGATGGCCGCCCCCGATTTTTCGTAAGAACTGTTTTGGGTGCATCGTGACTTAGAACATATTGCCCCTGAATCAGTAATACATTTTTTGTTTGTTCGGCGGCGGGGATAGGGAAAATACTAAAAAGTTCTTCCGTGTGTACGTAGATGTGTATGTAGTGCTTATCTTCAGATTCCGCTGCACTTGAAGACCAGTGTATTTGGTCAATTCGCCAGAATTTTTCAGGTATTTCTTCATACTCTAAATCACTCCAATTCCAAGAGCTTTTTTTATCAAGCTGCTTTATGGATTTTTCTACAGAAAGGTGTGGCAGACGCCTCCCAAAAGCTTTGAGCCTACCTTCACGGAGAGCTAAGAATATTTTACTGATGGGCACTTCGGTATAAGCATTAAATTGCTCTTCCCAAATAGCAATTTTCTCTTCTTGAATCTTCGCTTCCTCCAGTTGTATTCTTAGTTTTTTCTTTTCACTTTCTTCTATATCGTAACTAAGAATCTTTTCTATTGTTTCAACAGAAGGCTGATATTCGTCGTTTATTAGGGCTTCATATTCTGGATTGGGGGGAAGACCTACACTCGCGCACTCTTCCGTTGTGATGTACATGTTCTCCCAAGGAATTTCGCCTTCATATGTTTGGTCATCTTTTTTGTTATCAAACCTAAAATCCACTCCATTTTCAGTGTAGGATAGAAGCGGGAAACGGTTAAATCCCACCCAAAGAAGTGCTTCATAAAGAAAGCACCTATCTGAAACATCAACGGGCTGAAGAATTGTAACCATGCTGCTCTAAGCCCCCTTTTTACTATTTACAGAAAGGCTATAGATAGACCTATTGGCTTTGTTTGCGTTGTCTAAATAATCTGCCCACCACTGCATCATTTTCCGGCGTTCGGGTAGGTATTGGGCGTGGTTATAGGCTGCACGGACTTTGTTGCGCTCCATGTGTGCAAGTTGGCGTTCAATCACATCGGGGGCAAAGCCGTTTTCGTTAAGGATGGTGGAGGCGGTTGCGCGGAAGCCATGCCCTGTGGTGCGGCTATGATAACCCATGCGGTAAATTGCATAGAGCATGGTATTTTCGCTGATAAAGGTAATAGGCTTATGCTCATTCGGGAAAACATGCTCTCTATTGCCGCTATGTTTTTGCTGCTCTTTCAAAAGGGTGATTGCTTGCTTGGAAAGAGGAACGATATGCGGGTCTTTCATCTTCATGCGTGAAGCAGGGATACGCCACTCAGCCTTTTCAAAGTTTATTTCCTGCCACGTTGCGCCGCGCAGTTCTGTGGTGCGGACAAAGGTAAGTATCAAAAGCCTTAAAGCCCGTTTTGTTTGAGGTGTCCCATCATAAGCCTCCAGCTTTTGTAGAAATTCTGGCAACTCGTTTGGTTTCAGGTGGGCGTGATGTTTTCTATTAGGGGTTTTTAGTGCGCCGCGCAGGTCTGTAACGGGGTTACGTTCCGCTCTTCCTGTAGCAATCGCATAGGCATAGATACGCCTACAATACTGTGCAATGGTTTGCGTTAAATCTAATGCGCCTCGCTTTTCAACGATTTTTAAAACGGAAAGCACCTCAGGCGCATTAATTTCTGCAATGGGGCGCTTACCTAGCTTTGGGAAAATATCAGCTTCCAGCCGCTTAATTACAGCATCGCCATGCTTCTTGCTCCAAGTGTGTAAATTAGTTTCATGCCATTCGCGGGCAATGGCCTCAAAGGTATTCTCGCTATTTAGCAGGGCAATGCGCTTGGCTTCTTGCTTTTTCTGGGAAGGGTCAATGCCTTGAGAGATTGCCTTTCGTGCATTTGTCCGCCTCTCGCGTGCTGCTGCAAGGCTTGTTTCTGGGTAAACGCCAATGGCTAAGCGCTTTTCTTTTCCAGCGATGCGGTATTTGAGCCGCCAGTATTTTCTGCCATTGGGCATTACCTCAAGATATAGCCCGCTACCGTCTGAGAGCTTGCGGGGCTTAGGAGAGGGCTTGGCATTCCTGCAAATAACGTCTGTAAGTTTCATTTTGGGGGCATTTTTCCCTAGCTGCAAAAAAGATGCCCCCATTTATGCCCCCAAATGGAGGTACATGTCAACACACGGGAACGGACGGGAGTGGCCAGTGCATATCTCTATGACTGGCTATTTGCCTATGTTTTTATGGATTTTATTGGACGGAGTGGAATGAAGAGTTGGCTGGGAGACTAGGACTCGAACCTAGATAAACAGAGTCAGAGTCTGTTGTCCTACCATTAGACGATCTCCCAACAGAAAGGCAAAATTGCGGCATTAGCACGCAAGGAGCCGCTTTTATAAAATAAGCTGCTCAACTTGTCTATATCTAAGGTATTCCTCGGAATCATGAAACCAGGTCAGATTTGTAGCACCAGTGTAGCACTGGTGCTTTTTTTAAAAACTACAAATCTTCTGAAACTGGCGGTTTTCTTGGTTGCGGGGGCTGGATTTGAACCAACGACCTTCAGGTTATGAGCCTGACGAGCTACCGGGCTGCTCTACCCCGCGACAAGAAACAGGGGGAATGTTAAAAACCCCTCAAGAATCAGGCTCGTGTCTATATCACGCTTGAATGAATAAGCAAATCTTTTATTCTCCGCAGGGCCGCGCAAAACCAAGGCGGCAAACGCTATATGCCATGGTCTGTGGGCCGCCCCCCTTTTTCACACCGATGCGCCTTAAAAGATGCGCAAAAAAGCCCCCCCCAACGGGCCTGATTCCATTAATCATTTGTTAATCTAAATGGCGTAAAATCAGTGCGATAAGGGTTTTCCGCATGCGCCAAACACGCTACCACGACTTACCGTTTCACGACCTGCCTGCGGGGGAATATCGCGCCGAGGTGCGCCTGCCCGCGCTCGAAATCACGCGTGAAAACATGCGTTACGTTAAAGAAAAATTTGGCATCACCTTCACTGCGGGGGCAGATGTTGAGGGCTATGCGGTGGATGCAAGCGGCGTTTCAACAGAAAAGATGCTGGACATGACGCATCTCTATGAAGGCCATGAAAAAAGCATCGCCCATCGCTATTTTGGGTCCTATGGCTCGCGGCCCTATTTTGCGAAAATCGATAAAGAGGCGGGTCAAGGGCAATATGAAGTTTCCACCCAGATGCACCCGCCGGATTTCATCGCCATGTTGTTTGCCGCCATCCGGCTGATTGCCACGCGTGATGCCAAAAAATATGGTGTCGATTACATCGATTTTGGCGACAAGCCTTTTCCGTCGGAAGGTGGGGATGGCACCATCGGCAAAAACGAACGTGCGGGCAATGCAGGGCACGTTCATATCGGCGCGGTGGACGAACTGGGGAATAATATTTTCAACTGCGCAGAAAAATATAGCTACCATCCGCTGGCCTACCACGTGGCAAACACCATGCTACCTTTGCTGCGCGACGCCACGCTGATTTTTGGTGCCACCGAAGCCTCGTATGACCGCTTTAAAGGCATCATGAATAATCCTGAAACCATTGCCTTCGGGAGCGAGAAGAAAAAGGGCACGGCGCTACGCATCACCTATGGCGAGGGGCCGCATTTTGAGGTGCGTTATGGCGGCGCCTCGATGGACCCTTACCTCGCCATGGCGGTGATTACATCGGCCTTCCGGCAGGCGCTCGACGAACATGTGAAGGTAGAGGTGCGGCCCACGCCGCCGCCACCGCCACCAAAACCGCCTGAGCTGGACTGGATAGAAAAGCTTGCGCTGCTGCACCCCGCGGCTGAAAAAATATTAACGTGGACGGGGCTGGTGAATAGTTTTGAAATGAATTTGATTAGAAATCCAACACCGCCACCCGTGGCAGAAAAGCCGGAAACATACCGCCATCTTGTCACGCCACAGGCGATTATTCCGGCAACCGAAATGGCGCGTTTTCCAATCCCCAATTCGCTGGCGGAAGCGCAGCAGATTTTCCGCGACAGCGAACCGATGCAGCAGATGCTCGGTAAACTACACGGGTTTGTTCTGGAGTATTACGCCAACACGTGTGGGCGCACCAAAGAGGCGGAAGCTCCGCCGCGTGACGCGCCGACACCGCGCATGCCACCGCCCGCCGCCGACTGGTCCACGGAAGCAAAGCCCGCACTCAAACCTAAAAGCGGCTGGGAGATTTAGTGGGGGTGGATTATCGATTTCTGGGAATCGTTATGATTTGAAGGAGCTTATTGCCAAATTCTTTAATGAAAAGAAGCTGTAAGCTTTATAATTAAGCAGTTTCACCAAGTACTTCTTTTGAGCGCCGTGGTATTTGCGACTTACACAACACCAAGGCCTTTGCCGCTTCTTCAAGCATGAGTCCTAGTTCATTGGCATCGGGAAGATAGGCTATAGTTTCATATCTAGCTTTAGTGCGCGCAGCAGACAATCGATTAAGTAGCGGTGCAAGATCACCGCCTATAATTTGGTTTTTCTTTCTCTCATTAATTTTATTTTTATGCCGTTGTGATTATATTTTACCTCTCCTGGGGTCATCAACAAAAGGCATTTGGACATTAGTTCCACGGAGCTAAAGAGATTATCTATAAAACTTCTGTATCTGCTTTTTTGCAGATTGTTCTGAGCAGAATCATAGAATTCTTTTGCAGCTTTGTAGCATTCTGCGACATGGCCACTATTATATGTGAAATTAAAGGTGAAAACCCAAGTATTACCAGTGCGTATTAAAACAACGTGAGCATGGTTAATCTCATCCTGTGGGGGGCTTGATATCTAATACTTGTACCTCATCCGCCGAAACTAAATCGCCAGGGCCAAGATCTTGGATACGTTCTTTGGGAATTGATACCTGAAATATAGAGCTTACCTCTTCGTTTAGTCGGACAACCAGAGGCTTTCCGTCCCCGAACATTACAACTTCGGCGGAGTTTAAAATAAAAGATTCTGTGATTTGACCAGACTGCTTACGTTTCTCAAGCTCTGGATTAATCCAGAGCTCAAAGCATTGTTCGAGGAATCTATTTACACCTTTTTGGTCGAGCATGTTTTTGACTTGTTATATTGGCAGTTCGAATCCCATCATTAGTTTTAGCTCAAAGGCCAAAAGAATCAAATAAGACATCAATAACTTAATTGTTATAAGAAGGGCAACGCTACGAGGATTGATTCAGAAAACGCTAGGGCGTTTTCTTCACCCCTTCGGGGCGCGGGGCGCCCAAAAAGCCGTTGGCATTTTGTCGAACAGAGGTTCTTATCCAAGCGCCGCTCCGCCATTAAAAAAGCCCCACGCGGGGGCTTTTTTAATGGCGGAGCGGAGAGGATTCGAACCTCCGATACGGTTTAACCCGTATAACGGTTTAGCAAACCGCCGCCTTCGGCCACTCGGCCACCGCTCCTAACCATTCGATATCTTCGGGGGCTAGGCCCCCAGAAGGAAACTCTATATAAAGGGTTTTAAACGGAAGGGCAAGACCGTTTACCGCCTTGGTTTAGGGCGGTTTTGCGCCTTTTTTGGGGCATAAACCCCCCGCATTACCCCTGTTGCACAAATACAACACACCCGCCCTTCCGGCCATTTCGCCGCCCTGCTTCTCTTTTCCAGTAACCTTTTATTAACCACGCGCTGCCATTCTGGCTGAACCCGCGTGGTGCATCTCCCGAATGCTATGTATCACGCGGGTAACGACTCTAAAGGAGACGAGTATGAAAAAATTTCTGCCCTTACTGATGATTCTTGTGCTTGGCGCTGCTGGCACTGCCGCCGCAAGTTACGATGATGTTCCGTTTTACGTCGGCGCCGGTTATGCCCACACGACGCTTTCCTATGAGGGCAATCTTGACCAGAGTTTTGCCGATAATTTTCCAGGCGGCGAAGTGTTCGGCGGTTACCGCTTCCATGAATATGGCGCGATAGAATTCGGTGGCTATGTCACCATGGAAGAAGAACAGCGCAATGGCACGCTCACCACAAATTTTCAGATGATGGGCGCTTACGCGAGCTTGATGGCCATCGCGCCTGTGCATGAAAACCTGAATCTGCTCGCGGATGTGGGTTATATGATTATGTATAAAGATATTTCTGCCACCTCTGCTTTTGGCGGAAGCGCTGCGGATGATGGCACACAGGACGGGGTTCGTGCCGGCCTAGGGTTTGAAATCCTGTTCAGCGAAGAATTCGGTCTGCGCAGCATGGCGCATTACCTGCAAGACACATCCGATGGTATCGACTACCAGCTGCAATATAGCGCAGCGGTGGTGTACCACTTCTAAGAAATACCGTTGCTTCAAGGGGGAGGAAACCAAGAAGCAACGCGTGGGGGGAGAGAACGGCGGGACGCAAGTTTTACTCGACTTGGTCCCGCCGTTTCGTTTATAACCTGTGCAACGGTTTAAGCCATTTTCTTCGGGAACATCTGCGTGAAACATACCTCCCCTGCCGCGGCGTTGAAACACGCTAAAAAACAAAAATTCTACGAAACATGGACGTTTCTTATCCTTGTATGCGTGGTGGTGCCGATTGTGCTGCGCAGTTTTGTGTTTACGCCGTTCCACATTCCGTCGGGCTCCATGAAGTCTGGCCTCTTGGTGGGCGACTATATTTTCGTTTCCAAATCGGCCTATGGGTACAGCCGTTACTCCATGCCACTTGCCCCGCGTTTGTGGGAAGATCGCATTTTCTTTGAGGAGCCAGCACGCGGCGATGTTATTGTGTTCCGCCTGCCGTCAAACCCTTCCATTGACTACATCAAGCGCCTCGTCGGTTTGCCGGGCGACACCATTCAGGTAAAGCGCGGCGTGCTTTTCATTAACGGCAAAGCCTTGCCGCGTGAAGATCTCGGCTGGTGGGAAGAAAAAGACGAACGCGGGCGCGCGCACCGCTACCGCCAATTTAAAGAAACCATGCCCGAAGGCAAAAGCTACATTGTGCTCGACGATGCGCCGAATGGCCCGCTAGATGATACGGATGTCTACACCGTGCCAGCCGCGCATTATTTCTTCATGGGCGATAACCGCGATAATTCACAGGATAGCCGCGTCATCAGCATGGTGGGCTATGTGCCAGCAGAAAATCTGGTGGGTAAAGCCAAGCGCGTATTCGTTTCCGCCGATGCACCGTTCTACATTATCTGGAAATGGCTGGCGAATATCCGCACCGATCGTTTCTGGCAGGCCATCGAGTAACCGCATGAATCGGTTCACGCAAAAACTGGGCCATGTGTTTCGCGATCCTTCGCTACTCAAAGAGGCGCTCACACACCCCAGCTTTGGCGCACCGAATTACGAGCGTCTGGAATTTTTAGGCGACAGTGTCCTCAGTCTGCTCGTCACCGAATACCTGCTTACGTTTTATCCCAAGGAAGATGAAGGCGCGCTCGCGAAGCGCCGCGCGCAATTGGTGCGGGGCGAAACCCTCGCCAAAATGGCAGAAAAAATTCATTTGGGCGATGCGTTGATTTTGGGCGATGGCGAAGAAAAAACCGGTGGCCGCGAGAACGTTGCCAATCTTGAAAATGCTTTTGAGGCGCTGCTGGGCGCCATGTATCTTGATGGCGGGCTGAAGGCGGCCAAAGCCTTCCTGTTACCACTTCTAGACCCCCACGCCGCCAGTATGGCCGAACCCCCGCGTGACAGTAAAACCTTACTGCAGGAATGGGCGCAGAGCCTTGGGCTACCCCTGCCACACTACACACTGATTGAAGCCACCGGCCCCGCGCACGCACCGCTGTTTTTGGTGGAAGTGAGTGTCGAAGGTAAGGGTATGGCGCGCGGCAGCGGCGCTTCAAAAAAAGTTGCCGAGCAAGATGCGGCGGGCGCGCTGCTCGCGCAGCTTGGCGAAGCCCCCCGCCCCGTGCTATAAGCTTAAGGCATGAACAATCCCCGCACAGATCTTTCTTCTCAGTGTTGTTCGGTGATCGCCCTTGTGGGTGAAACGAATGCTGGTAAGTCCACACTGCTCAACACACTGGTGGGCAGCAAGCTTGCCATCGTTACCCCCAAGGTGCAAACCACGCGCACGCTTTTGCGCGGCATCGTCATGGCGGGCCAGACCCAGCTCATCTTTGTCGACACACCCGGCATCTTCACCCCCAAACGCGGCCTCGAAAAATCCATGGTCAAAACCGCATGGAGCGGTATGGATAGCGGCGACACAATTTTATTACTCATAGACAGCCATCGCGGCATCACCCCTCATCTAAACACGATTTTAGAAGGCATCGAAAACCGCGTGAAACGCGGTGGCGTGCGGGCCATTGCGGTGCTGAATAAAACTGACAGCATCACACCGGAAAAATTATTACCGCTCGCTGCGGCGCTGGGCGAAAAAAACATTTTCGAACAGGTGTTCATGATCAGCGGCCTCACTGGCGATGGGGTAGACGACGTGAAGAACTACCTCGCGGAAGGTGCACCCAAACAACCTTGGATGTTCCCCGAAGACCAGATTACCGATGCGCCGATGCGCTTTATCGCCGCTGAAATCACACGCGAAAAACTGTTCATGAAATTGCGGCAGGAGCTGCCGTACTCCCTGATGGTAGAAACCGAAAAATGGGAAGAACGTCCGGTGTCGAAAACCGAGCCCGCAGGTGGTGTGAAAATACATCAGGCTATTGTTGTAGAGCGCGAAAGCCATAAAAAAATCGTACTGGGTAAAGGCGGTGGCACCATCCGCGCCGTGGGTGAAGAAGCGCGCAAAGATTTAGAGCGCATGCTGTCGCAGCACGTGCATTTGTTCCTGTTTGTAAAAGTGCGGGAAAACTGGCAGGATGATACATCGAACCTGACGTTATAAGAGGTCCTCACGCCATGCGCATGGTATTTTTGCTGACGGTGTTTGCCTTAAGTTTCGCGCCTGCTGCGCACGCCTTCGATTATTGCCGCTGCAAGTATGAATGGACGCCTGCCGAAAGCTGGGAGCGCTCGGGTCGCGTGTTCGCCGGTAAGGTCGTTGAGGTCAAAGATTACGGCACTAAAAAACTGCGTGTGTATTTTGATGTTAGCAAAAGCTGGCGTGGGCCCGCGCAGGAGCAGTTGCGCCTCTTTACCGACCGCGCCGATACATACGGTGTTTTGAAATATGGCATCAGCTGCGGCTATCCCTTTGAGCAGGGCAAAGAATATCTCGTCTATGCGTTTTACGAAAAACACAGCCCGCTGACCGTTGATAAATGCACCCGCACACGGCTTTTGTCTGAAGCGGGTGAAGATTTAATTGCGCTGGGTGAGCCCGATGTCACCTTCACACCGGAAGGCCCACGCTACCGTAACCCTCCCACCCCTGCCGGAGTGTCGTATGAACCTCTCTCGCCGACTGAATAAATCGCTCCTGTGCACGGCGCTGCTGCTGTGCGTGACGCTGCCGCAGGCAGCGGATGCCAAGCGGCGTGACCCCACCATGTCGCAAGATTGCGGCTGCCCGGGAACGCGTTTCCCGATGGAAAATGCAGCCATTGCGTTTAAGGGCACCCTCACCCACATCACCGAAACCACCAAAGAAGTGCGTGGTTTTCCATTTGAGTTTGTCGACCTTACCTTCCGCATCGAAACATTGTGGCGCGGCCTGCCGGTAGACATCACCGAATACACCATCCGCACCGACTCCACCTCATGCGGGTATGGCCGTATCTTCGCGCCTGATGGCGGCGGCAATATCATTGGCGGCACCTTCGGCGTGTTTGCCAGCGACCCTTATTTAAGCGTCTGCGACAGTGTAGTGGTGGATGAAACATGGTTTCCAAAAAACAAAAACCCGTTTGTGTCCGATGCCAATCAACCGAAAAAACCTGCTGGCTCGTGGGACAAACGCTACCCCGACGGCTGGGTCGACTTGCAAGAAAAAGAAAAAGAGCGGATGGAAAAAGAGCGCGAGGCAGCACCGTCTGATTTTGACCCGCGTGCACGCTCACCCGAGCAGCAATATAACCGTGTTAACCCGCAATAAAGGCTTCCAGGCGCTGACGTAATTTTTGTTGCAGCGTGGCGAGCTGCGCCGTATCTGGTGTTGAAATAAGGTGTGACACATCGCCTTTTTTCGCGGCATCAATAAAATCTGCCACACTCACTCGCCTCAGCAATGTTTCATAGCCTGAAAAACGCTCCGTGCGTTGACCGATATCCAGAAAAATAACCGGCGTACCAAAAGCAAGGCACGGCAGCGCCGCATGCAGCCGCGCCGTTACCACCAACTTTGCGCCGGCGTAAATCGCTAATAATTCTTCTGCACACTGCATTCTTTTTTCCAGACTGTGGCACAGCGTCAAATGCGTCACTTTTTTCGCAGCGGAACGCATTTCTTTCGGCAGTTTACGCCATATGTCATAACGGTGCGTCGTTAGCGGTAATGTGCCAAAAGGGTCGGCAAAAACAACCGTCTCCGTACGCGCCACGTTCGGCCGCTTCAGTGTCAGCGTCAGACAACCGGTAAATTCGGCGGGCACACCCATTGCGTCAAAAGCCTTAAGCGTGGCAATGTCACGGCAACCAATGGGCGCATGGTCTGTATAATAGGCTCGGTGTTTTTCATCCAGCACTGAGCCCTGCGGTAGGCGTCCCAGCACGGTATCATACACACGCGCGCGGATATTCTGCGCGCCGGTAGGCCGCCCATGGAACGAAACAAATAACGGTTGGATATTTTGCGTAGGTGGCCACTGGCGAGGATTGTGCATATACCAGCCATTCATGATGCATTTTGTACCTGCAGGCATCTGCGCCTTAGCAATTTTCTCACGGTTAATCCACACATCTACCTGCGGCATATATTGCCGCGCGGCAAGCGTTTGAATGTCGTCTCCTAAACTGGGGCCCGCATTATAGGCCAGTGCAAAAGTCATGTGCGCATCAATCTCATGAAAAATGCATTATGCGCAAGGACCACGCTTCTAAAAAGGATTTTTGTTTTTTTACACACAGTGCATAGCCACGCGCACCGCTTCGTGTTAAAATCCGCGCATGGAATGGCACGACACCGCACTCATCCTCTCCACCCGCGCGTATGGCGAGCACGCACTGCTCGTGCGTGTGTTTTCGCGTGAGCAGGGTGTGTATAGCGGCATGGTGCGGCTTTCAAAAAAAGCGCGGGCAGGTGTGCAGCCCGGCAATGTGGTGGAAGCGCATTGGAGCGCGCGGCTCGAAGACCAGCTCGGTAGTTTACGCGTAGAGCCTGCCAAGGCCTTCTCCGCCCTCATCATTCAAGACGGTGCAAAACTCAATGCCATGAACGCGGCCCTCTCGCTTATCGTAGCCGCCATGCCAGAGCGTGACCCGCACCCATCGCTTTATGTTTCGCTGCTGAATTTCCTTTCCGTCCTTACGCGCGGCCAGCCGGAAGATTGGCTCAAAACCTATGTGCTGCTTGAAATGGAATTGTTAAAAGAACTCGGTTTCGGGCTCGACCTCACCACCTGCGCGGCCACCGGTGTACATGAAAACCTGATATATGTATCGCCCAAATCAGGCCGTGCTGTGTGCGAAAGCGCCGGAAAAATCTATCACGATAAGCTATTGCCCCTGCCCGCATTTTTATCCGGCGGGAGCGGCGATTCCCCCGTCACCGATATTTTCGGCGGGCTGCGTTTAACGGGTTATTTTCTAGAAAAACATCTGCTTGAATATTCCCGCCACGGTCTGCCGCAGGCGCGCGAACGTTTACTATCGCTTGTTTCCGGCGTGCTCTCTCCGGCGGCCCCCTGCCCTCTGCCCGCATAGCGTCTTGGTTAAAAAGCCTTGAAATCCGCCATTCTTATGGTGTAAAACCCTTACACACATGTCAAAAAAGAAAACGCCCATTGCTGAAACTGTCGTCTCCGTGGACTTTACCGCCGCGCTGGAGGACCGTTATTTTGCCTATGCGCTTTCCACCATTATGTCGCGCTCCCTGCCCGACGTGAGGGATGGTTTAAAGCCCGTACATCGCCGTTTGCTCTACGCCATGTTGCAGCTGAAACTCGACCCCAAGTCCGGCTATAAAAAATGCGCCCGCGTGGTGGGTGACGTAATTGGTAAATACCACCCGCACGGTGACGTAGCGGTGTATGACACCATGGTACGCCTCGCGCAAAGTTTCTCGGTGCGCTACCCGCTCGTGGAAGGTCAGGGGAACTTCGGCTCGGTGGATGGCGATAACGCCGCCGCCATGCGATACACCGAAGCCAAGCTGACCGACGCGGCCATGTCGCTCCTCGAAAACTTACACGACGATACGGTGGATTTCAGGCCGACCTACGATGGCTCTGAATCCGAACCCATCGTACTGCCTGCCGCTTTCCCGAATCTGCTCGCCAATGGCGCCGAAGGCATTGCCGTGGGCATGGCGACCTCTGTGCCGCCGCATAACGTGGGCGAGCTGTGTGATGCCTTGCTGCATTTGATTAAAAGCCCGAATGCGCGCACCGAAACGCTGGTCGATTTAGTGCCGGGGCCTGATTTCCCCACCGGTGGCGTACTGGTGGAGCCACGTGAGAACATCGTCAATGCCTATGAAACGGGGCGTGGCTCATTCCGCCTGCGCGCCAAGTGGGAAAAAGAAGAGCTCTCCCACGGCCTGTACCAAATTGTGGTGACAGAAATTCCGTATCAGGTGCCAAAATCGCGCCTGATTGAAAAAGTCGCCGAAGCCTTTAAAGAAAAGAAACTCGCGCTGCTGGGCAATATCCGCGATGAATCGGCGGAAGATATCCGCATTATTTTTGAGCCGCGCAGCCGCACGGTGGATGCTGAAATGCTGATGGAATCCATTTTCAAAACCACGGATTTGGATGTGCGCATTTCGCTTAACCTCAACGTGCTCTCTGCCTCCGGTATGCCGAAGGTGATGAGCTTGCGTGAGGCTTTGCAGGAATTTTTGGATCACCGCCATGTGGTGCTGCAGCGCCGCAGTAAATTCCGCCTCGAGAAAATCGACCACCGGCTTGAGGTGCTCGAAGGCTTGCTGATTGCGTATTTAAATCTTGATGAAGTGATTCGCATCATCCGCAGTGAAGATGAGCCCAAGCCCATCATGATGAAAAAGTGGAAACTCACCGACGTGCAGGTGGAATCCATCCTTAACATGCGCCTGCGTAGTTTGCGCAAGCTGGAAGAAGTTGAAATCCGCAGCGAGCATAAAGAGCTTTCCTCTGAAAAAGCGACCTTGAAAGCCCTGCTGAAGGACGAGCCACTGCGCTGGCAGAAAATCGCCGAGGAAATTAAAGAGATTAAAACTCGTTTCGGCTCCAAAACAACCCTTGGTAAGCGCCGAACTGCCTTTGGTGATGCGCCAAAATCCGACATTGTCTCCATCGAAGCCTTTGTGGAGAAAGAGCCCATCACGGTTATCTGCTCCAAGCAGGGCTGGATTCGTGCGCTGAAAGGTCATGGCGAAGAATTACTCGATAACCTGAAATTTAAAGAAGGTGACGAGCTGCGCTTTGCCTTGAAGGCACAAACGACCGACAAACTTCTCATGTTCGGCACGGATGGCAAATTTTACATCATCGGTTGCGACAAGCTCCCGGGCGGAAAAAGCCAGGGTGAGCCGGTGCGCATCATGGTCGATATGCCGCAGGAACACGATATATGTAACCTGATGGTGTACCATTCAGGTCGCAAGCTATTGCTCGCCTCTTCGCTGGGCAAAGGCTTCGTCGCAACGGAAGATGATGTTGTGGCGCAAACGCGCAGCGGCAAGCAGGTGCTGAATGTGGGCGAAGGCGTGGCGCGCGTATGCGTGCCGATTATGCCGGGCAATGACCACGTCGCCGTCATCGGCGAAAACCGTAAATTGCTGGTGTTCCCGCTCGCCGAGGTGCCTGAAATGGCGCGTGGTGCAGGCGTGATTTTCCAGAAATACAAAAATTCCGGCCTGAGCGATGCGAAAGTATTTACGCTGGCCGATGGCCTAAGTTGGGGCCTCGGTAATCGCACGCGCACCGAAACCAACATCACCCAGTGGGTGATCAAACGCGCCGCTGTCGGCTTCCTACCGCCACAGGGTTTCCCGCGCGAGAATAAGTTTTAACCATTCGGTTTAATTTCTTGAAAATAAAAATCTATCACAATCCGAAATGCAGTAAGTCGCGTGAGGCGCTGGCGCTTCTACAGCAGAAAAAAATTGCGCCGGAAATTGTGGAATTTTTAAAAAATCCGCCCACGGAAGCAGAGCTTGTCGCCATTTTGGCCGCGCTTAAACTTTCCGCGCGTGATGTGCTCCGCACCAAAGAGCCGGAATATAAAGAACTCGGCCTCAGTAACCAAAAAATCACCGAAAAGCAAATCATAGGGCTGATTGTTTCGAATCCGAAACTATTAGAGCGTCCCATCGTGGTGAATGGAAAAAAGGCCGTTATTGGCCGCCCGACTGAAAATATTCTAGCGATTCTGTAATTCCGCTTCAGCACTGCTTAATAAATCGTTACCTAAAAAATATGTTTTTGCATCCCGCCCGTAATATGTTACTTGTTTTTCAAGGCGATATTAATTTTGAGGCGTGTAATTCGGCATGGCGAAGCCAAAACGGAAAAAATCACCTTCTCCTAAAAAGAAGGGCCCTGCCAAAAAGAAGGCCGCCTCGCCGCGCAAAAAGCACGTCTCTCATAAAAAGCCCACCCGCCGTAAGCCCGTTAAAAAACCTGCTCTTAAGCCCGAAACCCTAACGGCAAAAGAAAAAGCGCAGGTACTGAAAACGGGCGTAACGGCTGACCTTATCACCCACGTTCCGGGGCATTTGCTGCACGCACCGCCACGCCCTGTTTCGGTTTCTGAGCGTGCGCCGGGGCTTATTCAGATGGCCGCTGCCATCGACCAGTTTAATTTGCTTGTTGGCTATATTCTTTCATGGCTGTCACTTGTCATGGTGTTGCTGATGACGCTTGTCGTGGCCTTACGCTACCTGTTTTCTGTCAGCTATGTGTGGCACAGTGAACTGGTGCTCTATTGCCATGCCACATTATTTATGGGAGCGGCAGGTTATACCTTGCTCCGCGAAGGCCATGTAAGGGTTGATGTGTTCTACCAACATTTCAGTGAAAAAACAAAAGCATATGTTAATCTTTTCGGAAGCGGAATATTCCTTTTCCCATCGTGCTTGGCACTGATTTACTTCTCCGATGACTTTATCCAGCGCTCATGGCACCTGAAAGAGGGCTCCACCGAATATGGTGGTCTGGCGGGTGTGTTTTACATCAAGTCCCTCATCTGGGTGTTTGCTGGGGTTATCATGCTGCAGGGCATTGCTCTGTGCGCCCGTGCGATTGAAACCTTAAAGCGGATTTGGCGCCATGGCTGAGTTTTTAACCATCATGATGTTTGTCGGGCTATGCCTTGGTTTGCTCACGGGCTTTCCGGTAGCCTTCGTGCTCGCCGGTGTGTCGCTGATTTTTGCAGGTATCGGCAGTGCATTTGGTGTATTTGACCCATCGTACCTTACGGCCCTACCGAGCCGGATTTACGGCACAATGATGAACGACTTACTGCTTGCCGTTCCGTTATTTATTTTCATGGGCACGATGCTTGAAAAATCCCGCATTGCCGAGCGCCTCCTGACAGCAATGGCACGCCTGTTTGGTGGTAGGCCAGGCGGCCTGGGCCTTGCGGTTGTGTTGGTGGGCGGCATTTTAGCCGCCTCAACCGGCATTGTGGGTGCCACGGTTGTGACCATGGGGCTTATCGCCCTGCCCGCCATGCTGAAAAGTAAATACAGCCCCCGCATTGCCACCGGTGCCATTTGCGCCTCGGGCACGCTGGGGCAGATTATCCCGCCCTCGATAGTACTTATTCTCCTGGGAGATCAGATTTCTTCATCCTGGCAAACGGCACAGATGAAAATGGGCAACATGTCGCCCACGCCTGTGAGCGTCGCTGACCTATTCACCGGTGCGATGCTGCCGGGTTTTGGTCTTGTGTTGCTTTATGCGCTCTTCCTATGGGGCTACTCGCTATACCGCCCGAAATCCATGCCCCCGATGCGGAAAATTCGCCAGCTTACGCTCAGGCAGCTTCTCTGGGTGTTGGTTCCACCACTATTGCTGATTGCAGCGGTGCTTGGCTCGATTTTGGCCGGACTGGCTACGGCCACGGAATCTGCTGCGATTGGCGCTTTTGGCGCCATGGTACTGGCCTTTGTGCAGAGAAAACTTACCCGTCGCAACCTTACCTATGTGGTGCGTGAAACCACCAAAAACACCTGCATGGTGTTTGCCATTTTAATTGGCGCGGCATTTTTCACCGTGGTGTTCCGCGGTGTTGGTGGGGACGATGTGGTGCACCATGCCCTTGCCAACCTGCCGGGTGGCCTGTTTATGGCCATGCTGGTGGTGATGGTGGTGATGTTTTTGCTTGGCTTCTTCCTTGATTTTATTGAAATCATTTTTGTAGTGGTGCCGATTGTTGCTCCGGTGCTGCTGCTTTTGGGGGCAGATCCGGTGTGGCTTGCCATCATGATGGCGGTGAATCTGCAAACCTCCTTCCTTACCCCGCCGTTTGGCTTTGCGCTATTTTATCTGCGGGGAGTAGCGCCTGCACAGGTTAAAACCAGCGACATCTACCGGGGTGTAGTGCCGTTTATTGCACTACAGATAGTGATGCTCTGCATCATTGCGGCTTACCCCAAAATTGCTACCTGGCTACCAGAAACACTGTACGGCACGAATTTTAAAACGGTGGCGCCTGCCATGGAAGGTTCCATCCCGATTCACACCATCGATTTCTAAAAGGTTAGACATGCTCGGATTTGGCAAAAAAATAACACCGCAGCAAAAAGCGGTTCAGGACGCACAAACGGTAATCGAGCGTACGCGTTACCCGCTATTGCGTGCAGCGTGGGGCGAATACCGCCGCATCAAGCGCATGAGCGATACGTATGACAACCTCGACCAAGGTGAAAATCTCTACACCACACCAGAATGGTTTGGTTTGCATAAGCTCATTGCCTATGGTGGGGACTTCAACAAGTTTGATCTATACGAGCTCTATATTCTTCGCAGCCTGAAAACCGGCTACACCATGTATGACGAAACCATGCATGTGTTGATGGACCATCACGATGACGAAAAAGAGGCACAATATTTATTCGCCGCGCACCCTTCCCTTTCCAAGCATGTGCCGCCCGAATTTAATAATTCGCGGCAGGTGATTAAAGTGCTGGTGGAAGTCGCCAACCAGTACCGCCATGACATGGAAGATTTCAGCGGCCTTTATGCTGAGAAAATTGATGAAGCGATTGTAAAAATCGTGAAAGCCGCTGCCAAAAAAATCGGGTAAAATCGATTACGCGCTGAGTGATTTTCCGGCTGCGGTGCCGTCATCGTCGTTCGCCGCCGCGCCGTTCTTCGTAATCACGCGCGCCGCAGGCAGCACCACACGGGCCGTTGTGCCCTTCCCTTTTTGGCTGGTCAGGTCAAAGCGCCCGCCATGCAGCTCCACCAGCATTTTGCATAAGGGAAGCCCCAGCCCCGTGCCGCCATAACGCGGGTCTTTATGCACCTGCCCGAACACGGAAAGTGCGCGCGGAATATCCGCCTCGTCCATCCCGATGCCAGTGTCAGAAACCGTAATCACCATTTCGCCGTGGGTGCCAACGCCAGCATGCAATTCCAC
This sequence comes from Rickettsiales bacterium, assembly GCA_044356525.1. Classification (GTDB taxonomy): domain Bacteria; phylum Pseudomonadota; class Alphaproteobacteria; order Rickettsiales; family RGZB01; genus CAYXPR01. The sequence goes on from JBIKVZ010000001.1 coordinate 475,971, forward strand.
CCGCCCGCCTTTGGGTGTAAACTTCACGGCATTTGATAGCAGGTTCAGCAGCACCTGTTTTAGTTTGCGTTCATCCACGAACAGGCTTGGTAGATTTTCTGGTGCGTGCGCCGTAATCATAATGCCTTCGCTACGCGCTTTTTCTACGAACATACGCACACAGGTTTGCACCAGCTTGGCGGTGATCACTTTTTCAGGACGGATTTCAAGCTTGCCCGCCTCACCTTTAGAGAATTCCAGAATATCATTAATCAGCTCCAGCAGATGCGTGCCGCACATACGGATGTCTGACAGGCGTTCTTTCTGCTTCGTGTTCATTTTGCCGAAGTAACCCGCTTCCAGCATTTCCGAAAAACCAATCACCGCGTTCAGCGGAGTGCGCAGTTCATGGCTCATATTGGCAAGGAATTCCGTTTTGGCCTGGTTGGCCATCACGGCGGCTTGTTCCGAGCGTTCTACGCGCTGCATCTGGCGCGCCATGGTCATGGCAAAGCCCACAATTACCAATGCGAACAGCGCGAATAAACCAAGGAACACCCCGTCATTAATGCGGCTCTGCCACCACTCTTTAAAAATGTCATCCCCGCGGCTCACGAGCCCCGTCACCAGCCTTAAATTCGGAATATAACCATAGCTGTAAATGCGCACATCTTTGGTGCTGAGGCGGCGTTCGTTCGTGCCGTCTATTTTTGTACCCACGGGGGCCACCGGCGCCACGCCCTGCTCCATCACCAATTTACGCAACGTCGAAAGCTCAGCGGGGTCGTCCGTCACGGAAAGCAGTGTGTTGCCGTCATCGCGCAGCAGCACCATTTTACTGCTTTTGCCGCCTTCGAGCGATTCGAAGAAATCCAGCAAATACGCATTGTTAATCGCCGCCAGCACCATGCCCGCAAACGAGCCGTCGATGTGCGTTAAGCGGCGCGTCATAATAATCAGGCCCTTATCCTGAATGAAGCTTTGCTTTGGCGCCACATACAGCAAGTCAGGGTCGTCGGACTCCTGATGCACCATAAAATAATTTTGGTTCTTGAGGGTTTCTTTGCCCTCCATCCATGTCTGGTAGCCTTGCTTGCGGTAAATCGCGGTGATTTCACCGGTGCTGTCAGTCATCAACATGGCAGAAATTTGTGGGGTATCATCCACCCACATCATGAAGTTGTTCAGTATGTCTTCAGTGAGCTTGTTGCCGAACAGTGCGTTAAAATATTGGCGCTCGCTTGCGCGGCGCAGTGTCATATCCACCGCCAGGAACGTTAGTTCCGCATGGTCCGATAAAATGCGGCGCAAGCGGTCTGCCTCATAGGCGCCGCTTTGAACCGACTGCTTATAATCTTCACGCGCACGATGCACCACGGCAAAGGTGTTCACCAGCATCACAACGATACTGAAAACGACCAGCACAATGGCCAGGGGGAGGCGCTGCTTTTTATTGTTTATCATTGATCAGGCTTGCGTATACTTATCCCACTGGTTTAGTTTCGGCGGTAACCGCCAAAAAATCAATCTTTTCCTATGGTCTGGACACACTCCGCGCCTTAGGAAATTGGCTCACTATAGGCAAAATAGGTTAACAAAGTGTTAAGGCTTGGAAAATAATGGTGTTTCGTATCCAAAGCGCTGCTTTTGCAGGCATTGAGGCCACACCGATTGAGGTGCAGGTGCAGGTGTCTGCCGGCATGCCCGCCTTCACCATTGTGGGGCTGCCGATAAGGCTGTGGCTGAGTCGCGCGAGCGCGTAAGGGCAGCGCTTTCGGCCCTTGGCCTATCCCTCTGCCCGCCAAACGCATCACCGTAAACCTTGCCCCTGCTGATTTGCCCAAAGAAGGCAGCCATCTGGATTTACCCATTGCTCTAGCGCTGCTCGCCAGCATGGAAGCGGCGCCGAAAGACGAAATCGCCCGCTTCTTCGCGCTGGGTGAATTATCGCTCGATGGGCGCATCCGCCCCGTGACAGGTGTGCTACCTGCCGCCATTACCGATGCCAGCCACACGGCGGGCCTTATTTGCCCCGAAGAAAACGGCCCTGAAGCCATGTTCGCCAGCGATGCGATGGAAATCCTCGCCGCGCCCTCTCTCCTCGCCCTTATCAATCATTTCCGTGGCCTAAGCCGCTTGAACCCACCCAGCATGCCGAGCGTGCTGGAGGACGCGCTCTATCCTGACCTTGCCGACATCAAAGGCCAGCGGCCTTACCGCGCGCCGCATCATTCGAGCTCCATGCCCGCATTGGTGGGTGGTGGCGTAAAAGCCAAACCGGGTGAAATTACCCTCGCGCATAAAGGCGTGCTGTTTTTAGATGAGCTGGCTGAGTTTCCGCGCCAGGTGCTTGATTCACTCCGCCAGCCACTTGAAACACGCAATGTTACCGTGGCGCGTGCACAGGCGCACATCACATACCCCGCCGATTTTCAGCTTATCGCCGCCATGAATCCGTGCCGCTGCGGTTATTTGTTTGATGCCGCGCGCGCCTGCAACAAAGCACCGCGCTGTGGGGAAGATTATATGGGCAAACTCTCCGGCCCATTACTTGACCGCTTTGACGTGATTATCGAAGTGCCGGAAGTTGCGCCAAAAGATTTACTCACCGGCACGCATACACCGTCTGAGCGTTCGGCAAATGTTGCCTTACGCGTGGCCAAGGCGCGCGATATTCAGCAAGCACGATATGAAGCTGCGGGCATCAGCGTTAATGCGCAGGCCGATGGTGAAGTGCTCGAAGCGGCCACACAACTTTCTGCTGAGAGCAGGGCGCCGCTCATCGACGCGCTCGAAAAAATGGGCTTATCCATGCGTGGTCACAACCGTGTGCTGCGCGTGGCACGTACCATTGCAGACTTAGCCGGAGCAGGGGACATCGCCCGCGAACATCTGCTCGAAGCGCTCAGTTATCGCCACCGCCATAATCTAAAAATGGCCGCCTAAGCAATTTCCACGATGCCGCGGCTCATGCGCGCCTGTTCCACTTTTTCACGCAGCACGGCGCGTACGGCGTCGGGGTTTTTAATCGCGGAAATTACCGCCACAGGCGTGGAATCATCATTCGTGTTCATAATCACATTACCGCAGCCCACAATGTTTAATTGAAAGGGGCGGTAGGTGGTGGTGTCGCGCACGCGGTAGAGTTCTAGTTCATGAATCTGGCGGTTAAAAATACCGTATCTTTCGCGCAGCACTTGTTCGGTCATTTCATACTGGTGAAAATGAACCACCAGCCATTTCCACGCCATAATCAGCACGGGAAAAGCAGTAATAATCTGCTGCACCAGCGTGGCTTTTTCACCCACGCCCGGCATGTGCATAAGCCATCCGGCAATCTGTTGCTGCATCACAATATTCAGCACAATAAATATTGCCCAGAAACCGAATGCATTCGCATTCACCCATTGGCTGGGGCTACCGTGCCAAATTACATCAGCCGCATGTTTGCACATAAAAATCCTTACTTTCATAAAGCCAGTTTCTTGGCACCAGTTAACCACAGGCGGGCAGGGAGGTTAAGTGTTTTTATCAGCGCGCCTATGGGGCTTCCCGCCTGCGCGTATTCCTGCTAGTATACTCGCCATGAAACCGGCCTTTCCGCAGCAGCGTACCACTATTTTTGCACCCGCCACCACGCCGGGCAAATCGGGCATTGCCATTGTACGCGTGTCAGGGCCGGGGGCAAAAAGTGCGATTGAGGCGCTCACAGCCTCTGCCTGCCCACCACCGCGTTATGCGGCGCTTCGTAAAATAATGGTGCCTAAAACGAATGATGTGATTGATAAAGGCCTCGTGCTGTTTTTCCCTGCGCCGCACAGTTTCACCGGCGAGGATATCGCTGAGTTTCACCTGCATGGCAGTCGCGCCATTTTAAACCTGATGCTGGCCACGCTGGCAAAGTTTGATGGTTTTCGCCCAGCCGAGGCGGGGGAATTTTCCCGCCGCGCGTTTGAAAATGGGCAGATGGATTTAACCCAGATTGAAGGGCTAGCTGACCTGATTGATGCTGAAACAGCGCTACAACAAAAACAGGCCATGCGGCAAATGGAGGGCGAGCTTGGCAAGCTTTACAATGGCTGGCGCGACCAGCTCTTGGGCATCATGGCGCTGATCGAAGCCTACATCGATTTCCCCGACGAAGATTTGCCCGAAAGCCTGAAGGAAGAATTCGTGGCCTCGGTCAGCTTCCTCATGAAGGCGCTTGAGGTGCACATGAAAGATACGCGCGGCGAGACCTTAAGGGCAGGGGTCGTTATCACTATTTTGGGTGCGCCCAACAGCGGTAAATCCACACTACTCAACTGGCTCGCCAAGCGCGATGTGGCGATTGTTTCGCATATTGCCGGCACCACGCGTGATGTTATTGAAGTGCAAATGGACCTTGTGGGTTTCCCCGTTACCCTGTGCGATACGGCTGGTTTGCGTGAAACAGATGACGTGATTGAGTCAGAAGGCATTCGCCGGGCTATCGAGAAATCCACGCACGCAGATATCAACCTCGTGCTGTTTGATGCCGCAACCTATCCAAACAAGCTCGATGCCACCAGCCTTGGTCTATTAAATAGCAATAGCATCGTGCTCCTAACCAAAGCGGATATGGCGACCCTGCCAACCGGTCGCGCCACCGTGGGTGGCCATAAGGCACTCACGGTTTCTGTCACATCGGGGCTTGGTCTTGGCGCCATTATTTCTGCCATCACCACCAAGCTTGGCGAGCTCTATTCTCCAGGCGCAGAGCCAAGCCTGACACGTGAGCGGCACCGTCAGCTGATAGCCGAATGCCATGAAAATTTACGGCGTTTTGTCTACTCCATCCAGAGCCAATACCCCGCCGAACTCTCTGCTGAGGAGGCGCGGTCTGCCGTTCAGTCCCTCGGCAAAATTACAGGAAAGATTGATATCGAAGAAATTTTGGATGCAATCTTTTCAAAATTCTGTATAGGTAAGTAACGAAACATTTTGGTGAAAATGTTTCACGTGAAACAAGTTAACATTTTAATAAATTATTAAGATGTTTCACGTGAAACATCCTAACGCTAGTAGGGTGTCACGTTGCAAACCACTAAATCCAGCTATGATGTGATTGTTATCGGCGGCGGCCATGCGGGCTGCGAGGCGGCCGCTGCTGCTGCGCGCGCGGGCGCATCCACGCTGCTTGTTACCCATAAATTTGAAACCATCGGCGAGATGAGCTGCAACCCCGCCTTTGGTGGCGTTGCCAAGGGCACGCTGGTACGCGAGATTGATGCGCTCGATGGCGTAATGGGCCGCGCGGTGGACCGTGCTGGCATCCATTTCCGCAGGCTGAATGAAAGCAAAGGCCCTGCCGTATGGGGGCCACGCGCACAGGCCGATCGCAAGTTATACCGCAAGGCCATGCAGGCTATTTTGAGCGATTATCCAAACCTCGATATTCTGGCTTCTCCGGCAGAAGATATTCTCGTTACGGACAATAAGGTGCAGGCTGTAAAGCTGGCCGATGGCACAGAAATTAGCGCGACACGCGTGGTGCTCACCACCGGCACATTCTTGCGCGGGCTCATCCATATCGGCGAGAAAAAAACACCGGCGGGCAGGGTGGGGGAAGAGCCCTCCATCGGGCTTTCTGATACATTAAAGCGGCTTGAATTCCGCGTGGGTCGTCTTAAAACCGGCACCCCGCCAAGGCTTGATGGCCGCACGATTAAGTGGGAAGGGCTCACCACTCAGCCGGGGGATAATCCGCCGCGCCCGTTCTCGACCCTCACCGATAAGATCGAGGTACCACAAACCAATTGCCACATCACCCACACCAGCGCCGCCACGCACGAGGTTATCCGCGCCAACCTCACGCGTTCGCCCATGTATTCAGGCCAAATTGGCAGCCGCGGCCCGCGTTACTGCCCGTCGATTGAAGATAAAATCGTGCGCTTTGCCGATAAAGAACGCCACCAGATCTTCCTCGAGCCCGAAGGTCTCGACGACCCCACCATTTACCCGAACGGCATTTCCACCAGCCTGCCGGAAGACGTACAGCTGGCTATTTTAAAAACCATTCCCGGCCTGGAAGAAACGGTGATGATTCGCCCCGGCTATGCCATTGAATATGACTATGTCGATCCACGCGAACTCAAGCCCACCCTTGAAACCAAAAAAGTGCAGGGCCTTTATTTTGCGGGGCAGATTAACGGCACCACGGGGTATGAAGAAGCCGGCGCGCAGGGCATTATGGCAGGGCTTAATGCAGGCCTTGCTGCCACGGGTAAGCTTGCGTTTATGCTCGACCGCACCGAAAGCTATATCGGTGTGATGATTGACGATTTGATTACCCTCGGCACGTCTGAGCCTTACCGCATGTTCACCAGCCGCGCAGAATATCGCCTGCGCCTGAGGGCCGATAATGCCGACCTGCGCCTTACGCCCAAGGCGATTGAAGCAGGCGTGGTAAGCGAGCAGCGCCGCGACGTGTTCCAGGCCAAAGAAAAAGCGCTGAACTCCGCCCGCGTGTTTATGAAAAACGTGACCATTCTGCCGCGCATTGCCGAGCAAAAAGGCCTTAAAATGGCGCAAGACGGCGTGCTGCGCACCGCCATGCAGATACTGTCTTACAACAATGTCCACTTTAGCGATGTGGTCGCTTTATGGCCTGAACTGGAAGCCCTTCGCCCAGACGTTATTTCACAGCTGGAAATTGAGGCGCTCTATTCCGGTTATTTGGAAAAACAGGAAGCAGAAATCCGTCAGTTTAAAAAGGAAGAAGGCACCCTTATTCCAGACGATATGGATTATGCACTGATCCCTGGGCTTTCAAATGAAACGCGCGAAAAGCTGAAGCAGGCCCGCCCTGCTACCATCGGCGCGGCAAGCCGCATTCCGGGTATGACGCCTGCCGCTATTACGACAGTGCTCATTTACATTAATAAGCAAAAATCAGGTAAGGGGGCTGCCGATGCTGCGCGCCATACAACCCATGCCTGAGAGCCCAGAGCGTCAGAAGCTAGAGGCCTTTGTGGCCCTGCTGCTGAAGTGGAACCAGAAAATAAACCTGATTGGCCGCGCCACCGAAAGCACCATCTGGCCGCGCCACATCGAAGATAGTTTGCAGCTGGTGGATGTTATCCCCGCCGGCACCAAAATAATTACCGACTTCGGAAGCGGTGGCGGCCTACCCGGATTAGTGATTGCCATTGCGCGGCCGGACATCACCGTGAACCTGATTGAATCGGACTTCCGCAAGTGCGCTTTTTTGAAAGAAGCCGCCCGACAGCTTGAAATTACGAACGCAAAAATCCACAACGCGCGCATCGAGGTTTTAAAGCCCATAGAAAGCGATGTGATAACGGCACGGGCCTTTGCACCCCTTGACGCCATCTTGGCGATTGGCGGGCCCTTTGCGGGGGCTGATTGTACGTGGCTGCTTTTAAAAGGAAAAAGTGCTGAAAATGAGATACTTACGGCGAAAGAGGGTTGGGATTTTGTCCACACACTCACCAAAAGCCGTATTCCCACCACTGAACCCAAAGACCAAGGCTCTATCGTAACCCTCACCAAGGTAAGGAAGCGCGCATGACCTCTCCCCAGATTACCGCCCCCCAAATCATCGCTGTCGTAAATCAAAAAGGCGGCGTGGGTAAAACCACCACGGCCGTGAATCTTGCCACCGCTGTTACGGCGGTGGGCAAACGCACGCTTGTGATAGACCTCGACCCGCAAGGAAACGCCAGCACTGGTTTTGGCGTGCCCGCAAAAGAACGCAAAGTCACCAGCTATGATTTGCTGATTGATAGCGCCCTTACGTTAAAAGATGTGGCCGTTGCCACCACCGTGCCGGGGCTTTGGCTCGTGCCGTCGGAAGTAGATTTAGCGGCAATTGACGTGGAACTTGCCAATAGTTCCTCGCGTGAATTTATCTTAAAAAATAAACTCGCCGCTGTGGCGGGAGAATACGATTATATTTTCATCGACTGCCCGCCGTCACTCGGCCTACTCACCATCAACGCGCTGGTGGCCGCAACGTCGCTTTTGATTCCGCTGCAATGTGAATTCTTTGCACTCGAAGGGCTTTCGCACTTGCTGCACACGGTGGAATTGATTCAGAAAAAACTGAACCCGACTTTAAAAATTCACGGCATTGTGCTCACCATGTATGACCGCCGCAACCGCCTTACCGAACAGGTGGAGGAAGATGTGCGCGGTTACCTGAAAGACTATGTCTACACCACCGTTATCCCCCGCAACGTGCGTATTTCCGAGGCGCCAAGCCACGGCAAACCCGCACTGATTTACGACCTGAAATGCCCCGGCAGTCAGGCTTATATCAGCCTTGCTAAAGAAGTACTGAACCGCAAGGTCGCTTAAAATAAACCGATTGATTTAATACGTTCATAAAGAAAGGGAAATAATTATGGCAAAACGTGGACTCGGCAAAGGACTCTCCGCCCTGATCGCAGATAGCGATGAAAATATCAGCACCCAAAATGCAAAAGCAACCGCACGCGAAAGCGGCGCAGAAAAACTACCGCTGAATAAAATCCAGCCCGGCCGTTTCCAGCCGCGCCACCAGTTCGACGAAGAAGCCCTTTCAGAACTGGCGGATTCCGTACGCCGCAACGGTGTGGTGCAGCCGATTTTAGTGCGCAATAGCGGCGCGAATTTTGAAATCATCGCCGGTGAACGTCGCTGGCGCGCTGCGAAAATCGCAGGGCTGACGGAAATCCCCGCCATCCGCATGGAGCTTACCGACAAACAGGCGCTTGAAATTGCACTGGTGGAAAACATCCAGCGCCGCGATTTATCACCGCTCGAGGTCGCTGAAGGCTACCAGCGTTTGCTCGATGAATTCAGCTACACGCAGGAAGAACTTTCCGACGTGGTGGGCAAAAGCCGCAGCCACGTGACCAACATGCTGCGCCTCCTTTCCCTGCCGACGCAGGTGAAGGATTACCTCGCAACCGATAAGCTTTCCATCGGCCATGCGCGCGCACTGATTGGCGCTGCTGCGGCAGAGGAAATCGCCGAGCAGGTGGTGAAGCAGGGCCTCAATGTGCGCCAGACGGAAAAATTGGTGCAAAAGCGTGCGGAATTCCCACGCCAGCAGGTGAAAACCCAGCGCAAAATCAAAGAGCGCGACCCGGATATTCTGGCGCTTGAAAAGCTGGTTTCTGCCAATCTCGGTATGGCCGTGACCATCCATAACCGTGGCGAAAAAGGTGCGGTGGAAATCGCGTACCAGTCGCTGGCGGATCTGGATAAGCTGCTACGCCGCCTAGAAGGCACAGATGCACAGGAAAACGCTGCGTAAATAATATATTAAACCGATTGGTTTTAAGCGGCTTTTTTGGCGGGTAAATTCGCCAGCTGCATCAGGTAGCGGCTGGTGATTAAGTCGCCATCGGCGCCGGTTTTTTTCACATCCAGCTCGGCTTGGCGGAGCAATTCCAGCGCAGCAGCCAATTTCTGCGGCTGACCACCCCAGATGCGCGCATGGTCGCGCAGCACAGGCTGCTGCTTGAAAAACACTGGCGGGCGCAGCGATTCTACCGCCGTATCTGCCGCCAAACCCTGCTGCATCATGCCGGCAATTTCATAGAGCCGGAAAAAATAATACAGCACCGAACGCAGTACGCCTGCGCCGGCAAGGCCCTGCGCGATGCTCTTGCGCACATGGCGTTCTACCTCGCTCTGGCGGCCATAGGCCACCGCATTGCAGACATCCTGCAGCGAGCTTTCGGTGGTTTCGCCCACACACCCTGCTGCATCATCATAGGCAATATGTTTTGCTTCGCCCATGTACAGCGCCAACTTTTCAATTTCCGACATGGCAATCATGCGGTCGCCTTGGCAATTTTCGGCAATCAGGCTTACGGCGTCGCGGTCAGCGGTGAAGCCTTTTTTGCGGAATTCTTGCGCCACTACCGTGGCAAGGTTGCGCTCATCGTCCTGATAACAGGGCAGGGCGGCGGCTTCTTTGTGGGTTTCAAACAACTGGCGAAGGGATGATTTTGCCGGTAAATCCCCCGCCGTAATCAGAATAAACGCCGCATCTTCTGCCGCGACAGTGGGTGCATCGAGCACCGCAGCCAGCGCCTTTGCCACGCCGTTATCTGCATCACGCAGGCGAATCAGGCGACGCCCGCCGCCAAAGCTGATGGCGTTGACTTCATCGGCCAGCAGCGCGGGATCTTCCTCAAGCCTATCCGCGTTGATTTCTGCCACGCGGAAGGGGTCTTTAAGGTCTGTAACAATGGCTTTGCCAACGGCTTCGGCACGCAGCGAGACAAGCCCGATATCGGGCCCATAGAGCAACGCGGCGCGGAGCCCCTTGGGCAGGGCCGAAAGGAAATTATCGACTTTGTAGCCCTGAATTTTCATCGAACGTTGGTTTTTTGCTGCTGCGACAAGTGCGCCATGAGGCGCACTTTGATGTCTTTGGCCATTTCGCGCATCACGCGGTTGGCGGTGTCGCGCTGGGCGGCATAGGTGGCGTAGTCCGACTCCACACGGTCATACGAGCCCGTGATTTTACTGCTGCCACTGTGCAGTTTTTTGCCACTACCTGCTTCGGTGAGCGTGTATTCGGCGGTGTAGGAAAGATTATAGCGGCTGATACGGCGGTCGCGCTCAATTACCAGCGGGGTGAGATCTTCTTTCAGCGCCACGCTCAAATGATATTCTGCGGACTGGTTCTCTGACAGCGGGTTCATCAGGTTTTCAAGCTGCACTTTCAGCTCTTGCCCTGGGCGGCCACCGCCGATGGCGTTGATGTGAATGACATAGGGAACAACGGAATCCGCGCCTGTGGTGCGCTTGCCATAAATCGGCTGAAACCCGCAGGCCGCAAGGCTTACGAGCAGTGTTAGAACAAGCGTTTTACGCAGCCACCACATTGATAATCCGGTTCGGCACCACAATGATGCGTTTGATTTCTTTGCCTTCCACCGCCGCCTTCACGAGTGCTTCTGAAAGCGCGGCTTCTTTCGCGTCATTCTCATTCATATCCCGCGCAAGTTCAAGCGTCGCTTTCAGCTTGCCGTTGACCTGCACGGCGATGGTCACGGAGTCTTCTACCACCAGCGCCGCATCTGCCACCGGCCAGAAATGTTGCGCCGCTAGCATGGTTTTATTGCCCGCTAGTTGCCAGAGTTCTTCCGCCAGATGCGGCATCATCGGCGCGAGCAGCTTGACGGCGGCGGTAAGGCCTTCTTTCAGCACGAAGCGGCTGGCATCATCCTTAGGCTCTAACGATTCGAGCGCATTGGTGAGCTCACGGATTTTGGCCACCGCGCCGTTCATCTGGAATTTTTCCAGCTGCTGCGTGACCTGCTGAATGGTTTGGTGCGTGCGGCGGCGGATTTTGAGCAGCTCGCCTTCCGCTTTGGCTTCTTTCACCTCACCTTGCAGCAGCGCCGCATGGCGGGAGTAAAGCCGCCAGAGCCGGTCTACATAGCGGCGCGAGCCTTCCACGCCCGCATCGGTCCATTCTAAATCACGCTCCGGCGGAGAATCGGAAAGCATAAATAAACGCGCCGTATCCGCGCCGTATTTGCTGATGATGCCCGTAGGGTCGACCACGTTTTTCTTCGACTTGCTCATTTTTTCCGTGCGGCCAGCCTTAACGTCTTCGCCGGTTTTTACGTGCACCCACTTACCGTCTTTTTTCTCGACATCCTGCGGGAAAAGCCACTCGCCGCCTGCATTTTTATAGGTTTCGTGGCACACCATGCCCTGGGTGAGAAGGCCTTGGAAAGGCTCGGCCACATCGAGCAGGCCGCATTTTTTAAGCGCGCGCGTGAAGAAACGCGAATAGAGCAAATGCAGCACCGCATGCTCCACGCCGCCAATATACTGATTCACCGGCAGCCATTGGTTGGCCTTGGTTTTATCGAAACCAATTTTCGCATTTTTTGGGTCGAGATAGCGCGCGAAATACCACGAGGATTCAAAGAATGTATCGAACGTATCGGTTTCGCGCTCGGCCTTGCCGCCGCAAGTGGGGCAATCCACATGCTTCCATGTGGGGTGGCGGTCGAGCGGGTTGCCTGGTTTGTCGAATGTGACATCGGAGGGTAATTCGACCGGCAAATTTTGTTCCGGAACAGGAACGACACCGCATTTATCACAGTATATCATTGGGATAGGGCAACCCCAATAACGCTGGCGTGACACGCCCCAATCGCGCAGGCGATAGGTGGTGGTGGCCTCACCCAGACCTTTGGCGGCGAGTCTTTTGCACACTTCCTGCTTGGCGACCTCTACTTCCATGCCATTGAGGAAGTCTGAGTCACCTAACGTTCCGCTGCCGGAATAAGCCTCGTTGCCAATGGGTTTTTGGTCTTTTTCACCGGAAAAGACAACTTGTTTAACGGCAAGGTTATATTTGCGCGCAAAGTCTAAATCGCGCTGGTCGTGCGCCGGGCAACCGAACAATGCGCCCGTGCCATAATCCATCAGCACGAAATTTGCGACGTAAATTGGCAATTCTAAGCCGGAAATAAAGGGGTGAATGATTTTAAGGCCCGTATCGTGGCCTTCTTTTTCAGCCTTTTCGATGGCTTCGGTCGCCGTGCCGAGCTGATTGCACTTCTCGATAAAGACTTTAAGTTTTGTATCCTTCGCGGCGAGTTCTTCTGCCAGCGGGTGATTGGCGGAAATAGCGCAGAAACTGGCGCCAAAAATAGTGTCAGGGCGCGTGGTGAAGACTTCAATTTTCTCTGCGCGGCCCTTCACTTCGAAGAAAATACGCGCACCAATGGATTTACCAATCCATTTTTCCTGCATGAGCAGCACGTGTTCGGGCCAATGGCCTTTTAAGGTTTGCAGCCCTTGCAATAAATCTTCGGCAAAATCGGTGATTTTGAGGAACCACTGGCGCAGTTTTTTGCGCTCCACCAGCGCGCCAGAGCGCCAGCCGCGGCCGTCAATCACCTGTTCGTTGGCAAGCACGGTGTTATCGACCGGATCCCAATTCACCATCGCTTCTTTTTGGTAAGCGATGCCGTTTTTCAGGAATTCGAGGAAGAATTTCTGCTCGTGTTTATAATATTCCGGGTCGCAGGTGGCCACTTCACGGTCCCAGTCATAGGACAGGCCGATGGATTGCAGCTGCGCACGCATTTCCGCGATGTTTTTCTTGGTCCAGTCCTTGGGGTTTACCTTGTTCTGGATGGCGGCATTTTCTGCTGGAAGACCAAACGCGTCCCACCCCATTGGGTGCAGCACATCATGGCCTTGCGCCTTTCTAAAGCGCGCCACAACGTCACCAATCGTGTAATTACGGAGGTGGCCCATGTGGATGCGGCCTGAAGGGTAAGGGAACATTTCGAGCACATAGTACGGCTTACTTGGAGCCTCGGCGGTTTGAAATACGCCAGAGGAAGCCCATGTTTTCTGCCATTTGGCTTCGGTGCCTTCCGCGTGGTAGCGGGCAATGTCCTGCTGTTCGTTCATGATAGGCTAGCGGCCAGACGCAATGCGGAGTTCGCGCGCCCGGGTGAGGATTTTATCTTCGAGGTCACGCGCCACGCTGGGGTCGACTTCAGCATCCTGCCAGCGGTCACCCTTTAACACCTGCTTAAACACCGACACGCGCAGCGCATCAGAGCGCAGGCGGGTGTCGAGCAGCAGGGCGTTGATTTTAAAGCGCTCATTCTTCGCATCCTGCGCTTCATACCAATCGGTGATGATAACGCCGCCACGGGGGTCTACAGAGGCCAGAGGCACGAAAGAGAGGGTATCTAGCGTGGCGCGCCACAGGAAGCTGTTTACGCCCAGCGTAGCGCCCTTGGAGGAGCCGCCTTCGTCATCACCAAACAATTTGAGCCCTTCTTCGCCACCCATTTTGCCATGGCGCAGTTTACGGGCATCTTCGGGGTCTATCGGATAGGCGCGATCTGAGGCATCCGCATGATCGGAACTGGTTTTCTTTTTGTCGCCATCGCTGGCGCAAGCCACGATAAGTGGCATCAAAAGGGCACAGAACAGAGCAATAATCAGGTGTTTCATGGAGATTCTCCGTTACTTCAAGCCATGAGTATTTAAAGCACTGGCCCAGCATTGACAAGCAAAACCAGAAGAATGGCAGAAATGAAGGGGTTTTGGGCAGATTTTAAGCAAAGAAAAAGGGCGGTGCCAATAAGCACCGCCCCATTCTTTTTCGAACTTAGCTTACGCTAAATTAGAAGGTGAGTTCCGTACCAACGAGGAGAACCGTACCATCGTTGTCCAGAGCAGCACCGGCAGGATCCAGTTCGAAGAAGTTCACTTCTACGTATGGAACCAGGCCAGGAGCCAGCTGGTAGTCAGCACCAACAGACACGTTCGTGAAATCGCTCGTGCCAGCTTCGCTGTCCATGTACGTCAGGCTTACGCCGAACGGGCCGGTTTCATAACCAGCACCCAAGGTCCAGTAGTTCTGATCTACGCTACCACCGGTTGGGAGACCTGAATCATCCCAATCGCCATAGGAACCAGCTACGCTGAAACCCTGGAAGGACAGAACCGTACCGAGAGCCCAGGAAGAAAGGTCTTCCGTAGCAGCCGTTTCGGATTCACCGAAAGCGCCCGTGGCGGACAGCTGAACGCCAACCTGGTCAAACTGACCGGTGTAGTTCGCGCCGAGGCCGAATACGTTTTCGTTGTCGCCATTGGTGTCGGTGGTGAAGGCAGCTGCCGTACCAACGTTACCATCATCAGGCGTGTAGCTTACACCCACCTGAACGCCAGAGAAGCGTGGGGAGTAGTAAGTGATTTTCGTAGCATCTTCGGCTGCGCCACGTGCATGTGCATTTGGCAGGTCAGGACGAATGATGAAACCAGTACCAACCGTTGCAAAACGGTACCAATCGCCATCGATACCACCGGTCGCGCGAGCGATCGTAGCAGCATCAACTTTCAGTGCGTCTTCAGCACCGATGTTGGAACCCAGTTCTACGCGGCCAGCATTGCTTTCCACGAAAAGGAAGGTTTTGTCAGCATTCAGACCTGAACCATCGGTGTCAGCCGTTACGTCGGCTTCCAGTTCGATAACAGCGCCATAGGTCAGACCGTTGTCGGCCGTGCCTTGAACGTTGATATTCACTTCGGTGTCATTTGCGAATTTGGTTTCGCGGCCACCAACCGTGCCAGTTGCATCTAAGTCCTGATCCGTGAAGCCAGCCTGGAAGTCCAGAAAACCGCCAACAGATACAGTGGGCTCAGCAGAAGCAGCAGAAGCAAACGCTACTGCGCCAACGAGAGCGGAAGTGCCAAGTAGAAACTTTTTCATAAGCCTCGATCCTGTTTGTTAAAAATAAATAAAAATTAACACCTAAACTCACATAGCCATAAAAAACGGCCACGCAATTTACGCATAACGCAAGGGCATTAAAAACAGTATTCACCCCCAAGGCGCAACTGGTGCATCGTAAAATTATGGGGTGTAAGCCTTTTTTTGATATCGGCTGTTGCAAATAAGGCACAGTTATGGCTTTTGGGTATCAGTCTTTTAGGCATCATACCACGCGCTCCCTTTGAAAAATGGCGCAAATGCGCCAATCGCAGCAATTCCCACCACAGGCAGGCCGCGCACCTGAGAGGCGGTTTGGTTATCAACGCCGCCCAGCGCATAGACCGGCACGGTAGGCTTTTGGTGTACCCCCGCGCTGAAGCGGTGCCGCCCGAGCGGTAAGGCTTCGGGATGGGATGCGGTGGCAAAGAGCGGTGAGTAGAGCGCCGCATCGACCGGCAGGGCGGCAAGGCGATGGAGCTGCGGCACAGAGTGAGCACTGGCAGTGATAAGCCACTGCGGGCACGCCAAGCGGTGTTTCAGCGCCTGATGGGCCTGATGCTGGGGCAAATGCACCCCCGCCGCATTCAGCCGGAGCGCCAGCAAGGCATCCCCCGCTACCAAAAAGGGCAGGCGGCGGGTGCGGCAGGCCTTGGCAACCTCCGCCGCATAGGCCGCACGGATCGGGTGAGCGTAATCCCGAATCAGCACGAGGTTGTCTGGCGGCAGGCGCAAAATGATGCGGGCAGGGTCTTTTTGCCGCGCCACGTCGGTCACAAAGACCAGCGGCGGTAAAATTACGCCGCTTTTGGGCATGTTTTTAGCATTGAGCTGGCGCGCTATTGTGATTATCGTCTGTAATTCAGAAAACATGCTTTTGGTTTTGTATCGATGAACGCTGCTCCCACCATACTGGCTAACCTGAAGGCCGTGAAGGACGAAATTACGGCGGCAACCAAGCGCTATGGCGCGGGAAAAGCGCCCGCAGCACAGATTATCGCTGTGACCAAAACCCACGGGGCCGAGGCCGTGCAGCCGCTTTTAGAATCTGGGCACCGGCTGTTCGGTGAAAACCGCGTGCAGGAGGCGCAGGGCAAATGGCCGGAGCTGAAAGCACAATACCCAAAGACAGAGCTGCACCTGATTGGGCCCTTGCAGACCAACAAGGTGAAAGAAGCCCTCGCGCTGTTTGATGTGATTCACACCATCGACCGCCCGAAACTGGCAGCGGAAATCAAAAAAGAAATGGATAAAACGGGCAAAAAACCCGCTTTGTTCATTCAGGTGAATACCGGCAAAGAGCCGCAAAAAGCGGGCGTGATGCCCGAAGAGGCGGATGATTTTATCGCAGCGTGCAAAAAAACATTCGGCAAGCAGCTGGTGGGGCTGATGTGCATTCCGCCCGCACATGAAGAGCCCGCGCCGCACTTTGCATTGCTGCGTACGATAGCAGAACGCAACGGCCTGC
Organism: Rickettsiales bacterium; assembly: GCA_044356525.1. Lineage (GTDB taxonomy): Bacteria > Pseudomonadota > Alphaproteobacteria > Rickettsiales > RGZB01 > CAYXPR01. The sequence continues at coordinate 492,662 of JBIKVZ010000001.1, forward strand.
AAGGCTTAAGCATGGGCATGAGCGGGGATTATGGCCTCGCCAGCGCCATGGGCGCAAGCCATGTACGTATAGGCAGCGCCATTTTCGGTGAGCGGGAAAAGGCATAGCCTATGTTCGCACCCACCGCCGAATCGCTGCAAGCCTTCTACGATACGCCGCTCGGTATGGTGGCCTGCCGCAGCCTAAGGCGCGAAATCCGCAAGCTTTGGCCGCGCGAAGTGGCACACCCCGAAAGCGGGCGCGATGAGCTGATTATCGGCCTTGGCTTTGCCACACCGTACCTAACGCCGCTGATGAAACCGCACGGCAGCAAGATAAAAAGCCGCGCGCTGGCCTTTATGCCTGCCGCGCAAGGCGCACTGCAGTGGCCTTTGAAAAAGCCGAGCCGTGTGGCCATGACCGCGGAACATCACCTGCCGCTGCCAGACAACAGCGTGAGTCGCGTGCTGATGGTGCATAGCCTTGAGCATGCCGGAAACCCGAAAGCACTGCTGCGCGAAGTGTGGCGCGTGCTGGATGCGTGTGGGCAACTGATGGTGATTGTGCCGCACCGCACCGGCCTGTGGGCGCGGGCAGAAAAAACACCGTTCGGGCATGGCAGGCCGTTTTCCGAAAGCCAGCTTAAAAACCTGCTGGAAGAAAGCATGCTTTCACCCGTGGAGATGAAAAGCGCATTGTTCCTGCCGCCGTCAAACTTCCGTTTTTTAATTCGCAGCGCCGACTGGTGGGAAAAAGGCGGCAAGGCTGCACCTTTTTTGGGCGGCACGATGATTGCCCTTGCTGAAAAACGCCTCTACGCCACCGCCAAAGGCGGCGGGAAAAAGGTGCGGGTGCTGGCTGGCGCGAGGTGATTAGCTTTTTTATTGTTCCCACTCGGGCAGGCGCCCTCGTATGGAACGCCGCCGGATGCGGCGGGCTGACGGCTCAAATTCCCACGGGAACAAAATAAATTACTTACTCAAAACAAAAATGCCTTCGGGCGAAAGCAGGTTGGCGAGACAGCCACGGCCTTTAAACGGGCGGGCTTTGCCATCCAGCCCCAACCACAAACGCTGCTCGATGGTGCAGCCGAGCTCTTCGGCTAAAAACACGAAGTCGCGGATGGTGCAGAAATGGATGTTCGGCGTTTCATACCACTGGTAGCTGAGTTTGCTGGTGACGGGCATGCGGCCGCGCAGCGAAAGATACGCACGGTTTTTCCAGTAGCCAAAATTCGGAATGGAAACGACGGCCTTTTTTGAAATGCGTAAGATTTCATTCAGCACGTCTTTGGGGTGCTGGGTGGCTTGCAGCGTTTCGCCTAAAATGACGTAGTCAAAGGCATTGTCGGGATAATATTTCAGGTCACGGTCGGCATCGCCCTGCACGGCGGAAAGCCCGCGCGCGAGTGTAGCGCTCACCTTCTCACCATCAATATCCATGCCGTGCACATCGATTTTTTTCTCGCTTTGCAAATGCGCAAGCAGCGTGCCTGTGCCGCAGCCAATGTCGAGCACGCGTGCACCGGCGGGAATCAAATCTGCAATCGCTTTCAAATCAGGCCGCAGGATTTCTGTCATCGTTACACTCCCTGCCGCACGGCTGAACCTTTTAAGAACCCGCGCAGTGTTTCAGCAAACACCGGCTCATCGAGCAGGAACGCATCGTGCCCTTTGTCGGACTGAATTTCCACGAAGCTAACGCGCGCGCCCACACCGTTTAAGGCATGGACAATTTCTTTCATCTCAGCAGTGGGAAACAGCCAGTCGGACGAGAAGGAGATAACGCAGAAATCACCGCGCGCATCTTTCAACGCACTCGCCAGCGACCCGCCATGATCTGCCGCTAAATCAAAATAATCCATCGCACGGGTGATGTAGAGATACGAATTTGGGTCAAACCGCGCAACGAAGCTTACGCCCTGATGGCGCAAGTAGCTTTCAATCTGGAAGTCCGCCTCAAAACCGTACGAGACTTTTTTGCGGTTCTGCAAATTGCGCCCGAACTTGCGCTGGAGTGCCGTTTCAGAAAGGTAAGTGACGTGTGCTGTCATGCGCGCCACGGCGAGCCCCTTGGCGGGGAATTTTTTCTTTTCGATATAGTGGCCGTCGCACCAGTCAGGGTCGGCCATCACCGCCTGCCTGCCAATTTCATGGAAGGCGATGTTCTGCGCCGTATGGCGTGCGGCGGTGGCAATCAGCACCGCAGAGCCAATGGCCTTGGGGAAGCTGGCAGCCCACTCAAGCGCCTGCATGCCGCCCATCGACGCACCGATAACGGAGAACAGTTTTTTAATGCCGAGATGTTCCACTAACAGCTTTTGTGCCTTCACCATGTCGGCCATGGTGAGTACGGGAAAGTCGAGATTGTAAGGCTTGCCGGTTTTGGGGTTCAGCTCTTTAGGGCCAAACGAACCCATACAGCCACCCAGCACGTTGGTGCAGATGACGAAATATTTGTTCGTATCGATGACCTTGCCGCGCCCGACAATTTCTTCCCACCAGCCTGGTTTGCCGGTAACGGGGTGCAGGCCGACCACATATTGGTCACCCGTGAGGCCGTGGCACAGCAAAATGGCGTTGGATTTGTTTTTGTTCAGCTTGCCGTAGGTCTGATACGCCACGGGGAAACTGCTGATTTTTGCGCCGCTATCGAGCTTCAAGGGCGTTTTTTTAGCCAAAAGCGCCACGTCGCCCACCTTCACCTTTTTATAGGAGGGGCCGAATTCCAGCGTTTTTGAACTAGCAGATACCATAGTCAAAGAGATACCGATTTCACGGGGCGAGAGCAAGTGCGCTTATTTTTTAGCCTTTGCTTTGGCTTTGGGTTTCGTGGCCTTTTTCGCCGGGGCCTTCTTCTTGCCCTTGCCGCCTTTTTCCGCGCGCGCTTCAATCAGCTTTAAAGCCTCTTCCAGCGTGATGGTGTCTGGCTCTGTGCCTTTGGGCAGCGTGGCGTTGATTTTACCATGCTTCACATAGGCGCCATAACGGCCCGAATACACTGCCACTTTGCCGCCATCCGAGTGGTCGCCCAATTCTTTAAGCGGTGCCGCCGCTGTGCGGCCACCGGTTTTGCTTGCCGCTTCGGCAATCAAATCCACCGCGCGGTTGATGCCCACCGCGAGGACGTCATCGGTTTTCAGCGAGACATACTTGCCATCATGCAGGAGGTAGGGGCCAAAACGGCCAAGCCCTGCTTTAATCACTTTGCCGGTTTCAGGGTGCGTGCCCACTTCACGTGGGAGTGAAATCAGCGCCACCGCTTGCTCGAGTGTCACCGAAAGCGGGTCATAATTTTTCGGCACGCTCATGCGCTTAGGCTTTTTGCCTTCACCCAGCTGAATGTAAAAACCATACGGGCCTTTACGGAGGGTGATGTCTTCTTCCCCTTCTTCGCCCTTACCTTTACCGAGCACGCGCGTTTCAAACGCAGCGGGCGAAGCGCCGCCTGCGCCGCCTTCGGCATTCTCGCCTTCGGTGGCCGAACCTTCGAGCTGGCGGGTATGACGGCATTCAGGATAATTGGAGCAGCCGATGAACGCACCGAACTTGCCCATTTTAAGGCTTAGGCGGCCATCTGCGCAGGTGGGGCATTTGCGGCGCTCTTCCACATCGCCCGTGCCGGGGAATAAATATTGCGACAGCGCCGCGTTAATCTCGCGGATGATGTCCGTTGTTTTAAGCCCCGTGGCTTCTTTCACGTTACTCGAAAAATCGCCCCAGAAATTAGTGAGCAGTTTTTTCCAGTCTTCTTTGCCAGCGGAAACCAAGTCGAGTTCCAGTTCCAGATTCGCCGTGAAGTCATATTCCACATAGCGCTTGAAGAAGTGCTTCAGGAACGTGGTGACCACGCGGCCACGCGGCTCAGGCACGAAACGTTTTTTATCGAGCGCGACATAATCACGCTCCTGCAAAATGGAAATGATGCTGGCGTAAGTGGACGGGCGGCCAATGCCGAGTTCTTCGAGGCGCTTCACCAAACTCGCTTCTGAAAAACGCGGGGGCGGTTCGGTAAAATGCTGTGCAGGGTTAATCGCACCGAGCGTGAGTGCATCACCCTGATTGAGAGCAGGAAGACGCGCTTCGTCTTCTTCCTCTTCGTCATCGTGCCCTTCGCTGTAGAGCGCAAAGAAGCCTTCAAAATTTACCGTGGTGCCTACTGCGCGGAACACGCCTTTGCCTGCCGCATCAATATCTGCCGTGACTTGGTCCATCACCGCACTTTGCATTTGGCTGGCGACCATGCGCTTCCAGATAAGGTCGTAGAGTTTCAGCATGTCAGCTTCTAAACTGCCGCGCACGGCTTCGGGCGTGCGGAACACATCGGTTGGGCGCACCGCTTCGTGTGCTTCCTGCGCATTCACGGTTTTGGATTGATACATACGCGGCGACGAAGGCACGAAGCCTGCACCAAATTTTTTGCCAATCAGTTCACGCGTTGCCATCACCGACTCCGGCGACACATCCACACCGTCTGTACGCATGTAGGTAATTAAGCCCACGGTTTCACCGCCCAAATCGATACCTTCATACAACTTCTGCGCCAGCTGCATGGTGCGCTTGGCACCAAAGCCGAGTTTGCGGAAGGCTTCTTGCTGAAGCGTGGAGGTGGTAAACGGTGCAGCCGGATTACGGCGCACTTGTTTTTTCTCGACCGATGCCACACGGAACGGCCCGCCTTCGAGTAGGTTCTTCGCACGCATCGCGGTGGTTTCGTTATTCAAATCGAACTTGTCGAGCTTCTTGCCTTCAAGGCTGAACAGGCGTGCAGTAAACGGTTTTGGCTCGCTGCCGGTGAACTGCGCTTTGATGTCCCAGTATTCCTGTGGGATGAATTTTTCAATGTCTTCTTCGCGGTCGCAGATAAGGCGCAGTGCAACGGATTGCACGCGGCCTGCGGATTTACTGCCCGGCAATTTACGCCACAGCACGGGAGAGATGGAAAAGCCCACGAGGTAGTCGAGCGCACGGCGTGCCTGCTGCGCGTTCACCAGGTCCATATCGATTTCACGCGGTGCGGCCATCGCATCCAGCACCGCTTTTTTGGTGATGGAGTTAAACACCACGCGCTGCACTTTAATATCTTTCGGCAACGCTTTCTTTTCTTTGAGTGCCTCGAGCACGTGCCACGAAATGGCTTCCCCTTCGCGGTCCGGATCCGTCGCGAGGATGAGTGTTTCAGCTTTTTTCACCGCATCGGTGATGGCTTTCACATGGCGCGCGGAATCGTCGGGGATTTCATAGTGCATGGCAAAATTATTATCCGGCTCCACCGAACCATCTTTAGACGGCAGGTCGCGGATATGCCCAAAGGATGCCAGCACTTTATAGTCTGGGCCCAGGTACTTATTAATCGTTTTGCTCTTTGCTGGTGATTCGACAATAACCACGTGCATGGATAAACCGCGCCTTCACTTTGTAACTTTAAAGCGCAAGGTTCTACATCATCCATACGTGGTTTGGAAAGCCTAAAAATTTTACGGGGTTTCACAGGTACTTATAGTAAGTACCTGAAAAAATTTAACGCGGAGGGCTATTTTTTCTTCAGCACCTTGGCGCTAGCCGCGACGCGGTCCATGAGCGCCAGCAGCACGCCCGACACCACAAACACGAGGTGGATGATGACCATCCAGCGGATTTGTGTTTCGGATACTTTCTCGACATCCATAAATACTTTCAGCAGGTGAATCCCCGAAATGGCCACGATGGACGCAACGAGTTTTAATTTGAGAGTGGAAAAATCTACCGTGCCTTGCCACTCGGGTTTATCCTCATGGCTGCCTGTATCCATTTTCGATACAAAATTTTCATAGCCGGAGAAAATCACAATCAGCAAAAGGTTGCCCGCCAGCGAAAGGTCGATGAGCGACAGCACGCCCAGCACGGCATCGTTCGGCGTCATGGTAAAAATGCCCGCGAAGAAATGCGCCAGCTCCATCATGAAGCCGATAATCAGCACCACCAATGCCCCCACCAGCCCGACATACATCGGCGCCATCAGCCAGCGGCTGGCAAACAAGCCTTGTTCAAGGATATGTTCTGCGCTGTTTTTCTTGGCCATATAATCCTCTTCTTTGTGTGAGCGGCACCATACAAACACGCGCCGTTTTATGCAAGGAAACTTATTAGTTTTTGCGTTACACGCGCCCACCCGCATGGCGCTCTAGGTGCCCGGCAAGTTCCATCTCAAGCAGCACCACCTGCACCGCCGAAGCAGATGCGCCGCTCTGCGCCACCAGTTCATCAATCGCCACCGGATGGGCGGAAAGAAGCTCGGTAATCTCCGCGCGCAAATTTGAAAGCTCAGATGCAGCAGGAAACGCGGCGGGAGATTCTTCCTCGAACAATGTCGGCTGTACAACGCGGGTGGCGTAGGTGCGAATGGCGGCGAGAATATCTTCCGCACGTTCGACTAAAAACGCACCGTCTTTAAGCAGTTTATTTGGCCCTTCGGCGCGACCTTCCAAAGGAAAGCCTGGCACGGCGCCTACTTCGCGCCCTTGCTCTAAGGCCATGCGCGCCGTGATCAGCGAACCGGATTTTAAATTCGCTTCCACAATGACGGTGGCTTTGGAGAGGCCGGAGGTAATGCGATTGCGGCGCGGGAAGTGCTGCGCGAGAGGTTTCGCACCCAGCGGCATTTCAGAAATCACTACACCATGCTCGATAATCTGGTGGTACAGTTTTTCATTCTCGGGTGGGTAGGTGTGATCCACGCCACCTGTGAGCACCGCAATGGTGGAAGAAGGTGACGCCGCTAATGCACCGCGATGCGCCGCCGTATCCACCCCGCGCGCAAGTCCCGACACCACCATTATATTGTGCTTCACCAGCGTTTCAGCGAGCCCATGGGCCATGCGCAGGCCACCTGCTGAGACATTGCGCGCGCCCACCAAGGCCACGGCTTCACGCGGCAAAAGCGCCACATCGCCGCGCACCGAAAGCACCGGTGGCGCGTCATGTATTTCTGCGAGCAGCGCAGGGTATTCCGCCTCACCGAAAAAGACCAGCGCCACACCGATTTTTTCATGCGCGGCCATTTCTTTTTCTGTGGCGGCCTCACTTTGCACACGGACGGGTTTTTTGCTGCCGCCCGCACGTGCAAGTTCATCCACATGCAACAAGGCCTCTACCGCAGAACCATAGAGCTTGATCAGCGAAAGGAAACTGCGCGGGCCGATATTCTCACTGCGCGCAAGCCGAAGCCGCGCCAATTTTTCAGGCGGCTGAAACGTGCAAAGCTGTTGTGCGTGCGCAGGCATACCTGATGTTTACCTGCTGAAGGGCGCAAGAGCAAGCCCGAGGATTACAGGCGTGTTTCTTCACCATTCACCAAGCGGCGGATATTCGCACGATGGCGCAAAATAACCAGCGCCCCCAAAAGCAGTGTCGCATACACGAGCGGCGTGGCGCCGTTTTCAGAAAATAAAAATGCCACGCTGGGCGCCGCCATCATCGCCAAAATCGCGGCGAGGGATGAAAGCCGCGTCGAAAAAAACACCGCAAGCCACACCGCGCCAGTGAGCATACCGACCCACGGGCTTAAGGCGAGCAGCACGGCCAGTGTGGTGGCCACACCCTTGCCACCTTTGAAACGTAAAAATACCGGAAACACATGCCCGAGCACGGCAGCAACGCCGGCAAACAGGGCCACAGATTCACCCGACACCCAACGCGCCAGCACTACCGCCAATGCGCCCTTGCCCGCATCCAAAAACAGCGTAATCGCGCCCTGCTTTTTGCCCACCACGCGCACCACGTTCGTGGCGCCGATATTGCCAGAACCCAGCGTGCGGATATCGCCTTTTCCAGCCAGGTGCGCCACCAGCAAGCCAAAAGGCACTGACCCCAGCAAATAGCTGAATATGACTAGGCTAATCTCCATTGCACTCCACGCCGCCATTCTTTTTTCACCTTACGTTTTTTTTCCGCATTTCTGACTAAAAACCAACAAGATGCCGCCAATTTATGGCAGAATTTATGGCAGGTAAAGAGCAAGGATTGCTTGACATCCACCCCATTTTTAAAAAAGATAGGCCCCCGTTAATGTTTTTATCCAGAAAAGGAGCCCTTCCATGCCACTACATCGCGGCGACCCCGCCCCCTGGTTTAAGGGCCGTAGCCCGGCCAACGACCAGTATAATTTTTCCTCCGTAGGAGGTCGTTACGTGGTGGTGGCGTTTATTGGCTCTGCCGGCAGCGAAAAAGGCAAAGCCTTTTGGGATACGCTGCTAAAACACCGCACCATTTATAACGATAAAGATGCGTGTATTTTTGTGGTAAGCAACGACCCCGCCGATGAAAGCGAAGGCCGCCTGCAGAACCACGCGCCCGGCATCCGTATTTTCTGGGACTTTAATAACGATATTGCCAATGCGTTTAAGGTGTTTGAAGGCGAAAATTTTGTGCCACAAACACTGGTGCTAGACTGGCGTTTGAGGGTGCTGGCCAATCAAGCCATCTCCAACCCGGTGCTGCTGGCAGAAAAATTGCAGGAATATGTGCAGGACCTTCCTAAGCAGGAAAAACCTGTAATGGCAAATGTGCAGGCACCCATTCTGGTGGTGCCCAATGTGTTTGAGCCTGAGTTCTGCGAACTGTTGATTCAGCATTACCAAACCGAAGGCGGGCTTGATTCGGGCTACATGAAGGAAATCGATGGTAAAACAGTGGGTGTATATGATTATTCTATCAAGCGCCGCTCGGACTGTATCATTAAAGACCAGAACATTATCAACCACGCCCGTGAGCGCATTGTGCGCCGCTTGCTGCCGGAAGTAAAAAAAGCCTTCCAGTTTGATACAGGTTTTATTGAACGCTACATCGTGGCCTGCTACGAAAGCGAAACCAAAGGCTTCTTTAACCCACATCGTGATAACACCTCCAAGGGTACCGCGCATCGCAGGTTCGCCGTGACCCTGAATCTAAACGCCGAAGGCTATGAAGGTGGCAATTTGCGCTTCCCTGAATTTGGCCAGCAGCTATACCGTGCCCCCACCGGTGGCGCGGTGGTGTTTTCCTGCTCATTGCTGCACGAAGCCACACCGGTCACCCGCGGCACACGCTATGTGTTCCTGCCGTTCATTTACGATGAAGCCGGTGAAAAAATCCGGCAGGAAAATTTGAAATACGTGGTGAATGGCAATGAAGCCGCGGGCGAAGAGGCAACTGAAAAACAGCAGGCCTCTGTTTAAAATCAGATATTTCAGTCACTTGGGCGGCTTCGTCTTTATTCGAAGGTTTTTGCCGCGCCGTAGCGTATAACCTCTATAGAAAGAATAATTTCAAGGAGTTATGCCGTATGAATCGGATTTTTTCACCGCTACGCCACAGCCTGATGGCCAGTGTTTGTGTCATCGCCCTTAGCGCACCGCTGGGCGACCAGGCCGCAAAAGAGGCCGACGATTTTGAAAAGCTCAGCCCCGAGCAAAGGCACGAGCGCATCGAAAAAATGTCTGACAAAGAGCGCGAGGCTTTCCATGCTGATAAAAAAGAAAAATGGAAAAAAATGACGCGTGAAGAAAAGCTTACCTTTGTGGAAAAGAAACACGCGGAGCACTCCGAACGCTTTAAAGAAAAATGGGCAAAGATGAGCGATGCAGAAAAAGTCACCTTCGTGGAAGAAAAGTTTAATAAGATGCGGAAGCGCCATGAAGAACGCTGGGCTAAAATGAGCGATGATGAGAAAATTGAGTTCGTTGAAAAGCGCATGGAAAAACGCGGCAAGCATGGCAAAGGTCCACACGAGGGCGGCCCTGGTAAGGGCGAGCACGATGGCCCGCCGCCGCACGATATGCCAGGATTTTAATGTTTGATGGCACCAATGCCGAAGACAGCTACGATCTCCCCCAGTGACGAGGCACTACTGCATGAAATTGCGTCCGGCAGTGCCTCGTCATTCAATACGCTGGTGCTGCGGCATACGAAATTATTTTACCGCGCCGCGTATCGCATTACGCTGAACCGCGAAGATGCAGAAGACGTAGTGCAGGATGCATTTTTGAAATTGGTGGATGGCCGCGCCGTGTGGAAAGAAAATCAGGGCGCGCAATTCACCACCTGGTTTTATCGCATCGTGTGCAACCTTGCTTTGAGCAAAACCCGTCGTTTGAGATTCTTCTCGGAAGTCAGCGACGAAGTACCGGACGCAGAGGCACTGCCCGACGAGGTGCTGGCACAAAAACAGCGCAGAGATTTTGCCAACCGCGTGCTGGCGAAACTGCCCGCACGCCAACGCACCGCGCTGATGCTGCATTATTATTCTGACTTGCCGCAAAAAGATGCGGCGGCAGCGATGGGCGTAAAAATTAAGGCGTATGAGTCGCTATTGTCGCGCGCCAAAATACAATTGAAGAAGGAGGCTGATTTTCATGGCTGATGCATATAAAAAATTGTTGGAAGGATTAAATATCCCGGCACCAAAGGATGGGCTGGAGCAGCGCATTATTCGTGCGGCCAATCACCAGCGCTATGCCACAAAACCTATCCCGCATTTTTTCACTCCGCTGCGGATGAGCCTGCTCACCGTGACCGCAAGCATCGCCTTGCTGTGGTTGATGCCCGTGGGCACCATTTTGCCACAACAGCGACACGAAAACGGCACAGGCGCGCTGGTTGAAAAGGCGCTGGATGAAGAGATGGATAAAGAATGGGGCGAGCAGTGGCTGGAAGTTTCCTTTAACGGTAACTAAGAAGCGGCGCCCTCTTTTCGGCGGCGGTAGCGCGCACGAATCAGCCGCACATTCGCATGACGGTTCATCGACTCCACGTTACGAATCACCGACTGCCCTGCCTCACCAATATCTTCTAAAAGATCTGCCATCATTTTATATTGTTTGTGGTGTGATTGGCGTGGGTCATCCGAATCGCAATACGCATTGGCATCATCCACAAACGCTTTGGCGAAAATATAAAACTTGGTGATTTCATACGTCAAATGCGGCGGCAGCATGCCGATGCGGTCGCAGTTGTTTTCATACACTTCAAAATAATTTTGCTTGGCTTCGATGGCGATAAATTTTTTCTGCTTCGCGGCCGCTAGAAGCATGGGAATATAGTCGCGTTTTTCGACCTTCGAGAGCAGCGCTTTAATCTCGCCATAAAACGCATTGGCAAGGCTAACCGTTTCCATGCGGCGTTTTCTATATTCTACGATAAGGCTAATCATGCCGCCCGCCATAGCGCCCAGCACTGCACTCAATAACAACGCAATATTATCTGCCATTTTTGCCTTCCGCTTGGACCCTGTAAAAAGCAATACCACGTCCTCGTGGAATAAAAAACCACGTTCTTAGCGTAGCGCTACACACAGAATCTAAGTCTTTAAAAAGTTGCCACCTCGATGAGATCGCCTTTTTTATATTGCTGACCGCTTTCAATCACGATGAGGCAGTCTGCCTTGGCAAGCTCGCTCAAAAGAAAACCATCTTGCGCAGAAACGGGGTTTACGATGTAGGTGCCCGTGCTGTCCACACTCAGGGATGCATGCAGGTAGGCCACGCGCTTGTCGTGGCTGTCTAGGTTGCGGCCCAGCACCGCATAGCGCTTACCCAGTGGCGGCATGCCTACCAGTTTGCGGATAATGGGTTTTACAAACAGGGTAGAATAAATCTGCGCGGAAATCGGGTTACCCGGCACAGCACAGATGGGCATATCGCCGTGCTTGCCGAAAATCATACAGTCGTTGCGGTTCAGCTCTACTTTGTAGAGGTCAATTTCGCCACACACTTCCTTCAGTACTTTTTGCATCAGGTTCCCTGCCGCCAGCGAGGTTGCGCCAGTGGTGAATAAAAGGTCGCAACCTTTTGCCTCGGCAATTTTTTCTTTAATCGACGAAGCTGTATCTGCCACGGTGCCTAAAATCACCGGCTCACCGCCTGCAATGGTCACGTTGGCGGAGAACGCATACAGCGATGACGCGGTGATGGGGTTATCCTGATCGGCTTCGCCAGGCAAGGCCAACTCGCTACCCACCGCCAATATCGCTACACGCGGGCGGCGCACCACCGGCAACCAGAACAAATGTGCGGTGGAGGCAAGCCCCGACAGCCTTGCGTTGATGATGTCACCTGCTTTTAGCACTTCTTTATCTTTGGCGAGGTCAAGGCCAGCAGGGCAAATATTTTCACCCTCTGCCACTGAATCATTCACAATAACGTGACCCTTGCCCTCATTCACTTTGCTAAAAGGCACCACCGTTACCGCGCCGCGCGGCAGCCTGCCACCTGCATACATTTTTACCGCATGGCCTTTTTCTAGAATGCCCTTGTAAGGCTTTGCCGAACTGGATTCAGCCACCACATTTAGTGGCATATTGCACTCCGACACATCGCTGATGGCATAGCCGTCGGCCGAGGCAATGTCGTGCTCTGGTAATGAAATGGGGGAAATGACGGGCTCTGCAATGACGCGGCCCAAAGCATTTGCTGTGAGGATATATTCTTTGGGTAGCGGGTGAATGGAGTCGATTAGTTTCTTGAATTTTGGCATGGGGATAAGTTTCGCCTCCTTGTTTCACTTTGGTGCAGGGGCGATTGTATAAGAAGCCTTTCTTTTGTAAAGAGCGCGGCGCTTATCTTTATTCGTTTCCCCAATACGTGTTGTAATACTCTATCGGCCCCTTTTCTGCATCATGGTGGGGTGCTGTGTATAGCGAATCGTTATCCTGTGTGGGAGTGGGCGCCGCAACGCGTGCAGCCTTACTGGACCACGGCATGGTGTAGCACATATCGTTATCGCAGTAATGATACCATTCTTCTGGATTAACCTTCGTCTCTGGCGCTGTGGGAGCATGATATTGCGGCGGAGTGTTTTGCACGGGCGGCACCGGGCGCGAGCCCTGAAGTATCTGCTCGTAGGCACTGGTTGGTGTGGGCGGCTGATTTACACCCGTGCCTGCATTTGCCACTGCGGCACCACCTTTTTGCCACTGCGTGCCGTAATCACAGATAATGGCGATGTCCTCATGCGTGCGGATGGTGCCGGGGCAATAATAAGCCCCTTCTTTTCCGGCTTCGCGGTAATCCATCGAAAGCGCCATGAAGTTGCCCTGCTTATCGACGGGGTAGAACCGGCCCGGGCCCCAACGATATTCCGGCATATAGCCCCGATAATAGGTGATGGATTCACGGCCCGCGCAGCTGCCAACGCACAGAAGCATTGTCGCTGCCACCCATAGCTGCACCAGAACTTTGGCTTTTCCCATGTCTTGCTACCCACCCATGATGTGTCTTAGCGTAAGGCACATTAGATAGCATTAAAACCATCTTTGTCTTTGATGCTGGTCAATCGGTTCTATGCAACGATTGCTTTTCGTTTAAGCAAAAACGAAATCACTGGCCGTAAGGGTGTAGCTACCGCTCAGCTCAATAACGAAACCACCATCGCTGCTGACGGTCGTGATGCCGAGCGAATTCAAGTAGCCCAGAATGGTGCCCGCGCCAACGCCCGCAACAATGCCCCTAAACCCAAGGGCATACACATCGATGTGATCTGTGCCCTGCTCGAAGTCTACAATCAGGTCGGTGTTCACAAGGGTAGATTCTGCCGTGGTGAGGTACTGGAACACATCGGCACCCGTACCGCCGGCCAATACGTCTGCACCCGTGTCGCCAATCACCGTATCGTCGCCTGCGCCTGCTGCAACGGTGTCGTCGCCTGCGCCGCCGCTTACGATATCGGTCTGGTCGCCGGTATTGATGCTATCATCGCCATCAAGCCCCAGTACATAATCGCTGCCGTTGCCAGTGGTGATGGTGTCGTTTCCTGCCCAGCCATAGACCACGTCATCGCCAGCGCCAGACGTTATCTGGTCGTTGCCAGAGCCACCGAAAATATAGTCGTTACCGCTGCCAGCCGTGACAACACTGCCGGTGCTGCCGCCCATATCGACGGCGTTATTGCCTTCGCCCACATGAATTGTGTTGGAGCCATCGCCGCCAAACACCGTGTCGTCGCCTGCGCCGCCAATGACTGTGTCATTGGCATTGCCACCATTGAGCCATTTGCCAATCAGCGTAGCGCTAGCATCAATCGTATCGTTGCCGGAAGTGCCGGTCACAACGGTGATGCCGTAGAACACATCCGCACCATCAGGCTTTGTCACCTGACCGGTGGACTCACCCGTGAAGGCAACGTTCATGCCGCCAGCCGTGTAATAAAAACCATTATATTCATTGCCATCAATGGAAGAGCCTGCGTCGACCGTGTCGTTGCCAGAGCCGACAAAAATAAAGTCAAAGCCTGCACCGGCTTCGATGTAGTCGTTGCCTGTATCGGCAGCAATGTAGTCGGTTCCTGCGCCCGCATAGATAACGTCATTACCGGTGCCTGTGAGAATGTAATCGTTACCTTCGCCAGCATCGACCGTGTTATTGCCGTCGTTCGCGAGCACGAAATCGTCGCCTGCGCCGCTGCTGATAAAGTCGCTGCCTACACCGCTGGTAATGTAATCTGCGCCACCGCCGGAATAGACGGTGCTGGCGCCATCGCCTGCGGAGATTGCGTTATTGCCTTCACCGGCATTGATGAAGTTTTGACCTGCGCCACCAAAAATGGTGTCGGCGCCACTGCCGCCATAAATCGTATCGTTACCATCCACGCCGCTGAACCATTTGCCGGTGGTGGTTGCCACGCCGTAAATCACATCGTTACCAACGGTGCCCGTTACCACATCAAAGCCCGTGAAGGACTGGTAACCATCGGGCTTGCCGATGATGCCGGAGTTGTCATTGCTGAAGGAAACTTCAATGGGTCCTGCATTGTAAAAACCGCTCAGTTCGTCGGTGCCTGTGCCGCCCACAAGCGTATCAAAACCAGCTGAGATGAATACGGCGTCGTTACCTGCGCCTGCATCAATCACGTCATCGCCATCGCCGCCACTGACGGAATCATCGCCATCGCCGGCACCTACTGTATCGTTACCAGAGAAGGTTGCGATAAAATCTGCGCCTGCGCCACTGGAAACAGAGTCCACGCCTACGCCACCCAGAACATAATCGGTGCCCGCACCGGAAGTGACCGTGCTGCCGCCATCGCCTGCATCGACGTAGTTATTGCCTTCGCCCGCATGAATCGTATCAAGGTCTGCACCACCTAAAATGACATCATTTCCTGTAGAGCCCACAACGTAGTCGCGGCCTTCGCCGGCTGCGATGTATGAACCGCCCGTGACCGTAATGCGGTCATCGCCAGCACCAGAATCAATCTGATTGTAACCATTGCCTGCTACGATGGTGTCATCACCCGCTGCCGCAAAAATCGTGTTATCGCCATCGCCACCATCAATGCTGTTAAAGCCCGTGCCCGTGGCATATACATAATCCGCACCACCGCCCGCTTTAATCGTATTGTGGCCCGTGCCACCATCAATCACGTCGTTGCCATTGCCACCATCAATGGAATCATTCCCACCGAGGCCGATAATCGTGTCCTCAAGGCCAGTGCCCAGTAAGGTGTCTGCAAGTTCAGTGCCGATGATGTATGCCATGATGAATAAAACCTGTGTTTTAAAGGTTGGAGCCAGAAATGGATGGAGCGGAGAGGGGCGAAAAATAGCCATTATCCGGCTAATTGTCAATAAATTAACCTTTTGGTCCGGCCGACTCTTCATATAGCCTTTTTTACAAGGGCTTAAGCTCCTTTACCCATTTTTCCAATAGGTAATGTAGCTTGGAGACGGCGCGTATGGATTCTCGCCCGCTACACGAGATTAGAAAAAGGGAGAACCGCAGGATTTTTGTATATCAGGGCCATTCACGAGCGCGGCAATCCGAACACCCGCCGCCACAGATTCATCCCGTGGCACGTCCGTACCGGCACCCTTTACAAATTCGGATAGTTGTGCGGCATTCAGACCCGCTTTCAGCAACTCTTTCTCCTGACAGACACAGACTTTTTCAACACGCTCTTTGATTGAGCCAAACTTTTTTTTCTCTACCATATTGAATTCAATTGCCTTCATGCAACCCTGCACGAAATCACTCGCGTGGGCAGAAAAAGGTGGTGTTGCAAAAAGAAAGAATAGCAGCCATATCCGAAAGGTTTTTATCATAATATTATGCTCCAAAGTTACCTACTTTTTACGCTGAACAATAACAGCCATTCTGATTTGCGCGCTCAGCCAACCAGTTACTCCCCTGAATGGTAAGCGCCGCGCTAATTTTGGATACCCACCCGCTGCGTGGTCGATGTAAAGGCGCATGGGAAATTCACAGTTTCCAAAGATTTTTAGGGATAAGCGCTTATAAGCCCTCTTTGTTTTGTAGATCATCCTTGTTTCACAAAATACAAGATTCGCCTTTACGGTTTCGGCTGCAGTAAGCCCCTCCTGAAACTCATTTCTTACGCCAAGGAGTGCAAAAATCCACAGACACCATTTGGGAATGTAAGGGTAGAAAAAATTGAGCAGCGGCACATAGATATGCGGCTCATACGGCAAATACCACTTGCCTGGATAAAGGTGCAGCGAGATGCCGCTTGGTTTCAGCACCCTTTTTATTTCCATAAAACTTTCTTCTGTCGTTAGACAGTGCTCCAAAACGCTGGTGCTAATGACGGCAGAGAAGTACGCATCCGGATAGGGAAGCTTGTAGGGAGTGCGTGAAATGATTTTGAAGCAATCCTTGGATTTCAGATCAGAGTTTGCCTCCCAGTATGGAGATACATCACAGCCGTGTGCCGAGAATCCGGCCTCACCAAACTCTTTTACAAGCCCACCCGCGCCACACCCGAAATCCAGCACTGGCCCGGCGCTTCTACCCACGCCGTAAAAATCCAATGTTTTAATTAAAAAGTTGGCAGCTGTTAAGGCCTGATCCTGCATGGTTTCTTTCCAAGACGACGCTGATATCTCAGGAGTATATATTCAATTTTTTGCTAAGAAAGGTTTAATTCAAAGCCTGTGTCTATGGCGTTTAGATACCACGCCATGATATCTTTGCTGGTAGCGTCAGGATCTTTGTATTTTCCGCTTTTATACGCTTCCCTGAATTCTGCGGGGTTTTGTAAAACCGCTTTCGTATAAAGCTCTTGGCCTTCGTGGAAAAAGTCGGTTTCAAACCCCGCGCGCGCGGCAAGATATTCCAGCCCCACCGTCATCACGATAGAGCCGCCGCGATAGGTTGGCATGGCGTGCGTTAAGAGCGATGCTGTTTCAAGCGCTGCATCTTTTCTTTCTTCCGCATTTTTCGAGCCGGACGTTGCCCGGCTAAAACTTGCTTCCATCACCGCCTTAATTGCGTCCCACTCTTAGCCCGCCGCCACAGGGTGCTTGATGATGGGTGTGTGCGGCGGCCACGGCGCACCCGGTGCACCGCCTATTATTCGGATTTCTTCCGGGAACTGGTTGCTGACAAGACTAAGGTTGGCGATGATGCCAAGCGCTGCGTCTTCATGCTGAAATTGCCATGTGAATGGATGGCGTACATCACGGGTGCCTTCTTTTCTAAGCAAGGCTTCTTTGAAGCCTTCGTTGAATCTTCCGCTGCCTAGCGCGGTAACACTTAGCCTTCCATTATGTTCTTCAGGATCGTCTTCGCGAATTTTGCCAAAAAGCGTCCGGCCTTTGTTGTAGGTGAAGGGCTGTTTTTTATTTTGTTCTTCGATTGCGCCACCAATCACGCGGTAGAGCACTTCTGCATTGGGGATTTCCGCTGTCAGCATAAAATCCACCAAGTCGGCAGCAAAATGCGGGTAGTCTGGCGTTTGATTGAACGCCGGATGACGTACCACAAATTTTGCCGGATCCGTTGCCATTTACGCCTGCCGCACTGCATGTAAAGTTACACTTAACCCCAGAGCTTACCACCCAAGGATTAAGAAATGATAAACAACAGTTTTTGTTCTTAAGCCCTTCCTGGCCGTGCTATAATGGCCGCTATCCGTTATTGAAGGAGTTGCAGAATGGGTGTGGACAAAGTTGGTGGTTCAGGCGGCGGGGGCTGGTGGGAGAATTTGGTAAATAAAGTAAAACCGGTAACGCCCGCACCGAAAAGCCCACCCGTAGCGCAAGAGGCGCCTGTGTATGACTCACGGCCTTTTGACGATTATTCGCTGGAAAAAATCACGCCGGAACAGGCCTAGAAGCTCCTTGCAGACCATGAGGTTGCCCTCACCAAAGACACGTTCGAAAGATATGGCCTGAAGGGTTTGCGGGAAGAATTGCAGGAGGTGGCTGCAGGCGAAGGCGAAGGGCGTCGCCATCCGATATTAGAACATGCTGGCGCCACGATTGCTCGCGCTCTGGCAAAAGCAAATGACACCACGGCGCTCGGCTCATACCCTGACAGCTACGCCATTCGGCTATTTGGTGACCTGAATGCCGATGCCAAAGCCCTAGCAGAAACACTGCGCCTTAATGAAGGGCTTGGCGGCATAACAGGCTAATCTGTTGATTTTAATCCCATTTATTGCCTTAACGCTCTCTTAACACACTGCCTTTATAATGAAAGCCTATGGCAGATTTTTTAAAAAAGCTTTTTGGCCAAAGCACGAATGCGGCGCAAGAAAATGCGTGGCGCGAGCGCGATGGTTTTGCCGCGCTGAAAAAAATGCTGGAAAGCGATAGCGTGTTGGGGCCCGAAGGGGTGGTTGAACGGCGCGGTGAGCAGTATTTTGTTCCGCACCACTATGAGGAAAAACACGAGGCCTTCGCTAAGGCGATAAAGCGGCGACTTTCTTTAAAAGAGGTCAGCTATAATGACGAGGGCGTCTTTCTTTCGGCTGAAGAAATTCATAACAGCGCCGGTCGGCTTCGCGCCCTTGCGGGGCGGCAAGATGTGGCTGGCACAGTGCCGTTGCTCAAGCAGATTGAAGAGATTGTCAGCGCCGCCGAAAAAGACAGCGCAAATGACCGCGCAAACCGTGGCTCTGATCTGGCCAGCACTGCCGAAATCAATATGCCCGGTGACGCGGTGACTAGTTTTTTAAAAGCAGTAACCGGAGAGAACTGGGTGTGGAAGCTGCAAGAACGCGATGACATGCCCACCATTGTGTACAGCACAGAAAAGGCCTTGCTGAACCCCGAACAGGCAGCGGCACAACTTGGTGCCGCGGTTGCCGCACACGAACTGGACATCGCCACACCGCTGGTTGAAAACGGGCGCGCCGTGCTTACGCAGGATATGTTGTTTGAAGAACAGCGCGACATCCCTGCGAATCCCTCACTGATTGGTACGCCAAAAGGAGAGGCGCTTGACCTTCTGCTGCACCAAACCGGTAAGGCCGCTGGTGGAGATGATAATGATAACGGCGTTTCTTCCAGCTTCGCGTTTAAGCTGGAAGCGCTCACCAAAACAAGTGCGAATCAGGACAGGCTGATTGCCGAGTTAAAAGCCGATGTTGGCGGAAGCTTTATTTCTGTTGAGACTGTTCAGGAGGTTTTGCACGACATTACCACCGCACGCCTCGAGGTGAGCGGGAAGTGGGATTATGATTCGTCTCGAAAAAGATTTAACGCCATGTATGAAGTGCAGTCCGATGGCCGCGTGAAAACAAGCGATGACGATGACGTGTATGGGATGGTCGTACAAGGCCGGAAAAGAGTTGGGGATGACTATGTTGCACTCATTGATTCCGCACGGCAAGAAGGGCTAAAGGCGCTGCTGGGTGACTTTACGCCAGACGTTGGAAGGATATACAGAACCTCTGGCAACATCACGGGCTTTTCCGTTGCTGTTACCAATCCGGAAGGGCTGCTGGCACTGCATGACGCGCTTCAGAAAATGTCACCGCCGCGCGCCATTACGGAAGAGGACCTGAAGCTGCTTGCAGAGCTGCGCTTTGACCGAGAGAAGTGCCGCAAAGAACTTCGTTGCTGCCCCGATGGCTGGGTGCGTGTGCCCGAAGAAGGCTATGAAGGCAGGGGTGCTGACCCACACACACCACACACGGCAAGGCTTTACCTGAACGTG
Source organism: Rickettsiales bacterium (assembly GCA_044356525.1). GTDB lineage: Bacteria > Pseudomonadota > Alphaproteobacteria > Rickettsiales > RGZB01 > CAYXPR01. The sequence continues at coordinate 512,550 of JBIKVZ010000001.1, forward strand.
CCGGATTCTGCGATTTCCGGTATCGACCAGTATGCTCGCGATATTGGCTTTACCTTAAATGACGATTACGCCTCGGAACTGGGAAGAGATGAAAAGGGCCCCTACATTGAGGTGCGCCGAATTAAGAATCTACTCACCCTTGATGCAAAGCTGGATGATCTCCGTGATTTATCAAGGATAATGATACAAGAACACTCTGACCCTGTGTCGCGGTTTTTGTCAGAGATAACTGGCGTACCGTGGAAATCGGAAGCGCCGCGTGACGATTATCATGAACAAGATGCTGATCTAAAGTTACACTACACGGAAAAGCGTCTAGCGAATGCCCCAGAGGCAGCGCGCACCATCAGGGAGGCTTTTGCAGAGCTTGGGGTGCCGCTTAAAACAGTGGTGAACCACGGAAGCCCTCTTATTTCTTCAGAGGAATTAACGCTGGGGCACATTGATGAACTTGTTACCAAAGCAGGTTCTTATGACGCGCTCGTAACCGGCCTGAAAGAAAAATGCGAAGGAAAATTCGCTTACCGCCAGGCGCAAGGACACGGCATGGGTGGCCATTAATTTTTCCCCGCCTATCTTTTCTTTTTCAATTTAGAAATCTGATTAAACTTCGGCGCATGTGGGTGTAGAGTTGGCGCTTAATAACGTATTGAGTCTGCCAAACCATGCTGCAAATTTTAAAACTACTTTTACCTGCGCTGATTCCATCCTGGCGATTTTTTGACACGATCACACCATCTCCTCGTATTGAGTTTTGTTTGTTGAAAAAAGCCAAAGCAGCGCCCGCCAAGTGGCAAGAATTTCGCCCACGGCCATCGCGGCTAACCTCGGGTGAAATGCTGAAGCGCCTGTTTTGGAATCCACGCTGGAATGAATCACTCTTTCTGGTGAGCTGCGCCGAGCGGTTGGTTACAAGCCCCACAGAACATAGCCGCGTGGAAATAGTAAAACGGATCACGGCTGAGCTGCAACGCCGTGGCTTAGACACAGTGGCAACACCTTACCTGCAATTCAGGTTGGTGTTTGTAAGCCGCGAAGGCACGAAGCTACAAAAGCAAATCGCTTTTATCTCTGAGGCACACAGGCTTACTGAAAGTGTGATTGCATGAGCCTCGATTTTGCCATCCGCCTCACTGAAATAATAATGGCGCTCGCTTTTTTTCAGCAGAGCTTTGAACATTTTTATTCTGCCAAAGATGAGCGGCTTTTATTTTTGCCGCGCATTATTTTAAGCATTCTTTTGCTGTTTGGTTTTTATACGCAATGGGTGTGCCTTGCGCTGGTGATAAACGGGCTGTTTATCCTGCATCGGTTTCAGGGGCCGTATAATGGTGGTAGCGACCGCATGGGGCTGCTTATTCTATGTTGCGTAAGCCTTGCCCATTTTATGCCGAACCTGCACTGGCAGGAACCTGTTTTTGGATATCTCGCCCTACAACTGATGCTGTCATACTTTATTGCCGGATGGGTGAAAATCATGAACCCAGAATGGCGCAATGGCCAAGCCCTTCGGGATGTGTTTCAATTTTCTGCTTATCCCGTTAGCGCGGCGCTGAGGGGTTGGGCACATAGGCCTCAACTGCTCTGCATCGTGTCGTGGGCGGTGATGGTATTTGAGTTATTGTTCCCGCTGGCACTGCTCACACACACCACACTTGTCATCGGGCTAGTGTTAGCCGCCGCATTTCATTTGGCGAATGCTTGCCTGTTCGGACTTAATCGCTTTTTCTGGATATGGCTGGCCGCATACCCGTCTATCTTCTGGCTGCAGCAGCGTATTTTTGTGAACTAGGAAGATGGTGCCTCGAGCCGGAATCGAACCAGCGACACAGGGATTTTCAATCCCTTGCTCTACCAACTGAGCTATCGAGGCACTTATTGGACTTTATAGGAGCTAGGTTTATAAAAGATGGCGGATAGAATGTCATTAATTTTATTTGAGCACCTAAACTTGAACTAAGGGGTTGTTTTTAAACAAAAATAAGACCGCCCCCCTGTGAAAACCGCTCTTGCGAACACGCTAAAAAGGTAGTGTATGATAAACATGGTACAAAATAACACGGCACAGAACCGCTACGAACTGCATATTGGTAAACAGGTTGCCATCACAGAATATCGTCGAGAAGGACAGACGGTGCAGATCATGCATGTGGTAACACCACCCGAGCTGCGTGGGGGTGGCGTAGCAGGGCAGTTGATGGCTGGGGTGGTAGAAAGTGTGCGCGCCGAAGGCCTAAACATACATCCCATCTGTTCGTATGCCGTGGCGTGGTTCAAACGCCACAAAGAACATGCGGATATTCTGAAATCTTAAACCTATGCTTTTTTCACGAAGCAGGATTTGAGCACCAGACCTTTGATGTTTTCAGCGCGGCCTTCGATTTCTTCCGGATCATTGGTGAGGCGGATATTTTTCACCACCGTGCCGCGCTTTAATGTGGCGTTTGCGCCTTTCACCTTCAGGTCTTTAATCAGACACACGGAATCACCGTCTTTTAATTCTGCGCCGTTACTATCTTTGGTGATGTCGTCCATGAAAGTACCTTTCTTTATTATGTGGATCGAGGTGCGTGGTCAGCATAGCGCATCGCGAGCAGGGATAAAATTCCTAATATCAGGAAGCCGGCCGCAATTGGAATCAGCGTGTTGTTATAAAGCTGGCCGATAATGGCGCCGAGCGGAATGGCAATCGCCGAGGAGATGGCGCCAATGACGGCTGAGGCGATGCCAGCAATGTGGCCCATTGGTTCCATCGCGAGAGAGTTCAAGTTCCCGAACATCAGCCCGAAGCAGAAAAACAAAGTGCCGACATAAGTCAGAAACATCCAGAGTTTTACTTCCAGAACAAGGTTGATGACTAAAAATACGAACGAAGCGGCAATTAAAACCAGCGCGGCACGGTAGCAGATGTAGCGCATCCCCAATTTTTCTACGAACTTCGAATTCACGAGCGAAGAAACGCCAAACACCAGCGCTAAACAGCCGAAATAGACCGTGAACAATGCGCCGGTGTTGAACTGTACTTGAAAAATCTGCTGGCAGGAATTGAGGTAGCCGATAAGGCTGCCGAAAATAAGCCCGACGCAGATAGTATAGCCAATGGTGGCACGGTTGCGGATGACGTCTTTAAAGCCATTAAGAATGGAGGCAAATTTGAAAGGGATGCGGTTTTCCGGCGCAAGTGTTTCATCGAGCCTGAGGAAGATCCACAAACCCACCACAATCGAATAGACAATATACAGCAGGAAAATATAACGCCATGAAGCGAGGAACAAAATGCCCTGCCCCAGCGTGGGTGCAATGGCAGGCACCATGATAAAAATCATCATGACAAGAGACATCACCCGCGCCATTTCGCGGCCTTTGTATTTATCGCGTACAACAGACATGGTGCAAACATACGGTCCTGCAACACCCAAACCCTGAATGAAACGGCCGACAAGTAATAGAGTAAAGCTGGATGCTAAAAAGCAGATAACGCTGCCTACGAGGTAAAAACCAATGCCGAGATACAGTACTTTTTTGCGGCCAATCGCATCAGAAAGAGGACCACAGATTAACTCGCCCAATGTCATGCCGATGAAGATAAAGCTTACGACATACTGCACGTGATTTTGATGTGCCACCTGAAGGTCGGCACCAATAATGCCCAGCGCCGGCAGCATCGCATCAATCGATATAGCGACGATGGACATTAACACGGCCATCAGAATCGTGAATTCTTTGGTGCCGACGGTACGAGGATTTACATTCTTCATGATTAATTTTTTGCCGTAAGAAGCTTTACAGAAATGCCATTGCTATGCGCTGGCTTGCCTGCGGCAGGCTTAGAGCGCGCTACGCATCCTGCATCACCGGAATCAGGCCCTGTGTCGCAGCAACCGCGAGAAAGAATAACGGTTATTTCTTTGCCAAGCGCATGCTGGCACAAAACAGAATCACTGGCAAAGCCAAGCACAGAACCATCTGCATGCAGAATGCAGGCTTTTTCGTATTCGCCGCCATTGCCGTCAAATACGGGCGCATCAATTTTTTCGAGCGTGACCGTTTTCGTTTCATCGGGCGAAGGCATGCAGCTTGCAAAGGCAGTATCTGCGCCGAAAAGAACCAATAAAATCAGAACAAAAAACTTCATATCTAGGCCTATGTGAAGTGGAGCTAGGAGCCAGAATGGAATCAGTGACACAAGTGTTACATAAGCGCGCGGATGAATGGATTAAATCTATAAAAGAAGATAGCCCAATTGTCATTTATTTTATTTGTATTTTTTGCGCACCCCCCTTCCCATTAAGGGGCTAAAAGGTAAAGGTACGGGACTGTTTGGAAGATTTTCCAAAGGGCCGCTAACCTTGCGTGGTGGCTTCCAGTTTTTCCTGAATCTCTACCCATTCGTTCTGCGCCACTTCTAAATCTTTCAGTAAGCGGGCATATGAAATATTGAGCGCGGTCAGGGCTTTTCCACCGCCTTTTTGCGACATTTCTGCAATTTCATTTTCTAAAACATTGCGCTCAGCCGTTAGGTCGGCCACTTTATTTTCTAACTTCTGCGCTTCTTTTTCCAAGGGCGATGCTTTGGATTTTGATTTTTCTTTTTTATTACTACGCGTGGCTTCGCGCGCCTCTTTTCGCTCTTTGCGGCGCTGGTTTACAATCAGGTTGCGGTATGCCTCAAGGTCATCTTCATAGGGCACACACGTACCATCCGCCACCAGCCATAAACGGTCGGCGACGCATTCTACTAGATGCGGGTCGTGGCTCACGAGAATCACCGCGCCTTCATAATTATTGAGCGCCTGCATCAGGGCTTCGCGTGCGTCGATATCGAGGTGGTTGGTCGGTTCATCGAGCAGCATCAGATGGGGGGCATCAAAGCTCATCAGGCAAAATAGTAAACGTGCTTTTTCACCACCCGATATTTCAGCTACTTTGGTATCGGCTTTATGTTTGTTAAATCCGAACTCACCCAGCTTGGCGCGCACTTTATGCTCGGGCATGTCTTTGAGCACGCCCTTCATAATCTCATACGGCGTTTGCGTGACATCCAGCTCATCGGTCTGGTGCTGAGCAAAGTAACCGATTTTCAGTTTGCTGGCTTTATCCACCACACCTTTTAGTGGCGGCAGGTTCCCGGAAAGCAGCTTCACCAATGTGGATTTACCGTTACCGTTAGCACCGAGCAGCGCGATACGATCATCCATATCAATGCGTAAATCTAAATGGCGCAGTATTGGCTTCCCTTTTTCATAACCGGCATCCACCGCATCAAGTGTAATCATCGGTGAGGGCAATTTGGTGGGCTGTGGGAACACGAAGGCCGTCACACGCTCGGCAATCACGGCGTCCACAATATCCATTTTTTCAATCATTTTCAGGCGGCTTTGCGCTTGGCGCGCCTTACTTGCTTTGGCACGGAAGCGGTCGACGAATTTCATCATATGCGCTTTTTGCGCCATTTGTTTTTCGTGCAGCGCCTGCTGGTTCATGGCCTTTTCGGCGCGGCGACGTTCGAACTGGTCGTAATTTCCGGTGTAGCTGGTGATTTGCAGCTGATCCACATGCAGAATGTGGTCGACGGTTTTGTTCAAGATGTCGCGGTCATGGCTGATGATGACAAGCGTTTTTTTATAATTGATGAGGTAATTCTCAAGCCACACCATGGCTTCAAAATCCAAGTGGTTGGTTGGTTCATCGAGCATGAGTAGGTCGGGGTCGCGGAACAGCACGGCCGCCAGTGCCACGCGCATACGCCAACCGCCCGAGAAACTGGAAATAGGGCTGTTCTGCGCCGCATCGTTAAACCCAAGACCCGCCAGAATGGAAGCTGCGCGCGAGGGCGCTTCATAAGCATTGATTTCTTCAAGCCGCGCATAGATATAGCCGATACGCTCCATGTCCTCGGTCGTTTCAGCTTCTTTCAGTAATTCGGCGCGTTCGGTGTCGGCACTGAGCACGATATCGATAAGAGTTGTGTCATCTTCCGGCAAATCTTGGCGGACCATGCCAAACGTGGCGCGGCTGACCATGCTGATTTCACCTTCATCTGGCGTGAATTCGCCCGAGATCAGTTTGAATAAGGTAGATTTCCCCGTGCCGTTCGGACCCACCAGCCCCACTTTACGGCCTGTGGGAATGTTGAATGACGTTTTTTCGAGCAGGGTACGACCTGCTATACGGAAGGTAAGATTACGGACAGAAAGCATGAAAAAACTAAAGGGGGTAAAATGAAGAGGCCAGAGAGATAGACTTTTAAAGCCCTGCGGTCAAGCCGGAGTTCATATTTTTCTACGTTATTTCGCAGTAAACTGCGTATTGTTAATGCGGAATGAGGCGGCCCTATGCTATACAAGCCCTCAACGACCCCATTACATTGGAGAGAGCCATGCTGAAAAAAATTCTGATTGCTACCATTCTTGCCGTTGCTGTGTTTTGCGTTGTTGCGGCGATGCAGCCTGCGGATTTCCGCGTGGAGCGTAATGCGACTCTTGCGGCACCGGCGGACGCAGTGTTTGCGCAGGTGAATGATTTGCAAAAATGGGAAGCATGGTCGCCATGGGCAAAGCTCGACCCGAATGCCAAAACCACATTTGAAGGCCCTTCTGCTGGCGTGGGCGCAATTATGCGTTGGGACGGCAACATGGAAGTGGGCGTGGGCAGCATGGAAATTACCGAAAGCACATCGGCTGAGCGCATTGTGATGAAACTGGAATTTTTGGAGCCGTTTGCATCAACGAGCACCGGTGAGTTTGCCTTCAAGACCGAAGGCCTTAACACCGTGGTGACATGGAGCATGTCTGGCACTTATAACTTTATTGGCAAGGCAATGAGCCTGATTTTCGACTGCGAGAAAATGGTGGGCGGAAAATTCGAAGAAGGACTGACCAACCTGAAAGCCTTAGTGGAAAAGAAGTAATTCTATTCTTCTTGAAATAAGGTTTCGTAAATTTGCACCAGCTCAGGCTGAATCACGCCTTTTTCCTGCCCGAGTTTCCTGAGGAATGAAATGCGGCGGATAATGCGCTTGGGCAGTGCCTCGCCGAGGGCCTCGGCCATCGCCTCAAGCGTGGTGAGCGGCACCATCCCCCCTTTTTCGAACTTGGCTATTTGCTGCTCGGTTTCATTAATGATACCCGCGAGCGTAAGGCGCGTGACACCCTTGCTTTCACGCAGGGTTTGAAGGGTTTTTCCCAAGATGATGTCGGGCGCATCCATGCCGCATCCTTACGCGGTATTCGCCTCAAAATAAAGGATTTTTTGTATCTTTACGGTTTCTTAAAGGATTTTTGTTAGCGTAAAGGGGTATGAAAAAGAACTTTTTGACGCAAAAATTGTTGCGCAAATAGCCCCACTGGAGACGACCCCCGTCTGGGCACCTGGCGCAGAGGGTGAAGTTCAGCGCGCTGGGCTAGAGGCGTTCTTGCAGGAATTTGTGGATGCGGGTTCGCTGGTGCCCGCTATGTATCCCAATAGTAAAAAGGACCCGTATTTTGACCTGCGCGGAAAACATAAATACGGCCACATCGATGTGAATGAGCTTTTGTCGGACACGCAGGTGCTGATTGTAAAAGAAATGCAGCGCCGCGCACCAAAATTATATGAAGCGCTGCGTGATCTGGGCGATGGTAAAATCGCCGGACATGCGGTGCGATTTGACAATATGCCGACCGGTGACATTGCAGGCATACCAACGCCTACCAGCATCTATCTGAACCAGAACCAGCGCAAAGGCGTGATGGCGGATTATTTTACGGCAGGCATATCTCTGATTGCGGGCGGCGTTGTGGGTATGCCGCGTCAGATGAGCTTTTTTGATGTGGTGGACAAGTCAAGAAGCGGTGGACGTTTGCCACACACTGATCCACCAGAGCAGTTTTTTGTGCTGCAATGCCAGCGTGGCGAGGCAGATGGAAAAAAAAGTGGTAACGCTGCTGCATGATATGGAGACGGCTTTTCGTAGGCTGAGGCCGAAAGACCAAGAGATATTACAGGAAAAACGATTTGTAGACAAAGAAGCACAGAGGCTATTTGCGCCGGTAAGAACCAGTACCGATGGCGGTTTTTCTATGTCGGTCACCCGCAACGTGAATTATCTTACCAAGCCGCTACCGTCAGACGAAAAAGCGGCAGAAGCGGGCGAGGCCTTTAAAAACTGGATGGAGGAGGGGCTGAAACTTAGAAACATCCGCGCCGTTTCGCTGGAACCAGGGCAGGTGGTGGTGGTGGATTCGCGTTATTTGATGCACTCGGTAGCCCGCCTGAAAGGTGAAGAAGTCGAAACGCCACCAAGTCAGCCGATTGGCGAACGGTGGTTGGTGCGAGCAGGCATTTACAGCGAGCCGGTTTATCCGGATTTAGGCGCCGGTTCATTTTACCGCCTGCCGCAGGATATCGATAAAGCACAAACGCTGGAAAACATCAGCCTGATTACCCGCGCGCTGGAAAGTAATCGTACGCCGGGCAAATAATTTTTTCATAAAATGCTGTCACGGCATAAACCATAAGGCGGCTTGTTTATCAGTGGGATAGAAAACACCCCCTCATAAGAAATGCGGGTTTTTTTCTGCAAACTATGGTATGCTGCGTACTGGCTTTGAGGGTTTTTAAGCAGGTAACGCGGCTATGGCGCAACTACCCCCTACGGGCGGTGAGAAAGACTCGAAGAACACGGCGAAACCAGACGCAGTGCAGTCGGGTGAGGGCGAAAGCTATAACGCCCCCCCGTATAAGGCCGATAATATTTCCGGGCTAGAACAAGAGGCGCGCGGCAAACAACAGCAACGCACCCAAGAATATAATCAGCAGCTCAAGCAAAAGCACGAAGACCTCAACCAGCTGATACATGCGGCGCGCGAAAAAGCCAAGCTGATTCAGGAAGAACAACAGCGCTTTGCTACGGAAAAGAAAAAAGACCTCGATGCCATTTTGAAAAAGGCCAAGGAAGACCAGAAGACCCTACAACTTACGCAGCAGGAAGAACTGGCCGAGCGCCGCAAACAAATTGAATTGCTGCGTACGAAAGCTGAAGCCACACTCGAACATCTGCCTTATCAGAAACGCAAAGAGGTCGAAAAAGAACTCGGCACGCTGATGCATCTTGCGATGGAGAAGCAGAAAAACCTCGAGGCCGAGTATTGCGAGAACACACGCAAAACAGAAAAAGACCTCGCCAAGCTAAGCAAAGAGGTGGAAGAGTCCCGTCAGGCACTCCTCAAAAAACAGCGCGACGAACTGAAGGAATACTTAAACGGCATTATCGACCTTGTGTATGAGAAGCAGCAAATCATCAAAAGCAACTTCGACGAACTGATCGCAAAGGAAGAAACCGACTTGAGCTCACTGCTGAAAAATGCCGCCGCCTCGCAGCAGAATATTTTAAAAATTCACGCCGATAAAATGGAAGAAAATAGCCAGTATATCGCCACGCAAAAAGACCGCTGCAAAAGCTTGCTGCGCGAAGGTAAAACCAAAGAAGCTCAGCAAGTGCAACAGGAAATCCGTGATTACATCCACCAAAGCCAATATGACATGCAGCAGGAGCAGCTCAGCCTGACCGAAGCGCTGAAACGCGAGCTGGCTGAACTGGAACGCCTCGCCAAAGAAAATGCACAAGAGCTCGCAAAGAAACACGAAGAGATGACGGCAAGCGCGCGGCAGGAAATGGAAAACCGTGGCCAGTTACACTTAGCGCAGGTGCGGAAAGAGCTGGTGGTGCACACGCACGACAATCTGCGTGATTTTGAAAAACGCATGTACATGCTGCATCAGGATATGCAGCGCGCTCAGCAGGCGATGATTCAGTCGGTGAAGAACCGTATGGAGAAACAAGGCGAAGACATCATGAAGCGCCAGCGGCAGGAACAAGAAGTGATGATTTCGCAAACCAAAGAGCAAATCAACGAGCTGGAGAAACGCGCAAAGTTCCGGCAGGGCAAAATGCAGATCGATCAGCAGAAAATGGTGGAGGGTGCGAAAACGCGTCTCGATGCACTCGACATGGAAAATCGCCTGCATGAAAAAGAAATGCGCTGGGTACAGCAAAAACTGGTGGATGAAGAGCACCGTGAAACATCGATGCTGATTCATCAGGTGAAGTCAGTGCAGGAAGAAAAAGCCAAAGAAGAACGCAAGCGTATCACCGAAGAAATGATTCAGCTTGGGCACAACGTGGCGCAGGAACAAAAGCGTACACAGAAGGAGCAGCGCGAAGCAAGCGAGCGCGTGAAACTGGCGCTGCTTTCGGCCGGAAAAGAAATGCAGGAACGCTATAATCAGTTGCAAAAAGAACGCCAGAATCTGCTGAAGGTTGAGCAGGAACGCACGATAGAGCTGAACGAACAGCTGAAAGAAAAACAGGAAACGGCGGATAAAACGCACACCGCCCGCGTGATGCTGGAGAGAGAAAAATATGAAAAAACCCGCAAACTGACAGAAGCGCGTGAACAGGAAATAAAACAGGAAAAAGATGAGCTTGATAAAATTATTGATGAAGCGCGAAAGAACGAAGATAAAATGCGCCGTGGGTATTTTGGCGAAGACGCTATACGTGAACAAAAAGAACTGATGGCACTGGTGAATCGCGCCATTGAGAAGCAGGAAGAAATTCAGCAGGAGCAGCAGAACGTGCTGAAAGAAGCCAAGCAGGTGATGGACCATCGCATTCAAGAAAGCGAACAGCAGCTGCGGCAGGAACAAAAATCATTTTTGAATTGGCATAAAGATGCGCAGCAACGCCTTGAAAAAGAAGTAGAGGAGCGCAATCAGGCGATTCATGAGGAGCAGAAAAAAATTCTGGGTAGTCAGGAGCATCACCTGACCGAAATTATTTCCACAGCAGAAGAAAACCAAAAAGAATTTAAAACCGAGCAGCGTAAAATTATTGATAGCACACAGGAAAAACTGAAAAAACTGAACAAGGCATGGCAAAAAAACAAACCCACCGATCCGGCATAATTCTTTTAGCAATACTGCTGTTTGCTAGCAGCAACGGTATGGCTGAAACAACTCAAGGAGAGCACGACGTGCCGAAAAAGACCTACACGAAAACCGATGCCGCTATAAAGGCACTGACCGCTGACCAATTTCATGTCACGCAGGAAGATGGTACCGAGAAGCCATTTGGCAATGCCTATTGGAATAACAAAAAAGACGGTATCTACGTAGACGTAGTAAGCGGCGAACCGCTTTTTTCTTCCACCGATAAATTTGAGTCCGGCACCGGCTGGCCGAGCTTCACCAAGCCGATTGAGAAAGCCTCAGTGCTAGAGCATAAAGACAATGCCTATGGCATGACGCGGGTGGAGGTGCGGTCAAAAGCGGCAGATTCACATTTAGGGCATGTGTTCCCAGACGGCCCGGCTGATAAAGGCGGCATGCGCTATTGCATTAACTCTGCAGCGCTTAAATTTATTCCTAAAGAAGAACTGGAAGCACAGGGATACGGTGAATACCGTATGCTGTTTAAGTAAAAGGCGGTAAATGTTCGGAACGTATCGCCTATATCTTGCACTGTGTGTGGCCAGCACTCATTATGGTGGCGGCGGGTTTATCGGCTGTTATGCCGTGTTCGCTTTTTTTGTGCTGAGCGGCTACATGATGAGCCTTACGTTAGACCAGCGCTATTTGCAGTTGCCGTATGGTCGCGCACGATTCTTACTAAACCGTGCCATCCGCATCTACCCACTTCACTGGGTGATACTTTTACTTTCCGCCATATATATTACATATGTGCCTGACGCGGAGAAAATCTTTAAGCCCTACGCAGCGCTAGATTGGCTAAAGAATATTACCACCATTGGTATGGTAAATTTAAAAGGGGAATATAAGATACCGAACCTGAATGGAACAGTATGGTCGCTCGCCGCTGAAATCATATTCTGGTGTGTTCTGGCAATGCTGTGGCCTTCGCGTACGCGCATTTACGCGTTTATGGTAGCTGCGGTTGGGTACACGGCGTATTTGATGGCTGTGCACGGGGTGTTTGCGTTTCCCGCTCGCTATAACAATCCACTTGCTGCCGCGTTACCTTTTGCCGTCGGCGCCGGTGTGTATCTACTAAAAGAAAAAGGCATCACGATTCCTCCGCGCCTGGGTATTGTATTGGTGTTAGCAACGGTGCTGGCCATGGCGTCGGGAGATAAGGTGTTCAAGAGCTCTAGTCTTGATGGTTTTTATAGCATCATGCTGCTGAATGGTTTGGTCGTATTATACCTGGCACGTATTAAGCCCAAAAAAGGATGGCTAGAACAATTAGACCGTTGGTGTGGGGATCTGTCTTACCCGCTTTTTGTTTCGCATTTGCTGATTGGGTCGATGCTAAAAGCCCATCTCTTTCAAGAAATGAACCTAACCAGCTGGGCGTTTTTTATCCGGTTCTTGCCTGTCGTATTATTGGTTTCCGCCCTGCTACATTACGCTGTGACAGTGCCGCTAGAGCGAGTGCGAGTTCAATTGCGAAAACCACCGCCCAAAAAAACAAAAAAAATTATGCAGAAGCGTAAAGCGCGGTGACGCGTTTTTGTAATTCAAACGTGGTTTTAAACGGCGCTACATTCGGGGCGCGCAGAATCAGCCACTCAAAATAATTCAGCGAACGGAACAGTGCAACAAACTCAGCAAGCAACTGCTGCTTGTCTGGAGCCAGAGCACTGTTCTGCTGTTTTTCGGCAATGACCGCATCTAAGATTTCTCCGGTGCTGCGCTGACCGTCTAAGAATTTTAAGAGATCATTGATGTGCGGTGTACGGGTGATGGCCAAGCGGCAGCCCTGGTTTTCGACCAAGAATTTTGCGGCGGTGGACTTGCTAACCATGGCATAAAAATCAGCATAGGTGTTGCCGAGGCTAGAAAAATGCGACGCAAAGAAAGGAATATTTTCCAGCGCCGCCGGATTCAGTTTGCCGCGCGAATTGGGTGCAATAAAGAAACTGTGCTTGGTAATTGTGCCCGACGCCAGCTCTGCAATCGCTTGCTGTTTGGCCGCAGGGAGCGCCATAACTTTTTGCAGCAGCGCAGGGTCTTTAATGGATGAGGCCGGCGAGTAGTGAAATTTTGCCATGCCGAGATCGGAGTGGAAATCAAGAAACGTTAAGCCAGCTGAGGCAACAAAATCATACGTTTCAGATACACTGTAGGGACGGTCTTGTGTGTGCAGCAGTAAATCGAATAAGCCCGCATCGCCCATTTTCACGTGATCGGTGGTGAGTGCTTCGCCACGCTTGAACCAGTTGGTGGCGGGCAGAGAGTTGAGCACGGTTCGGCAATTATCCACCCATGTTTGCCGAGAAATTTCACTGGTATTAACCAGTTTCATTAGCTCCTGCATTTGGTATACGCCGGTGCGGCCATAACGCGCATAGAGCATGATGCCCATAGCACCGGTGGGCTTCAGCACACTCGCTAAAGCCTTAAGGCCTTCTTCCGGATTTTCTAGGTGGTGTAAAACACCCGTGCAGTTGATGTAATCAAACGTGCCAAGATTAAGGCGCGGCAATTCCAGAAGGGAATCATGCACCCATGTGATATTGGTGAGTTGGCGGACTGCCGCGCGCTGCTTGGCAATCGCCATCGAGGCGCTGCTTAAATCGAGATACACGACCTCGGCGTTTGGTTTTTCGCGCAATTGTTCGGCAAGGTAAATGGCGCTATCACCCGTGCCGCCGCCGGCCACGAGCACACGGAAACCTTTGTCAAAATTTTCTTTACCCTCAAAGCAAAACGCATTGATGACATCCAGCCCACCGAGGGTGGTGAATTGCAGCTGCTTTTTTTCATCCTCTGGATTAGCAGGGGGGTAGGGGAGGTCTTCGTATTGATCCCTGACGTTGGTGAGATAATTTTGATGTTCCATGACGTTACTCGTTGTTCGGTGTGCGGCTTAATAATCCCAGCGCAACGACAGTTAAAAGCTGTACAAGCTGAAGTACGCCGAGCGTCATTAGATAAGCGCTTTGGGCGGTTATACCATACACCAGCCAGAATACCACCCCCGCGGCATAGGCCAGCAGAAACCAAGTCGGCAGCCAAGGGCCTTGCCCACGCCAGGTTTTCCACAGTAGCGGTAGGAAACCGATGGTACAAAGGGTTGAGGCAAAGAAGACGAGTGTGCTAAAGTGCGCCATGGAGCGGATGCTATAACAACAGGTGATAAAAGCACAAGCCTAGATGCAAAAACAAAATGAAAAAACACACCATATTGTCTATATAAAAGCCTTGGTTTTTCTGACCATTTTTGCTTACTTTGCATGGCTTTCTATTGCTGTATTTCCTGATTTTCCGACCAATTTTGATGAATATGGCTATTACACGCAGGCGAAAATTTTTGCTCAAGGAAAGCTTTTCGTAACGCCGCACCCCTTTGACCACAACATGCTCGAATCGCACATGCGCACCGCAGAAGGCAGGGTGTTTTCAAAATATCTACCGGGATTTATTGCGGTACTGAGTGTGTTTTGGGTGTTGGGTTTTTATAAGCTTGCGAATCCGGCTATCATGACGGTTGGCCTGTTTTTCTGTGCGCGCATTCTGGAGTGCTATACCAGTGCTCGTGCGGCGCTGGTTATTACACTGCTTGCCGCATTTCTTCCTTATAGTATGGGGTACACGGCTTCGCTTTTTTCGCAACCTTTGGCGATGTGCCTTGCAAGCATTGCGCTGTGGGCGTTTATTGAGTATCAACACCGCGCAGAAGAGCGATATCTTTATATTATCGGTATCGTATGCGCGTATGGGTTTCTCACGCGCCCGATTGATTTTGTGGCGGTGACGGGTGCTATCTGCATCGCGTTTTTTTTCTGCCAGCCGTGGCGCCGGGCATTGTTGTGCAGCATCAGTTGTGGCCTGATGGCATTGGTAGGGCTTTGGCTGCTTGCGCTTTATAACAGTTACCTAACAGGCAGGCCTTCTTTTTTAGGGTACGAGGGATATTTCGCAGCAACGTTCCATGTGGTGGGTGATTATAAAGACCCCATGGAAGTGCGAATCTACAAAGATGTTATACGCTATGCACAGAATTTTATGCATCTGGGTATTCCGGTCTTCGAGAAACACTTTCTTCCCCTTGTGGGTATAGCCAGCACGTTGTTGGCGGTGGGCGGCATTGCGTTTGTACGCCACTACCGTGCCGCATGGGTGGTGCCACTGTATATTTTTCTTTTGGTTCTTATTTATAATCTTTATCCGCAGGATGCGTGGAATACATATGGTGCGCGCTACTGGTTTGCGGCGTGGGGAGGCTTCATTGTGATGGCGGGTTTTGGTTGGTGCGCGATAGAGCGTGCTACGCAAAAGAGGCCATATACCAGAATGCTTCTGGCGCTTGGTATTATCGTGAGCATTGTTTCAGTGGTTTACACAAAGAGTGCCCCACTACAAGAAACATACGCAGAACGTTTCCGGCTGAATAAAATTGCGCGTACCAACCTTGAAAAAAAATGCCCACTTAAAACGATAGTGGTGCTTACGGGGCAGATACCTCACCCCATCGCGGACAACAACCAGTTCGTTGAAAATATTCTGCTAAGGCAAAACACCCTGACCGATAATAGCCGTGTTATCGTAAGCAGTCTTTATAATGAACAAAGAAATAAGAAAATGCTTTCCCGGCTTCAGGAAAAATTCCCAGGCTATGCGGTGTGCGAATACCAGGTGGATTATTATGAGCATTAAAGCGGCGCGGTGAATCAACCGCCCGGTGTGCCGGTGCCGGTATCGTTTTTGGTGCGCGCACCCTCGGCGCCTTGCCAAGTGCTTGCGCGCACAGCGGCAGGGGTGGTGGCATAGGCTAAAAAGGCTTGGCGATCATCACCAGCATAGCCCATGCGCGTAGCAAAGGCTTCGGCTTGTGCGGGAGTGGCCGGGTGACCCTCCAGCCATTTTTTGACCTGCACGTCGTGCATTTTTACACCACTTTTGTTTTGGATGTCTTTCGCAAGACCGTTATTGCTTAAGTTTTCCTGATTCATCACGGTTTCCACAAATTTCTGGAAAGTGAAGCTTTCGTCGGTGCGTGCTTTTTCAAGCAGCGCGGCAGGAGAAACAATGGTTTCCGGGTTGATGTATTTGCTGCGCGCCAGCGCCACAAAATCGCGTACGTCATCCGGTGCTTCGTAGCCGATGAATTTGGCGCAGGCTTCCGCGATGGCATCATTCTGCGCAAAGGTTTGACCGCGCTCCCACTTGCCGATATTGCTGCCGGTAATGCCCTGATGCCCGCCATGCACCACACCGAGATATTTACCGAACTCCGCTTGCGTGAGGCGCATCTGGGTGCGTGCGGTGTGAATGAGTTTGCCGAAGTCTGCATCTTTGCGCGCATCGCCGATTAATTCGCTGAGGGTTTTATCGAACGGAACGCCTAAAAACACATTGCTGATGCTGCGGGCGAATGAATCATTAAATGGTGAAAAGGCTGCGCCGAGCTGGTCAAGACTTTCATAGTTGAGGTTCTCCAGTTTGCGGGCGCCCGTGTGGACGGCGCCGATGGTTTCGGGGCTCACAGATTAATCGCACCCTTGCGGTCTTTTTTGCGGGTGAGTTCGCTTAAACGTTTTTCGGTGAGGCCGCTTTGTGCCAATAAATCATCGAAAGTTTCTTTGGCTACGGTTGCGGCGTCTTCACCTTTTAAAATACGTTCCTGCGCCACACTGACGATGATGCGTGGCTCGGGTAGGTTTTTATCACCACGACCCAATTGCCAGAGCAGTAATTCCTGATGCGGTGTTAGGCGGAAAGCCTTCACCAGCATTTCCACTTCGCGCCCGCTCTTTATTTTTGTGCCCTCAAACAAGTGGACGCTGCCTTCGTTAAAGCCCACCATGCGGCGGAAAGCGCGGTCGGAAAGATTCCAGCCTTTTTCAGCACTGGTAAAACGTGTGATGAACTCTTCAAGACTGTGGCCGCCGCCGGCGATGTAGTCTTCCAGCATAATGCCGAAAGGTTTTTTCTGCGCGCGGTTGGCCTGTGTATACGCACCGTGTATGTCAGAATCAGGGCTTACACCGAGGCCGCGCATAAGGCCATCGATGGTTTTATCATCTTGTGGGTAATGGCGCGTATAGCAGTTTTGTACGGTGCCGATGGGGATACCGCCGCGTTCAGAAATGCTGGCGGCTGTGAATGCACCGCCTCTATCTTTGTTAATAAGGCGGCCAACAATTTCCTGCGAGGTCGTGGTCATGTTCGCCCCGCCGAAAGTACGGTGTATGGATGCTTTTTCGGGGTCGGCGACCCGGGTGAGATCTTTGCTCGTCAGCCCGACGAGGATGCCGGTGTTGAATTCAGAAATATGGAAGAAGCTGCACAGGCGATTCATGTTTTCCGGCGAGGGAATCAGCTCGCCCTTGGCATAGGCCTCAAGCGTTTTACCATAAATGCCGACATAAAACCCGAGCGCATCAAGATTCAGCGGAATGGTTTCAAGCATCCGCTTGCAGAAAGACTGGCAGGTGAATTCTTCCGTGCCGGCCAGATGCGAAACATCGCGGTCTATCGTGAAGCGGATTTTCCGCTGGATGGCCGAAAAATCATGCGCGTGCCTAAGCTCGGCACATTGCAGGGTATCGAGCCCCAGAATGTCGCCGATGACGCGCGCTTTGCGCGGTGTGGGGAGCATGCGGTCGTGCCGGAAGCTATCAATCATCTGTTCGGAAACATTGTAGCCGCGTTGCTTCAGGCCTTCAGAAACCATCGTGCTTGTGGTGTTCGTCCAGTGCATGAGTGTAGAAAGTGCCTGCCCATAGGTGTCGAGCCCGTTATTGCGGCGGGCGTTGACGTAGTCATATCCATTTACGCTACCATAAAATTCTTCGGCGGCTTTTTCAAACGCGGTGCGTTTTTCATAGGCAGCGGTGTCGGAAGGCACAAGGCCGGCATCACCAAACAACCACTCCCCCAGTTTGCTGGCCAGCAGCGCAGGTGGATGCGTGGTGGGCGCAGGCATAAAACCTTGCAGCATTTTGCGTTCGATGCCGACATCCGTCAGAAAGGCTCTTTCCACGTCAGCCGGTGTAACGGGTGCTGTGGCGGCAAGCAGATTGAGCGACTGCGCGCGCGCCCCAAGCAACTCCTCATAGGCGAGGTAAAACGGGTGTTCGATTGTTTCAGACACGGGGCGGGTGAGGAGCCGGCGGGCGTTGCCTGAAGTAACAGCAGGTGCCGCCGTTTGTGGTGCCGGAGGATGCGCCAACATGCGTTTGCCGAAATGGGTCTCCAGCAGCGACTGCTCAATGCTGACGATGCGGTAAGGTTGGCCAAATTCATTGCGGCCTTTATTTTCATATTCGCGGTGCTTGAGGTGCCCCAGTGTGCTGAATTCCGAAGGTGTCATTTCACGAATCAGGTCAGTGCCCGTCATGGTGCGGCGGTAGGCTTCGGTTAAATAGCGCGTAAGTCGCGGGCTAGGTACGGCCGTGTCGCTCATCAGGTCGGTGAAGTCCTGCTCTGTGATGCCGCCGGGGGCATCAAGGTCGATGCGGTGCAACATGTCGGCCGGATTTGCAATATCGAGCGCCAGCATCCATGCGGACAGCGCTTCGTTAAAATGTTCCGCCTGATAGTCGTGCAGCTCACCGCCAAAATGGAAACTGAGCGTAGGGATACTCTCGCCCGAACTATTCTCGGTATAGTCCACCAGATTTGAAATACGCTTTGCCACAGAATACCCCTTTTTGGCCCGCGCGACAGACACGTGCCCACTCTTACAGCATAAAGGACAGGCTTTAACAAAAGGTTAAATAATATAGTTCTTTAAAAACAATCGCTTAGACGTGTGCTGCCGGTGTATTTTTACGCCTTAACATCTTTTTAACGAATAACAGCCATAATGATACTTGCGCAAAAAACTGCGCAAGGAGTTGAATTTGCCGGAAGATTTTATACAAGCACCCAAACCGGATTTTGCCCTCGCAGGCAAACTCATCGGTGCGCTCAAGAAAAAGCATTGGGATGATGCACCGGAGCGCAAAGGCATGCATGCCTATGGCTATACGCGCGCCGAACAGGAAGCGATTGATATAGTCGTCGCAGAAGGCATGAAGCTTGGCATTCCCGTCACCACCTTGGCAGGCAGGCTTGATGCGACTCCGACATTATTCCCCACGGGGGATGCCGCCAAAGCGCTGATCGGCTTTTTGGTGGAAGCGCATATTGAGCAAGGCAATTACTGCGCGAAGCAGGATGTGAATATCGGCATCGTGAAAGCGATTCGTGGTAACACACGTTTTCTGGATGCAAAAATTACCGGTGAGGCCGCGCACTCGGGTGCAACATTTGAGGAAGACCGCGCCGATGCAAATCGCACCTATGTGAAACTAATGCACGCGGCAGAAGAATGGTTTGATGTGCAGCGCAGATATGGCCGCGATGTGGTGTTCACACCAGGCAAGGGAAAATCGAATAATGAATCTGCCACCACGGTATCAGACAATATTACCTTCTCGTTTGAAATCCGCTCATCCGATGAAAAGGTGCTGAGAGACTTCGCTGACTTCATGAAGGACAAGGCTGCGGAAATCGTGTCCAGCCACCCGAACAATAAACTGAAAATAGAATTGCCGCCGGCAAATATTGCAAAACCCGCCGAGATGGATAAAGCGGTGATTGAACACGCGCAAGCCATCGCGGGCGGACTTGGCATCCGCTCTGGTATCGTGACAAGTGGGGCGGGGCACGACACAGTACAATTTGCTAACACCGGTACACCGAGCGTGATGTTGTTTATCAAGCAGGATGACCCGATTAGCCACAACCCGCGAGAATCGCGGCGCGAAGATAGTTTTAAAAATGCGTGCCGCATTATTGCGGGCATGATTATGAACCCGCTGGAAAAAACACAAGAAACCACATTGCCGCCGGATGGCCCAAAAAGTTTCCGCGAATATATTATGCAGCAGGGCGCCACGCCCTACACACCACAGACAGAACGTTAAACACAATTAGTGATGGTCGTGCTGACCCAGCGCTGGAGGGGCTGCGCAGGTGAGTTTGGTGCCTGACATTTTACGCAGCAATACATAAAACACTGGTGTTAAAAACAGACCGAAGAAGGTGACACCGAGCATGCCCGAAAACACTGCGACACCCATGGCATGACGCATCTCGGCACCCGCACCGGATGAAAACACGAGTGGCACCACACCCATCACAAACGCAAAGGATGTCATCAGAATTGGGCGAAGCCTTAAGCGCGCAGCATCAAGCGCGGCTTGCACGGTGGGCACGCCCTCGAGCTCAAGCTCGCGCGCGAATTCGACAATCAGAATTGCGTTTTTGCACGCCAGCCCCACAAGCACGATGAAGCCAATCTGCGTGAAGATGTTGTTGTCGCCGCCGGAAATCCACACACCCGCAATGGCGCAGAGCAGGCACATCGGCACAATGAGAATCACCGCCAGCGGTAACGTCAGGCTTTCATATTGCGCGGCGAGCACAAGGAATACGAACAGCACGCACAAGGGGAACACTAAGAGCGCCGTGTTGCCTGCTAGAATCTGCTGGTAGGTGAGGTCAGTCCATTCATAGCGCATGCCTTTGGGCAGTGTTTCGGCGAGAATTTTTTCAATGGCAGCCTCAGCTTCGCCGGAAGAAAATCCGGGTGCGGGCCCGCCATTAATATCGGCAGTGCGATAGGCGTTGTAACGCATCGAGCGTTCGGGGCCATAGCTTGGCACGACTTTCAGCACGCTGCCCAAGGGGATCATTTCGCCGGCGTTGTTACGCACTTTGAGTTTGGTGATATCATCCGCCTGCGCACGGAAGGGTGCATCCGCCTGCGCGATGACCTGATAGGTGCGGCCGAACTTGTTGAAGTCGTTGATGTAGAGCGAGCCTAAATACACCTGCATGGTTTCAAAAATGCTGGTGAGTGAAATGCCGAGCTGCTTGGCTTTGGTGCGGTCAATATCCACAAATAATTGCGGCACGTTGATTTGATAGCCAGAGAAAATACCCGCGAGCGCCGGTGTTTGATACGCCTTACCTGTAATTGCTTGAACGGTTTCGTAGAGCGCTTCATCACCTAAGTCTGCGACATCTTCCACCTGCAGCTTGAATCCACCAGCAGTGCCCAGACCAAGAATGGGCGGTGGTGGTAGCACCATAACGAAAGCGTCTTTAATCACGCCAAACTGCCCGTTCAAGGCCCCCGCGATGGCTTCTGCGCTGAGGTCTTCCGAATCGCGTTCAGAAAAAGGCTTCAGCGTAACGAACACAATCCCCGCGCTGGAACTGTTGGTGAAGCCGTTAATGGAAAGACCAGGGAATGCAACGGCGTTGAGCACGCCAGGCTGCTTCATGACGATGTCAGACATGCGGCGGATGACGTCTTCCGTGCGGTCGAGTGAGGAGGCCTCGGGCAGCTGTGCAAAGCCGATGAGGTATTGTTTATCTTGCGGTGGAATGTAGCCCATCGGCACGGTATTAAACCCAAATACGGTAAGGCCAATTAAAAGACCATACACGAGCATCGCGGCGGTTTTACGCTGCATCACACCGCCGAGTTTTTTGGAATAACCCTCTGAGCGGCGCTTGAAGAAATGGTTGAAACCGCGGAATAGCCAGCCGAGGCGCGCATCCATGAAACGCGTGAGCCAGTCTTTGGGGGCGTCATGTCTTTTGAGCAGCAGTGCCGCCATGGCAGGCGAAAGTGTGAGCGAATTAAACGCCGAGATGATGGTGGAGATGGCGATGGTGAGCGCGAACTGGCGGTAGAACTGACCTGTTAAACCGCTGATAAAAGCGATGGGCACGAACACTGCAATCAGTGTGAGGCTGATGGCGATGATGGGGCCAGACACTTCACGCATGGCCTGATAAGTGGCGTCTTTGGGCGTAAGCCCCGCTTCAATATTACGCTCGACGTTTTCTACCACCACGATGGCGTCATCTACCACGATGCCGATAGCGAGCACCAATCCGAACAGCGAAAGTGCGTTGATGGAAAACCCAAATAAAAGCATGAGCCCAAACGTGCCTACGATAGACACAGGTACGGCGAGCAGCGGAATGATAGAGGCGCGCCATGTTTGCAAAAATAAAATCACCACGAGCACCACGAGTGCGACGGCTTCAAGCAGCGTATGAATCACGGCTTCGATGGACTCGCGCACGAAACTGGTGGGGTCATAGACGATGTTGTAATCGACATCTTCCGGAAAATCGCGCTTTAACTGTTCCATCGCGGCGCGCACATTATTGGAAATTTCGATGCTGTTGGAACCAGGGGCCTGGAAAATACCGAGAGCCACGGCAGGCTTATTATCGAGCAGTGAGCGCAGGGAATATTGTGCCGCACCCATTTCAAGTCGTGCGACTTCCTTAAGGCGCGTGACGGCGCCATCGGGCGAGGTTTTAATAATGATGCTGCCGAATTCTTCTTCGGTTTGCAGTCGGCCTTTGGTGTTGATGTTGAGCTGTAAGTCGACATCTTTATGCGCGGGCGATGCGCCGAGCATACCTGCTGCGACTTGCACGTTTTGCTCACGGATGGCGTTTACGACATCGCCGGCTGAAAGTCCGCGCTCGGCGATTTTATCGGGGTCGAGCCACACGCGCATGGCGTAGTCGCTACCGCCGAACATCTGCACCTGACCCACACCATTGATACGCGTGAGGCGGTCTTTGATGTTGAGCGTGGCGTAGTTGGCAAGATACAGCATGTCGTAGCGCTGGTTGGGCGACATGAGGTGCACCACCATGGTGAGGTCAGAAGAGCTTTTGATGGTGGTGACACCGAACTGGCGCACGGTTTCAGGCAAACGCGGCAACGCCTGATTCACACGGTTTTGTACGAGCTGTTGGGCTTTGTCGGGATCGGTTCCGATGGCAAAGGTGATGGTGAGCGTCATCAACCCGTCGGACGTACCTTGCGAGAACATATAGAGCATGTTCTCTACGCCGTTGATTTGTTCTTCAAGCGGTGCGGCGACGGTTTCAGCAATCACCTTCGGGTTAGCGCCGGGGAACTGTGCGGTTACAACCACGGAAGGCGGCACCACTTCGGGGTATTCTGAAATGGGCATGCGGGTGATGGCAATCAGGCCCGCGATAAAAATCAGCAGCGAAAGTACGGCAGCGAAAATCGGGCGGTCGATGAAAAAACGTGAGATGTTCATTCGGCCTCTTCTGGTGCGGCGGCTTCAGGTGCGGCTTCTGCTGTTGGCGCGGCGGCAGGTGCTGCAGCGGGCGCTGCTTCAGGTGCATCCATCGGCACGACTTCCGGTATCACCGGCGTGCCAGGGCGCGCACGCTGCAAACCATTTACCACGATTTTTTCACCGGCTTTGAGGCCCTCGGTGACGATACGGAGCTTATCCGCCATGCCGCCAAGCTTTACTTCACGGTAGGCTACGATGTTGTCATCGCCCACCACGAGGACGAATTTTTTATTCTGGTCTGTGCCTACGGTGCGGTCGGTAATTAATATGGCGTCGATGTCACTCGCGCCTCCCACCGTGATGCGCGCGAACAGACCGGGCACAAGCGTGCCATCGGCATTTTCAAACACCGCGCGGGCGCGGATGGTGCCCGTGGCGCTGTCCAAATGATTGTCGAATGATTCAATGAAGCCGGTTTTTATGCCACCATTGCTGAGCTCCAGACGTACAGGGATAGCATCATCATCCACTTCGGCTCTTTGGGCATAGGTGAGGAAAGTGGTTTCATCCATTTCAAAATCGGCATAGATGGGCGAGTTTGCTACCACGGTGGTGAGCAGTGGTGCGCCCGTGTTGATTTCAACCAGATTGCCTGCGGTGATTTCCGCACGGCTGACCATGCCTGAAATCGGTGCGGTGACTTTGGTGTAAGCAAGATTCAGCTTCGCAACCTGCATTGCTGCTTTCGCGCTTTGCAGCGACGCTTTGGCCACGCGCAGCGCATTCTGGCGGCGCTCATATTCACGCTGCGGAATCACTTTATTCTGAATCAGGCCCTCGGCGCGCTCCATTTCTTTGGAGGCAAGTGTGTGCTCGGCTTCCGCTGAAGCCAGGGCACCTTCTGCGCGGCCCACTTCTGCCATGAACGGGCGTGGGTCGATGGTGAAGAGCAGGTCACCTTTTTTTACCTGTGCACCATTGGTGAAATGCACCGACTGTATGATGCCGGAAACTTGCGGGCGTACTTCAGCGCGGTCGACTGCCACCAGCCTGCCAGAAAAGCTTTTCCACGACTGCACGCGTCGAGCCATCACCTGTGCGACACTCACCGGTGCTGCGCCCATCTGCTCCATACCCTGTGGGGCAGAGCCGAACCAGCTCGGGATGTAGTTAATGGCCGCCAGAACGAGCAGCGCAAAACCAGCTAAGGTGAGCAACGTGGAACGCCGCATAGAAAAATCCTTACATAAAATGGCGGAAACCGGTAGTGGGCGCAGCATGGAGCATATTTTCTACACAGTCAATAATGCCAGAATGGAATTGTAAAATTACCAAAAAATGCGCATAACTGGTGTATCAGCATGGGACGGATAACAAAATATGATTTTTTTGGAGGCGATTACCGCGCACGTCGCCCCCGCATTTATAGGGTTTTATTATGGCAGAGCTAAATGGCACCACCTCGAACGACGCACTGACCGGCACGGAAAGTGCAGATACGATTTTTGGTGATGCGGGAAATGACCAGCTGATAGGCCTTGGCGGCAATGATTCCATTCAGGGCAATGGCGGGCAGGATTTTATCCAAGGCGGCTTAGGTGATGACAGCTTGCGCGGCGGGCAGGCAATGACTTTTTTGATGGTTCGGTGGGCGTAGATTTTGTCACGATGGGTGCGGGTAACGACACCATCCGCAGTACCGGCACTACGCTGATTGATGAAATTATTTCAGACTTCAACAGCTCGGGCACCGATATCATCCAAATCTCGGATGCGGCCTATGTGTTCGTGGTGGGCGACGGCAGTAAAAGTGGCGCGTTGGTCGATAACGTTGATATCTTCGATACGGCCAACGTCTTTGGCGGCAGCTTTACGGGCGGCAGCGGTATCACATTCTTATACGACACGGCCGATGGGCAAGTGTGTTACGACGCCGATGGTAGCGGCGGTGTTGGTAGCGCCATCTTACTCTTCACCATTGCGAATTTTGCTAGCTACACCTACGACGCGACAGATTTTGTTGCTGTCGTGTAAGCGCACCGCCTCCTTTCTGCTTTACAAAAAGGCCGCTGTGCCACATGGTTGAGTGACACACACGCTTGACGCGTACAAGGTGAACATTTATGGCAGCTAAAAATTCAAAAGTTGCATCGAAGCAAACGATAACAAAAAAACGTGGCACAGGTTCGTTTGCAATTTACGCTGCCGTATTTCTACTCGGCTTTGCTACACTCTATTTTGGCACCCCACCGCTGATGAATGACCCTGACACGCCGTGGCACTTAGCGGCAGGGAAAGACATCCGCGCGCTGGGCCATGTGCCGGCATCAGACACATGGTCTTATACGACCACGCAGCAGCGCTGGTACAATCTTTCCTGGGCATGGGATGTGCTCATCAGCATGATTGAGGATATGGTCGGACTCAGCGGTTTGTTTATATTCAGCTGCCTTTGCGGCGCAGGCGTTATCACCTTTCTAGCAAAAGTGCTGCATGTGCGCGTGGGCCATTTTGATGATGCCGTTTTCATGGTGCTCGCCATTGTGGCGCTGACGTACATGGCACAATATGGCGCGCGCCCCCAATTATTTACCGAAGCGTTGGCTCTGTTATGGCTATGGGGTGTTCCGCAGCTGATGCGGCAGCGTGCATGGCAGTATATATTGCCGCTGAGCATGGTGCTGTGGGGCAATTTCCACGGTGGATTCTTCGTAGCCTTTACCATTTTGGGCGCGTATGCGTTTCAGGCGTGGACACACCGGCAATGGCCTTATATGCGGCAGCTTGTGATTACTGGCGCACTTAGCGCCGCCATGTTGTGCATAAACCCGCTGGGCATCTATGTGTTTTATGGTGCGTTGCGCACACTGCTGAGTAATATCACCCCGTATCTTTCGGAGTGGCAGCCAATGGTGTTTAATGCCTCAACAGGTTTTGACATCGCGCTGATTGCGATGATTGTGGCTTCCGGCTTTCGCGATAAAACCATACCGGTGGCTGAAAAAATACTCGCCTTCGCGTGGATGATGGCCGCATTGCTTACCGTGCGCCATCTTTTTCTCGCGGTACTGATGGTAGCGCCATATCTGGTGCGGTCACTGGCAAAAACACTACCGCACATCCGGCAATATCGCGTGCCACAGGCCTATTATCATCCTGCGGCGGCGTTGGGAACCGTTGTGGGGATTGTGCTGCTCACGGTCTTTCCGGTGCGCGAAGCCGCCACCGGCCGCTCGCGGATTCTTTCTGCCGAAGAAATTCCAGTGGCAGCGTTTCATTTCATCCGCGAGCATTATCCACATCAGCGCTTTTTGAATGAATTTTTTATCGGTGGGCACATGGTTTATTATAATCGCGACGTGCATCAGGTGTTTACCGATGGCCGTGTTGGCACGGCCTATAGTGAAGCAGATCTTGCCGATATTATTCGTCTGATGCGCGGCGAGGACGTGAATGAAATTTTGCGCCGCCATCAGGTAACGGGCGTGATTTTACCCAGCTGGCGTAATGCTTTTAAAATTACAGAGCTGCAAAATCCAAACCATTGGAATAAAGTGTATGACGACGGTGTGGGTGAAGTATATATCCGCGCGGTGCCACAACACTAGGAAGAGGCCTAAATGAAAAAGACATATTTTTTTATCTGTGTTGCGGCGCTTGCGATTGGCGGCCTTGCCAAGGCATCATCATCGGGCGGGCTGGCCGTGATGGTAGATGGGTTAACGCATGGTGGCATGATAAACGAAAAGCATGCGTACTGTATTCCGAAGGACATCAAACCCAGCGTGCCGGAAGGTGAAAATAAAAGCCCAGCGCTGCAGTGGGCCAAAGGCCCAAAAGGCACGGAGTCGTATGCTATTATTATGGCAGACAGCCAAGTGCCCACCGATTTTTCGACAGCCAATAAAGAGGATGTGGCGATTTCTGACCGCATGCAGCGGCAAATATTTTTCCATTGGGTGCTGGTGGATATTCCACCCGATATTCAGGAGCTTTCACTCGGTGATTTTAGCCGCGATGGTGAAATAGCGCTCTATGGCCGTCATGGTCTGAACGATTACCCGAAATTCCTTAGTAAAAAGCTCGATGAAAAAACCATTGCGGAATATAGCAATTACGATGGTCCATGCCCGCCGTGGAACGATGATAAAATGCACAATTACCATTTCCGCGTGTATGCGCTGGACGTGCCCACGCTCGAGAATTTGAAAGACCCGTTCACGGGTGCAGACGTGATGAAGGCCATTGAAGGTCATGTGCTCGCAGAAGGCGAACTGGTGGGGCATTACACGCTTAACACTAAAATTCTATTCGAAGAACAGAAGCCGTAACGCGAATCTACTCGCGGCCTGGAATCATGCCTGCCACGCATGTGCCGCCGATGCAGAGCGGAAAATAATTCTCAATTTGTAGTTTGCTGGGAAGCGTGGGCGGACACACATAACCGCTTTTCTCAAGCTCCGCCATTTCGCGCACATTTTCTCTTCGCCATTTCCGCACATCTTTTTCGTGAACCGCTTTTACGGTGCGGCAATAGATGTCTTGTACGAGCACACAATGCTCATCTTCCCTACAATCAAGGGCTTGGGCAGAAAGGGGCAACAATAGGATGGCCATAAGGCACAAGCTGACCAGGAAAATAACGAATATTTTTCGATAAAAATACATAGGGAACATCATACTCCACCTGCCAAATTTTTGCTATGAAAAGCAGAATGTTAGGCCTACACACCCAGTTGTATAACCCTGATGATAGGCCTGTGGAAAAAAGGGGGATAATTGATTTAACTCACTGATTTTTATAGCAAATTCAAATCTCTGCATTGCGAGACATCTTTGTGGGGTATGGAATATGCCACCACAAAATGTAAAATACTCGTGGTAAGTTTAATAAAATCCAATATAATAATGTACATCTGTTCAGAAGACTTAAGGGGGAGAGGTCTATGAAGAAAGCGAAGCTTGTATTGCCGCTCGTTACGATGCTGGTTTTTTCTGCCTTACTTTCCGCGTGTAGCGGCCCCTCAAATAAGTCATTTTCACCACAAGCAGTGATGTCTTCGCAGGATATGATGCGCGGTTATGCGCAGTGGCTGCGCGAGAATCAGGCGCGCCAAGGCATGGTGATGTCTCCTCCTGGCGCAAAGCAGCAGGTTCGCCTGCCTGTTCGGATGGCGGAAATCTAATTACGAACGATTACGGATTCAAACCGCGCGAGGAGGCCATTTAAAGGTGGCAGGCCGAGGATTCTCTCTGCCAATTTTACAAGAAAAGACCCAAGCGGTGTGAAACATGCAAAGGCCAACATCGCCACGCCGAACGCTAACGCACCCACAAAAATATCGGTGCACCAGTGAGCGCCACTTGCCATGCGGGGTAGCATCATTAGCAGGCCCAGTGCGCCAATAATCATCCCTCGCGCTTTGCTGGTGAAATGCCAGAGTAAACCACTCATCATGATATAGAGTAATGCGTGATCACTCGGAAAGCTGGCGGGTGCGAAATCTTTTACAAATGCCCACGGCACAAGTTCAGAAAGCCGGTAGTTGGGCACCAAGACCAGCGAGGGGCTGGGGTGTGGAAAATTGAACAGAAGTTTTCCGACAATGACCGTTAATAACATGTAGCCAACGACCACACTTATTTCAGCGCTGCGGCGGCGGAAAAATAATCCGCCATCTCCTTTCAGGTAGGACCAGAACACACACAGAAAAATGATGGCGGGTACAATATCAATGAGCCGGCTGCTAAGAACCGCCCAGAATATTTGTGTGCTGTGCGAAGAAGCCGCAAATGCATTTAGCTTAAGAAATACTGAGGCATCTACGTCACTCCACCACAGGTGCGTGGGCTGAAAAAACGCCCAGCTGGCATATAAAGTTGCGGCGAAAATAAGCCAGAACAAAAGTGGCAACGGGCGCGTGGGATTTTCTTTAGTGGCGCGTGGTGCAACCGCCATTTGATGCACATTTACCTGTGGGGAGGTGCGCGGCGCGCGTGTGTGCTCGTCCATCGGTTACACCTTGTGATAGCGTTTAAACCACGCCACAAATTCTGGAATACCATCGGCTAACTTCGTGGTGGGTTTGTAACCGAACAGGCGGGTGCTCTCGCTGATGTCTGCATGCGTGTCCTTCACGTCGCCATCTTGCATCGGCGCGTGTTTGATAACAGCTTTTTTACCCAAACTCTTCTCTAGTAATTTTATCAGATCGGGTACTTTTTCACTGCGGTTATTACCAAGGTTTAACACGCGGTGTGGGGCGGCATTCCTTTTTGCTTTGGGCGGCGTTTTGAGCGCGCCGAGCGTGCCGGACACAATGTCATCGATATAGGTGAAGTCGCGCCGCATTTTGCCGCCGCCAAACAGGGTGATGGGTTTGCCCTTGGTAATGCCGTGCGCGAACAGATAATAGGCCATGTCAGGCCTGCCCCACGGGCCATATACGGTGAAGAAACGCAGGCCGGTGGCGGGGATATCATAAAGGTGGCTGTAGGAATGTGCCATAAGCTCACCGCTTGCTTTGGTGGCGGCATAGAGTGAAATCGGTGCGCGAACATCCTGTGAAGTTTTCAGCGGCAGGTCGGCACTGTTGCCATATACGGAGCTCGAGCTGGCATACACAAAATGTTTCAACTTTTTTAAACTGCGCGCTACCTCAAGCATCACCAGCTGACCGGTGAGATTGCTTTCCGCATAGGCCATCGGGTGGGTGAGGGAATAACGCACGCCCGCCTGTGCCGCGAGGTGAATAATGTGTGTGATGTCTTTGTGCGATTCTGCAATATGTTGCATGGTACCGCGGTCAGCGATATTCAAAGGGTAAAAAGTAACTTGCCGCGTTTTGCGGTAACGCGCCAGTTGCGCAAGGCGCGCGTGTTTGAGTGACACATCGTAATAATGATTCAGGCTGTCGACCCCGATGACTGTTTCGCCTTTTTCGAGCAGCGCCTTTGCGACATGGAAACCGATAAAGCCTGCTGCGCCGGTGAGAAGAATCGTCATGCGGCTGCCTTTTTAGACAGAGGGTTTGCAGCGGGAAGCGGCGGGTCTTCCAAACCTAAGTCGCGCTTGCCGCCCGACAAAAATGCGCGTGGGGCATAACCAAAATCTTTTGCCGCCGCGTCAGAATAAAAAGCCAGATTTTCATTCATGCGGCGTGCCATTTCGGCGTTTAATTCTTTATGACGCAGCACGAACGCGTAGATGCTTAAGAGGCGCGGCAGATGCGACGTGAACATGATGCGTGCTTTCACACCGGCCGTGTCGCGGATGCGTTCGACCATTTGCAGATAGGTGATTTTTTCACTGCCGGAAAGTGTGTAGCTTTTATCGTAGGTATCATGATTCGGGATGGCAGCAGTGACCGCCGAAGCAAGGTCAAAACAATGCACGGGCTGACGCATGCCACTGGCCGGAGGCATAAGTGGCTGGAAGCCATATTTTTGCATCTGGCCCAAAATAGTGGTGACGTTGCGGTCGAGCCCTAAACCATAAATCATGGTCGGGCGGAAAATGGTGCAGCCAATACCGTGCTGCTGGCACGCCTTGAACAAAGATTCTTCCGCGTTCTTAAAATCCTGCACCAGCTTTTTTTCATAAGGGTTGGTGGATGCGGCTTTACTGATGAGCGAGGTGGAGGAAAAACAAATCAGGCGTTTCACGCCGCGTGCGGCGAGCGCATCCAGGTGCTTGGGCAGCATCCAGATGGAAGCCGTGCAAATTACCGTGTGCGGATTAAAATCGCCAAGCGGCAGTGTGTCTGCCTCAAGGCTGCCCTGAATCCATTGCAAATTAGGATGGGAATATTCCACCGTGGTGTTGTGATAGAGCGCGGCTACGGGCTGCCCAGCGGCCAGCAGGCGCCGTAGAATGGAAACGCCCACCTGACCCGTGCTGCCGATGATGAGGTAAGGGGCCTGATAGTCGAGTTTCTCAGACGGTTTTTCTTCCGGCAGCGGTGCGGCCTCAAGCCATTTGAGACGCAAAAGCTGGCGTCGGCCAAAGCGGCGGCCCTGTAATTTTTCGATGATCTCCTTGAGCGTGATGATGCCTGCACGCACCCCAAGGCGGATGTAAATGCCCGCCATGGCAAGCATGCTGAAGCCGATGCCGTAACGGTCTTTGAAATGCTTGGCGAAATAATGCGCGAAGCCCTTGGCTTTATTCCACTCCACAAACAATGACGATACTTTGCTCGTGCTGCGGAAATGGATGGAGCTGATGCCTGGCAGGTACAGCACCTTGCCGCCTGCTTTGTTTACCAACAAACAGAAATCCAAATCTTCAACATGGAAGAAATAATCGTCGTCGATGCCGCCGACTTGGTTGTAATGGTCGGTGCGGATGAGCATGAACGCACCCGAAATGGCGGGCACGATTTCAGGTGCTTTGACATCCGGCGCATCATCGAGATTTAGGCGCGGGAAGGCTTTGGGCAGCAAGCGCCAGAGCTGGAACACTTCCGACAAGGCAATGCGTGGCGTGAGCAGATTGCGTTTGCAGCCGCCTTGCGGCTTGCCGTCCGCATCGACCATGTTGATGCCCGCCAGCCATGCGGTGGGTTCATCTTCGAGTGCGGCGACTGATTTTTTCAGCGCACCCGCCGGAATAACGCAATCAGGGTTCAACAACAGCACATAGGTGCCCTTGGCGCGGCGCGCGCCTAAGTTACAGGCGGCGGCAAAACCGATATTGCCATGGCCGCGTAGCACGGTGAGTTTGATGTTTTCTTTCGCGAGTGCATCGAGCCGCGCGCGCACATGTTCGGGGTTGCCGTTATCGACGATAATCAATTCGGAAAGATGGTCCTGCGTGAGTACGGCTTCCATTGCCCGGAATAAAATCGGGCCGGTATTATAAGAAACCATGACAACACTAACGGACATACGAACCTGTTACCATTTTACCGGGTTTTTCTTGTAGTCAGCAAAGGTCATTAATTTTGTATCGCGCTCGGATAAAATCGGGTCTTTCACCTGCCAGTTAATACCAAACGCAGGGTCGTTCCATAAAATGCCCAGCTCGCCCGGCGCGTTATAAAGCGCGGTGACTTTATACATGACGTCAGCCGGGCCATCGCCCAGCACGGAAAAACCATGCGCAAAGCCTGCAGGCACCCACAGGAGTTTTCCATTCGTATCGGAAAGTTCTACGCCCACATGGTTGCCATAGGTGGGCGAGGAGGGGCGTACGTCCACCGCGACATCGTAAATGCTACCGCGCACACAACCCACGAGCTTGCCCTGCGGCGGCGTGTGCTGGAAGTGGAGACCACGCACCACACCCGGTGCGCTGCGTGAGTGATTGTCTTGTGCGAACTCGGTAGGCAGACCCGCTTCTTTAAAACGGGCAAGATTAAAACGCTCCACGAAAAAGCCACGCGCATCACCATGCACTTTGAGCTTGATAATTTTGACCCCATCAAGGGCGGTTGGCAGCACCTGCATGCAAAAAACCTCGTGACTAGAATATACTTAAAAGATGTAGCGGATTTAACCGCGCGCTGCAAACTTGTTTTCAAGGCAGCGTTCGAGCGCATCGTCCCAGCGTTCGATGGAAAAACCAAAAGCCTCTTCGATTTTGGCCAGCGACAGGCGAGAATTTAGCGGGCGCTGTGCAGGTGTGGGGTAGGCGCTGGTGAGAATCGGTGTGACTTCTTTGACCGTTAGCGGCATACCCAGCGCGCGCGCTTTGGCAAAAATCGCTTCAGCAAACCCATGCCAGCTGGTTTCACCGCCATTGCATAAATGGTAAATACCGGAGGGGAATTCGTCATATTCAATCGCGTGCGAAAGGGCGAGCAGGCTGTAGCGCGCAATATCCATCGCGTAGGTGGGGGCGCCGATTTGGTCTGCCACCACGCTTAAAGTTTCGCGCTCCGCACCTAAACGCAGCATGGTGTTGATAAAATTTTTGCCCTCTTCGTCGAACACCCAGCTGGTGCGGAAAATGAGATGCTCACCACCCGCCGCGATAATGGCCTCATCGCCTGCGAGTTTGGTTTTGCCGTATAAATTCAACGGGCCGGTGGGGCTGTCTTCCAGCCACTGCGATTCGCCACCGCCGGGATACACATAATCCGTGGAATAATGCAGCAGCGGTACGTCTTCGTTTGCGGCAAACTCGGCCAGCACTTTTGGTGCTTCGGCGTTGATGGCGTGGGCGATATCGGCTTCTTGTTCTGCTTTATCCACCGCTGTGTAAGCCGCCGCATTGATGATGGCGAGCGGGTTATATTTACGTACTACGTCGGGCAGCGTGCGGGGTTTTAAAAAATCGGCTTCTTCAAGCAAAGGACATACACCAAACGTGCCCAGCCGCGCCATGAGCGCGCGCCCCACCTGCCCGCCTTGGCCGAAGACCAAAATGGGTTGGTGTGCGTTGCTCATTAGGCCAGCCAGCTTTTGCCGGCATCGGCAATGTGCTTGAGATATTTTGCGTAGTCGTTATTGCCGTAGCTGTCGGCCAGTGCACGCAACTGGTCGGCATTGATGAATTTGCGCGAGAACGCCACTTCTTCGATACAACCGATGCGAAGCCCCTGACGGTCTTCCACAATTTTGATGAAGTTCGCGGCTTCAAGCAGCGACTGCGGCGTGCCCGTGTCGAGCCATGCCACACCACGGCCCATGATTTCCACTTTCAGCTGTCCACGGCGGAGATATTCCTTATTCACGTCGGTGATTTCAAGCTCACCGCGCGCCGAAGGTTTGAGGTTTTTGGTGATGTTCACCACGTCATTGTCGTAAAAATAAATACCGGTGATAGCCCAGTTCGATTGTGGATTTTTCGGTTTTTCTTCGATGCTGAGGGCCTTCATATCGTCGTCAAACGTTACCACGCCATAACGCTCAGGGTCCTTCACGTGGTAGGCCAGCACTGTGGCGCCTGAATCCACTTGCGCGGCGCTATCAATCAGTTTGTTCAGGCCACGGCCGTGGAAGATGTTGTCACCCAGCACCAGGCATACGGGGTCGTTACCAATAAATTCTGCGCCGAGCACAAAAGCCTGCGCGATGCCGCCCGGATGTGGTTGCACTTTGTAAGAAATATTCACGCCCAGTTGGCTGCCGTCGCCCAAGAGGTGCTGGATATTCGGCGTGTCCTGAGGGGTGGAGATGATAAGGATGTCTTTCAGGCGCGAGCGCATGACAAGTGAAAGGGGATAATAAATCATCGGTTTGTCATACACTGGCATGAGCTGCTTGCTCATGACCTTAGTAACTGGGTAAAGGCGTGTGCCGGAACCGCCAGCGAGGATGATAGCTTTCATTTTGCTCATGGTGCGTTTGTCCTTTCGCTTAAGCCGCTTTGGCGTTGGCGGTGACCTTGCGGCACCACTCACTGTTTTCAAAATACCACTGCACAGTGGCCTTCAGCCCCTGCTCGAAGCCGGTGTATGTACGCGTGTAGCCCAGTTCACGCGCAGCCTTGCTGTCGTCAATCGCGTAGCGGCGGTCGTGCCCCGCGCGGTCTTTCACGAACGCAATCTGTTCGGCGTAGGATTTTTTATCCGCGCGCGGTTTCAGTTCATTCAGCACGTTGCAGATGGCATGAACCGTTTCGAGGTTATTCTTTTCAGCATTGCCGCCGAAGCAATAGACTTCGCCTGCCGCACCTTTGGTGAGGGCGAGGTAAACACCCGCAGCATGGTCTTCCACGTGAATCCAGTCGCGCACGTTTTTGCCATCGCCATACACGGGCAGATTTTTACCTGCGAGTGCGTTGGTGACCATCACCGGAATCAGCTTTTCCGGAAACTGGCGCGGGCCGTAATTGTTTGTGCAGTTGGTGGTGATGATGGGGAAGCCATAGGTGTGGAACCACGCACGCGCCAAGCAATCGCCCGCGGCTTTTGAGGCCGAGTAAGGCGAGTTCGGGCGCAGTGGCGAGGCTTCGGTAAACTTCGCGGGGTCTTCGAGCTCTAGCTCGCCATAGACTTCATCGGTCGACACTTGCACAAAGCGGAAGTTTTTCTTTTTATCGCCTTCGAGCGCGTTCCAATATTGGCGGGCGGACTCCATCATCGTGTAAGCACCAAACACATTCGTTTCGATAAACACGGCAGAGCCAGTGATGGAGTTATCCACATGCGACTCGGCGGCGAAATTCACCACGGCATCGACCTTATGGGTGGTGAGAAGTTTTTCCACCAGCGCGCCATCGGTGATGCTGCCGATCACAAGTTCCCATTTATCCTTCGGCGCAATCCAATCCAGATTTTCACGGTGACCGGCATAGGTGAGTGCGTCGAGCACAATAACCTTCTGCCCGCGGCTAACGCACTGCGCGACAAAGGAGCTACCGATAAAACCGGCGCCGCCGGTGACTAAAATCGTCTGTGGTGTTGGCATAAAAAACCCCTGATATATGCGGGGTTTATAAAGGAATTTGCCAGAAAATCCAAGCAATTTTGTGCAAAAAGGCGTGCGGGTGTTGCGTGGCGGTTTTTAGGCCGGAACCTGCGGGATTTCTGCGGTTTCCTGCTGTATTTCTGCTAACAAGTCGCGGTCCAGCAGTTTTCCGAGCATTTCAAGCTCCTGCGCCAGTTTCTGGTACGCAGGTGCGCCTTTTTTCTCATCGGTTTGGGCACAGCGTGCATGGTGCAGGAAATCAGGGTTTTCTTCCTGCCCGTAAAGCCCTGGCACGTGCGAGGCAAGCGTGATGCGTGGTGGCGTGCCCGGTAGGATAACAATCGGGAATAGCCAGCATTCCAAGGGCTTATACCACCAGGGATGCTTGCCCTCGGACAT
This sequence comes from Rickettsiales bacterium, assembly GCA_044356525.1. GTDB lineage: Bacteria > Pseudomonadota > Alphaproteobacteria > Rickettsiales > RGZB01 > CAYXPR01. The sequence continues at coordinate 548,390 of JBIKVZ010000001.1, forward strand.
CGCGAGGGATTGCAGCGAGCAGCGCCCCGCATCGTCGCGCATGCTGCAGGCCGTATGGTGCTCAGATTTTAGGCCCGGCAGGGTGTAAGAGCAGGGTTTCTGGATGAAATGCTCCTGCGTGCGGCTTTCCCATTTGGTAAGCGGCGCGGCGGTAAGGTTGATATAATCAAAAAACTTTGGCTTCTTGTGGATTTGTGTGCGCACCTGCTCGGCTTCGCCCGCAGTGACATACGCACCCATGCTGCAACAATAGCAACTAGATGGCTCATAGGTGCAGTGGGCGAGTTTGGTGAGGAAGGCGGAGACATCAAGCACTGCGCCGGAAAGCGACTGCTGGAACTGAGGCAAATTCTTACTAATCTGACTGAGCATGCACCCTAATGCAAAAACCACCCCAAAGGGGCATACACCAAGCTATAAACGTCTGTAGAGGAAAAGCCAAGCGCTGTTTAAGTGGAGTGGTTTAGCGGATGACTTCCGGTTCTTTCGGTGCGGCGGTGGTGGTGGTTGGTTTTGATGGTGCGGCGGCGGTGGCATCTACTGGTGATGTACCAAAGTCAGGAATTGCGGCGGGTTTTTTCTCGAGCGAAAAGGAAACAGGGATGATGAATTCGTTGATAAAGTCCGGCGAAGGATAATCATCGGGCATGGGCGGCAGCGGGTCGGCGCGGCGCACCATGTTGGCGGTGGCGGCATCTAAAATTTCATGGCCAGTGGTTTCCGCCATTTCAAAAAAACGGATATTGCCCAAACGGTCGGCCTGAATACGGATGATGCCGCGTCCTTCGGTGCCCTTACGCTGTGCTTCCATGGGGTATACCTTAAAGCGTTGCAGCCAGAGCGTGAGCTGTTCTTCATAGGAAAGAATGGTCAGGCGATCAGACTCGGTGCGGTTACCAAGCGTGGAACCGGAAAGCTCCATCCGCGCCTTAGGGTCAGACGATGCATTCACCTGCTGCACGAACGGCACATCGGGTGATGCGGCGGCAGGATTATTTGCATATTTGGTGACAGTGGATTTCGGTTGATTGAAGGTTTGCACCAGCGGCGGTTGTGGCACTTTTTCCGGCTCGGTACGCACGGCGCGGGCCTTGAGGCGCGAAGGCACGTCGGACTCCTTCATTTTTTGCGAGGATAAATCTTCAGATTCAATTTTTTCTGGTGCGACGGACTGAATGGCCGGCGTGGTTTCCACCGTGGGCTTTAATACTGGCTCGGGTGCGCGTAGCGGTTCTTTGGGCTGAATGTACGGTGTTTTTAACACAGGTTGCGGAATTTCTTTCGGCGCTTCTTGGTTAAGGGCTTTGCTGCCGCCGCTGGGGTTCGGCACTTTGCCTAAACGGATGCTGATGGTTTTATACGGCACTTCGATTTTGCTCGGCACGATATCAAGTGAAGCAAAAAATAAACCGAGCACGTGCACAAGAATTGCAAAACCGAGCGCGCGGTAAAAATATTTTTCCATGCTGTGCGCAAGAGCAATCATTTAATCTCCGTGGCCAGCGAAAGATTGATAACGCCCATCTGCTCAAGGCCCTTGATGATGCCCGTTAGAGCGTCAGCCGGCAGGTTCGCATCGGCCTTTACGAGGAGAGGCATTTCTTTGTTTTTGGAAAGATGGGGCTGTAAACGCACGGCGAGCACGGCGAGAGACACGGGCTGGTCTTCAAAGGTGAGTGTGCCGTCTTTGGTGACGATGAGTACAAAATTTTTGTTCATGTAAGGCGAGCTGGTGCGGGAATCCGGCGGCTCGATGGTGACAGCATCTTCTTTTTCAATCGTGCCTGCAATCAGGAAAAAGCACAGCAGGAAAAACACCACGTCAATCATGGGAACGAGGTCCAGTTCCCTTCTTCTTTTGCGCGGACGGTCAATCACAATCATGCGTTACTCCGCCAACGTAATGTTTTTGCCGCCCGCCATGTGGATCAAATCCATTGCGGCAACAACGCTTTGTGTGTTCACGCCACTTTCCGTGCGCAGGAGAATGGTTTTTTCCGGATGGTCGACCAGAATGCGGCGCAGGGTGATTTCAAATTCCTGATGCTCGTATGTGGTGCCGTTAATGTCGAGCCGGCGATCACTACGCGCGGTGATAACGAGCGTTTTCGAAAGCCCGCCGACAGACGCTTTTTCGGCATCCGCAAAACTCACATCCATCACCTGTGTGTGCTCAAAACTGGTGGAGAGCATGAAGAAGAAAATCAGCAGAAACACCAAATCCACCAGCGCGGTGAGGTTCAGTCCGCGGCGATGTGTTCTATGACGTACGATGTGCAGCATAAGGCGTCGCCCCTTATTGGAAGTTACATCGCGGCCTGTGCAGCTCCCGCAGGGGCGAGGGTCAGATTCGTTGCCGCGCTTTGCGACGCAGTGCCAGCATGTGCGTGCAGCTTACCGTGCATGGAGAGTATGCGCGTGCCCGCATCCTGCAATGCCGCGCGGGTGCGCTCTACAATGCCGTCCAAAATATAGTTCGCAGCGAGGGCCGGAATCGCCACCGTGAGGCCAGCGGCGGTGGTGAGCAGCGCGATCCAGATACCGCCTGCAAGCAGTGATGGGTCCACACGTGCCGTGGCAGACTCAAGAGTGGAGAAGGTGTGGATGATACCGATCACCGTGCCGAGCAGCCCGAGCAAAGGCGCAACGCTTGCGCTCATTTCAAGGCCCTTGAGGTGTGATTCTAACGCGCGCACTTCCGTGGTGGCGATGTAGGTGATTTCATCGGTGGCTTTTTCCTTGGAGGTGGAATTGTCGGACAAGCATACCAGCGAAAAAGCCATAAGGCGCCCCAGCGGCGTGTTGCGGCTGCGCGCAAAAGCGATGGCGTCTTTCATGCCGCGCTGTGAGAGGTAAGCGAAGGTGTGGTCCACCACGCTGGTGTCGAGCAGTTTTAATTTCCAGAACTGGTAGGTTTTAAACAAGATAACGCCCAGCACATATACCGAGAGGCAGAACAGAATGGCCATAATCGGCCCACCTTTTTGAAACAGCTCAAACACGCGCGCGCTCCCTTGGCTTGCAGGTTAAAATCTACCCTTTCGGTGTAGCATGGAAACGGCGCAAAAATCCACCACTATTTGGGGTGGGATGCAGGCGAATAACTAGATGTGGGTGGCCTTACGCGAGCCACGGCGGCGGCAGGTCGCGCGCGAGCATTTCATCATACGTTTCGCGCTTGCGGATGACAGCAAATGCATCGCCGTTCACCATCACTTCCGGCACCAATGGGCGCGTGTTGTAAGTAGAGGCCATGACGGCGCCATATGCTCCTGCGGTGCGGAAGGCCACAAGGTCGCCTTCTTTCAGCGCAGGTAAATCACGCTGGCGCGCAAACACGTCGCCTGTTTCGCACACGGGTCCCACGACGTCCACCAACTGATGCTTGCCGCGCCACTTGCTTTCATCTACCGGCACAATGTCGTGATGCGCGTGGTACAGGCTCGGGCGAATCAAATCATTCATGGCGGCGTCAATCACGAGGAACTCACGCTCCGGTGTTTTTTTCAGCAGCACCACGCGTGACACGAGCAGCCCTGCATTGCCGCAAATAAGGCGCCCCGGCTCCAGCACCAATTCGCAGTCGAGGTGCTTCACCGTTTCCATAATCATTTTTGCGTAGTCGGTCGGATGCGGCGGCAAAGTGGTGCTGTCATACGGCACGCCGAGGCCGCCGCCCAAATCGAGGCGTTTGATGCTGTGGCCGTTTGCGCGCAGCTCGCGCACCAGTGTTTCAATTTTTTCAAACGCGGCGCGGAACGGCGCAAGGCTGGTGAGCTGCGAACCGATATGGGTGGAAATGCCCACGACCTTAATGCCTTTAAGGCGCGCGGCTTCTGCATACACCTCACGTGCTTGCTCGAAGGCCACACCGAATTTATCGGTTTTGCGGCCGGTGGAAATTTTATCGTGCGTGCCAGCGTCTACGTCTGGATTCACGCGCACAGCAATCTGCGCCGTTTTTTTGAGGCGGATGGCTTCTTCGCTCAGCATGTGGAGTTCTTCAAGCGACTCGACGTTAAACTGGCCGATATTTTCCGACAGAGCGTAGCCCATCTCGCTGCGTGTTTTTCCGACGCCTGAAAAGACGATGCGGTGTGGGCTGACACCCGCAGCACGCGCGCGGCGAATTTCACCTTCTGACACGCAGTCTGCCCCCGCGCCGAGGCGCGCGAGTGTTTTGAGCACGGCGATATTGGAATTGGATTTGACTGCGAAACACACCACATGTGGCACTTCAGCAAAGCCTTCCGAGAACACATTGAAATGGCGCTCCAGCGTGGCGGCAGAATAGACATAAAACGGCGTGCCGACTTTTTTCGCGATTTCGGTCAGCGGCACATTTTCGGCGCAGAGCACGCCATTTTTATATGCGAAATGGTCCACGTTAATCCGCCTTTTTTTGCTGCACTTCGTGCGGGTGCTTTAAGTCACCTTTCACGCCGCAGGCGGCGGGCACAACCAACACACAGAGAAGGATGAATACGCGCAGCATTATAGGTATCTCCGCTTGGCATCTTGTACCGATTTTTTTACGTTCGCCGGAGCAGTGCCGCCGAAGCTGACGCGACTGGCGACAGAATTTTCTACCGACAGCACGCGGAAAATATCATTCGTGATGCGTGGCTCAACGCTTTGCAATTCTTTGAGCGACAATTCGTTCAAGTGCAGATTCTTTTTAGAAGCCAGCGCGACCAATTTACCAGTGATGTGATGGCACTCGCGGAATGGAATTTTGAGATTCTGCACCAGCCAGTCAGCAAGGTCGGTGGCAGTGGCGTATCCCGAGGCGGCGGCTTCTTTCAACACGTCTTTGTTTGCGGTGAAATCTTTCACCATGCCGGCGGTGGCGCGCAGGCAGAGCAGAATGCTCTCAGCGGCATCGAACACGGGTTCTTTGTCTTCCTGCATGTCTTTACTGTAGGTGAGTGGCAGGCCTTTCATAACGGTGAGCAAGCCAATCAAGTCACCAAAGATGCGGCCCGTTTTGCCGCGCACGAGTTCGGCAGCATCGGGGTTGCGTTTTTGTGGCATGATGGAACTGCCGGTGGTGAATTTGTCAGACAGTTTCACGAAATTAAACTGGCTGCTTGTCCACATCACCAACTCTTCGGCAAAGCGCGAGAGGTGCGTGGCGATAAGGCTGACGCAGAATAAGAATTCAATTGCGAAATCACGGTCTGATACCGAATCAATCGAATTGCGCGTGGGGCCAGCAAAGCCAAGCGACTTTGCCGTGGCCTGACGGTCAATCGGGAACGACGTGCCTGCAAGCGCGGCGGCACCGAGTGGGCATTCATTCATGCGCGCGCGTGCATCTTTCAAACGGCTGCGGTCGCGCCCGAACATTTCCACATAAGCCAGCAAATGGTGGCCGAGCGTAACAGGCTGCGCCACCTGCAAATGCGTGAAGCCCGGCATGATGGTGGCAGCATGTTCTTCCGCGCGTTTCAAGAGTGCGGCCTGCAGTTGTTGCAATTCTTTTTCGAGCACGTCGGTGGCATCGCGCACCCACAGGCGGAAGTCGGTCGCCACCTGGTCATTACGGCTGCGCGCCGTGTGCAGCCAACCGCCATCGGGCCCAATTTTTTCGGTAAGGGCGGATTCCACATTCATGTGGATGTCTTCGAGTTCTTCAAGCAGCAGAAAGCCGCCTTCTTCCATTTCTTCTAAAATACGCTTTAGGCCATCGGCAATGCGTTTGCCGGCGCGCGGCGGGATAATGCCTTGTTTTAGAAGCATTTCACAGTGCGCAAGGGAGCCAGCAATATCCTGCCGGTAGAGTTTTTTATCAAAATGGACGGAGCAATTGATCAGCTGCATCAATTCATCTGGCGCGGTGGCAAATTGCCCGCCCCACATACGGTTTGAAGCCGTTTTGGCGTTGCTTTTTGCCTTGCGGCTGCTAGGATTTGTTCCAGCCATAATGATACATCCATCCATCAACGAAGTAGGGCCATGAATATACGCATACTTACAATGTTTTGCCTGCTGGTGGCAAGTTTCTTTGCAGTGCCACCAGGTGCGGATGCCCAGTCTGGCGCCCAAAAACGTACCGTGCCAGCGGGCGAACTGCCCTACACCCCGCGCAATGTGCCTTTCAGCGCCTTTAAAGACGAACATGGCCGCAGCTATGGTTTGGGCAATTTTAAAGGGCAGGTAGTGCTGGTGAACTTCTGGGCCACGTGGTGCGGCCCGTGTGTGGAAGAGATGCCCGCGTTAAATCGCCTACAGGCTAAATATGCCGATAAAGGCTTTAGGGTGGTGGCGATTTCACAGGATGAATCGATGCAGTCTGTGCATAGTTTCTTTGCCAAAAAAGAGATCAAGAATCTGCAAGTGTTTATGGATGAAAACGCTGAAACGTTTTCTAGCTTCGGCTTTAGCGGTTTGCCGACCAGCGTGTTGATTGACCATAACGGTAAAGAGGCTGTGCGTTTTACGGGCTTGCTCAACTGGGAATCACCGAGCGCATACTATGTGGTTGAGGATTTGCTCAAACGCCGCAATGGCGAGCTTTAAGAGCGCTACCAAACAAAAGCCGGAATAACCACCTTTGGGAAAATCTTTTCGGCGGTGCAGAGTTTTTCCAGCGCGGTGGCATCCGGAAGTGCGCCACTTTTGCAGCCTAAATGCGCCGCTAAAATACCGCCTGTGCACAGCACCGAGAAAATGCCATGTGCGTTCGCGCCCTTGATGTCGGTTTCGAGTGCATCACCGATGGCGCAGATTTTTGACACATCCGGCGCGCCAAAAAACGCCATACATTCGTGGTACACATCAGAGTAAGGCTTGCCGAAGTACGTCACCGCGCCGCCGCGGGCGATATATTCCTTTGCAAACAGCCCCGCGCAGATTTGCCGAGTACCATTCTGCCGCACCACTTCCATGTCAGGATTCGCGCAGATGAGGGGCAGTTTTTCGCTGAGGCAATCTTCGAACTGCTCGCGCTTTTCTTCGAAGGTGGATGCTTCGCTGTCGTAGCCCGTGATGAGGGCAAAGTCGGCATCGGAGGCTTTTTCCACCATTTCATAATCAAGCCCGTGGGCAAGACCCATGTCTTTGCCGGGGCCGATATAGACATAATGCTTGCCGAGCGCTTCGCGGTTCGCAGCGAGGTGATGGTGCGTCACTTCGCCCGAGGTAAGTAGGTGGTCGTAAAGATGTTTTCCGATACCGAGCTTATCCAGCACCATAATGGCTTTTTCAGCACGGCGCGGCGCGTTGGAAAGGAAGATAATTTTTTTATTCCGATTCCGTAATGATTCAAGTGCTGCAAGGGCTCCAGGGTATTTATGGAGACCGTCATGCATCACGCCCCACAGGTCGATGATGAAGTAATCAAACCGGTCCGCCAAGGGCGCGATATGGGTCATGAGTTCGGGTTTCATCGCTAACCTCTGTTCCATGGCCCACGCTTGGTAGGAATGGTGGGCGGTGGCGCGACGCGACGCGGCGGTAACTGGCCGCGTTTTGCTATTTCCCATGGCGAATGTTCGGGTGCGTGGAATAATTTTTCATCCCGCCGGATAAAAAATTTCACCAGCACGAGGCCTGCCACAAAGCCGCCAATATGCGCCCAGAAAGCAACGCCGCCGCCGGTGTTGCCCACAGAGGCCATACCGCTCAAAATCTGCCCGCCGAACCACAGGCCCAGCACAAGGAAAGCAGGCACATACATCATGCGCCACATAAAGAAGGGTCCGAGCGTGAAATATACGCGTACGTTGGCGCGCGGGAAGAGCATGATGTAAGCCCCGAGCACGCCGGAAATAGCGCCGCTGGCGCCTACCATGGGAATGCCGGAAGAGGGGTTGGTGGCGATTTGCGCGACGGCGGCGGCGATGCCGCAGAGAAGGTAAAAGACGATGAAGCGCTTATGCCCCATGGCGAGCTCAACATTGTCGCCGAAAATCCAGAGATACATCATGTTGCCGGCAAGATGCATGAGCCCACCATGTAGGAACATAGAGGTGATGAGGCTAACGTAAGGCGACACAGCAGGTGCCGGAATCGTGTATCGAATCTGCTGGAGAACTTCCTGCGAAAGCTGTGGTTCTACTCCCATGAAGTGCGCTGGAATCGCGCCATACATAAAGGCGAACATCTGCGCCGTTTCCGGCGGTAGGCTGAGCTGATACACAAAGGCGCCAATACAGGCTGCGATGAACAGCCACGTGATGTATTGGCGCTGGCCGGGATGGAGCGGATTATCGTCGCCAAGTGGAATCATGTTATTCCTTCATCTCGCTGCGGGCGGTGGTGTGTTTATAGGTATCGTCGCGCAGGAAAACACCGGAGAAATGCACGTTCATGCCGCCGCAATTGCCGTTATCGGCAGCGAACAGCATGTCGGGTGAAATTTGCTGCAAACTTACTTCACAGCCACTCTCTTTTTCAGCAAAGAGAATGCGCGTACCGGTTGGTTTTGCATCGGCGTTGAACTCACCGAAATGCACCACGCGCTCGTCGCTGCCTTCATGGGTGACCATGGGGCCATACCAGAAAGCATTTCCATCGGCGCGGAGTGTTTCAGCATCGAGCTTCGTGATGCGGATACTGTCTGGCAGAAAGGTTTCCGTCGCGCCTGTCACCTCAATGTTTTTGTTGGATTGCGGCTTGCCGGTGACCCACGTGCCAGTCCAGTGCGAGGCCTTTGGTTTTTTGGTTTTCACCACGCGGACATATTTTTCCGCCAGCCAACCATAAGCGCTGCCGCGCGCGGAGAACAGGTGCACAAAGCGGTAATCACCTTTCTTTTCACCGAGCAGGAGTTGGTGGTCGAGATATGTTTTATCGAGCGTGAGGGTGGTGCAGTCTGCCCGCGTGGCATCGGGGCAGCCGTCTTTATAATCATTCAGCAGGGCAATAGGCTTTTTAATGTTTTTGGTAAAACGCCCCAGCACCCATGATTGTTCCGGTGTTTTGTCGGCTGCCGCAACAAGTGCAGGAATCAGGATTACCGCTGCCAGCAGCACCGCACAGACAATGCGAAGGCCGCGCTGTATCATGCAGCGTCCTTGCGGGCGAGGGACTGAGTGGCGAGCGCGATGGTTTCTTCCACGCCATAGAGCGCGATGAAACTGCCCATGCGCGGGCCTTGTGCCTGCCCGAGCATCACTTCATAGAGTGCGCCGAACCAGTCACGCAAATTTTCAAACCCGTGCAGCTTGCCGACTTCATACACCATGTTCTGAAGTTCTTCGGCGGAAGCACCTTTGGGTGCATCACGCAGCTTGCCGATGAGCGCCTCAATCGCGGCACGCTCTTTTTCCGTGGCGTTGCGGAATTTTTTCTCCGGCTTAATGAAGTCGTGGTAGTAAGACACGGCATATTCAACCAGTTTGTCTAATAACGGCGAATTCTGCGGTGTTGCGTCGGGGGCATAGCGGCTGATGAAGCCCCAGAGCACTGATTTATCGTCGGTGCTCGACACGCTAGCGAGGTTCAAGAGCAGCCCGAAAGTAACCGGCATGTTGCTCTTGGGCGGTACGCCGTTATGGATGTGCCACACAGGGTTTTCAACTTGCAGAATCTCTTCCTGCTCCTCGAATTTAACCAGATGGCTAACATACTCATCGACGTGTTTTGGTATCACATCGAAATGCAGGCGCTTTGCCTTGCGCGGCGAGCCATACATATAGAGCGCAAGACTCTCCGGCGTGGCGTAACGCAGCCATTCGTCAATCGTGAGGCCATTGCCCTTGGATTTACTAATCTTCTGACCCTGCTCATCAAGGAACAGCTCGTAGAAAAAGCCTTCCGGCGGTGTGCCGCCTAAAATACGGCATATTTTTGCAGATAGTTCCGCAGACGGAATGAGGTCTTTTCCATACATTTCATAGTCGACTTCGAGTGCCGTCCAGCGCATGGCCCAGTCGGCCTTCCACTGCATTTTGCAGCGCCCGCCCGTGACGGGTGTTTCCACGTCTTCGCCCGTTTCAGGATCGACATAAGTGAGCGTGCCTTTGGCGACATTCGTGGCCTTAATCGGCACTTGTAACACCTTGCCGGTACGTGGGCAAACGGGCATGAAGGGGCTATAGGTCTGTTGGCGTTCATCACCCAGTGTGGGCAGCATGACCTTCAGGATGCCATCAACTTTTTCTAGGCATTTCAATAGAGTAGTATCGAACATTCCGGATGTGTAACAATCTGTCGCGCTCTTAAATTCATACTCAAATCCGAACGTATCCAAAAAAGCCCGCAGGCGCGCATTCATGTGATGCCCAAAACTTTCATGCGTGCCGAACGGATCAGGAATAGAGGTGAGGGCTTTGCCCAAATGCTGCGCGACCATTTCTTTGTTTGGAAGATTATGGGGTACTTTCCTGAGACCATCCATGTCGTCAGAAAACGCAAACAGGCGCGTCGGAATATCAGACAGGCGCGCGAAGGCCTGACGCACCATGGTGGTGCGTGCTACTTCGCCGAACGTGCCGATATGCGGCAGGCCCGAGGGACCATAGCCGGTTTCAAACAGCACATAGCCTTTTTTTGGCGGCGTTTTTTCAAAACGTGCGACGAGTTTTTTAGCTTCTTCAAACGGCCACGCTTTGGCGTTGGTGAAATGTTCAATCGAAATGGGCATGATGTTCTACGCTTAAAAATATGCCGGATACGCCGGTAATGGCGAGAAAACTAATGTTTTGCGTGGGTCTTGTCAACGGACGGAAGGGAATCCGTCCTTCGGGCGGGCGGGCATTTTAAAAAGCCCGTGTTTTAAGCCGCGACCGATGGATTTGAATTTGGCTTTGCGCCCTTTTTCAAAACAAGCGATGCGGAACATGTCGTAGGGCACGGCGAGCAGGTCATAGAGCACATAGCCCGGCACTTTGTACCAGTAGCCCTTCCACATGCAGCTGCGGTTCCGGTAAATGGTGAAGCGGCGCGGCGCCGTGTGGTTGCTGGTGTGGAACGTGCGCTTTAAAAGCCGGTGTGCAGTTTTAGCGCCAATGGTGTGCGACAGGCGCGCACTGCCTGCGGCCAGAATGTGCCAATGGCGGCTGCGTGCCCGCAGGCAAAATTCGGTGTCGATATAGTCGATATAAAAATCTTCCCGCATGAGGCCGATTTCCTCCAGCACTTCGCGGCGAATCAAGCTGCCGGCAGCAATCACGGCCATCACATCTTCTAATGTGTGGTCTTCCCCCACGCCGCGGCGGCGGAACAAACACCCGCCCCAGCGCGACATGAAAGGCTGCGGCTTACCGGTGTTACGGTCTTGAATGACAGGGGCGAGGATACCAACTTTTTCGGGATGTGCGGTGGCAGCTAAACCTTCTTTAAGGCCGTTTATCATGCCGGAGACGGCGGCGCTGTCGTCATCCATCAGCAGCACCCATTCGGCGCCTTCCATGAGTGCTTGGCGGATGCCGATATTCTGCGCGCGCGCCAGACCGAAATTGGTTTCGTTGGCAATAAGGCTGACTTTGGGCGAGAGACTGTCTGCAATCGTGCGCACGATTGCACGGCTTATCGCCTCGGTGCTGTTATCGACGAGGATGACCTTTTCAACCTGATGCAGGTAAGTTTTGATGTGATGGGCAAAAGATTTGCTGACGTTATAGGTAACCGTTACGGCGAAGATACGCTGGCAGAGGGCTGGGTCTTTATCCGCGAACCGGTTCTGCGGCATGGGCTATTCAGCGATTTCAGGCAAAAAGCGTTTTACAAAGGCTTTTAGCGACAGCACTTCAGAACCCGGCGCGCTGACACCGACCTGCGCATTATCCACCGTGATGAAACCGTTCTCATAGGGCAGGGATTTGACGGTGCAGCCGCCATCTAAGGCATCGAGCACACCGTTTTTTTCCTTAAGCAAGAATACTGCCGGTGCATCTGTGGCGGTGACGATGCCGAAGGGGCAGATGCCCGTCCAGCTTTTCACGGTGACGGTAGTGCCAGCGGTGACTTTGCCCTTCAGCACGGCTTCGATTTCAATTTCGATGGTTTCAGGCTGTTCTTTTTTGTTGGTGTCGGTGCGCTTGCCGATGATGACGGTATCTACGCCCTTTAAGGTTTCATCCAGCGTGAGCTGTTTGGCGCAGGGTGCGCAGGCCAAAGCAGGGCCAGCGAGCAAAACGAGCAGAAGGGGGAGAAGAAAGCGCATGGGTTACTCCACGTCAGGCATATGCAAGAATTTAGCACCCGCGGTGAGGGTGGCAAGCAATCCATAATGCTGCGGAAGTAATTTATTCATGAAAAAGCGCGCCGAGGCAAGCTTGGTTTCATAAAAAAGTTTTTCTTCGCCATCTTTTTTCGCCAGTGCAATCTTCGCGGCTTTCGCCCACAAGTAACCCAGCACCACCAGCGAGAACATGCGCTGATATTCCACCGAAGCGCCTGCGGCCTCTTCAGGGTTGGCCATGCCTTTTTGCGCAATCCACATGCTGGCACTTTGCAAAGAACCAATCGCCTGATGCAGCGGTTTGGTGAATTCAGCCATTTCGGGCACATCGCGGTTAGCGGCGATAAATTCGGTGGCTGGATGGAAGAAGGTGCGCAAGTAACGCCCCATGCCCATCGGCAATTTGCGACCGACTAAATCAAGCGCCTGCACGCCGTTCGTGCCTTCGTAAATTTGCGTGATGCGCACGTCGCGCGCGAACTGCTCCATGCCATATTCTTTGATGTAGCCGTAACCGCCGAACACCTGCATACCAATGTTGGCGACATCCGAACCCATGTCGGTGAGGTACGACTTCACAATCGGCGTCATCAACTGGATAAAATCATCACGCTCTTTGCGGAATTTTTCATCTGGATGGTGCTTGTGTAAATCCATCTGCAGCGCCACCCACATCACGAGCATGCGCATGCCTTCGGTGACCGAACGCATGGTGAGCAGCATGCGGCGCACGTCTGGGTGCACGGTAATGGGGTCCGCCGATTTTTCAGGGAACTTTGCACCTTTAAGGCCGCGCCCTTGCGGACGCTCTTTGGCGTAAGCCAGGGCGTTTTGGTAGGATACTTCGGCAATACCAAGACCCTGCACCCCAACGTAAATACGCGCTTCATTCATCATGGTGAACATGGCCTTGAGGCCCTTGTGCGGCACGCCGACGAGCCACGCTTTCGCGCCGTCGTAATTCATCACGCAGGTGGGCGAGCCATGCAGGCCCATTTTATGTTCGATACCGCTGCACACGATTTTGTTGCGTTCACCCGGTGTACCATCTGGCTTCAGATTAAACTTCGAAGCCACGAAAAGGCTGATGCCTTTCACGCCCGGCGGTGCATCAGGTAGGCGCGCCAGAATAAGGTGCACGATATTTTCCGTGGCATCCTGATCGCCTTCTGAGATGAAAATTTTACTGCCGGTGATGGAATAACTACCATCCCCATTCGGTTCGGCTTTGGTTTTTACAAGGCCCAGATCCGTACCGGCTTGCGGTTCGGTAAGGCACATCACACCGCTCCACTCGCCGGAAATCATTTTCGGCAAGTAACGGTCTTTGAGCTCATCGGCGGCATGTAAATAGAGTGCGTTCACCGCCCCATGCGTAAGGCCGGGCAGAAGCCCGAAGGAAAGGTTCGCCGAGCAAATCATTTCGGTGAGTGGCATGGCGAGCGCCTCGGGCAAACCTTGGCCACCATATTTGGGGTCGAACGTGAACGAGGCCCAGCCTGCTTCCACATAGGCTTTATAGGCTCCCTTAAAGCCTTTGGGCAGAATCACATTACCGTTTTCAAACTTCAGCCCCTCTTTGTCGCCGGACTGGTTGATGGGCTGCAGCACTTCTTCGCAGAATTGCGCGGCACCTTCTAAAATCGGGTCGACGAGCGAAAGGTCGGCAAAGCCTTTGATGACATCTTTATATTGTGCGACTTCGAGCAGCTCGTTCAGAACAAACTGGTAATCGCGTATGGGTGCTTTGTAACTTGGCATAAATTAGTTCCTCAACGGTTTACCGGTTTCCAGCATGTGTTCGATGCGGGCGAGTGAATCAGGGTGCTTCACCAACTCCACAAACACATCACGCTCTAAGTCGAGCAAATCTTGTTCGGTGAGCGGCTTGCTGATGCCGGCATTGCCGCCGGAAAGCACTTTGGCAAGCGCGGTGGAAACCACCGCATCATGCGTGGTGGCTTTGCCGCTTTTTACGAAGCCTGCAATCGCCATGTGCAGCGCCGTGCGCGCCGTGGCACCCGGCAGGTGAATCACGGCAGGCTCTGGCGGTTTGTAATTCGGCGCGAGCTTCAGCGCGAGCGCTTTAGCATCGGCCAGCACGCGGCGGCGATTCATGGTGATGCCGTGAATTTCCGGCAGGATGAGCATGTCTTTTGCATGTTCAGCAGACTCACCCACTTTTGCAGTCGCGATATATTCAAACGACTTAGTGACTGCGGGCATGGTGTTGAGTGCCTTCACGGGCGGAATGAAGGAGAACATGCCGCCGACTTTCGCTACCAGCGATTCTTCCTTCTGACGCTGGCGCACATGGCGCACGAGCATTTCTTTACAACCGCCCCAACCCGGAATGAGGCCAACGCCCACTTCCACAAGGCCGGAGTAAAACTCTACGTGGGCCTGCACGGCGTCGCAATGCAGGAGCACTTCGCAGCCGCCGCCCAAGGCCATACCCGAAGGCGCACCGACCACAGGGAAGGGCGCATAACGCATGGCTTTGAACGTGTCCTGACCTTGCTTGATGATGCCGTCGACGGTTTTCCATGCAGCGCAGTTTGCTACGAACAACAGCACACCGATATTTGCGCCGACCGAGAAATTATCCGCATCGTTGCCGAGGATGAGCGCGCGGTGATCTTTCTTCACCAACTCCACCGCCTCGACAATCATGTCGAGCAGCATGGGGTCGAACGTATTCATTTTGGAAACGAATTCGAGGCACACGACGCCATCACCCACATCCCACAATGCAGCGGATGGATTTTTCTTGATGGGTTTTTTGCCGCGCTTCACATCGGCCAGCATCCAGCTGCCTGCCGGTACGGCAATGGCGGTGTAGCCCTTGCCATCGAAATACATTTTCTTCGTGCCCTCTTCTTTGTAGAAATTGCCCGTGCCTACGGCAGAGAGAATTGGCGGCACGGCAATGTTCATGGATTTTAATTTTTCAGCGAGCCATGCGGCGCCCGAAGAATCTTTGGTGCCCAAGCGGTCAATCAGCTCAAACGGGCCGTATTTCCAGTTGTAACCAAGGCGCATCGCATCATCCACCGCGACGACGTTTGACGCGATTTCAGGAATAAGGGATGCGGTGTAGCTCAGCAAATGCGCGAGCACCGACAGCGCATATTGGCCGCCTTTATCGGGGTGCTCCACAAGGGTGCGCAAGCCATCTTTCGCTTTCTCCACGCTTTCAAGCTTGGCTTTTTCTTCCGGCCTGAAATTACCGGTTTTAAAGTCGATAACCTCTTTGGCTTTTTTGCCGCCTTCGGTATTCAGGCGGAAGAAACCGCCTTTGCCTTTGCGGCCCGTGTAACCGTCTTTAATCATTTTGGTGACGATTTCCGGCTCTTTATAAATGGTGCGGAAACCATCTTTTTCCGGCAGTGAGTCGAACATTTCTTTTGCAATAAGCGGCAGCAAATCAATACCAATCAAATCCATCAAACCGAACACGCCGGTTTTGGGCACACCGATGGGCTTGCCCATGACGCTGTCGGCTTCTTCCACCGTGAGGCCTAAACGCATGGCCTCGAGCATGGCGATTTCCATCCAATACACGCCGATGCGGTTGGCAATGAAACCTGGCGTGTCGTTGCAATCCACCACGCCTTTACCGAGCGTGACATCGCAGAAATTGCGGATGAGTTCGATGGTGTCCTTACGCGTTTCAGGCCCCGTAACGAGTTCAAGCAAACGCATGTAACGCGGCGGGTTAAAGAAGTGCGTGATTAAGAAGTCGCGCTTGAAGCTTTCCGGCATACCGTCGGTGAGCGCATGCAGTGGAATGGTGGATGTGTTCGACGACACAATCGCGCCTTCCTTACGGTAGGTGTTCATCTTGCGGTACACGTCTTTTTTGATTTCGAGTTTTTCGATAACGACTTCAATAATCCAGTCGCATTCTTTGAGCTTGGCAATGTCATCTTCCATGTTGCCGATGGTGATGTGTTTTAGTTTGCGCGGATGCGTGAGTGCGGCCGGCTTAGATTTTTTGAGCTTTTCGAGCGCGCCCTCGGTGAGCTGATTGCGGGTTTTTGCGTCCTTGGGCACAATGTCGAGCAGCAGCACGTCTGTGCCGCTATTGGCGATGTGTGCGGCGATACCCGCACCCATTACCCCTGAACCAATCACCGCTACTTTTTTAATGTCCCGCATATTTGCACCATTGTGTATGAAAAATGTTTAGTCCCGACTTGCCCCGCGATCCAGTTTTGCTAATTCTTTTTGAATGCTTAAAAAGAGCCCGCGATTGGAAGGCTCGAACCCTTCCGACAGGCGGCGAAATTCTGCCATTTCTTCCGGCTTTATTTCCACATTGCCATCTACGTCGGGCGTTTTGCCCTTCATCAGAGCTTCTTTGCGGTGCTTGTGACTGTAATCACCGATGTCCACGGGGTTGGTTGTAAGCCCTTCTTTATTGGCACCCTGTGAGATGAAAATGCCGACATCATCGCATTTTTCGACCAAGGATTTAATATCTCCAATGATGGTTTTCCGCTCCTCTTTTGTGAGGGGCGTTTGCGGGTTTACCACCGCCTTTAAAAGCCCCGACAGACCTTGCGAAAGCATATATTCCATTTCATGTTCTTCGGGCTGATTTTCATGACGCTTTGTTGGTGCCATTAAATCCCATTTTGGGGATACGCCGAGATGCATTTCGTTCAAATGTGCAAAAGCGCCATGCACTTCTGTCATGCGTTGATCCAGAACACGCAATTTGCCGGACATTTTTTCGCGGAGCACGTCGCCGACGTCACCGTTTAACTGTGCAAGGCGCTCTTGCAGGCTTACCATGTCAGCGGGCGAGATGCGCATGGCTAAATGGCCTCCAGCACCGTGGCAATACCTTGCCCGCCGCCGATACACATGGTGGCGAGGGCATATTTTTTCTTTTCGCGTTTTAGCAGCAAGGCGGCTTTACCAGTAACACGGCCGCCGGATGCGCCGAGCGGGTGACCAATGGCAATCGCGCCGCCATCGATGTTCAGTTTGCTTTCATCGATGTTAAGGTCTTTGATGACCGCCATAGATTGGGCCGCGAAAGCCTCATTGAGCTCGATAATGTCGATATCTTTCATGGTGAGGCCGGCGCGAGCGAGGGCTTTTTGTGAAGCACCCACGGGGCCGATGCCCATGATTTCGGGAGCGCAGCCTGAAACCGCCATGCTTTTAATGCGCGCAAGCTTCGGCAATTTGTGTTTGTCGGCATATTCTTCCGAGGTGAGCAGCACACAGGATGCGCCGTCCGTCAGTGGGCTTGAAGTGCCCGCCGTGACCGAGCCTTTGGCCAGGAATGGCGGCTTTAATTCGGCGAGTTTTTCGAGTGTGGTGTCGCCGCGCACACAGCCATCTGTGTCCACTGCGCCGATAGCCATGACTTCGTCTTTATATTTGCCAGCTTTAATCGCCGCTGCTGCTTTTTGATGGCTTTTCAGCGCGAATTCTTCCTGCGCCTTGCGTGAGATTTTATATTTGCTGGAGAGATTTTCTGCCGTGATGCCCATAGCTTCGTAGGCTTCAGGATAACGCTCATAGAGCGCCGGATTCGGCGCTGGCGTGAAGCCCACCATGGGCACACTGGTCATGGACTCGACACCGCCGCATAAAAACACATCGCCCGCACCGGCGGCAATCGCGCCTGCGGCATCGTGAATCGTTTGCATGGAAGAACCGCAGAAGCGGTTGGAAGTCACGCCCGCCACCGAAATCGGCAGACCTGCAATGAAAGCCACCAAGCGGCCAATGTTAAGGCCCTGCTCGCCTTCAGGGAAGGCGCAGCCGAGTTTGATGTCTTCAATATCGGCGGGGTTTATTTTGGTACGCGCCACAAGCTCTTTAATGACGGCAGCGGCCAAATCGTCGGGCCGTACATGCGCGAGCGCGCCTTTATAAGCGGGGGTGAAGGGTGAACGGACATAGCCACAAATGACTGCCTGACGCATCGGAAAAATCCTCCCTCAAGCAAGAAAGTTAAAATGCAGCTATAATGCTGTTTTTTATTCGTTTCTTGCGGTTATTAGCCTACGCGATTGAAGGGCAGGTGTAAAGCGTAAAGCATGGTGCAGTGCGATAATTTAGGGTGTTGTTAACCTATTCCCACCCCTATTCCCGCCAAGTCCCTGCGCCGAGCGTCTTCAAGGCCTTGGCAACCGCTTCTGCCGTGCGGGCTTTGTGTTCAAAGCTCTGGGCTGATTCGAGCGCGTCCCCTGCCTCTTTGTAGTCATGTCTTCCCATGCTCATATTATATTCGACCACCCACATGGGGCCGTGTAAATCGCCATCATCCTTGCGCTCGATGGCGTCCCGAAGCTTTGCCACACGCGACACGATGTCAGGCTTGGGCATGGGTATTGTATCGGCGTGATACAGGTTGATGGCATCTATAAAATCATTCCGCATGTCATGCAGCGTCAGCCGCTCACGCTCACTCCTGTTACCGTATTGGATGAATGCTTCAAACTCCGGTCTTTTGATTTCATCGCGGATATCCATAAGCAATGTATCCAGTTGTTTATCGAGGCAGCCGGCGCGGATGTCGTTGAAATAATCAGCATACGCGCGCCGGAGCGACAGCACGACTTTTCCCGGCTATAGCGGGTCTTCAAAATTGTAGTGAAAACTTTTTTCAGGCAGCAGCAGCGTCATGGCTCTTAGGAGCTGGCGCACCGCTTCTTTTTGTTCGTCTCCTTCGTAAGGAGCGGTATATTCGATGTTGGGCGTTGTCGTGCGCAGCGCGTGCTGGGCGCGAACATTCATGTTGCCGAATTCCTCCAACTCTTCCCATGTGGCGGGGTTCAGCCCATGGAAAATCACTCGCTGATGTTCCTGAATCTGGTCGTCTGTTAATGTCGACATGGGTACGCGCTTTTGCGCCATGCACACCTCTCCATCTTCCAGCATAAGGGCGGGAGAGTTAAAAAATCGTTAATAAAGAGGCTGTTAACCGTTAATGGAGCGGTTTTTTATCGATTTTGCCAATCAGGGTTTTGGGCAGGGACTCGCGGAATTCAAATTCACGCGGCATTTCGTATTTGGCTAAATGATTTAGCAAAAAGCCGCGCAAGATATCTTCGGTTAAAATCTGCCCCTCACGTACCACTACGAAGGCTTTTACCGCCTGCCCGTATTTTTTATCGTCTACGCCAATTACCGCCACTTCCAGCACCGAAGCATGTTTGTAAATCGCTTCTTCGATATTGCGCGGGTACACGTTAAAGCCGTGAGTCAGAATCATGTCCTTGCGGCGGTCGACGATGTAAAAATAACCGTCTTTGTCGAAATAACCGATATCGCCCGTGCGCAGCACACCAGCCTTTAGCACCGCATCGGTTTCTTTTTTGTTTTTCCAGTAGCCGCGCATCACCTGCGGGCCGCGCACGCAGAGCTCGCCGATTTCATCGACACCAAGGAACTGCCCACGCTTTTCCATGTTCTCAATCAAAATTTCTGTTTGCGGCAGCGGTAGGCCAATACAGGCTTTTTGCGTGCCGACGAGCGGATTGGCGGCGACCACGGGCGCGGCTTCGGTCAGCCCATACCCTTCTAGCAACATACAGCCCGCCGCATGCTCAAAACGCTGTTTGATTTCCATCGGTAGCGGCGCGCCGCCCGAAATGCATATTTTGAGCGAAGTAAGATTATAATTTTTAATCGAGGGTTCGTTGGCGAGTGCCGCAAACAACGACGGCACACCCGGCATGAGGGTGGGCTTTTTCTTTGCGATGTCTTTCAGCACGGCTTTGATTTCAAAACGCGGATGCAAAATGAGAGCGGCACCCAAAAACAAACCCATATTCATGATGGTTGTCATCGCAAAACAATGGAACAGCGGGAGCACACCCAATAGGCGCTCATTGCCTTCTTTTAAACTACTGCACCACAGCGCGCACTGCTGTGCGTTGGCGTATAGGTTTTCGTGCGAGAGTTCAGCAGCCTTGGGCGTGCCGGTGGTGCCGCCGGTATATTGCAGCACGGCGATATCTTTCGCCGGATTGATTTTTGCCGGCTCAAATTCTTCATCATGCGCGCAGGCGAGCGCCGACCATTCCACATGCACGGCATCTTTTTTGACGCGGGCGAGGTTGCGTCCTTTCAGCACACGGAATAAGCACCCCTTTAGCGCCGGCAAGGCTTCGGCAAAGCGTACGGTGACGAGCGTGTCGATGAGGCCTTCATCGGCAATGGCGCGGATTTTTTCGTAGAGCACTTTAACATCGAGAGAGATAACGATTTTCGTGCCGGAATCTTTAATTTGGTGCTGGAGTTCCATCGGTGCTGCAAGCGGGCTTAAATTCACCACTGTGCCGCCTGTCTTTAAAATAGCAAAATAGCTGATAACGCTGTGCGGGCAGTTGGGCAACATGATGCCCACTTTGGTGCCTTTTTTGGCGCCGAGGCGCTTAAGGCCCCGCGCCGTGCAATTCACCGCATCATGCAATTCCTGATAGGAATAGGTCTTGCCTAAAAAATCGATTGCGGTATGTTCGGGAAACTTTGCTGCCGCTTGGTCTAAAATGGCATAAAGCGGCTTGCTGGCGATCGGGTGATCCCACTCTACGCCCTTGGGGTACGATGCCAGCCAAGGGTTTTTTTTATTCGATTTCTTCATCGTCCTCTCTCTCCATTCGAGGGCAATGAGAAGTGTAGCACAAGTTGGTAACGCAAAACTATGACGAAAATGCACGAAACAGATGTGGTGATTATCGGCTCCGGCCCCGTGGGTCTGTTCGCGATTTTTGAACTCGGCATGGTGAAGTGCCGTGCTCATGTGGTGGACACGCTGGATTTCGTGGGCGGGCAATGCGCCGCACTCTACCCTGAAAAACCGATTTACGATGTGGCAGGCTTTCCGGCGATTGAAGCCTCGCAGCTGATTCAAAGCTTAGAAGCGCAGGCCGCGCCGTTTAAACCGACCTATCATTTGGGCCAGCAGGTGACGGGCGTAGAAAAAAAACCAGACGGCACGTTTGAAGTGACAACATCCAAAGGCACAAAAATTGCCTGCAAGGCGGTACTGATTGCCGCAGGCTGTGGTGCGTTCGGCCCGAACCGTCCGCCACTTGATGGCATTGAAGCTTACGAAGGCGGCGCGGTGCAATATCTCGTGCGCCGGCGCGAAGATTTCCGCGGCAAAAAAGTGGTGATTGCCGGCGGCGGCGATAGCGCGGTGGACTGGGCCATTTCACTTAGCGAAGTCGCAGAAAAACTCTATGTGGTGCATCGCCGCCCTAAATTCCGCGCCGCACCTGAAAGCTGCAGTAAGCTCGACCAGCTGGCCGCCAGCGGCAAAATCGAAATGGTGATTCCGTACCAGCTTTCCGGCCTTGAGGGCGATGGCAAAACGCTGCAAGCGGTGGAAGTGGCAGACCTTGATGGTGCGAAGAAAAAACTCCCCGCCGATGTGCTGCTGCCCTTCTTTGGTCTCGCGATGGAATTAGGGCCCATTGCGAATTGGGGTTTAAATATCGACGTGAATCATATCGCGGTGAACCCCGCCACTTGCGCGACGAACGTGGCGGGTATTTTTGCCATTGGCGACATCAATACCTATGAAGGCAAATTGAAGTTAATCGTGTGCGGATTTTCAGAAGCGGCGATGGCCGCGCACGCTATTTATAAGGTGGTGCATCCGGGTACGGCGCTGCATTTTGAATATTCCACCTCGAAAGGTGTGCAGGGGGCATAGCAATGGTTGCAACACGCATCGAAGGCAAAGCATTTGCAGAAAAACTCCGCACCGATTTGAAAGCGCAGATTGCACAGTTAAAAGAAAAAACCGGACGCGTGCCCGGCCTTGCTGTGGTGCTGGTGGGCAATGACCCTGCGAGTGAAGTATATGTGGCGAATAAAGGCAAAGCCACGGTGGAGGCAGGCATGAAATCGTTTGAATTTAAACTGCCTGCCACGGTGACCGAAGACGAGCTTTTGAAAAAAGTGGATGCACTGAACCGCGACGCAAATGTGCATGGTATTTTGGTGCAATTACCACTGCCAAAACACATCGATGAACGTAGAATTATTGAAGCGATTATGCCCGAAAAAGATGTGGATGGTTTCCACCCGATTAATGTGGGAAGGCTTTCCACGGGGCAGCGCAGTTTGGTTTCTTGCACGCCGCTCGGGTGCAGTTTGCTGATTGCCGATGTGCTGGGCAAAGATTTATCCGGCAAGCACGCGGTGGTGATTGGCCGCTCGAACATTGTGGGCAAGCCCATGGCGCAATTGCTGCTCAGCATGAATGCAACCGTGAGCGTGATTCACTCGCGCACGAAAAACCCCGAAGCCCTGTGCAAGCAGGCGGATATTGTGGTGGCGGCCATCGGCAAACCGCGCATGATTGATGCGGCGTGGATTAAAGCCGGTGCGGTGGTGATTGATGTGGGCATCAACCGCATCAGCGAGGACGGCAAAAACAAACTGGTGGGCGATGTGGATTTTGCCGCGGTGGAAAACATCGCCAGCGCCATTACGCCCGTACCGGGCGGCGTGGGCCCCATGACGATTGCCTGTTTGCTGAAAAACACCGTGCAGGCCTTTGAAGATAGCACCACACGCTAGGCCCCAAAAACATTGCGCCATTAAGCCTTCCTTAACCTTTTCGTGGCAGTCTGTAGGCTTGAGCATTTTAACCAGCGGAATCCTATGTCACTGAAAGAATTTTCAGAACAGGCGACACTGTACAAAGACGACACACTCGCCATTGAGCAAACGTTGCTGATGAACGAACGCGACGATGGCAAGCTCGAGGCGCAGCGCATCACGCTTGAATGGTGTGGAGGTATGGAACAACAAAGTGTTGTTCTCGCCGTTTGAGGCAGGAAAAACCATGGATCAAGCGATGACAGACATCCGTGAACGCTGGGATGAAGTCGAGCGGGGCGAACTGCAGTCTATGTGTAAAAATGCAGTGCTGTATGGCCGTGTGAAACAGACTGAGCCAGATAGCGATTATATGGCGACGCTGCTGAGAGGCACAATCATAAATTATTACACGGTGCCCGATATGATGGCGGTGGAAAGCCCCGAATATGAGAGCAACGACCGCTACGCGATTGGCGTGCAGTTCCGCAGCTTCCGTACCGCCACGAACGTGTATCGCAGTGAACATGAAGGGGAGCGTGATATACCGCTGCTCGACCGCTATGAAAACGCCATGCTGCGCGTGGAAGGTGCGGCAGAGAATATTCTTGAATTCATGAATGCCGATATCTGGGGTGAGGCTATCCGCGCTCCCGGCGATGGGCACACAGATTCGCCCTATAATTACGAGCTTAAAGGGGATGAGAAAAGAGACACCTTTGAAGCATATAAAGATCCTGGCGAGCCGGACTATTCGGGCGTGGTGCCACTAGAGGATGACGATGACCACGAAGTGGGGGATGATTTTTTCCCCAGCGGACAGGACGACGAGGAATATGATGAAGATGTAGATCATGAATATGATATTCCCGAGGTGAGTGACTGGGAACAGGGGGCACCGCAGGAAGAACCAGGCGGCGGCTATGAAATTGGCGAAAAAACACCACTGATGCGCCTGATTCCGGAAGTCAGCGACCACATGTTCGGGCTGGTAGAACAGCTGACCAAAGCATGGGTGGTGGTGGCAGGCGCATTACACAAAGGCGCGAGCTTAGGCGATGACGTACGCACGGCACTGGTGGAAAGTTTGGACGAGGCTATTCGTGATACACGCGCCGCGGGTGAAAAATTCAGTGCCGCACTGGCGGATGAGGGAAAAGTAGACCACGTGATGCGTTTCGAACAGCTGATGGAAAAAGGCTGGCGCAACGAAGAAGGCACAGAAGTGAAAGGCCTTTTAAAAGTAGCCGCGCAGATGCGTGATATGTCAAAAACCCGCCGCATGGATACGTATATCGACCAAGGCCGCGCAGGACATGCCCAAGACGGCGGTGGCGGCTTGCCGGAGTTTTAAAAATTTTTCCTTGCCGCATGCGCCTAGATTGCGCATAGTCAGGCCGATTTTCGTAATATCGGCCTCTCATGCACAGTAAAGAAATACAAGGTATCCTCTGGATGATTGCCGCCTGCTTTGGGGCAGCGGTGATGATGGCGCTCGTGCGCCATATGTCGGAGCAATTGCCTGTCGCGCAGGTGGTGTTCTTCCGCAACGTGTTCGCGCTGGTGTGGTTTATTCCGTGGCTGATGAAAAACGGCTTTAGCGTGGTGAGAACCACCCGCCCGAAACTGTTTTTCCTGCGCGGCTTTATCGGCCTTACCGCGATGCATGGCTGGTTTTATTCGCTTTCGGTGATGAAGCTGGCCGATGCCACCGCACTTTCGTTCACCGCGCCATTATTTTCTACCATTCTTGCCGTGATTTTATTCAAAGAGCGCCTCGGCCCACACCGCATCGGCGCACTCATTCTGGGGTTTATTGGCGCGTTGGTGGTGCTGCGGCCCGGCTCGGAAGCATTTTCCACCTATGGCGTGTTGATGCTGGGTGTGGCATTTGCGTGGGCGTGCTCGGGAACGATTATTAAGATCCTAACCCGCACCGAATCTCCGCAAGTGGTGGTGTTTTACATGGTGCTGATTATGACCCCGCTTTCCGCCCCTGGTGCGATTGCCGTATGGCAGCCCATTACACTGCATCAGGTGGGGTGGCTTTTGGTGCTGGGTTTTGTGTCGAATGCCTTTCAGCTGATGCTTTCCACCGCCATCAGCAAAACCGAAATGACAGTGATTCTACCGTTTGACTTTTTGCGCCTCGTATTCGTGACAATTCTGGGTTACCTCTTTTTTGCGGAACTGCCAGACGCGTGGACGGTGACAGGCGCCTCAATCATTATGGTGAGCGCGGTATACGCCGCCTACCGGGAGCGGAAACATGCGCGCACTACCCGCTAATATCCGCGCTATTTTATGGATGCTGGTACTCTCCGCCTGTGATGCGGCGATCCTGACGACAGTGCGGTTGATGGGCGGCGAAGTGCACCCATTCATGATACTTGCGGTGTGCAACGCGCTGGGCCTTGCATGCACCGTGGTGTGGATGATGAAAAGAAAACGCCTTCACGCTGTGCGCACCAAAAACATGAAATTTTATATACTGCGCGGCATGATGGAAGCGGCGGCCACCGGCATGGTGTTTATGGCATTGATGCAACTGCCGATGTCACTCACCAAGGCGCTGGGCTACATGACGCCTGTGCTGGTGATGGCAGGTGCGGGGCTTATTTTAAAAGAGCGGCTGACGCGGTACCGTGTGGCGGCACTGGCTTCTGGCTTATGCGGGATGCTGCTGGTGCTGCGCCCTGATGTGGGCGGAATTGATGCCCATGCCGCGCTAATGGTGCTGGCCTCCTGTTTTCTATACTCCAGCTGCGGGCTTATTATCAAACGGCTCACACGCACCGATGCACCCGACACTATTTTGTTTTATATGTTTTTATTTACCGGACTGGTTGCGCTGGTGCCCGCGCTGATAATAGGCGATGTGGCGGCGGTGATGCCACATGCGATACCCCTTTTAGGGCTGGGGTTTTTATTTTTCCTGATTCAGATGGCGGTAACCAAGGCTTTTGCATTGGCACCGGTGAATGCGCTGATGCCCTATGCCTTTGTTAGCCTGATACTCACCAGCATCAGCGGCTATGTGATATTCGGCGAAACACCGAGGGGCTCGACATTTATCGGCGCAGCCGTTATTCTGACCGGCGTGTGTTATGCCGCCTTACGTGAGGCACAACGAAGCGGGTTAGTGAAACGGTAACATGAAGCGCACTATTTTTAATTTCATTTTTGTACTTTTCTCTCTGTGGGTGCTGACAGCATCGCAGGCGGTCCGTGCACAAGCAGGCGGCGAAGAAGCGCTGGTGCTGGATGCGCCGCCATTCGTGTTGTGCGAACGTGACGATGAATGCGAACCGATTGTGGGCATTTGCGGTGTGTGGGTGGGTGTTAACAGTGCCTTACGTGAAGAGGCCATCGAAATTTTATCGGAACTGAATAACTACCGTAACTGCAAACCTGTGCCCTTAAAGAAACCGGAGAAGCTTGGTTGTAATGCCGGCCAATGTGATATTCGTCCGGACAAAGAAAACTGCATGCTGCGCACGCCGGATGGCAAATGCGAAATCCGTTGCGATACGCTCACGCCGGAAGGCTTCTGCCAAAAAGGCTGCATGATTGGTGTGGATTGCCAAAAACCCTAACCTTGTAAGGGCAGCACATGCTGGCACGGCGATTTTCTGCAGTTAAGCTACAAAGCCTGAATCTGTTATTCCCGCCGCTATGTGCCAGCTGCCATGTGCCTGTGCAGGATGCAAATAATGTCTGTGCGGATTGCTGGAAAGAGCTGCGTTTCATGGCGGGGCCTGCCTGCAGTTGTTGTGGTGTGGCGTTGCCAGCAGACACACGCGGCAGCATGATCTGCGCACAGTGTATTCGTACACCGCCGGAATTTGATGCTGCACGCGCAGCACTGCAATACGACGATGCCAGCCGCAGAATTATCCACGCGTTTAAAAATCACGACCGGCAGCATGTGCTACCGCTTCTCACGCGCTGGCTGTTTGCCGCCGGAGAACCGCTGCTGAAAACGACAGATATGATTGTACCTGTGCCGCTATCGCGCCTGCGGCTGTTTGGCCGCATGTTCAACCAGTCAGCATTGCTGGCGCAGGCTTTGAGCAAAAAAACGGGCATTCTGTATGCGCCGCTGGCGCTGACACGCGCGCGCCACACGCCACCGCAGGCCGGCTTAAACCGCGCGGCCCGTCAGAAGAAATTGCAGGGTGCATTCAAGGCGAATGCCGAAAGTGTGAAAGGCAAACATGTGCTGCTGGTGGATGACGTGATGACCACAGGTGCGACGGCAAATGCGTGTGCCAAAACACTAAAAAGTGCAGGCGCAGCATCGGTGCGCGTGCTGACGATTGCCCGCGTGAATATTGAGGAAGCATAGGATGAAAAAACGTTCTGCAAAAAAAGCGCCGGCACCAAAAAAACTGATCGTAGCATTGGTGCAGCCTGAAAGCGGCAACGATATGAAGAAAAATATTGCGGCGGCAGAGCGCTATGTGCGACAGGCGGCTGCAAAAGGCGCCGAATTGATATTGCTGCCGGAAAATGTGGCGCTGATGTGCGGCAATCAAAAAGAGTTGGTAGCGAACGCGCACGAAGAAAAAAACCACCCGGGACTGAAAGCGTTCCGCCAACTAGCAAAAGAACTTGGCGTATGGCTGGTGATTGGTTCACTGGGCGTTTACAGCCCCGCCGTGCGTAAATTCTATAACCGCTCTTTCGTGCTGAACAATAAAGGCGAGGTGACGGCGCGCTACGACAAAATCCATTTGTTTGATGCCACATTACCCGGTGGTGAACGCTATGGTGAATCGGCGCGCTACAAACATGGTGCACGTGCGGTGGTGGCACACACACCGTGGGGCGGCATCGGGCTTTCGGTGTGCTACGATGTACGCTTCCCGCATTTATACCGCAGCCTTGCTAAAGCCGGTGCGGTGATGCTGGCAGTGCCAGCTGCCTTTACGCACACCACAGGGCAGGCGCATTGGCATATTTTGCTGCGCGCCCGCGCGATCGAAAATGGCTGTTTTGTGTTAGCGCCCGGAATGACGGGGCAGCACCCTGGCGGCCGAAAAACCTTCGGGCACTCGTTAGCAGTGGACCCGTGGGGCCGCGTGCTGGCCGATGCAAAAGCGAAGAAGGGCATTGTGCTCGCAACGCTTGATTTAAATGAAGTGGGCAAGGTGCGGCAGATGCTGCCCAGCCTGACACATGACCGGCATTTCTTGCTGCCAGAATAATTAAAAACTAAACGTCAGAGAAACCGGAATCATCCGGATGGGTGGGTTTTTTTGATAGCAGCGCAGAGGGCCCTTCCGGCTTGGCGGGCTTGGCGCCAAAACCAAAACGACCATCTTTCTGCTTATCGCGTTTTACATTCACGCGGATGGCTTTTTCAATGTCGCCGCGTATGGCTTCAAGCGAAGGTGGCAACACCGTGTCTTTGATGGAATGGGCAAAACCCAAGCGTGAAATAGCATCCATCGGTGCACCAAGGCCGTGCGTGAATTTCATTTTTGCAGCAGTGAAATCGGCGCCCACTAAACTCGTCATGTAGAGCTTCGTGTGATATAAATCCGCGCGCGAAAAATCGGCATAGTCGGCACAGGCATGGTCGAACTGCGTGTCAGACATCACACAATCCGCGAACACAGTGTGGCGTGCGGTGACACCAGAAAAAATGACGTTCGATACATCAATGCCGCTGAAATCGAGCCCGCTGATATCGGACCCCGTAAGGTTGATGTAAGGCAGGCCGAAAGCGGCGCTGCTCTCTTTGGAAAAGCTGCCATATTTGCGGAAAAGGGCGCGTAATTCAGGGTTCGCCATATCGGCTTCGGTGAGGTCTACGCTGGTGAGATCAATCATGCCGCCAGGGCCGAAATTGCTCATGCGCAGGAGAACCTGCTTTGTGGAAAGGTGCGGCCGGCGGGGCATGGTCAAACCTTCATCTCCCAAAAAACGCCGATGTTTCAATGGACAGCGGCTAGCCCCACTATACCGCGACTTGCCGAAATTGAAAAGAACAAGTTCTTTACAGCCCGCCCAGGTGGGGGCACAATAGGTGCGACTTTCCGCCAATCCCGTGCTAAAATGAGGGTGGAAGTGAAGTCCTTGATAGGCAAAACGAGCAGGTAGCGAATGGAGCCAATTAACCTACCACCAGTGCAGGCCAACCTGCCGCCGGTTAATAGTAATTCCGTGCCCAATGTGCGGCCGAACCCCGCGCTTGCCAGCTTGCCACCCGATGCGCTGGTGAATGCTACGGTGGTGCGTGCCGATAGCACCAGCGCCGTGCTACGCACCCCCGCTGGTGAAGTGGCCGTGCGCACCGAAACGCCATTAAATCCCGGCAGCAGTATCGTGATAAAAATAGTGGTGAACACACTGGCTTCGCAAATCCGCCCGCAGGAAGGGCAACCTCTACCGAACAGCCCGCTGCCATCCTCCACCCTGCCGCAATTTCAGGCGCAGATTTTAACTGTGGATGGTCGCGCACCTGTTGGCGTAGGCACCGACAGAGCATTGGTAACAGTGACGCAGCCAAACCCACAAACAGGTACGCAGAACAGCACAGCAACAGGCACGCGTGCGGCAGCAGAACAAGGGGCAACGACCCTGAATATTTCAAGCGGCACGGTGCTGCGCGCCGTGGTGACGGCGCCTGCGGCCACCGCGCAGCAATACCTGCCACCACCGCAGGTGACGTCGTCTGTGCCATTCCTTGCACATGCGGGGCTGCAGGCCTATCAGGCGGCCACACCAAACACAAACCCAAACGCAGGTCTTGCCAACACGAGCGCAAGCAGTGTGCTGAAAGTGTCGGATGTGCTTTCGGTCCATGTATTGGCGGTGAGGGTCACGCCCGATGCGGCGTCTACCAATCCGCAGGGCAGTTTTACCTCGGGCTTTGGTACGCAATCGCAAAACCCGCAGCAGCAAGCGGCTACGGCGGCAAAACTTTCTGCACAGCCGAGTTTCACCGGCACGGTGATTGGTACGGAGCGCTCCGGCGAAACGGTGCTTTCCACCCCGCTCGGCACGATTAAATTGATGCTCGGTGGTGGGCTGCTTTCCAAAGGCACACAGCTGACGCTGGAAGTATTGAACATGGAAGCGCGCGCAGCGAGCGCCGCACCGCTGCCGACCACGCTTGAGGAAGCCAAGGGTTTACTGGGCAGGGGTGCGACGTCACTGTCGGAAATTGCGGGGTTGCTAGTGCAATCGCATGGCGCGGAAGGCAAGGAAGCCTTGCAGCAAGCATTGCCAAGTACACAGCACCCGCAGCAATTTGCCTCACGCCTGTTGTGGTTTTTGGGCGGTGTGTTTTCCGGCAACGCAGCGGCGTTTGTGGGCCCTGAAGTGCAGCGCATGCTGGAGCAAAGCGGCAAAGGCGAATTGATTGGCCGTTTGCAAAAGGAATTCGGTCGCCTGAAACAAGCAGGGCAGGAAGGGCTCGGCAATGGCTGGACGGGCATGCTCTTTCCGGTGATGGATGGCGAAAAAATTGATCATGGCGCGATGTTCACGCGCCGCTTCCGTGAAGAAAATGCCGACGGAAAAACCGAAGACGGCACACGTTTTGTGGTGGATATGCGCATGTCGCAAATGGGGCCAGTGCAGCTGGATGGTTTATATCGTACGGACGGCGAGGCGAAGAAGTTTGATTTATTCGTGCGCACGAATGCACCGTTGAGCGATGAGGTGCGGACAGAAATTTTTGAAGTGTTCTCGGCCACCACGGAAGCGACTGGCCTGAATGGTTCGCTGCAATTTCAGGTGATGCGCAAATTTCCGGTGAACCCACTGGAAATTGAAATGCCAACCAGCGCATCTGATGGTAACATCATCGCATGAAGCATGCCTCTGATGATGTTCTCAAGCGCCGCGCACTATTAAACCCCGCACCCGCGCCCGGCAGACCCTATGATTATGTGGTGGAGTTGCGCCAGCCGCTTTTTGCGCGCACGAAAAACCCCCTCACATTGGTGGTGCGCTATGTGCCAGAAAAATTCATCCTCGCGCCCGAACACCTGAACGCGTACCTGAAACAGAGTGAAAAAATCCCGCACGATTCCATTGAGGCGCTGGCCGACCGGATGCTGAGTGACCTGCTGAATGAGCTGATTCCGTTCTGGATGGAGATTTTACTGGAGCAGCAGGAGGGCGAAGTGCTGCACCGTGTGCTGCGCGAAGAACGCCAGCCAGATTGGGATAACCCCTCACTTTTAGCGCGCCTCGCGCCGCTGTAAAGCGTACAACCATCTTGTTAAGTACCCATGAAAAACAGGGAGTTTTTCATTTCTCTGCCTAAAAATTATGCACAATGGCAAACCTTCCCCTGTCAAACCCGCAGAAATACGTGAAAGGCAAAACAGCGCAGCAGAGATATTTATTTATAAAACAATGAGATAGATATATCTGCCCCATTTTGTGGCAAACCGTAGAAACCCGCGACGTTTTCGGCAAAATATGCGCCGGGCTTCGAGTTATCCACAGGCTTATCCCCGCTTTTCGTGGATAACAGTTGGTCGCACGCCGGAAATAAGATAAAAATAGCGGTATTCCAAGGGGATGAACTAATCTCCTTTTGGACACAGGTGATAAAAAAGCAACAAACTGTTCCGAATAAAAAACACTATAGGTGAAAGCGATGGACAGTGCAGGGCATATGAGCGGTGCCGACATCATCCGCAAGAAAGTGGACACGCTGCCCGACGCGCCCGGCGTGTATCGTATGCTGGATGAAAAAGGCGAGGTGCTGTATGTGGGCAAAGCCGCGAATTTAAAAAAGCGCGTGAGCAATTACACGCAGTTGCCGCGCCTGACCACCCGCCTGCAACGCATGGTGATGCTGACGAAGGACATGGAGTTCATCCTGACGCGCAGCGAGGCCGAAGCGCTGCTGCTGGAAGCCAACCTGATTAAGCAATATCAGCCGCGCTACAATATTCTGCTCAAGGACGATAAATCCTTCCCCTACATTATGCTGGATGAAACGCACGATTTTCCGCGCATCGCCAAACATCGTGGCGAGCGCAAGAAAGGCGCGACTTATTTTGGCCCCTATGCGAATGCAGGCGATGTGAACCGCGCCATGGCAGCGATTCAGAAAATGTTTTTGCTGCGCCCATGCGCGGACACGGTTTTTTCTGCCCGCACTCGCCCGTGTATGGAATATCAGATTAAACGGTGCAGCGCGCCGTGCGTGAAGCGCATCGGTGAAAAAGATTACGCCGCACTGGTGCAGCAGGCAAAAGATTTTCTCTCAGGAAAAAATCAGGATTTAAAAGAAAAACTCCAGCAACAGATGGCGACGGCGAGCGCCAAAATGCAGTATGAAAAAGCTGCCAGCTTGCGCGACCGCATCGGTGCGCTGCAACATGTGCAGGCCAACCAATATGTGAATGCGGCAACGGTGAGTGATGCCGACGTAATCGGCCTTGCGGCCGATGCCCCGCGCGTGTGCGTGCAGGTGCTGTTTATCCGCGGCGGGCAAACCAAGGGCAGCCGCGCCTTTTTCCCCACGCGCACCGACGACATGACACCGCCGCAAATCATGGAAGCTTTTCTCGGGCGGTTTTATCAACTGAGCCCTCCTCCGCCGCTCGTGCTGCTGTCGCACCGGCCTGAAAATAGCGAGGTGATGGAAGCCGCCCTGCGGCTTTTAGCCGAACGGAAAGTATCGCTTGAAGTGCCGCAGCGCAGCGAGCGCGCGCAGTTGGTGGCAGGTGCAGTGGCTAATGCCGAAGAAGCTGCGCGCCGCAAAATTCAGGAAGACAGTAAGGAAAAAGAATTACTCGACGGCGTGGCGAACCTGTTTGAACTGGAAGCGCCGCCGCAGCGCATCGAGGTGTATGACAACAGCCATATTTCCGGCAAGCACGCGGTAGGCGGTATGATTGTGGCGACGCCGGAAGGGTTTAACAAACAGGCGTACCGCCGTTTTACGGTGGAGTCGACATCGCTTACGGGTGGTGATGATTATGGCATGCTGCGCGAAGTGCTGCAGCGCCGCTTCTCGCGCCTGAAACGCGAAGACCCCGACCGCGCGAGCGCATGGCCTGACTTGGTGCTAATTGATGGCGGCGCGGGGCATTTAAAAGTGGCCACAGAAGTGCTGGCAGAACTTGGCGTGAATGATGTGCCCTATGCCTGTATCGCGAAGGGCGCGGACCGCAATGCCGGGCGCGAAGTGTTCCACGTGCCAGGGAAAGAACCGTTCCAACTGCCGGTGGGTGATGCGACGCTTTACTACCTGCAGCGCTTGCGTGATGAAGCGCACCGCTATGCGATTTTCTCGCACCGTGCAAAACGTTCACGCGCCATCCGCAGCAGCGAACTGGATACACTCACCGGCGTGGGTGCCACGCGTAAAAAAGCACTGCTGACGCATTTTGGCTCGGTGCAGGCGCTTAGAAATGCCAGCGTGGCAGAGATTGCACGCGTGCCCGGCATCAGTGTAAAACTAGCCGAATCCATTCACCAGCAACTGCGGTAAAGCAGCTTTTGCGCGCAAACGGCGCTTGACGCTGTGCCCGTTTCACGACATTTTAGAGGCATTATCAAACCCAGCGCCGCCGTATATGATATACTCACTGCCGAACATTCTGACCTATGTGCGTATCGCGCTGATCCCGGTGGTGGTGGCGGCGTTTTATATGGATGGCCGTACGAGCCATTTGGTTGCATCAGGCCTTTTTTTAGTGGCGAGCATTACTGATTATTTAGACGGTTGGCTCGCCCGTCTGTGGCAGCAGGAATCATCCCTCGGGCGCTTCCTTGACCCGATTGCCGACAAGCTGTTGGTTGCGGCAGCACTGATGATGCTGGTGCATTTTGAGCGCGCGGACGTGATTCCCGCCATTTTGATTTTGTGCCGTGAAATTATGGTCTCTGGCCTGCGGGAGTTTTTAGCGGAAATTAAAGTGAGCGTGCCCGTGAGCCGCCTCGCAAAAGTGAAAACCGGTGTACAGATGACGGCGATATTTTTGCTGCTGCTGGGCGCAAAGGGCAGCGGGTTTCACATCGTGGAAACACTGGGCAGTATCGCGCTGTGGATTGCCGCCGTGCTGACGGTAGTAACGGGCTATGCCTACTTAAAAGCCGGCGTCGCCCACATGAAATAGCGCATTAGCGCCCCCAGATATCATCGGAACCGCTGCCAAGCCCACCCCGCAGGTCTGTGCGCGGTGTGTGTTTCTTATGTGCCCGCGCGGACTCTTCTTTTGCCAGAGCAAGCGGCGGGCTTCCTTTGTGATGCCACCGCGGATCCGCGGCAAGTTCTTTAGCGACATCTGGCGTGACGAGCGCTTCGCGCTGAGGTAGCCATTCCGCAATCATGGTGTCGAGTGATTCTACGCCACTGTTGGCCACGGGACGTGTGTAGGCGGTCATAACCGCACGCTCTGCGCGCATTCTAACACGGTCAATATGGTCGTTGAGCTGGCTGGTATAATCCCTGAAATTTCCCAAGATGTCACCCGGCGTGGTTGTTTCTTTAAAGCCGATTTTTGGTAAAACATCATTGCGGTGCAGCGCCTCAAACAGGCACATGAGATTGCCTGCGGCGAGCCGTGTGCCAGCAGCATCGAAACCAAACATTGCTTCGCGCGAATCCCGGTCTTCAGTGATGAGTGCGCTACCACCCCGACCGGTATTTTGCTGCGCGGCTTTTCGGGTGAGCCCGTCGACGTCTTTGCTTTTGCGGAGTGCGTCAAACTCTGCAAAATTACGTGTGCGATGGCCCCTGTCGCTGAGCTCTTCTAATGTGGAGAGCAGTGCGACGCCTTCTTCGCTCTGCAGGACACTTACATTCGGTAAGCCACCCGAAAGAGTGATCGCACCTAAGTTGCGGGCGATTTGACCTTGGTGAAAAATCACCGAGCGCTTTTCATCCAGAAACATGCGGTCAACCACATGGCCAGTCAGCGGGTTATGACCACTGGTTTCATAAATAACGCTGGCGGGCAGGCCGATTTGCAAAAACCCCTGGCGGGCGGCATCCACAATGGGGTCAATATAGAGTGTTTTCTTATCGCCATTTTCCAACAGCTTTGGGCGCACCGGCGTGAACAAATGCTTCAGCGCGCAGCTGTCGAGAACAGCCAGCGGAGCGTCTTGAAATAATGTCGGCGAAATAGCCATAAATTCCTCTAGTCTATCAGTATAGGCGACAGAAGGTTAACAAAGCCTTAAGCTTTGAAAAATAGGCCTAATATTTGATTTTTTTACCGCGAGCGAGGTTTTCGTAGTCTTCCATCAGCTGTAGCGTGACAGGCCCTACGGTGAAGTTGTGCTCCGCCACCGACGCTACGGGCGTGACTTCCGCCGCCGTGCCCGTCATGAAGGCTTCCTGCGCATCCGCCAGTTCTTCGGGGCGAATACGGCGTTCTACCACTTTAAGACCGCGTTTTTTAGCCAGGTCCATCACCGTGCGGCGGGTAATGCCGTCAAGGAAGCAGTCCGGAATCGCGGTATGGACTTCCTTGTTGATGACGAGGAAGAAGTTCGAGCTGGTGGTTTCTGCCACATAGCCACGCCAGTCGAGCATCAGCGCTTCGGCATAACCCTGCTTATAAGCCTCGTTCTTGCTAAGCGTGCCGACCATGTAAAGCCCTGCAGCCTTGCTGGCGGTAGGGGCTGTTTCAGGGTGCGGGCGCTTCCATTTTGCCCATGTGAGACGTGCGCCTTTGCGCTTGGCTTCGTCGGTGTAGTACGCCGGCCATTCCCATGCGGCAATTGCCACATGCGTGGAGGATAGAGTAGTGAGAATCGCCATCTGCTCACTGCCGCGCCAAGCGACGGGGCGAACATAGCCATTCGTGATATTCTGTTTTTTAACCACCTCGTCGGTGGCGCGGTTTAAGTCATCCACGCTGTAAGGCACATGGAAACCCAGTACTTCAGCCGAGCGGCGTAGGCGTTCGCTATGTTCCGTGAGCTTGAAGGCCTTGCCTTCATACACGCGGATGCCCTCAAACACGCAGGAGCCATAATGCAGCCCGTGGTTCAGCACGTGTATCTTGGCGTCTTTCCACGGCACCAAACGGCCATCTTGCCAGATATAGCCATCGCGTTGGTCAAAGGGAATCGGCTTCGGTTGCATAGGTTTTAATCATCCTGCTGGTTTGCGCTATTGAGAATAGGTAGCTATAATTACCCCAATAGCCCTGAAAGCCTCAAGCTAAAAAATGAATATGAGCCCTGAAATTGCCACCAAAGGCACGATTTTAGTGATTGATGACGACCGCCGCCTGCGCGACCTGCTACAGCAGTTTTTGAGCGCGGAAGGGTATGCGGTGGCCGTGGCCGAAGGCGCGGGCGAGGCGAGGCGCATGCTGCAGCACCAAAACTTCGACCTTTTGGTGGTGGATGTGATGATGCCCGGTGAAACCGGCGTGGAGTTTACCAAAGCCTTGCGCGGTGAGAGTCAGGTACCGGTGCTGATGCTGACCGCCATGGGCGAGGTGGAAGACCGTATCCGTGGTTTAGAGAATGGTGCAGATGATTACTTAAACAAACCGTTTGAACCAAAAGAACTGCTGCTGCGGATTGAAAATATTTTGCGCCGCGTGCGCGGTAGGCCACAAGGGCCTGTGCGCTTTGGGGAGTTCACCTTCCACCGCGAGAATGGCACGCTTTACCGTGGCGCGCGGTTTATTCAGCTCACCTCGGCAGAATTAAAACTGCTCAAAATTTTTACCGACCGTTTGAACGAAGCTGTATCACGCGAGCAGCTTTCAAAATTGCTGAATGGCATTTCCGAGCGCTCGATTGACGTGCAGGTGGTGCGCCTGAGGCGCAAAATCGAAGACGACCCGAAAAACCCAGTCTATTTGCAAACGTCATGGGGCAGTGGCTATGTGCTGCGCGACCATCCGGAGTAATGCATGGGAAACAAAGACGAAGAAAAATGTTTTGGTGCAGACGGCACACCGCTAAGCTTGCGTGCCGCTGTGAAGCTGTTTTTAGAAACGCCTGTGCCGCCGAAAGATGCCGCGCTGATTAACCGGGGCTATGGCTATATCGTATACGAGCCCAAGGTGCTGAATTATGGGCACGTGATGGATATCATGGCGGACTTACTCCAGCTCACCGCGGCATCGGCCAAGCATATGAAAGAACAGCTGGAACAAATGTTGCTGGAACGCCAGCCGATTCCACTTGCGGATGTGGGTGATGAATTTTTAAAAACAGGTGAATCGATTTTGCAGGCGCGCGCCTTTGCCGCGCTTACGGAAAGTTTTGGCTAGTTAGGTGCTGACGGAAAAATTCCGTTCAGCGACATGGAGCAGCATAAAATTATTTTGCGCGAAGCGCCCGCCAGTTTTGAAGGCGCGATTGCGCTCGCGCGGCAGGAAAGAGAAGTGCTGAACCACCAGCAGGAGCATTATCCGCAGGCGCATATTGCCGATGGGCTGCCGGAAGTAGAGGCGCTTATCAAGGTGCTTGAAAAGCAGATGCTGCCACAGATTGTCGCGCTGAAAAGTACCGCGCGTGGGCGCGGCCTTGTGGGCGACGATAAAGAGTAGTGACCGAGTTTATTTCGCGTCGAGGAACGCGGGCAGTGGCGCTTCGTTCAGTGCCTTGAGGTCAGCCACTTTCACGCTTGCGCTACCGATGATAAGACTGTCGCCGCCGGTTTTACCGATGACGGTGGCAAACACACCTTCTTCGGGTGCGCGGGTGAGAATATGCTCTGCCATTTCCGGCGTGGCGGTCACGATGTAGCGCCCTTGGTCTTCACCGAACGCGCGTGCGATGTCTGTCGCGATATCAAGCTCAGCACCGACGCCGCCTGCCATCGCCATTTCTGCAATTGCGACGAGCTGCCCGCCGTCAGACACGTCATGGCATGCGGTGACAAGGCGCTTTTGAATCATCATGCGCACGAAGTCGCCGTTCTTGAGTTCCATGCCGAGATTCACCGGCGGTGGTGAGCCTTCTTCTTTGCCCATGATTTCACGCAGGTAAAGCGAGGAACCGAGATGGCCTTTCATGTCGCCGATGCGGATGATGACATCACCTTCTTGTTTGAATGCCACCGAAGCATGCTTGGTGTAATCTTTTAAAATGCCGACGCCGCCGATGGAAGGCGTAGGCAGAATCGCACTGCCGGTGGTTTCGTTATAGAGCGACACGTTACCGGACACGACCGGATAGTTCAGCGCTTCGCAGGCTTTCGTCATGCCTTCTAAGCAGCCGACGAGCTGGCCCATGATGTCAGGCTTTTCGGGGTTACCAAAATTGAGGCAGTTGGTGATAGCCAGCGGCGTGCCACCCACAGCGGTGATGTTGCGCCATGTTTCTGCCACTGCTTGTTTGCCGCCTTCAATCGGGTCGGCATAGCAATAACGTGGCGTGCAATCTGCCGTCATCGCGAGGGCTTTGGTGGTGCCGTGGATGCGCACCACAGCAGCGTCGCCGCCCGGAATTTGCAGCGTGTCGTTCATCACGCGGTGATCATATTGTTCCCAAATCCAGCGCTTGGACGCAAGGTCAGGGCAGGTGAGTAGTTTTTTCAAGGAATCCAGCAGATGCTGTTCACTGCACTCGGTGTTTGCTAGTTTTATTTCTTCGCGGCGTGGCGTGGGTTTCCACGGACGGTCATACACGGGCGCTTCTTCTGACAGCGGCGCGACAGGTAAATCAATCACCACCTTGCCTTCTTTTTTTGCAATCATACGACCGGTGGAAGTGACTTTACCCACTACGGCAAAAGCGAGTTCCCATTTTTCAAAAATCTTGCGCGCGAGTTCTTCTTTTTCCGGTTTTAGAATCACCAGCATGCGTTCCTGCGATTCAGACAGCATGATTTCATACGGTGTCATGCCTTCTTCGCGTACGGGCACTTTATCGAGATCAAGCTCGAGACCTGTACCACCTTTGCCTGCCATTTCAAACGTGGAGGAGGTGAGGCCCGCTGCACCCATATCCTGAATGGAGAGAATCGCATCTTCCTGCATCAGCTCAAGGCACGCTTCAATGAGCAATTTTTCGGTGAAGGGGTCGCCCACCTGTACGGTCGGGCGTTTTTCTTCCGACTTTTCGTCAAACTCTGCGCTTGCCATGGTTGCGCCGTGAATACCGTCGCGCCCCGTTTTAGAACCGACATACACCACCGAACTGCCCACCTTGGAAGCGGCGGAGTAGAAAATTTTATCTTTGTTCGCCAGCCCCACCGTCATCGCGTTGACAAGGATGTTGCCGTTGTAAGACGGGTGGAACGTGCATTCACCACCCACGGTGGGAACACCGACGCAATTGCCATAACCACCGATGCCAGCGACGACGCCCCGTACCAGATGTTTTGTTTTTGGGTGTGAGAGTGAGCCAAAACGCAGTGCGTTTAAATTAGCAATCGGGCGCGCGCCCATGGTGAACACGTCGCGCAAAATACCACCTACGCCGGTGGCCGCGCCTTGGTAAGGTTCAATGTAAGACGGGTGGTTGTGGCTTTCCATTTTGAAGATGGCGGCTTGCCCGTCACCAATATCAATGACGCCTGCATTTTCGCCAGGGCCGCAAATGACCCAATCGGCTTTGGTCGGCAGTTTGCGCAGATGGCGGCGCGTGGATTTATAGGAGCAATGCTCGCTCCACATGACAGAGAAAATACCAAGCTCGGTGATGTTTGGTTCACGCCCTAAAATCGCGAGTACACGCTCATACTCTTCGGTATTGAGGCCGTGTTCTTTGACGATTTCGGGAGTGATTTTCTGCTTCTCAGGAGATGCCATGTTGTATCAGTCCTAGTGCCGCTTGGTTTACGTTAACCCTGTTCTTAAGGGCCTTTATCTAGCAAGAAATTTGGGGAAATGCAGCAAAAATAGCGCTATTCCTGCGTTTTTTTCTTGAGGGGGTTGGGGCGCTTGCCCTGCTTGATTTCAATCCACCGGCGGATAAGCTCTGGCGGCTTACCGCGATAGAAGTGTTCGGCGATGCCCAGTAAGGTGCGCAAATCGGCGCGGTCCATCAGCTCATCGTCAGAAATCGTGTATTCTTCCGGCACCTCGCAACGCACCAGATGGTTGCGCTTGGCCATGGCAACCATCCAGCTGAATTCGCTGGCTTTAGAGTATTCCTCGGCAAAGGCCTTCACCTTTTCGCACGGCATGTTTTCGCTGCGCATGAGCTGGTATTTTTCCATCGGCGTGTCGGCATGTTCATAGAGATACAAGATGCCCTTTTCCGGCGTGTAAGGGTTGTTTGCAAGGGCTTCGAACAGGGTGGGGCTGCACTGCGTGATATGTTTTGTGGCAATGGCCTCAAGCACTTCAGGAGAAGTTTGATAATTCTGCGCCAGCCGGATGGTGGCAATCACATGGTTGTTGAACAGGATAAAGCTAAAGATGCTGATAAGAACGGCAGGCACTGCGATGCGTACCCAGCGCGGGGCGGAGACGGGTGCTTTGCGGATTTTTGCAACCACCGTCGCCACTAAAAAACTAACTGCAAAAGTGACCAAAAGCCCAAGTGCAATATGGTACATACTGGCGAAAAGATTACCCGTGCCTGCTTTGGCGAACATGCCGATAGAGAATACGCCTGAGAGCAAACCACCCGCGAAACCGATGACCACCGGCGTGCCGCGTTTATAGTAAACCCAGTAGAACCCCATCAGCAAAAGCGTGATGGGCAGCAGGGCAACGCCATTGATAAAACCAAGCAATGTATCGAGTGTCATACCGCTGATTATCCGCCGCCACGGCAGGCTTGGCAAGTGGATTTATAGCCTTGTAATAAAGGGGGAATTTTAAGGAAGAGGCGGAGATTTATCGCCGCCACCCATTTCTTGCGAATCAGGGCCACTAACTTGAAGTAGCGTTTGCAGCATCTGCTGGCTGAAGCGAGTAACAGCGGATGAATCCGCAATCGAGGCGGCTTCAAAATACCGACCCTGGTGGAGTAGATTGTGCCATTCCGTGAGTGGCGGGACGTTATCGAGCGGCACATTGCTTTTATCGGAAACCATGCGTTGCATGCGGACAGAGGTTTGAAACAGGCGCTGCATGGCGTTACGGTCGGAGACGCTAGTCACGATAATGTCTTCTGCCAGAAAGGACGCGGCTTCAAGCGCAGACTCCAGCACATCTGCGCACCGAGGCGACGTTCCTGCGCGAACCCTTCAATGACGGTGAGCGCGGCTGCCAGTGTTTGTGCAGACTCAAGCCGTTTATTATTCCGCTCGGCCTCTTCGCCTTCCATTCTTTCGCGCACAGGGTCATATTCCTTTGGTGGCTCAAACGGATTTGCGGGCTGATGGCGCTGCTCAAGGATGTCGCTGACTTTTTCCATGTCTTCATCTGGCGTGTATTTAGCGATGACCGCGCGGACGACGTCCATGGTTTTCATGGTGGTGGCGGGCATAGGGTAGGTGAGTGGATCCGGCATTTCCTGCACTTCATCAGTTGTACCGAAGTGGAAAATCTTTCCGTCGCGCGCGGAGAGTGTGCGCGTTTCATCGTAATCAGGATATGTAATTGTATCCTTTGCAAGAAAGTCACGAACCTGCTGGTGGGCGAAGTGGAGTTGTACTCTTTCGCGCGGGTGCGTCATCTTACCGGAAGGACTCTAACAGCGAGTTGAACATAATAGCACCATCCGTGCCGCCCACGGCTTCTTCTGCAAGGCGTTCGGGGTGCGGCATCATGCCGAGCACGTTTTTCTTTTTATTGAACAGCCCCGCGATGCTGTTCATCGCGCCGTTTGGGTTGGTGTTGTTGTTCACTGTGCCCTTAGCATCGCAATAACGGAAGGCGACGAGGCCGCCATCTTCAACCGACTTCAGCGTCGCGTCATCGACAAAATAATTGCCATCGTGATGCGCCACCGGAATGGTGATAACTTGACCTTTTGTGTATTTGGAAGTGAATGCACTGTCGGCATTTTCGACCTTCAGCTGCAAATCGCGGCAGATGAATTTCAGTTTTTTATTCCGCAGCAATGCACCCGGAAGAAGCTGTGTTTCAGTGAGTACCTGAAAGCCATTGCAAACACCCAGCACATAGCCGCCTTTTTCAGCGAAGCTTTTGACTTCACGCATGATAGGCGATTGTGCGGCAATTGCGCCGCAGCGCAAATAATCGCCATAGGAAAAGCCACCCGGCACCGCCACCATGTCGAGTTTTGGCAGCGCGGTTTCGCGGTGCCAAATCATCGCCGGTTTTTCACCCGTGGCGCGCTGCAGCGCATCCGCCATGTCGCGGTCGCAGTTAGAGCCGGGGAATACGATGACGCCTGCTTTCATAGGTTTCTAGGCCTTACTTCTTTTCCAGTTCCACGCGGTAATTTTCGACCACCGTGTTGGCGAGGAGTTTTTCGCACATGTCTTTGAGTTTTTTCTCGGCGGCACCGCTGTCTTTTTCATCGAGTTCGATTTCGATGAACTTGCCTTGGCGTACGCCTTTGATGCCGGCAAAACCAAGATTGCCCAGCGCGCCTTCTACGGCCTTGCCTTGCGGGTCGAGCACCCCGTTTTTCAGGGTGATGTATACATTTGCTTTCATGAGCGCCTCGTTATTTTTTCGTCGGTTTAGCCGGTTTTTTCGCCGCCGGTTTTTTTGCGCCGGACGTGGGTACGGTCGGCTTCTTTTTGCCGCCGCCATCAATCGGCGTGAGTGGATTCGGGTCTGCCAGCACACCCAAGCGGCGCG
This sequence comes from Rickettsiales bacterium, assembly GCA_044356525.1. GTDB lineage: Bacteria > Pseudomonadota > Alphaproteobacteria > Rickettsiales > RGZB01 > CAYXPR01. Next base: position 590,732 of record JBIKVZ010000001.1, read on the forward strand.
CGACTTCCTGATAGGCCTCGCCTACTTTGCCGAGGTCTTGGCGGAAACGGTCTTTGTCGAGCTTCTCGCCGGTTTTCGTATCCCACAGGCGGCAATTATCGGGGCTGATTTCATCGGCCACGATGATGTAGGCATTGCCTTCTTCATCGTAAATGCGGCCGAATTCCAATTTGAAATCCACCAGCTTTAAGCCTGCACCCAAGAATAGGCCGGAGAGGAAATCATTCACGCGGTAGGACATGGATTTAATGTAATCCAGTTCGTCTTCGCCGCTCATCCATTGGAAAAACAGCATGTGTTCTTCGCTCACCATTGGGTCGCCCAGCTCGTCGCTTTTCAGGTAAAATTCAATGAGCGGTTTGGGCAGCGGCAAGCCTTCTTCCACGCCGAAACGTTTGCACAGGCTGCCTGCGGTGACGTTACGCACCACCACTTCCACCGGAATAATTTCAGCGGCTTTCACCAGCTGTTCGCGCATGTTGAGCGCTTTGATAAAGTGCGTGTCGATGCCGATTTCTTCGAGGCGCGTCATGATGTATTCGCTGATGCGGTTGTTCAGCACACCTTTGCCAGAAATCGTGCCCTTTTTCTGATTGTTAAAGGCCGTCGCGTCATCCTTGAAATATTGAATGATGGTACCCGGATCTGGGCCTTCAAACAGAATCTTGGCTTTGCCTTCGTAGAGCTTACGACGTGTCATGCTGTGTCTAACTTTCTACCCCTTTAAAAGGGGTTTACTTGCTTTTTGAGTGATTTTTCGCTAGCTATTTCTGTCCGCTCGCGCTATTTGAATAGCGCAAATCCTGCGGCGGGTAAATAGCCGATTAACGGCAGGATATAAAAAATCACTAGAAATCACCCATTTAGGTAGTGCACGAGGCGCGTATGACGATGTTTGATAACCGCGAAAAAGCTCTGGAAAACAAGTATATCCACGATAAAGAAGTGGAATTCCGGATTGTTTCCCGCCGCCGCAAGCTGCTGGGCCTGTGGGCCGCGAGCCAGATGCGCGTGAGCGAAGAAGCTTCGCTGCAATATGCGCTCGAAATTGTGCGTTATGGGATTGAAGACACCAAAGAGGGCGCCGTGGTGAACCGCGTGCTGGCCGACTTACGTAAAGTGGGTGTTAATGTGAGCGAGAGCGAGCTGCGCGAGAAGATGGACGCGCTGCACGAGCAGGCAAAACGCGAAGTGCTTGAGAGCGCATAAGCGTTACGCACACCGTTAGCCCCATCGGCGACAGTACAGCAATCAGCAGAATCATAGCCATGGGCGGTGCTCCTAGAATATCGGTTGTTTAGGCCGGTTTTTCGCTTTTGGGTTTGCCTTTGAATTTTTCTTTGATTTCCGGCACACCCTGCCTGAAATACTGCGCGAGGCGCTGAATACGGTTGATTTCGTTCTTCGGCTTTGCCGCCGTGCCCTGCGCATGCAGGAAGCAGTCTTTACCGAAGGCATGCATCAGCGATTGTTCAAGGCCGTTACGCACTTGCTGCTGTTCCGATACGAATTCTTTATAGACCTGCGGCAGAAGCGACATGCCATCATCCAGTGAGGCGGCAAACAATGCTTCAAACACCACGCCCAAACGGTTATGCAATACGTCAATCGCAAGATTCGTGGATGCGTGCGAGGAGGTGACGACCTGACCCACTAAGCCTTTCGCATCGAGTGCACGGAAAATAGATGTTTTGACATTCTCTTTCGCGGCATCATCTAAGTGCGCGATATCAATTTCAATATACGGTTCGCCGTCTTCACCGACACCGCGGCTGACATCCATCATCACGCCGTGGATAGGCGTGCCTATATCCTTCGCGGGAGCGTTGATCACGCCCTTATAACCGGTGGCGGTGCGTGCGATACGCTTGGCGCCGTATTTCCCGTTATCCGTCCTGAATTCGACCATGTGATGTTCTCCTTTGTTCCTTAAAGCTGGGTTGTCCACATCTCCACTCCGCCCAACGTATCTAGAATCGCAGAAATAGATTAAGATTTAGTTAATAAAAAATGCCCATGCGTCTTTTTTCAGGAAAGATTTAACAGGCTGAAAAACAGGCAAAAAACACCACGACCTCGCACAAAGCTATGTGCGAGGTCGCATGATGGTTTTAGACAAGGATGAAAGGGCGGTAATTAACGCAGCTTTTCGACGGCGGCTTTAATGCGGCTGAGTGCCTCGTTCAGGTTTTTTTCACTCGTGGCATAAGAAATACGGAAGAAACCTTCCGAACCAAAGCCTACGCCCGGCACTACGGCAACCAGTGCTTCTTCAAGCAGGTAGGTGGCGACGTCGTTGTCGTTCACAATCTTTTTGCCCGACGGCATGGTTTTGCCGAAAAGCCCCGTGCATTTGGGGAATACATAGAACGCGCCTTCGGGCGTGTTACACTCAATGCCGCTAATTTCATTTAGCTTGCCGACCACTAAATCGCGGCGCTTCTGGAAAGCTTTTACCCAGTCTTTCAAAAATTCCTGCGGGCCGTTTAAAGCTTCCACCGATGCCGCCTGCGAAATGGAGCAGGGGTTTGAGGTGCTTTGCGACTGGAGTTTGGCGATGGCTTTAATCACTTCCACCGGGCCACCCGCATAGCCGATGCGCCAGCCAGTCATGGAGTACGCTTTGGACACGCCGTTTACCGTAAGCGTGCGGCTTTTTAATTGCGGCTCGACCTGTGCGGGCGTGGTGAATTCAAAGCCGTCATATAAGATGTGTTCATAGATGTCGTCCGTCATTACATATACGTGCGGATGCTTCACCAGCACGTCAGTGATGGCTTTCATCTCGGCTTTGGAATAGGCCGCACCGGTAGGATTGGAGGGAGAGTTTAAAATAATCCATTTGGTTTTTGGCGTGATGGCTTTTTCCAAATCCTTCGGCTGCAGCTTAAAGCCTTTTTCCGCCGGACACTGAATCACCACCGGCGTGCCTTCTGCCAGCACCACCATGTCAGGGTATGACACCCAATATGGCGCGGGGATAATCACTTCATCGCCTTTTTCTACCGTGGCAACGAGTGCATTATAGAGCACCTGCTTGCCACCGGTGCCGACGGTGATTTCATTCAATTCATAGGAAAGGCCGTTTTCGCGTTTGAACTTCGCCTGAATCGCTTTTTTGAGCGCAGGCGTACCGTCAACCGCCGTGTATTTCGTATCACCATTTTGAATGGCTTTTATCGCGGCATTTTTCACATGCTCAGGCGTATCAAAATCGGGTTCGCCTGCGCCAAGACCAATCACGTCTTTGCCAGCGGCTTTCAGCTCGGCGGCTTTCGTGGTGACGGCGATGGTGGGTGAAGGTTTAATGGCGTTCAAACGCGCTGCAACCAATGCCATAATAAGGGCTCCATAGTTAAATGCCCCGTGGTTGTAGCAAAACGGGCGGGCAAGGCAAGCATTTTATGCTGGAAGTTAGCGCGGCGGGCCGCCGGGTGAGGGGTCTGCGCTGCTGCGTGCGGGTGCGTCGGTATAGCCCGATTCGCCGGTTCGGCGCAGGGCTGCTGCGGCGTCTTTACCCTTTTCGAGCGTGCCGATATCGAATTTTACAAAGGTTTCCTCAATTTTGGCGCGGACCGTTGCGCCTTTTTCCGATGCGGGGTCGAGCATGGCATGGGCCACATTCAGCGCGCGTGCAAAATCTTCTACCACAACCTGTTCAGTGTTGATATGCGTGAAACTCTCGAGCAAACGCCCAAGTGTGAGCGGGTGTTTGAGCGTATCGGGGTGGGCCATCACTTCTGCAATGGTTGCAGTTTTGATATCAAACGGCGGTGTATCACGCAGCAATTGCATTCGCGCTTCGGCCACTAGCGGCCTTAAGGCATCTTGTGCTTTTTCCGGCATTTTCATAAGAACATAGGCATCGTAAACGGATTTTGCGGTGAGAAAACAGCCCTGCAGCGCACTATTCAGGCCGATGAGAAAATCGCGGTCATCGGCCTGTAGTTTGGTTTTATCGAGGATGCGCCGGGTTTCTGCCTGTGGCGTGGGGTCACTTAGCAACGTGTGAAGCGGCCCTGCCATGATGCCAGCATTCGCCAGCGCGGCATTGCGGTCGAACTGCGCAGAGCCCTGCGAAAAATCACCCAAGCCGAGTTGGCTATAAGTAAGCGCGAAGATGTGGCGCGCTTCTTCTGCGCGCAGATTGTTCGGGTCGGGGTCGAGCAGCGCTGCGCCGACAAACATCAGGTCACGTATCACATCTGCCCGTGCCACAACGGCATCACCCTGCCGCATGAAAATATGGTTGATGGTGGGTTCGCGCCCAAAGCTGTTATAGGTCCACATTTCGGTGGGGAAAGGTCGCAGGCGCTCGCCAAATTCAATCACGGCGGTTAAGGCTTCGCGGTTCGCGCGCACGTCGGGCCTTAAGGCGGCTATCATGTTTTCGCGCGTTTCAGTTTTTAAAATGTCGGTGCCTTCGGTGGCGATATAGATTTTCGCGAGGCCATAGAGCTGCGCAGCGCTGTCGAACGCGGTGCTGAGGTCTTTTTCAGACCATTGTGCCACCAGGCGCGTTGCCGCCAGCGCAGCAAAATCTTCACGAGTGATAAACGGTTTATCCATGGCACCAGCCTAGCAGGCGAGTGTTAAAAAAATCTTAAAGAAAACAGAGGAAGATTAAGATTCAAATTCCACAATCATTTGGCCGGCCTGTACGCTTTCGCCGGCTTTGAGGTGCACTTTTTTCACCTTAGTGTCTTTGAGCGCGGAAAGAATGTTTTCCATTTTCATCGCTTCAAGCACCACTAAATCCTGCCCGCCTTTGACTTTGTCACCCGCTTTGACGCGGATATCGACCACCAGACCGGAAATCGGCGCGACGATGCCGGGGGTTTCTTGTTCTTCACGCGGTTCTGGCATGAAGCGGTCGAGCTCGGCCACGCGCGGTGTGCGCACCGTGGCTTTTACGGTGGAGCCCGCATGGTTCAGCTTGAAGCCACCAGGAATATATTCCACATGCACCGACACGCTCTTACCATCTACTGTGCCCTGTAGCAGGCGGTTGCCCAGCACCCAGTTACTGATGATGGAGATGGTGTGATTTTCGTGGCGCACTTCAAAGCCATCTTTCGTGGCGCGGGTATATACTGAGAAGCTCTGCTCATCGATGCTGACCACCCAGCGCGTACCAATCTGGCGCTGGCGCCCCGGTACTTGACCTGAAATTGCAGCAGCGCGGTGCGCGTCGCGCAGATACACAAACACGGCCACGGCCAAAAACACGCGCGTGGTTTCTTCGGTTAATTGCGCACCGGAGAAACCTTGTGGATATTCATCGGCAATAAAATTGGTGGAAATATCACCGGACGCAAAACGCGGATGCGCCATGACGGCTTCTAAAAAGCTGATATTGTGCGAGATGCCGCTGATGACATATTCACCCAGCGCGCCTTGCATGAATTTAATCGCTTCGGTACGGTCTTTACCGTACGTGATGAGTTTGGCGATCATGGGATCGTAGAACATGCTGACTTCACCGCCGGCATACACACCACTATCCACGCGCACTTTGCTGCTTTTTTTCGGCTCTTTATATTCGCTGATACGGCCCGAGGAAGGCAGGAAGCCGCGTTTTGGATCTTCCGCATAGAGGCGGCATTCCATCGCCCAGCCTTTGAGCTGCACGTCTTCTTGCTTGAAGGGGAGCTTTTCGCCCTGCGCGATGCGAATCATCAATTCCACGAGGTCGTGGCCTGTAATAAGTTCGGTAACAGGGTGCTCTACTTGCAGGCGCGTGTTCATTTCAAGGAAGAAGAAGTTCTTCTTCTGGTCCATGATGAATTCCATCGTGCCAGCAGAAAAATAATTCACTTTTTTGGCGAGCGCGATGGACTGCTCGTACATACGCTTGCGCGTTTTTTCGTCCATGATGGGGCTTGGCGCTTCTTCAATCACCTTCTGGTGGTGGCGCTGAATGGAGCATTCGCGTTCACCGAGGCACACATAGTTGCCGTGCTGGTCGGCGATCACCTGAATTTCGATGTGGCGTGGGTTCTCGATAAATTTTTCGATAAACACGCGGTCGTCAGAAAAGCTGTTGCGTGCTTCGTTCGTGGCCGAGCTGATGGCTTGCTTCAAATCTTTTTTATCGCGCACGATGCGCATGCCCTTACCACCGCCGCCGGCTGCGGCTTTAATCATAATCGGGAAGCCGATTTTCGTCGCGATTTTGAGCGCCTCTTTTTCATCGCGGATTACACCCATGTAACCCGGAATCGTATTCACCTTTGCTTTTTCAGCGAGCTTTTTGGCTTCGATTTTGTCGCCCATCTTCACGATGGCCTGCACGTCAGGCCCGATGAAGGTGATGCCCTCATCGCGCAGCGCGCGCGCAAACTTTGCGTTCTCAGACAGGAAGCCATAACCGGGGTGAACGGCTTCGGCACCCGTGCGGCGCACGGCATCCATAATCGCCGGAACATTCAAATAACTTTGGTTGGCAGGTGAGGGGCCGATATAGACGGCTTCATCTGCTGCCGCCACATGCATGGCGTTGGTATCTGCTTCGGAATAGACCGCGACGGTTTTGATGCCCATTTTTTGCGCAGTGCGGATAATGCGCAGCGCAATTTCACCGCGGTTGGCGATGAGAATTTTTTTAATGGCTTTGCGTTTAACAGTTTTTGCAGGTTTTGTGGGCATACGCTTTTAAAGAGGAAGGTTATCGTGTTTTTTCCACGGACGGTCTTCAGTCTTACCTGACAGAACGCGGAGTGCGCGGCATAAACGCCAGCGCGTGTTTTGCGGGCGAATTACATCATCAATAAAGCCGCGTTTGGCCGCAACGAACGGATTGGAGAACAGCTCGCTATATTCTTTCGCGCGTTTATCAATTTCATCTTGGCCTTGGCCGCGATACAACACTTCTACCGCGCCTTTGGCGCCCATCACGGCAATTTCAGCATTTGCCCAGGCATAGTTTAAATCGCCGCGCAGGTGCTTGGAGTTCATCACGATATAGGCGCCGCCATAGGCTTTACGCGTGGTGACGGTGATTTTTGGCACCGTGGCTTCGGCATAGGCATAGAGCAATTTTGCGCCATGCTTAATGATGCCGTTATGTTCTTGCGACACACCCGGCAGGAAGCCTGGCACGTCGACAAACGTGATAATCGGGATGCCGAACGCATCGCAGAAGCGAATGAAGCGCGCGGCTTTGCGCGACGCATCAATATCAAGGCAGCCTGCTAAGAACATCGGCTGGTTAGCGATGATGCCCACCGGCGCGCCCTCCATGCGGCCGAAGCCGACGAGAATATTTTTGGCAAAATGCGGCTGGATTTCATAAAAATCGCCTTCATCCACCACGCGCTCGACGAGCTCTTTCATGTCGTAAGGCTTGTTCGGATTTTCAGGAATTAGCGTGTTGAGCGAAAGGTCGAGCCTATCGGAAGGGTCCTGCGTTTCACGCACCGGAACCGTTGCACGGTTAGAAGAAGGCAGGAAGTTAAACAGACGGCGTGCTTGCAACAGGCAGTCAATATCGCTGTCAAACGAAAGGTCCGCGACACCGGTTTTGGTGGTGTGTACTTTCGCACCACCTAAATCTTCCTGCGTGACGTCTTCGTGCGTGACGGTTTTGACGACTTCAGGGCCGGTGACGAACATGTAAGACGTGCCCTTCACCATGAAGGTGAAGTCAGTCAGCGCCGGTGAATACACTGCGCCGCCTGCACAGGGGCCCATGATGAGAGAGATTTGCGGCACCACGCCGGAAGCAATGACGTTGCGCTGGAAAATTTCACCGTAACCGCCCAAGGAATCCACACCTTCTTGGATACGCGCGCCGCCGGAATCGCAAATGCCGATGACGGGAGCACCCGTTTTCATCGCCATGTCCATCACTTGGCAGATTTTGCGGGCATTGGTTTCAGACAGCGAGCCACCGAGCACGGTGAAGTCTTGGCTATAGACATAGACGAGGCGACCGTTGATGGTACCGTGGCCGGTAATCACGCCATCGCCGGGGATGCGTTTTTTATCCATACCGAATTCGGAGCAGCGATGCTCCACGAACATGCCATATTCTTCAAAAGAGTCTGGGTCGAGCAATACTTCAAGGCGCTCGCGCGCGGTGAGTTTGCCCTTGGCGTGCTGGCCATCAATTTTATCCTGACCGCCGCCAAGCCGTGCGGCGCGGCGCTTCTCTTCAAGCAGCTGAACGATATTTGGTTTCATAGTGTTCTCGCGCGTGTTCCCCCATGGGAGCGGGAAACTATCAGCCCCATGGGTTGATGGCAAGATAATTTACCTAAGTGGCTGTTTTTAGTTAATAAATCCATTTTTAGCGCCGCGCTTAAATCGCGATATTATTGCCTTGGCCTTCTTCAAAGCCGAGCGTGTCGAACGTGGCTTTAATATGGGCGGGCAGCGGCGCCTTCACATGAATTTTTTTGCCGAAGGCGGTGAAGGAAATTTCGTGCGCATGCAGATGCATCTGGTTCGGGAAGCCATTCATGAACGCTTTGCGGCCACCATATTTCCCGTCGCCCAAAATGGGGTGACCAATGGCGAGTAAATGCACGCGTAACTGGTGCATGCGCCCCGTGATGGGTTTTAGCGCCACCCACGATGCGCTTTTTGAGGCGTTGTCGATAACCTGATACATCGTGGTGGCAGGCTTGCCGCCTTTTTCGACCACGGCGGATTTTTCCAGATCACCATCAAATTGCTTGTCGGCAATCGGTAAATTGATTTTGCCCATGCGCGGGTTAGGCAGGCCTACCACAATCGCCCAGTAAGTTTTATCCACCGCGCGGGTTTTAAACAGTGCGCCGAGTTCGTTGGCGGCCTTGAGTGTGCGCGCAACGACTAAAATACCGCTCGTGTCTTTATCGATGCGGTGCACAAGGCGTGGCTTATCGCGCTCCGCGCCTTTTAAGTGCACGAGCATGTTATCCACCGAACGCTTCACGCCGGTACCGCCTTGCGTGGCAAGGCCGGCAGGCTTGTTGAAGATGAACAGGTTTTTATCTTCATAGAGAATGTTGCGGATAAGATATTGTTCCGCATCCTCCGGCGAACTTTCTTTCGGCGTGGTGGCGGGGCGGTCATCTTTTTTCTCGACCTGCGGCAAGGTGAGCTGCTGGCCCTTCACGAGACGCGTGCTAGTTTCGGCTTTTTTGCCATCGAGTTTGATTGCGCCCTTGCGCAGCAGTTTTTGCAACATGCCGTGCGGAATGTCGGGGCGGTGGCGTTTCACCCAGCGGTCGAGCCTGATGCCATCATCGTCCTTCGTGATGGTGAATATTTTTTTCCCGCTCATGATAAAATTCCCTTCGTGGCCGCGATACCGGCAAAAATTGCAGCGAGTGATAGTCCGACAGACAGCAGAACATACAGCAACGCCGCGCTGATGTCTCCCCGCTCTACCAGTGTAACAAAATCAAGCGAGAAGGATGAAAAAGTGGTGAAACCACCGAGCACACCCACCGCCAAAAACGCGCGGAGGGTTTGGCTGCCCGGCAGGTAATGCGCGAGCCCTGCCACCAGCACGCCCATTAAAAGTGAGCCGAGCACGTTGATGCTTAAAATGGCATAGGGGAAGGCATCACTAAAATGGCGTTCAATACGACCTGCCAGCACATAGCGCAAGAGCGCACCCAGTGCGCCACCTGCTGCCACCGAAAACGGAAGAAGAAGTGCCTGCATTTATTTTTTTTCCTCCTGCATTTTTTCGTCGCGCAGTGATTTCCAATGCTCGAGGCGTTTGAGCACCGTTTGCTCAAAGCCAAGGCCTTTGGGGTCATAATACTGTTTTCGCGGCATGTCGTCTGGAAAATAATTCTGACCGGAGAAGCCTTCGGCGGTGTCGTGGTCATAAGCATAGTCTTTGCCGTAACCCTGCTCGGCCATGAATTTCGTCGGTGCGTTTAGAATGTGCTTTGGTGGCATGAGGGAGCCATGCGTGGCACCATCGGCGCGCGCGGCTTTATAGGCTTTGTACACGGCGTTGGATTTGGGTGCGGTGGCCAGATACACCACGCACTGCGCCAGCGCGAGTTTCCCTTCGGGGCTGCCTAAAAAATCATAGGCTTCTTTTGCGCCATTGGCCTGAGTGAGCGCTTGCGGGTCTGCCACACCGATATCTTCCACGGCAAAGCGCACGAGGCGCCGCGCAATATAGAGCGGGTCTTCGCCGCCTTCTAACATACGTGAAAACCAATAGAGTGCGGCATCGACATCCGACCCGCGTAATGATTTATGCAACGCGCTGATAAGGTTGTAATGTTCGTCGCGCGATTTGTCGTAAATCGTGGCGCGTTTTTGAAACAGCGCGAGCAGCCCTTCGGTATCGAGTTTTTTTTTTGCCGGCAGTGAAAAAATTTCTTCCGCCATGTTCAGCAAATAACGCCCGTCACCATCGGCCATGCCGATGAGTGCCCCGCGTGCCTCGGGCGTGAGCGGCAATGTTTTGAGCATTTCACTTTCCGCGCGGGCGAGGATTGCTTCGAGGGCTTCGGGCGCAAGGCGCTTTAACACCAAGACTTTACAGCGCGACAGGAGCGCCGCATTCAGTTCAAAGGAAGGATTTTCTGTCGTGGCGCCAATCAGCGTGATGATGCCGCTTTCTACCACCGGCAAAAATAAATCTTGCTGCGTGCGGTTGAAGCGGTGAATTTCATCAACCAGCAGCAATGTATTTTTGCCATTGCGGTGCAGTTTTGCAGCATCCTCAAAAGCTTTTTTTAAATCCGCACCCGTGTGGGTGACGGCGCTCATCGCCATAAAATGATACCCCGCTTTGGCGGCGAGCAACTTTGCGATGGTGGTTTTGCCGCAGCCCGGAGGCCCCCATAAAATGAGTGACGGCACCACGCCGCGCGCGAGCGCGCCGCTTAAAATGCCATTTTCGCCGAGCAGATGGTCTTGACCGAATACGTCTTCGAGTGCTTTGGGGCGCAAGGTTTCTGACAGCGGCACGCGGCCTTTGCCACCAGCTTTGGCGGGCGCTTCATCGGGCATCAAGAGTGGCAGCACGTCATCCATCCGAGGCCTCCTTTACAGCGCAACACGAAGACTGATGAGCTTGCCGGCGCGTTTTAAAGTGAGGGTCATGTTAAGACCCGCCGCATCGCGCAGCAATTCTTCCAGCTGATTTACGGAACGGATTTCCGCCTTATTGAGGGCAACGATAATGTCGCCGCGCTGGAGGCCAATGCGCTGTGCAGGCGTGGCGCGCACCTCAGTGATGACGACGCCGTCGACTTCTGCCACGCCGAGCTCGTCAGCCATGGCGGGTGAAAGATTACCCACCTGCACACCATTTAAAATGAAATCACCGGACAGGAGCGTGATGTCACGCGGGGTGGTTTCCACCGGCGGCGCCATTTCCACTTCGGCGAGATATTCTTTGCCTTTGCGCAGCACGCGGAACGGTACCTTCGTGCCGATATCGTAGGTGGCGATTCGGTAGCGCAGCGACTCTTGATCGCTTAAGGCTTTGCCGCCGACTTCTAAAATGACGTCATTGATTTGAAGCCCCGCTTTTGCTGCCGCGCCATTTTCATACACACTGCGTACGATGACGCCGACAGGGGATTTAAGACCCAGCGCTTCGGCGATTTTCGGCGTGACTTCCTGCAGCGATGCCCCGAGCCACGGGCGCACCACTTTGCCGCCCTTGGTGACACTGGCAAGTACGGTGCGCACCATGTTCGCAGGTGTGGCAAAACCAATGCCGTTACTGCCGCCCCCTTTGGAATAAATCGCGGTGTTGATGCCGATGAGCTTGCCGTCCATGCTCACCAATGCGCCTCCGGAATTGCCGGGATTAATCGCAGCATCGGTTTGCACGAAGAATTGGTAGTCACTGATGCCGGCAGTGTTGCGCGCGAGTGCCGACACGATGCCGCTGGTGACCGTTTGCCCCACGCCGAACGGATTACCGATGGCGAGCACGAGGTCACCCACTTCGAGCCCGTCGGAATCACCGAATTCGAGGAAATTAAATTTTTCGCCTTTTTCATTAATGCGGAGCACAGCAAGATCGGAGCGTTTGTCGGTCAGCACCACGGCAGCGTCAAATTCACGCTTATCGTTCAGCACTACACGGATTTCATCGCTGCCTGCAATCACGTGATTGTTCGTCATCACCAAACCATCGCTGCTCACGATGACGCCTGAGCCCAGCGAGTTCACCACTTTTTCACGCACCGTGCCAGTGAGCTGGCTGTTGCGCCCGAAAAGCTGGTTGAACAACGGGTCGTTCATCAGCGGGGAAGTACGCACCTTTACCTTCTTGCTGGTGTAGATATTGACCACGGCAGGGGCTGCTTTTTTCACCAAAGGTGCGAAGGAAAGCTGCACCTGCGATTGGTCGCTAGGAACCTGTTTTTCCTGCGAATAAACGGGGTTTGCCCCTAGCAGTGCCAGGAGCATGAAAACAAGGCTGAGTTGAATAATGGGGCGCATTGGGCTATAACCTAGCGTTTTCCTCGAAATTTTAGGGACTATAGCGCGGATGGATATTTTGTTCAATGTGATTGGCATGGTGGGGGTTTTTGCCCTGCTGGTGGCCTATTTTTTAGTTCAGCGCGGCACGATTGCCGGTCAGGGCTTATATTATCCGACGCTCAATTTTATCGGCGCAGCGCTGGTGGCGACCTCCCTGCTGAATGACTGGAATTTGCCCGCGTTCGTGATGGAAGCTGTGTGGATGGCCGTGAGCCTGTTTGGCATCGGGCAATATATCTACCGCAAGAAAAAGGCAAAATAATGAAACTGGCAGGCATCAACAAAGCCCCCGCCGATACGAAGGTGGTGGTGGCGATGAGTGGCGGGGTGGATAGCTCAACCGTAGCGGCGCTGATGAAAGAAGCGGGCTACAACGTGGTGGGTATTACCCTGCAGCTATATGACTTTGGTGCCGCGCTCGCCAAAAAAGGAGCATGCTGCGCCGGGCAAGATATTCACGATGCGCGCCGCGTAGCGGAAAAACTCGAAATCCCCCACTATGTGCTGAACTACGAAAACCTGTTCAAAGACGCGGTGATGGAAGAATTCGCGGATAGTTATCTGAAAGGTGAAACACCGATTCCATGCGTGAAATGCAACCAATCGGTTAAGTTTAGAGATTTACTGGGTGTTGCCAAAGACTTGGATGCGGATGCGCTGGTAACGGGGCATTATGTGCGCCGCTTCGGTGAGCCGGAAAAGGCAGAACTTCACCGTGCGGTTAACTTTGATAAAGACCAAAGCTATTTCCTGTTCGCTACCACGAAAGAACAGCTTTCCTATTTGCATTTTCCGCTTGGTGGCATGAGCAAAGACGAAACCCGCCAGCATGCGCAGCGCTTTGATTTGCCCGTAGCAGATAAGCCGGACAGTCAGGATATCTGCTTCGTGCCCGGCGGAGATTATGTGAAGGTGATTGAAAAATTACGCCCCGGCGCGCTCGATGGCGGTGAGATTGTGCATATTGATGGCACTGTGCTGGGCAAGCATGAAGGCATTATCCATTATACGATTGGTCAGCGCCGCGGCATTGGCATTGGCGGCACGGAAGCACCGCTGTATGTGGTGAAGCTTGATGCTGATAAAAAACAGGTGATTGTGGGGCCTGAATCGGCGCTCGGTACGACAAAGTTTTCCGTGCGTGAAATGAACTGGCTGGCGCACGAGCCAATTCCACAAGAAGGTATTAAAGTGGGCGTGAAGTTGCGTTCAGCCTCGCAGCCTAGCCCTGCCACCGTGTTCCCTGCGCGCAAGGATGGCTGGCATGAAGTGGTGCTGGATGAGCCGCAAAAAGCGGTAACACCGGGGCAGGCCTGCGTGATGTATGACGGCACGCATGTGCTGGGCGGCGGGTGGATTACCCGCGAACATAAACAATAACGATCAGATTTTTTTATCCGCCAATTTTTTGCGCACGAAATTGCGCACGGGCAGTTCCACGCGAGTGTAGATGTACCATGAGAACACAATCAAAATACCGTAATAAAAAAAGAAATTAGCAACGCCAGCGGCAAGCTTCCACCCACCCGGCGCGATGATCAATAGTGCGCCAGTGTAATATTTTAAAACCGCAAATACAGGTGCTTGGAATAAATACAACGACAGAGAAATATTGCCGAGAAAAACGAGCGGTGTGCTGTTCAGAAACTTTCCGGAGAAGCCTTCGTTCTTTGTGGCACTTAATAAGATAAGTGCCATTGGAACCAGCACGATTGGCTCAAGGCTATTCGCGCGTGTAAATAAAAGAAACAAAAGGACGCAGACACCAAAAAGCATGGAAAGGTCCGTGTTGAGGGTGTGATTTCGCGATAGGTATAACCTGTAGAGCAACATGCCTTGCAAAAATTCGGGCACGGCGCGCGCAAACGAAAACGCAGATGTGATATCAAGCGAATGGATGGGATGAGTAAAAACAAGCCCTTGCAGTAGAAGGATGGTAATTCCGTAAAGCATAAGATTTTGCAGGGGCGTTGAGGCATGTTTTAGTAGCCAGCACAAAAGCGGAAACATCAGATAGCAAAACCACTCGGCACTGAGCGACCACGCCGGATAATTCCATGACATAGAATCTAAAAAGCCCCATGCTTGTACGAGCAATAGATTGTAAAGCGTGTGGAATGAAATTATTTCATAGGGGTTCTTTGGTAAAAGAAAGCAAGCACAGTAGAGCATGGCCATGGAAAGAATATGCGCCGGATAAATCCGCGCGAGCCGTAGTAGAAAGAAATGTTTATAAGAGTGCCATGTGGGTGTTTGGAGGAGTGTGGCACCATAGACATGCATCAGAATAAAGCCGCTGAGCAAAAAGAAAAAATCAACCGCAAGGTGCCCCTTGTAAATGGGGATGGGAATTCCGAGAGCGCCGAAGTGATGTAGAGAAATGATGTATAGTGCGGCAAGGCCGCGCAAGGCGGTGAGGCCGCCAATGGGAAGATGTGTGCCTGTATTATGCGGCTTTGCTGGAGGGGTGCGTGCCATCGGCAGCAGGTGTTGGTTCGGGTGCGCTTTTCTTTAAAAACTGCACGAGCGCTGCAGCTGTTTCCACCGGCTCGGGGTTGAAATGGCACAGATGTGTGGTGGATTTTTTTTCCTTACGGATGAGGCCGGCTTTTTCCAGCACCTTGATGTGCTTTGACACTGCGGCGAGCGACATTTCTAACGGCTCAGCCAACTGCAACACTGAAAGTGGGCCATCTGCAGCCAGGCGCGTGAGCATGCGGCGGCGTGAGCTGTTCGCCAGCGCGTGGTAAATTGCATCAAGTTCCTGAGAGCTGTATTTGGCCATAACGAATCTAATACCTGAAAGCTAAAATAACGTCTTTATTTTTTAAGAGCGGGTTTGGCCCGTGCCGCGCACCACATATTTATAGGTGGTGAGCTGTTCAACCCCCACTGGCCCGCGCGCATGCAGCCTGCCAGTGGCGATGCCGATTTCAGCACCCATGCCGAACTCGCCACCATCTGCGAACTGCGTAGAGGTATTATGCATCACGATGGCGCTGTCAACTTCTTTCAGGAACTTTTCTGCTGCATTTTTGTCGGCTGCGACAATTGCGTCAGTATGGTGCGAGCCATGCGCATTAATCCACTGAATGGCTTCGCTGACGTCTTTCACGACTTTAACGGAAATAATTGCATCAAGATATTCCGTATCCCAATCTTTATCCGTCGCAGGAAGAATATTTTTGCACAGTGCGCGCGATTTTTCGTCGCCGCGGATTTCACAACCACCATCGGCGAGCGCTTTCACCACGCCGGGCAGAAGTTGTGCGGCTGCGGATTCATCCACCAACAGCGATTCTGTTGCGCCGCAAATACCGGTGCGACGTAATTTTGCGTTCAACACAATTTTTTCTGCGAGGGTTTTATCCGCCGTGTGATGCAGGTAAGTGTGGCAGTTGCCATCTAGGTGCTGTAGCAGCGGAATTTGGCTTTCGGCAATCACACGCGCAATCAGGCCTTTGCCACCGCGTGGCACGATGACGTCAATATGTTCCGACATTTTCAGTATCACGCCCACGGCCTCGCGGTCTTGTGTGGGAATCAGTTGCAGCGCGGTTTTTGCCAAGCCTGCTTTGGCAAGGCCTTCTTGCAGGCACGCCATGATGGCACCCGAAGAATGGAAACTTTCTGAACCGCCACGCAAGATGGCAGCGTTGCCGGACTTCAGGCACAGCGCACCGGCGTCTGCCGTGACGTTCGGGCGTGATTCGTAAATAATGCCGATGACGCCCAGCGGCACCGAGATGCGAGAAATTTCAAGCCCGTTCGGGCGCTGCCATGACGTGAGCACATGGCCGACGGGGTCTGCGAGTTGTGCAATTTCTTCCACGCCTTTGGCCATGGCTTCAATGCGTTTTTCATCAAGCTTCAAGCGGTCGAGCATTGCGCCGGAGAGACCATTTTTCTGCGCGGATTCCATGTCTTTCGCGTTGGCGGAAAGAATGGTTTTGAGATTGGCGCGAATCGCCGCCGCCGCCGCGAGCAGCGCTTTGTTTTTTGTTTCATTACTGCTGGTAGCAAGCACGCGTGATGCCGCGCGCGCGTCCGCCCCCAGCTGATGTAGCGTGGCGGTAAGCGTGGCAGTGTTCGCGGAGGATGTCGCGCGTTCCATAAACAGTTAACGATGTTGTTAAGAAGGGCGCCATTCTACGCCGCTAAGGGCGTTTTGTAAACAGCAGTAACGCCGTTTACAGCAAGACTAAATCATCGCGGTGGATGAGCGCATCGCGCCCTGCAAAGCCCAGAATTTGTTCGATTTCTTTGGTGTTGTGTCCCATGATGCGGCGCGCATCTTCGGCGCTGTAGGCCACAAGCCCGCGGGCAATTTCCTTGCCTTTCAGGGTTTTAACGGCCACGGCGTCGCCGCGCTCGAACCTGCCTTTGATGTCTTTTACGCCCGCGGGGAGTAGGCTCTTGCCGCTCTCTAACGCCTTCACTGCACCATCATCGACTATAATGTCTCCTGCCACATGCAGGGAATCGGCTATCCAGTGCTTGCGAGCGGAAAGGGGCGTTTGATTTGACACAAAAATCGTGTGTGTGGCGCCCGCGAATAAATGTTTGAGCGGGTTCATGCGGCTGCCTTCGGTAATCACGGTGTGGCAACCGGCGCGCACTGCAATTTTCGCTGCGGCAATTTTAGTGACCATGCCACCACTGCCGACATCGGACGACACGCCGCCTGCCATGCGCTCAATGCGCGCATCAATTTTTTCTACCACCGGAATGTGCTGCGCTTTTTTATCCTGCTTGGGGTTGGCGGTGTAGAGCCCGTCAATATCTGAGAGCAGAATCAGCAATTCAGCCTCCACCATTTGCGCTACGCGTGCGGCGAGGCGGTCGTTATCGCCAAAGCGGAGCTCTTCGGTGGCGACAGTATCATTTTCGTTGATGATGGGAATGACGCCGCTTTCGAGCAGCGTAGAAAGTGTGCTGCGCGCGTTTAAATAGCGGCGGCGATTTTCAGAGTCTTCAATCGAGAGCAACACCTGTGCGGCGGCAAGTGTATGTTTGCCGAGCGTGTGTTGATACGTGGCCATTAACAGTGGTTGGCCGCAGGCAGCGGCGGCCTGTTTTTCTTCGAGCTTCAATTTTTTGCGCCAGAGCTTCAGCGTGGTGCGCCCCAGCGCCACCGCACCGGAACTGACGATAATGACGCTGACACCTTTTTTCTTTAAGGCCGCAATATCGGATGCAAGACTGGCGAGCCATTTTTTGCGCGGCTGCCCATTCTCGTCGCACAGTAGCGCCGAGCCGATTTTTATCACCAGAGACTTTGCGCGGCCTAACTCCACAACCATCCTTGTTATTTGAGTTCTTCGATTTGCTGGTCGGTGAGATGCGCAGGCACCACTAGCATCGGCACGTGCAATTTTTCATCGAGCTGGCTGATGAGCGCGCCGAGCAGCTTTGCGCCGCCGGATGCCTTGGTGGGATCAGAGCTCATAACCAGAATGCCGACATCACCTTGCTCGGCGATGCAGGCAGAAATTTCTTCCGCCACACTGCCCTCGCGGATGTTGATGGAAGGAATAATGCCGGACCATTCCTGCGCTTCTTTTGACATGTCGCTCAGGATTTTTTCGACCTCGGCACGGCGTTCTTTGCGCATGACATCGGACACCGCGAAGATGGAGTTATAGTCGGTGGGGTTAATGACAAACAACAATTCCACCGGCTGATTTTTAAGCTTCGCTTTACTGCAGGCATAGCGCAGCGCCACACGTGAGTGTTCGTGGTCGTCAATAAACACGAGATATTTTGCCCGCGCCTTGAGTGCAGAGGAAGGGGCGGGGGACGATTCGCGCACGGTATGTTTCTTTGCAGCCATACGGTTTCTCCTTACTACATTTTACGGAACACGACACTGGCAATCCAGCCTGCCAGCAAAGCAAGACCCACCGCCACCACACCATAGAGGGTGGAATAACGATGGGCAAAATCATACATGAACGCCTCAAAACCAATTTTGCGCACTTCCAGTGGCGTGGACTGCACGCCCACCAGCTGCCCATCGCTGAAGAGATACACTTCTGCGGTGTACATGCCGCCGATGATGTTTTTCGGGAATTCAATCACGGTGCGGAACAGCGTGTCGCCCCAAAAACTAACTTCGGCAGTGTCTTTCGGGTAAAGATTGACGCGCTGCTTTTGGCGCACCAGCGCCTCGCGGAATTCTTTTACTTTGACGGCGTCAGTTTCCGCATAGAGCGGGTGCACCGGTACATGCTCGACCCCTACACCTAGCGCATCTAAGAGCTGGCTGTTATTAATGACGGACAGCGGTCGACTAGAGGCCACCGCATAAAAACTGCTGGTGGGTTCAAATTCCATAGCCTTGCGGTTTACCCAAATGCCACCGACGCGGCCTTTTTTATGCACGGTGTAGCCGCGCTCAGGGCCACGCACCACCACCACCACATCGCCGACATCTTCGCGTGCGCCGAACAGCAAAATGTCGATGCCTTTAAAGTTGTGATCAATCTCGATACTGCGAATGGCAAGGTCTGCCACCACAGGGCGTGCTGCCGCGTTTAGTGGTATCAGCATCAGCAGAATGAAAAGGAAAAACCGCATCATCTTGCGCCTACTCCGTTACGATGATGGCAAACGGTTCTGCCGGAGTGAGCACCAACCCTAGCGCCAGTTTGAAACACACCGCCAGCACCATAAGCGCGAGCATTGCGCGCAACTTCTCTGCGGAAACCTTAAGGCTCAGCGTACTGCCAAACTGTGCGCCGATGACCGAGCCAGTGAGCAGAATCATTGCCAGTACCACATCCACCGTTTGGGTGGTTGCGGCCTGCAAAATGGTGACGTTGCCGGTGGTAAAAATGGTTTGGAACAGCGACGTGCCAACCACCACAGCGGTGGGCATGCCGAGTAGGTAAATCATGGCGGGGATCATGATAAAGCCGCCACCGATACCCATCAACGATACGAGAATACCTGCAACTACGCCTACACCCAGCGGCAACAGCGCGCTGATTTCAAGTTCTGAGCGCGGAAATTTCATTTTGAACGGCAGCGGCAACGCATGCAGCGCGCGGAATTTTTTAACCGGCGCGGCCTGACCGCTTTTGATGCGGCGGATGGCACGGAAACTTTCCATTGCCATCAGCACGCCGATGGTGCCAAGGAACAGTACGTAGGTGAGGGAAATGACTAAATCGATTTGGCCTTCGGATTTTAACCATGCAAACAGTGCCACACCTAAAGTGGAGCCTAGTATGCCGCCTAAGAGCAAGACAATGCCCATTTTTATATCCACATTCCCGCGCCTAAAGTGCACGATGCAGCCTGACACAGAGGCGGCGACAATCTGGTTCGAGCTGGTGGCAACAGCAACAGCTGGAGGCACGCCGATGAAGATCAGCAAGGGCGTCATCAAAAATCCGCCGCCAATGCCGAACATGCCTGCCAGAATACCAGCGAGGCCACCCAGCGCGAGCAGCAGAAAAATATTCACTGGAATTTCTGCAATCGGCAGATAGATGGTCATGGGCTCACCGCTTGTTTAATCGCTTCGCGACGGACGATTCGTTCGCCCAGCACGATACCATATGTTTTGGCCTCTCCGGCATTTAATTGCAATACGGATTTTACCAACCCCGTGCTGGTGAGCGGCTCAGTCGCATAAGGTGTGGCAGTTAGGATTTCAGTAACACGACCCGACTCGTCGGCAAGCACAAGGTCACGCGGTACTCCTAAAAACTGCAAAGAAACGGAAAGGGTTTGCGGCGTGCTGAACATATTCAATTGCGCCCCATTTTCAGGAAAGCGGTTGGCAATAACAAGGCCATCGGGGTAGAGCCTATCGCTGTTATAAATCTGCCCACGCAGCACTTTGCGGGCATTTTCCGGTGGCGGGACTTTCGCTTCATCGCTGGCAGGATGAATCTCCACCGACTGAACGCTGAAAAAAGCCTGCTGTGCCAGCGCGACGGCAGGCAAAAGAAAAGCAAACAGTCCAAGTAAGAAGAAATGATGGGTTTTATTTAAACGCACGGTGCCGCACCTTGTCGCCCGCCGCGATACCCCATTTCTTAGCCAGGCCGCCACCAATTTCCAGCACGGAGATTACCGGCGCATCGGCGCGGATGACGTCGGTGGAATGGGGCGTGGCAGTGGCGATTTTGACGATGGTGCCGGAGCGATCGATAAACAGCATGTCGAGCGGCAGAGGGGTGTTCTTCATCCACATACCGAGATCACTTTCATTGGGCATGATGAAGAGCATCCCCTGTTTTTCAGGTAATTTCGTGCGCTCCATCAACCCGCGAGCGCGCGCTTGTGGTGTGTCAGCAATTTCGACAACCAAAGCAATGGTGTTGGCGCGGCTTACGAGGCTTAGCGGCTCAAGTGTTTCAGCCACAGAGATTTCAGCATATAGAATCAGAAAAAATAAGAAGCCCGCTTTTTTAAGAGAGCGTAACATTAGTTTTTGGGGTTCAATGAGCGGTCAATCAGGCCGCTGATTTTATTTTTGCGATTAAAACCAAAAGGCACTTTTTCAATGTGCCCTGCCTTGTTGACAACGGCGATATAAGGGTAATTACCCAGCTCAAAACTTTTACCCCCTAGGCGGTAAATTTCGGCATAAAGATTGTCGAGTGAGGTTTTGCCCGGCGGCTGGATCACCAGCATGTGCAGTTTAGAACCACCTTGTTTATATACCAGCTCCGCAACATCCAGCGGATCTTCGTCGACAGCAACCATCAGAATGTTCAATTGTGTCCGGTTGTATTTGTCTGCGAAGGCCATAATGTCGCTGTAATGCCAGCGGGAAAGCGGACTACTTGTATCAAACACATACAGCAGCGACACGCGGTTATTGCGTGCGCCAGACAAAATGAGATCGCGCACCTGTGTGCCGGTGGTAGCGTGCACGAGGGGAAGGTAGGCTTTCGCCATTTGTCGGTCGGCATCCGTTTCCATCGTATAGCGGTAACCATACCACCCTGCGCTGGCCAACGCAGCGATCAGGATAATTTTCTTAAGTAGATACCAGATACGTCTCATGATAGCATTACCATCATCGGGTGTTTAGCACGACCCTAGTGTACGCAATTTTCGCGATGAATCAAATGGTAAGCACAGATTTCATTAAAATGGACGGCGCTGAAAACGACTTCGTGATTATCGATGCGCGTGAAAAAGACCTGTCGCTGGATGAATGGGCTATCCGCAAACTTACCGCGCGGGATAACCCCGTTACCAAGGGCTGCGACCAGTTGGTATTGCTGCAGGATTCCTACGTGGCGGACTGCAAAATGGAAATTTATAATTCGGATGCAGGTCGTGTGGATGCCTGCGGCAATGCCACACGCTGCGTGGCATTTTTAGAAATGCAGCGTTTAAAAAAGCAGACGGTAACGATTGAAACCCGCGCCGGTATTTTAAGGGCGGCCAATGCCGGCATGGTAAACGTGCAGGTGGACATGGGCGAAGCCAAGTTGGGCTGGGAAGAAATACCCCTTTCAAAACAAATGGATACACTGCATCTAAAAATTGAAAATGGAGCACTGAAAGACCCGGTAGGTGTTTCGATGGGTAACCCGCATGCGGTATTTTTCGTGCCGGACGTGAACACCGTGCCGTTAGCCGAGCTGGGGCCCGCTTTGGAGCACCATTCGCTCTTTCCGGAACGCGCCAATATCGGGGTTGCGCAAATCCTGTCTTCTGATACTATCCGCCTCCGCGTTTTTGAACGGGGAGTGGGCGAAACGCGGGCCTGCGGAACGGGCGCGTGTGCTGCTGTTGTGGCGGCGAGTCGTCGCGGGTTGATAGCGGGTCGGCATGCCTCGGTATTTTTACCCGGCGGCACGATAGAGGTGGACTGGCTAAAAAATGGCCGTGTGCTGATGACGGGGCCGGTGAATATGCAGTTCGAGGGAACTGTCGAACTATAAGAACTCCCATATTTTAGATTAGTGATTATGGCACGGGATGTTATTACCTTCGGCTGCCGCCTCAACGCCTATGAGAGTGAGGTGATTCGCAGCAATTTAGAGAAAACCGGCACGGAAAACGTGGCGGTGTTCAACACGTGCGCCGTGACCAAAGAGGCCGAGCGCCAAGCGCGCCAAGCCATCCGCAAATACCGCCGCGAAAATCCTGATGCAAAAATTATCGTGACGGGCTGCGCCGCGCAGGTGAACCCGAAATCATACGCTGACATGAAGGAAGTAAACCTCGTGCTCGGCAACGAAGAAAAGCTCAAAGCCGAAAGCTATGCGCCGCCCGCGCCCGATTTTATCGGCGATGCCGAGCGCATTAAAGTGAACGACATTATGGCGATTACAGAAACCGCGCCGCATCTGGTGGCGGGGTTTGAAGGCAAAGCGCGTGCGTTTTTGCAGGTACAAAATGGCTGCAACCACCGCTGCACTTTTTGCATTATTCCCTATGGTCGCGGCAACAGCCGCTCGGTGCCTTTAGGCGAAATTGTGCAGCAAGCGCGCGCACTGGTGGCGCTGGGATATCAGGAAGTGGTGCTGACCGGCGTGGATATTACAGATTACGGTAAAGACTTACCTGGCACGCCCACATTGGGGCAGATGATGCGCCGCCTGCTGGCACAAGTGCCGGAACTGCCGCGCCTGAGGCTTTCTTCCATCGACGTGGCGGAAGTGGATGAGGATATTTTCCACCTACTGGCGCACGAGCCGCGCTTGATGCCGCATTTGCATGTGAGTTTACAAGCAGGCGACGACATGGTGTTAAAGCGCATGGCACGCCGCCATACTCGCCAGCAAGTGATAGAGTTTTGCGCGAAAGCGCGCGAACTAAGGCCTGACGTGGTGTTTGGCGCAGATATTATTGCGGGCTTTCCGACGGAAACGGACGAAATGTTTGAAAACACTCGCCGTTTGGTAGAAGAAACTGGCCTGATTTACCTGCACGTGTTCCCGTATTCGGAACGTGAAGGGACTCCGGCAGCAAAAATCCCTCCCAGCAAGCAGGTTCCGGTTCCGGTGCGCAAAGCTCGGGCGAAGATTCTGCGTGAGCTGGGCGAAAAACAATTACAGGATTATTTAAAAACGCAGGTGGGCAAAACCCTGACCGCCGTGGTGGAAAAAGCAGACACGGCGCGTACGGAGCATTACGCCACCGTGAAACTGACGACACCCCTAGCGGCGGATGCGGCAGGAAGCGTGCTGGCGGTGAAAGCGGAATATATGGCAGAAGGTGCATTGTTCGGCGCGGCGGCATGAATGAAAAAAAGCTGACCTTACTTAATGTGTGGTAGGTAGTAGTAGTTTTTCTTTCCGGCAGTCGGCGTATTCTTTGGCCTTCGCCTGATTGATAAAATCCACCAAGTCGAGTTGCGACGGAATGGCCATCAATAAATTTTGAGGTGACTTCGTGAGTCGCATTTAGTATCTCCTTAACCCAAGTTCCCAAGTAGTAAGTCTATTAGTAGAAGCAAGTTCCCTAATAACCACTATACTTGGTAGATGATTAAAAAATCGTTAACAAAGCGGAACAATTAAAAACATGAACTGGTTCAAGCGCTTAAAAGCGGGTCTTTCCAAAAGTTCGGGCAAACTTAGCCAAGGAATTGACGAAATTGTGGAAAAAGGTGAGGTGAAAACCGAAATACCGGCCTCTGAACCGATTCTTGCACCAGAGCCTTTGCCTGAGCCGCTGCCCGAACCACCTGCGCCAGTCATAAAAGAAGAGAAAAAAGAAGAAGAGAAGAAAGAGGCGCCGCTTCCGCCGGAACCAAAGCCTGAAAAGAAACCGGAATTAAAAAAACCTGAGCCTAAAATAGAATCCCCCGCGCCTGAGGCACCCAAACGCGTTGTGCCCACGCCACAAGAAAAACCCACGCCACAAGAAAAACCCGCAGCCAAAGAAGCGCCGCTGCCGGAGAAAAAATCGCTGGTCGGAAAACTCACCAGCGTGCTGGGGAAAGGCACTGCGATTGTGACCAAACGCAAGCTCGACGATGCCATGCTCGAGGCGCTGGAGGAATTGCTGATTGGCTCTGACATGGGCGTGAATGTGGCTGCTGAAGTGACGGCGGCACTGGCCAAAGACCGGTTCGACAAAGAGGTGAGCGCCGAAGAAGTGCGCGAAGTGCTGGCGGAAAAAATTGCGGCGATTCTAGCGCCCTCGGCGCAACCACTCACACTCGGCGCGGCTTCACCACATGTGGTGCTGGTGGTGGGTGTGAACGGTAATGGTAAAACCACCACGCTGGGTAAGCTCGCGCAGCAATATAAAAGCGAAGGCAAAAAAGTGATGATGGCGGCGTGCGACACATTCCGCGCTGCCGCAGTGGAGCAGCTAAGCGAGTGGGGCAATCGCGTCGGCGTGGAAGTGATTTCCGGCCCCGCACAATCAGACCCCGGCAGCGTGGCGTATAAGGCACTTGAAGAAGCAAAAAAGAAAAACAGCGATGTGCTTCTGATTGATAGTGCAGGCCGCCTGCAGAATAAAGAAGGGTTGATGGAAGAGCTCGCCAAAATTATCCGCGTGATGAAAAAACTGGATGAAAACGCGCCACACCACACGGTGCTGGTGCTGGATGCGACCACGGGGCAGAACGCACATTCGCAGGTGCAGGTGTTCAAAGAAAAAGTGAATATCAGCGGCCTGATTGTGACGAAACTCGACGGCACAGCCAAAGGCGGCGTGGTGGTGGCATTGGCGAAAAAGTTTGGCCTTCCTATCTATGCTGTGGGCGTAGGAGAAGGCGTGGAAGACCTGAAACCCTTTGCTGCTGCGGATTTCGCGCGCAGTCTGATGGGATTAGGCAATTAGTGTGCGCGTTTGCCGCGCATGGGCGTAGGATAAAAAAGCTATACTTCGCATATTCAATCGGTTACTTTAGGGCGGCGTTATAGTTGTGTGACGAGTGCGGACGTAATGGCTAATTTTTTTGCATTGCTCCGATATTTGCTAGGCAAGATGTTGCTGCGTAAATATCTGGTGTTCTATGGTGTGGTGGTGTTCGCGCTGGGCTTTGTTACGGCGCAAACGGTTGCGACTACGCGCCACTTGGCACGTGAATTTCCGGCGGAAAGAACTACGAGAACAGCGGAAACAACTGCGCAAAAAACTCCCCAAAAGAACCCATTTATCGTTCAAGCGGTTGCACCCGAAACAACCGTGCCGGAAAAACAGTCCGTGCTGGCGATTAAAACGCCGGTTGTGGAAGATGGCCCGCAGAAAGTGCAGCTCGTCGTGGAGCGCGGCGATACACTGATCGGTGTGCTGACAAAAGCGGGGGTAGACGACAAAGAGGCCTATCAGGCAGCCAACGCTCTGAAGAAAATTTACGATATGCGGTCGATTAATGTGGGGCAGGAAATTTACGCCAGCTTTGCAGAAAAAGAAGACACAGGCGATTTGGATTTTGTGTCCCTCACCATTGAAAAGCCCGACCACCGCGTGGTGGTGAAGAAGGGCGACAAGGGTGAGTTTGCGGCCAAAAAAGAAGAAAAGAAACTCGAAAAACAAATCAGCCGCGCGGGTGGTATGATTTCGACCAGCCTGTTCCAGCTGGCGGGCGCACTTGAAGTGCCAAGCAGCGTGATGCAGCAGGCGGTGAAGGCTTACAGTTATGACGTGGACTTCCAGCGCGATATTAAAAACGGCAACCATTTTGAAGTGATTTACGAAATTTATACGGATGAAAACGGCCAATATGTGCGCGAAGGCGAAATGCTGTTTGCTTCGCTGACTGTGAATGGCGAAGAGTTGAAAATTATCCGCCATACGACGCCGGATGGCGATACGGATTATTATACGGAAGATGGCCACAGTGTACGCAAGGCGCTGCTAAGAACGCCCATCAGCGGTGCGCGTATTTCATCGGGCTTTGGTATGCGCCGCCACCCTGTGCTCGGTTACTCGCGTATGCATAAGGGTGTAGACTTTGCTGTGCCACGCGGCACACCAGTTTATGCTGCGGGCGATGGCGTGGTAGATCAGGTGGGTAAAAAAGGCGGCTACGGAAATTACTTACGCATCCGCCACACGTCGGAATATGTGACGGCTTACGCGCATCTGCATAAATATTCCAGCGGCATTAAAAAGGGCCGTAAGGTCAAGCAGGGTCAGGTAGTGGCGTATTCGGGCAATACTGGTGTTTCCACAGGGCCGCACTTGCATTACGAAGTGATTGTGGCGGGCCGCCAGGTGAATCCTTCTAAAGTGAAGATGACGCCGGGCCGTAAGCTGAACAAAAAAGAACTTGCTGGCTTTAATGAGGCAAAGAAAAAGATGATTGCCTTGCGCACTTCGCTACCAATGCGCGAGCAGGTGGCCTCTAGCAATTAGGTGTTTCCCGCACTGCCCGCGCGGCACGGTTGCAAAATTACTATACAGTGTGCGTAAAATTTCTTACAATCGTGAGCAAGGTGCTGAAGGCACTTGATTTTTTACGGCCACAGGGCAGAATTCTTACATGTTCGGCAAAAATAAAAAAGGTAAAGGTGCGGGCGCGCTGGAGGAAGCCAAAAACTGGTATGCCGATCGGTATCAGTTTGTGGTGGTGCAGCGTAACGTTCTAGCGGTGGTAACCATCATCGCACTCGCTGGCCTTGGCATCACGACCTTTGCCGTGTCGCGCATTGCAGACAGCAAAACATTCGAACCCTATGTGATTGAGGTGGAAGATCGCACAGGTGTGACGGCGCTAGTAGATTCCAATTCGGTGGTGAAGTACGTAGCGGATGAAATGCTCATTCGCTATTTCCTGAATCAGTATGTGATGGCGCGCGAAGGTTTCCGTCGTGAGTTTTATGAATATGATTACAACACGTTGGTGCGGTTGCTTTCCAGCAGTGGTGTGTATATGGCTTTTTACCAATCCATTGCACCTGAGACGCCTGGCAGCCCTGTTTCCTTAGGGCCGGGCTACTACCGCGAAGTAAAGATAAAATCCATTGTGTTTATTGCCCCTAAGCGCGCTCAGATTCGTATCCAGATTCAGCAATTTTCTCCAATGGGTGGAGATGGTGCGTGGATCAAGCATTATATTTTGACGGTCGACTTCGATTTTTTCCCGCTGGAACTGTCACTTAAAGACAGATATACTAACCCGCTGGGCTTCCAGGTTACCAACTATCGCAAAGATGAGGATGCGGCCAAATGACGAAGCGATGTGTTGCTCTAGTAGTAGGTTTAGCGTTTTTTTACCTTCTTTTTGCACACGCATCGGTCGCGGTTGTGGCAGCGCCAATTGCAACGGATAGTCGCGTTAGAACATTTGTATACGGCGAGAATGAAGTATTTCGTATCACGGCGAAATACGGGTATCAGTCCAATATTGAATTTGGTCCAAAAGAAGAAGTGGAAACGATTTCGGTTGGTGATGGTGTGGCCTGGAAGATAACACCTGCCGGCGGGCGCCTTTTTGTAAAACCCCTTAAGGAAAATGTTACCACCAACTTGACGGTTGTAACAACCAAACGTGCGTATCAGTTTGAGCTATCTTCTGAGATTAAAAAAGAAGAAGATTTGGTGTATGTGGTTCGCTTCTACTACCCCAATCAGGACTTTGACAGCGCGCGACAGTTTCCGCAAAACAAAGAAACGTCGTTTGAGTCCGGTGCTCTGATTGATGCATCGTATAACTTTAACTACAGTCTGACGGGTCCCAATGATGTTGCGCCGATGAAGGTGTTTGATGATGGGCAGTTTACCTTTTTCAAATTTGCGGGCAATAACGCAGTAATACCTACGTTTTATGCGGTTGATCGCAATGGTGTTGAAACACCATTGATCACGCGTTCTGACGGTGAATACATTATTGTTGAGCGCGTGTTGCCACAAATGACGCTGCGGCGCGGCGAGCAGGTGGTGTGTGTGTTCAACGATAACTTGATTGTAGCACCTGTAGCACAAAACCAGCAGGCACAATAGCCAGAGGCGCGTGGATGGTAGATGAAAAGAACCAGGTAACAGGCGGACAGAGCGATGAGCAGGGTGGCCCCCCTCCGCCCGAAAACTTTCCGCCGCTAGGTGGAAATCAAAATGAGAATATCAATGCTGGCGTGCCTGCAGTGGCTGCAGGTCGTACGAAGAGTATTTTTGCATTGGTGGCGGTAGTGGGCGTTGCAGTGGTTGTGCTTTTCAATATGCTTGCCGCTCCGCGAGAAGCTGAGAAACAGGAAGTTCAGATTCAGCCTGCTCCAGCTCGCCCGGAAAATCTGCCTGCTTTGGCACCAGAGCCGCCGAAAGCGCCGCCTGTGGCCCCTCCTTTGCCGCCGGTGCCGGCGCCACCAAAGCCAGGCCTACCAACGGTTTCTGCTGATAAGCCAAAGCCAGCCAGTTCGTCGCCGCAAAGAGTGAAGGCAGCGATGATTGTGGGTGGTGGTGGTGGTGGCGCTACGGGCTTGGAGTTGGAGGGTGGGGCGGCCTCTTCGAAAAAAAGCGGCTCTTATCCAAAAACGGCAGCTCAGCAGGTGGAGGCCACAAAAGCAGGCGACACAGACCGCATGATCGCGCAGGGTAAAATTATTGATGCGGTGCTTGAAACGGCGATTAACACGGATCTTTCCGGTATTTTAAGGGCTGTGGTATCGCGCGACGTATATGCGGAGTCTGGGAAAATTATTTTGGTGCCAAAAGGCTCGCGTCTGATTGGCAGTTATGATACGGCGGTCAAACGCGGTCAAACGCGCGTGTATGTAATATGGAACCGAGTCATTCGTCCAGATGGTATTGACATGATCATTACCTCTCCGGGATCTGATTTGCTGGGCCGTGCAGGTGTTGAAGGCAAGGTGGATAATAAGTACCTTGAAATCTTCAGCAACTCGATTCTTCTAAGCACATTACAGGTGGCCTTTGCTTATGCTGCGGAAGAGGTGACGGGTGCAGATGGTGTGAGTGAGAAAGAAAATACTACGGGCAGTGTGACGACATCGGGCTCGCCGACAGACCTTGCGGTTGCCGATGCAGTGAACCAGTTTGGTTCTACGGTAAAAAGCATTACCGGCGATTTGGTAAATATAAAGCCTACGATTACTGTAGACCAAGGTACGCGCCTGAAAGTGTTTGTGAACAAAGATGTGATTTTCCCACCGGAAGTCACGGGTAATAATACACTGGTGATCCGATGAGCCTAGCTGCTTTAGAGACCTATTTGGGGCCTTTAAAGGCGTTGCTCGATAAGGACGGCGTAAGCGAAATTTCAATCAACCGCCCAGGCGAGGCCTGGGTCGAAATTCGTGGTGATATGCACCATGAGCCACTGAAGGACATGGGGCTAGAGCATCTCCGGGGCCTTGCCAAACTGATTGCTCAATCCACGAACCAGATGGTGAGCGAAGAGCATCCACTGCTTTCAGCGACGCTGCCTGGTGGATATCGTGTGCAGGTGGTGTATCCGCCAGCAGTAGAAAATGGCACCATCGCCTTTTCGATTCGTAAACAAACCGTGATGTCGCTCGATCTTGATCAGTATGAGGCATTGGGCGCGTTCCAAAATACAGTGATTGAACAGCGTGAAGATGCTGCGAACGTACAGCTCCGCCAAATGTTAGAAGAAGGGCGTATTAAAGACTTTTTGAAATTGGCTGTGCAGTCAAAAAAGAACCTGATTGTGAGCGGTGGTACCTCCACCGGTAAAACCACGTTCATGAATGCCGTGCTGAAATCATTGCCGAACAGTGAGCGCATCATCACGGTGGAAGATGCTCGCGAAATTCAAATTGAACAAGTGCCAAACCGCGTACATTTGCTGGTATCCAAGGGTGGACAAGGTCGCGCCAAAGTCACCACTCAGGACCAGATTGAAGCCTGCCTGCGCTTGCGCCCCGACCGCATTATTGTGGGTGAGCTTCGCGGCGCTGAGGCATTCAGCTTCTTGCGCGCCATTAACACCGGTCATCCGGGTTCGATTGCAACCCTCCACGCCGACACGCCGGCTTTGGCCTTCGAGCAGCTGGTGCTGATGGTGATGCAAGCGGGCCTTGGTATGAACCGAGAAGAAATCAAAGATTATATTCACAGTGTGGTTGAGGTGGTTATTCAGCTCAAACGCGGTGAAAAAGGACGTCGCTTTGTGTCCGAAGTGTATTTCGGCTACGCGAATAAGAAGAAGCAGGGGGCGTAAACGCCATGGAAAGTCACGAGCTAGGAAATCGCTTGATGATAGCCAGCCTACTGCTGGTTATTTTTGTCGTGTGTGCCTATTTTGGAATCGCAGCAAGCATTATCTGGGTTTATGGTTTCGAGCAAATTGGCTTGGTGCAAGACCCGTTTGTGGGCGCGCAGACATATGTCGCTCTTGTGCAATATTGGCTGGAATATAAAGCCCAGCTTCCCCCCCTTTTTTTGATGCAAATTGCTATACCGCCCTCGGTCATGCTGGTTGCATGGCTTGTGATTATTTTTATTTTACGTGCGCCACTGTCTGATTTCCGGCCGTTTAAGGCAAAAGAGGCACTTCACGGCTCGGCAAAATGGGCTGGTGAAAAAGAGGTCAAAAAAGCCAATTTGCGCGGCAAAAAAGGCATGCTGATGGGCACATTCAAAGGCAAATATTTGATTGCCGATGGGTATCAGCACGCACTGCTCTTTGCACCAACCGGCTCGGGTAAGGGTGTGGGTTTCGTGATTCCAAATCTACTCTTTTGGGATGACTCCATCGTGGTGCACGACATCAAGCTCGAAAACTATGAACTGAGCAGTGGCTGGCGCGCAAAAGTGGGGCAAAAAGTATATCTGTGGAACGCCGCTTCGCCATCGGGTTACAGCCATTGTTACAACCCGATTGATTGGGTAAGCCCGAAGATGGGCCAGATGGTGGATGACGTGCAGAAAATCGCCAACCTGCTGCTGCCGGAACAAGAATTCTGGCAAAACGAAGCACGAAGCTTGTTCCTTGGAGTGGTGCTGTATTTGCTGGCGGTACCGGAGAAGACAAAATCCTTCGGCGAAGTGGTGCGCACGCTGCGCAGTGATGACTTTGTGTATAACATGGCGGTGGTGCTCGATACGATTGGGCAAGACATTCACCCTGTGGCCTACATGAACATCGCCTCGTTCCTACAAAAGGCGGATAAGGAACGCTCCGGCGTGGTATCAACCCTGAACTCATCGCTCGAACTCTGGGCAAACCCGCTGATTGACGCCACCACGGCGAAGAGTGATTTTGACTTTAACAAAATTAAAAAAGAGCGCACAACGATTTATGTCGGCCTTTCGCCGGATAACATTGAGCGCTTGAAACCGCTGATGCAGATTTTCTATCAGCAGGCATCACAGATTTTGACCAAGCACATGCCGCTACCCGAAGAAAAATTTGGCGTGATGTTCCTGATGGACGAGTTTCCAACTTTAGGGAAAATGGAGCAGTTCCAAAGCGGTATCGCCTATTTCCGTGGTTATAAAGTACGCCTGTTCCTGATTATTCAAGATACTGAACAATTAAAAGGTATTTACGAAGAGTCGGGCATGAACTCATTCTTGTCGAACGCCACTTTCCGCGTGACGTTTGCGGCAAACAACATACAAACCGCCGAGCTGATTTCCAAGCTGGTGGGGAATAAAACCGTGAAGCAATTTTCGCGCAACACACCAGTGTTTCTTGACCTAAACCCGGCGAGCCGTTCGAAAAACGTGTCAGAAGCACAGCGCGCGCTGCTGCTGCCGCAGGAAGTTATCGGCCTGCCTCGTGATGAACAGATTGTGCTGGTGGAAGCCTGCCCGCCGATTAAAACCAAAAAGATTTTCTATTTCAAAGACTCGTTCTTTACCAAACGCCTGCTACCCAAAACCTTTGTTCCCTCACAAGAACCATACGACCCGCGCAAAAAGAAGGCCGAAGCCGAAGCAAAGGCCAAAGCCGCCGCCGGTCAAAAAGCAGCTGGCGCTAAAGCGTAACACTCCCTGTTAAAAGCAAAACACCAATAAATTGTAATATGCGAAATGACACTACCCGTAGTAGCATAAGGTCAGTTTTTCATCAGCCGGTAAGGAAGGTTTGTGGAGTATTGTAGCATTGCCCTAAGACCCGCCAAATTTTCTCAACAGCGGACAGAAGTGCCGTTTTCAGATAATGCGGAAGTTACCACACAGACGCTAGTGCGGGTGAGCCTGTTGTTTCTGCTACCGATTGTGGCCACGCAAATTCTAAAAAAATCCAATTGCCACGTGACCAGTGTGGCCAACGGGCAGGAAGCGGTGGATATGTTGAAAGTGCGCCCATTTGATGTGGTGCTGATGGATTGCCAGAAGCCCGAGATGGATGGGTTTGAGGCTACGAAACAGATTCGCATGCTCGAGGCGCATGGCATTTTGCCGCACATCCCCATCATAGCGCTTACCGCCAATGCCATGAAGGGCGACAAGGAAAAATGCCTCGCCTCAGGCATGGACGATTACCTGTCCAAGCCAATTCGCCAGCAAGATGTGCAACAGATGGTGGAGCGCTGGGCCTCCGCATAAACAGTTACGCAGAAACTTTGACGCACGCCCCAAAAACCGCTAGAAAATAACCAGCGAAAAAAGGAGATGCTATGCTGAAAAAGAAAAATGCCGTTGTAACAGGTTCCACCAGCGGAATTGGTTTGGGAATCGCCCGTGCGCTGGCCGCCGAAGGTGCCAACGTGATGCTGAACGGTTTTGGCGATAAGAACGAAATTGAAGCACTCCGTGCCGGCTTAGAAAAAGAATATAAAGTGAAAGTCGCTTACAGCGATGCCGACCTTAGCAAAGCCGATGATGTGAAGCGGCTGATTAAAGTGGCGATAGATGCCATGGGTAGCGTGGACGTGCTGGTAAATAACGCAGGCATGCAGCATGTGAGTCCTGTGGAAGAATTCCCAGACGACAAATGGGAGATGCTGATTCGCCTGAATCTTTCTGCTGCGTTTTACGCAATGAAAGCGGCGATTCCCGGCATGAAGCAAAAGGGCTGGGGCCGCATTATCAACATCGCTTCGGCACACGGGCTTGTGGCGAGCGCGAATAAATCAGCGTATGTGGCAAGCAAGCATGGTTTGCTGGGCCTAACCAAATCAGCAGCGCTCGAAAATGCGAAGGGCAATATCACCGTGAATGCGATCTGCCCCGGCTGGGTGCTGACGCCGCTGGTGCAAAAACAAGTGGATGCCATGGCGGAGCGCGACAAAATTACGGTGAAAGATGCGGAGCTGAAATTGCTGTTAGAAAAGCAACCTGCGCAGCGTTTCGTAACGCCAGAAGAAGTCGGCGCACTCGCCGTGTTCCTGTGCAGCGATGCTGCCCGCACCATGACTGGCGCGAACCTTTCACTAGATGGCGGCTGGACCGCGCAGTAGATATTTTAATTGCCCCCGCTCGG
This sequence comes from Rickettsiales bacterium, assembly GCA_044356525.1. Lineage (GTDB taxonomy): Bacteria > Pseudomonadota > Alphaproteobacteria > Rickettsiales > RGZB01 > CAYXPR01. The sequence goes on from JBIKVZ010000001.1 coordinate 624,486, forward strand.
CGTTGTGCCTCACATGGGGCGCAGCCGTGCGCGGCTGGCTGACGGCTCTACACTTTCTCGACGTAGCCTTGCATTACGGTTTTGATGCCCGCTTTATCGAATGCGATGGTGAGGTGCTCGCCGCTGGCTTTGCGGATGATGCCGTAGCCGAACTTCTGGTGGAACACACGCGTGCCCGATGCAAAAGCAGAAGGCGTGACGACGGGCGCAGCGGGCGCACCCACGGCTTTATTTGCCTGATACATTTTGCCGGAGTTAAACACCTGACGCTGACCGCCTGCGGCGGGGGCGCGGTAACCTGTTCCGGTCCGAACAATTTCGGTATGCTCGGGCGGTAATTCATCGATAAAACGCGAGGGGATGGAAGACTGCCACTGATTATAAATGCGGCGATTGCCCGCAAAGGTGATGGTGAGCCACGCCCTCGCGCGTGTGATGCCCACATAAGCAAGGCGGCGTTCTTCTTCTAAACCTTCTTTACCCTTTTCATCCATCGATCGCTGGTGTGGAAACAAACCTTCTTCCCAGCCCGTGAGAAACACAGAGGAAAATTCCAGCCCCTTGGCGGCGTGAAGCGTCATGATATATACCATCTCGGATTCATCGACTTTATCGGCATCGGTGACGAGGCTGACATGCTCTAAGAACTCTACGGTGGATTCAAATTCCTCGAGCGCAGTGAATAATTCTTTGATGTTTTCGATGCGGCCTTCGGCCTCGGGCGTTTTTTCATTCCGCCACATGGTGAGGTAATTCGATTCTTCTAATACTTTTTTCATCAGCTCGTGCGGCTTGGCATTTAAGGCAGCCTGCTGCCAGAGCGTGAGCTGATTGCAGAAGGTTCCGAGCGTGCCGCGCACACGGGCTTTGAGTAAACCCTCTTTCAGCATTTGCTGCACGCCCTGCAATAGCGAAAGCTGGCGGCCACCGGCGAAGCTGCGAATTTCGGCGAGCGTGGATTCACCTAAGCCACGCTTCGGCACATTGATGATGCGCTCAAATGCCAAATCATCCAGCGGCTGCATGGTAAGCCTGAGGTAGGCGATCGCATCACGAATTTCCATGCGCTCGTAGAAGCGCAAACCACCAACGACTTTATAGGGAATGCCCATCGACACGAAGGCTTCTTCAAACGCACGTGTTTGGAAACCGGCGCGCACTAAAATCGCAGCATCGGACAGCGGCAGTTTTTGCGCACGCTGGAGATTTTCAATTTCTTCGCCCACATATTGCGCTTCGTGTTTTTCATCCCACAGCGACACGACTTTGACCTTTTGGCTGTCGGGATTTTCCGTCCACAATGTTTTGCCGAGGCGACCCTGGTTGAAACCAATCAGATGCGAGGCGGTGGCGAGAATATCCTTTGTGGAGCGGTAATTGCGCTCAAGGCGAATGACGGTGGCGCCTGGAAAATCTTTTTCAAACTTTAAGATATTGCCGACTTCGGCACCGCGCCAGCCGTAGATGGACTGGTCATCGTCACCCACACAGCAGAGATTATGATGGCCTTGTGCGAGCAAACGCAGCCAGAGATATTGCGCGACGTTGGTGTCTTGATATTCATCGACGAGCACATATTTAAAGCGGCGCTGATACTGCGCAAGAATGTCTGCATCGGTGCTGAGCAGGTGCAGCGGGTAGAGCAATAGGTCACCAAAATCCACCGCCGAAAGGCTTTTGAGACGCGCCTGATAGGCCGCGTAAACTTCCAGCATGCGACCACCTGCGACTTCACTCACCATGCTGGCAGGCACGCTGCCCGGCATGAGGCCGCGGTCTTTATAACGTTGGATTTCGCCGGAGACAACGCGCACCGGCCAGCGTTTTTCATCGATGCTAAGTTCCGCCATCAGCTGCTTTAGCACACGCAACTGATCGTCGGTATCGATGATGGTGAAGTCTGGCCTTAGGCCCATCACTTCCGCATGGCGGCGCAAAATTTTGGTACCGATGGCGTGGAACGTGCCAAGCCACAAACCCTGCACTTCAGCACCCATCGCTTTTTCCACGCGCTCTTTCATTTCACGCGCGGCCTTGTTGGTGAAGGTAACAGCGAGAACCTGGCTGGGGAAAGCGAGACCACGATGCAAGATATGCGCGATGCGGCTGGTGAGCACGCGCGTTTTACCCGTGCCCGCGCCTGCCAGCACCAGTAGTGGGCCTTCGGTGGTGGTAACGGCTTGCTGCTGCTCAGGGTTCAGCCCCGACAGGATGGCATCATCTGCATTCATAACATTGCGCGGCACGTGACTGGAGGGTGAAAACAGGGTCATGATGATAGGTTACGATACCTGCTGTAGGCCCTGCAGGGCGGATTTAATCATGCTCATGAAAGGTGGTTGCTGGAAGTCGGTAATCATGAACCCGCCCCACATGCTAACGATACCACCTAAGGAAGCAACTGCAAGCTTGGGGCTGATGCGCCAAGCTGTGACAAGCACGGGAATCACAACGCTTGGTGTCCATGAACTCCACGAGGCCTGGCTGGCCCAGTTACCAAAGCTTAAGCTGCTGATGTACTGTGGTAAAACGAATTTTTCAAGACTGGCAATCCCGAAATAAATGATAGCAGAAATGACAGTATTTACGGCAACAACAGAAAAAAGACGATCCATCGAACGGCTCCCTGCAACAATGTTTTTCTAACGTAAGGGCTTTACTTTTAAAGGCAGAAGCCCCATATAACTCTTACGAAAACACGTTACCCCGATTACGCCTATAGCTCAAGATATATAGGGAGGGCTTATGAGCCATAATTATTCAAAGACCACACACGACATCCGCATCTCGGTGGAGCCAGTGTATCTCGAGCATCAATCTTCCCCAACGGACAACCAATATGCGTGGGCGTATAATGTGCGTATGGAAAATATGGGCAAAGATGAAGTGCAGCTTATCAGCCGTTACTGGAAAATCACTGATGCATTCGGCATCACCAAGGAAGTGCGTGGCCCCGGCGTGGTGGGTGAACAGCCTGTGCTGAAACCCGGCAGCCAGTTTGAATATTCTAGCGGCACGCTGCTACCGACGACGTCGGGCATTATGGCAGGAACCTACCAGATGGTGACGACCGATGGTCGTGCGCTGGATGTTGAAATCCCCGCATTTTCGCTGGATGTTCCGGGTCAGAGGATCCGCTTCAATTAATTTTCAAATCGTATAAGGCTGTGCGAACATCGCCGCTTGCAAAGGCGGGGCATCCTTCGGCCGTTCTGCATTTAGCCCCAAGGCCTCAATGCGGCGGTATAACGTAGAACGCCCGACACCCAATTGGCGTGCAGCCTCTGAAATATGCCAATTATAATGCTGAAGGGCGGCACGCAGAATTTCAGCTTCAATATCGGCCAGCGCGCGGAAATGACCGTTCGCGCTCGTGAGTGCGACGCGTGATTTCGCCGCCGGAGGCAGAGAGGGTTCGGAGGCATTTTCAGGCCGCGCCATCAAGCCGGGGAAGTCGTCAACATCTAGCATGGTGTCGTCGCAGAGGAGCACCGCACGGCGGATGCTGTTTTCAAGCTGGCGGATATTACCCGGCCAGCCGTACGCCTTCAGCAGGTTTTTAGCTGAAGGTGTAAAACTGACTACAACCGAATGTTCTTCCGCGACGCTGCATTTTAAAAAATGATGAGCCAGGAGGAGAATATCTTCAGCGCCGCGGTCTTTTAAGGTTGGCAGCGTGATAGGGAAGGCGGTGAGGCGGTAATATAAATCCTCGCGGAAACGCTTGTGCGCGACAGCATCTTTTAAATCGCGGTTGCTGGCGGCAATCACCCGCGTATTGATTTTAACGGGTTTGCTTGCTCCCACAGGCTCCACTTCTTTTTCCTGCAACACGCGCAGTAATTTGGTTTGTGCTGCAGGAGAAAGTTCAGAGATTTCATCCAGGAAAATCGAGCCGCCTTCAGCGGCGCGGAACTTACCGATGCTGCTACCCACCGCGCCGGTGAAAGAACCTTTTTCATGTCCGAACAACGTACTTTCCACCAGATTTTCCGGCAGCGCCCCGCAATTGACCGCAATAAAAGGCTGGCTTCTGCGTTCGCTTTCCGCATGAATGGCGCGTGCAAAACGCTCTTTGCCAACACCGCTTTCACCACGCAAGAGCACGGTGATATCAGACTGTGCCGCTTTACGCGCCAGTGCCAAGGAACGCTGCAAGGCTGGAGAAGTGCCGAGAATTTCAGCAAACCCATCCCCATTGCCATGGCCCGCCAAAAGGCGGCGCACTTCTTTGCGCAAATGCGCGGCCTCCAGTGCGTTTCGGATGGCGGTGAGGACGCGTTCCTTCGGTTCCTGCTTCTGGAAAAATCCACCGCGCCAAGCTTTAATGCCTGCACGGCACTGCCGACATCACCATAGGCGGTGAGAAGAATCACAGGCAGTTCCGAAAGCAGCGGCGTGATTTTACGCAGCACATCAAGCCCACTCATTTCCTGCAACCGTAAATCGAGCAGCACAATATCTGGCCGCTGTTTTTTTGTATCCTCTAACCGGAGGATGGCAGAAGAAGCACTTGCCTCTATTTCAATTTCGGCTGAAAAATTGCTTTTCAGCAAAGCCGCCAGCATTTGCGCCTGTGCGGGGTCGTCTTCTACAATGAGTATGCGGTATAACATGCTAAACAAGCGCTCCATCTTGATACAACCATAGGTAATATGGTGAATAAATAAAACAACTAAAAGTTAAGTTTTATTCGGTCGGCCCAAAGCCAGTGCTTGCATCCCCGCATTAGACTTGCTACGACATTGATATGAGCGCTCGCAAAGTTAAAATCGCACCTTCCATTCTTTCTGCGGATTTCGCCCGTTTGGGTGAAGAAGTGGCTGCCATCACCAAGGCCGGTGCCGACTATGTGCATGTGGATGTGATGGACGGGCATTTCGTGCCGAACCTGACCATCGGCCCCTGCGTGGTGAATGCCATCCGCCCGCACACGAGGCTACCGCTCGATGTGCATTTGATGATTGAGCCGCCTGAACCGTTTATTGAAGAATTTGCCAAAGCCGGCGCGGACATTATTACCGTGCATGCGGAAGCCACGAATCATTTACACCGCCTGATACAACAAATTAAAAGCCTCGGCAAAAAAGCCGGTGTTTCGATTGTGCCTTCCACCCCGCCGGACATCCTCGATTATATTCTGCCGGATTTGGATTTGGTGCTGGTGATGAGTGTGAACCCCGGCTTCGGCGGGCAGAGTTTTATTCCATCCGCGCTCGATAAAATCCGTGAGCTGCGCTTCATGATTGATGACACTGGCAAGGATATCGACCTTGAGGTAGATGGCGGCATTAGCAGCAAGAACGCGGCGGAGATTATTGAAGCCGGGGCGAATGTGCTGGTCGCAGGCACGGCCGTGTTCAGCCATAAGGATTACGCCGCTAGCATCGCCGCCCTTCGAGGGAAGTAAGCCATGAAAATCCCTGCTATCGCAAATCAACTGACTGCGCACAAAGAGGCTGCGGAGGGATTTTTCGCCGCGCACGAAGGCGACCTCTTGACGCTGACGGAAAAAATCGCCGGACGGCTGATGGCAGATGGAAAAATTTTATTTTGCGGCAATGGCGGCAGCGCCTGCGACGCAATGCACATTGCCGGTGAATTTGTTGGCCGCTTCATTAAAGACCGCAAGGCGCTCCGCGCGCTGGCGCTGACCTCAGATCCCGGCATTTTAACGGCAGTGGGAAATGATTATGGCTACCAACATGTGTTTGCAAGGCAGGTGGAAGCCCACGGCAGAGCAGATGATATTCTGATTGGCCTTTCGACCTCCGGCACCAGCGAGAATGTGCTGGAAGCATTTAAGGCCGCAAAGAAAATCGGCATGTATACGGTGCTGATGACCGGTGCGCGTGGCCAAGCCGCCAAGGGCAAAGCCGACCTGACGCTGGTGGTACCAAACACGGAAACAGCACGCGTTCAGGAGGTGCAAATGCTAGCGCTGCACATGCTGATTGGCCTTGTGGAACAGGAAATGGGGCTTGCATAACACCATGCCAAAGCCCGAAAAAGAAAACCAGAAAACGACGCCTGAAAAAAAGCCAGTACCGCAAAGAGAAGTGGGCGGCCCGAAGGGCAAAGAACCCACACGCTTTGGCGATTGGGAACGCGGCGGCAAGTGCGTGGATTTTTAGTATCCAAATTAGCTTAAGAATTGTTCCTTGATCAGGCGGTCTTCAAGGCTGTGGCCGGGGTCAAACAGCAGCGAGACCATGCGCGATTTGTCGCGCACCACTTCCACTGACGCAACGTTTTTCACGCGCTGAAAATCAGCCACCGCGCTGACGGGGCGTTTTTTGGAATCAAGCACATCGAAACGAATCCCCGCACGATCAGGCAGTAGCGCACCACGCCAGCGACGCGGGCGGAATGGGCTGATGGGCGTGAGTGCAATAATTTCTGTGCGAATTGGAATAATCGGTCCGCCGACAGACACGTTATAAGCCGAAGAACCAGCAGGCGTGGCAATCAGCACGCCATCGGCGATCATTTCTTCCATGCGCACCGCGCCGTCGATGCTGATGCGGATATGCGCGGCCTGCGCCGTGCTGCGTATGAGGGACACCTCGTTCACCGCCCAGCGTGTTTCGATTTCGCCTTCGGCGGTGGTGGCGGTCATGCGGAGTGGGTGAATGGCGCTCGGCTTAGCCGCTTTAATACGCTCGAAGAGCTCTTCTTCGCGGTATGCGTTCATCAAGAAGCCGACCGAGCCGCAATTCATGCCGTAAATCGGTATGTTGCTGTCCATGAAGTTGTGCAGCACATGCAGCATGAAACCATCACCCCCTAGCGCTAAAATCGCTTTCAGCTTGGGCAGGCGTGAGGGTTTTTCGTCTTTCAGTAGCAGTAAGTTATAGCGCAGCATGAGGCGCTGAAGCGCTTGCTGCGAAGCCTCAGAATCACTTGCCAGCACACCGATGGTTGGCTTAGCGGTGCTTGCTTTCGTACTGATTTGTTTAGGCGCTTTTTTCACACACACACCTTAGCTGGCATTAGAAACTTTAGAATGCTGATGAATCATGCTGATGAAGTATGACAGATTTTCCACACCTTTTTTCTCAGCTTCCGCTTTCAGCAACAGGCGACTGATGACTTCTTTCGCCGGATGGCGCTTGCCTGGGGATTCATGGTCCATCTCGCGCAGTACGCGTACCACCATCCACACCGCATCGTGGATGTGAATGGGGAAACCGGCTTTTTTATACAGCGCTTTGAAGCCTTCACCGGAATCGTCAGCCAGTAATTTGCGCACGTTAAACACCGGCACTTTGGTGACGCGCGCGAGGCTGACCTCAAACAGGCTTAAGTGGCCCATGCAGAGCGCCGAAATGGGCGAGAGCCGACCTTCGTCCTCCAGCTTCTCGATAATGTGACTGACATTTTCGCTGGCGGCGCGGATGTTTTGTGAAATGTCGCTCGATTTTTCCATTTCATCGACGAGTTTGCGGATGTCGTCCTGCGAGGTGAGGCCCAGAAATTTCAGCGTGGCGCTCTCTTTGCTTTTTTCAAACACGGTTTTGAGGTGCGGGTATTTTTTCTCATACTTTCCGAGCACGAGCTCGCGGATATTGTCAGAGGCCAGCATCACCATTTTTTCAGTGAGCACGACAGGCAGGGATTCACGCTGCGCCAAGCGCTGGGTGATTTCTTTATCTTCTGAGAAAATATCGAACACGCGGCCAAGACCGATTTCGGAGAATTTAGCAGAGGCTTTGTTCAGTAAGTGATTAACCACTTGGGAGTTTTCGGTTTCCACCAGCGCGTCCGATACTTTTTCAGACACGGTTTCGCGGCTGGAGATAGCCAGCAATCGCTCGGTGCTATTACTGGAGTGGATGATGTCGACCAAATCTTCATCGGTCAGCACAGTGGAGAATTGCAGCACCGGCAGCGCGACTTGATCGACGTCTTTCGCGAGGGAAAGGATAATGTCGTGCGGTACATCTGGGTTGTTTTTGAAATTTTCAGCCAGGGCTTGCCGCACCATCACTTCGGCATCTTGCATTAAAGTGCGGAAAATCTGTTCGGCGAGTTTAATCTGCTGTTCGGAAAATTGTTTGTCGTTATAGGTGCCAGCGACCTTTTCAAACACCTCTACGCGCACACTGGGGGACTTGTCCTCCAGCAGGCGGCTGACGTCTTCTGCGCTTAGATGAAAATTGGCAGTCATGGCCCCTCGCAAAGTAAGGCCTTCATTTTACACCAGAATATGAACAAATCAAAGCGCACATGCGCGGCAAAGGAAAAGAGCTTTAAGATAGCGGTATTAATGTAACGAAGCCGCGATTTTGGACTTATCGTTCAGCAGCGCGAGCATATAGCCCATGTTTGGGATGGTGCGGTCGTAACCGCGCTCGGTAATGCGCTGAATCATGCGGCTGGAATAGACTTCGCGCTTGCCCGCTTGAGGCTCTTCTTCAATAGCAATGCGCACCAGCATTTCAGTGGCTTCCAGCATGGTTTCTGGCATGTTACAGGCGCGGTACAAGGCCTGAAAACCCTGCCCGTTGCCTTGGCGAATGAGCTTGTGCGCATTGGCTAGCGGAATGCCCGCCAGTTTTGCCATGCCGGTTTCAAAAAACTCAATTTCCCCCTGACATAAAGCACGCAGAATGACGGAATGGGTAAGACGGTCATTGACGAAAAGCTGGTTCACCAGCTCTTGTGACTTAGAAGCAGATTCGCTAACCGAGTGCACATCTATCGTGGCTTGGGCATGCACGGGTTCCGTGATGCTTTGCGCTAAGCTGTTTGTGATACCAAAACGCTGCGCGAGCATGCCCTGCACGTTGGTGGAGGCCGAAGCAATCAGGCGCTCTGCCAATGCAACGGACATGCCGCCACACTGCACCAAGCGCTCGAGTACGGAGCCATTGTCTTTATATAAAATGAAGGCCTGCGCGATGCCACGGTCATCAATCTGGGCATTGGCATTACCGAATAAAAAGCCTGCAACCTGCGCATGGCCGGTGGAAATGAGCGCGCGTGATACATCGGGAGTGATGCCAATGCTGCGGCGGGCGATAGCGGAGTGGCGAGCGGCTTCACGCGTGGCGTGCACCAGCTCAAGCAAATCTTTTGGTGTTAGAACGGAGGCAAATTCAAGCACGGGCAGGGCGACATCCTGCACATCATGCGCCAGCTTCAGCGCGACGCTGTGTGGCATATTCGGGTTTTCTTTGAGCTCAAACGCCAGTACGCGGCGAATGCGGACTTCCATATCTTCTGAAAGAAGGAGCAGGATGTCTTTTACAATGTCCATTTCTTCTGCGGTGAAACCACCGGCATTGAACTGGGTACAAATCTGACGAGCCACTTGCTCGCGCAGCATGACATCCGGTTGCCCGGTGACTCTGGCAAATTCGTGTAACACTGTTTCCATCTCCCCCTCCGATAACACTACATGAACGCAGATGCTCATGGGTTAATTTTTAGTAAAACTTTCTAAAATTTTTAGTCATAAAATTCATATGGTTTTTCTGGCTTGTTCTTTCGGGAATACTCCCAAAAGGTTAACAAAGAGTTAATCCGATATTTTGGATGCAAACCAATGCGAATCGGGAAACGTGTGTTGTATTTTTGCAACTACCGAAATTCATAGAATAATCTTCTGTAATAGGCTCTGTGCCTTAAAAATGAATCTTTCGGGGGTAATAAAAATTGTAGCACCTGTGTGTGACAGGAATTTGACGGTTCTGTGAAAGAATCGTGACAAAAAAGGCGCCGGTGTTATCCGGCGCCCTGAATGTACCACCCGCATTGCTACGAGGGGCATTGTTTTTTAATACTTTATTCGATTTCGAAGGTGGCGGCCACTTCCACACTGGCATCCAGCGGGAGGCTGGCAACGCCGTAGGCCACGCGCGCGTGGCGGCCCTTTTCTTCACCAAACAGGTCGATAATCAGCTTCGAGGCGCTATTAGCGACCAGCTGCGGGCTGGTGAATTGCGGCGTAACGCTCACAAGTATTTCTAATTTAAGGGTTTTTTTGACCTTATCGAGATTGCCGCCAACGGCTGTGTTCAGGCAGGAAAGCACGTTCACAGCGCAGGCGTAGGCTGCTGCTTCGGCTTCGACCTGCGTTGCTTTGCCGCCGACTTGGCCGGTTGCCACAAGCTGGCCGTTTTTAAACGGGAGCTGGCCAGAGATAATCACCTGATTGCCGCTGATGGTGAAAGGCACATACAAAGCACCGGCTGGTGCTTTGGCTTCCGGTAGGGTGAGGCCAAGTTCTTTTAGGCGCGCATTGACGCTGCCGCTGCTTGCCGTGGCTTTTGCTGTTGCTGACATGAGGTGGTCACTCCTTGCTATATATTATGTAGATAATTTGTCCGGATGGCCGAATATGCCGCCTTCCCGAGACCTTGGCAATAGGATTATAGCCAGCCTTTCTTCATGGAATCGTCATGATTTTGTCATCAAACTGTCATAATTCTTTGTTACACTGGCCTCAAGTTCAATAAAGTTTGCTGTCTGTGTTGGCGCAAAGAATTTTAAAACCAAGGAGATAAAAAATGTCTAAATCTATTTACATGAAACGTTCACTGGCGCTGGTGTTAGCCGGCATTCTACTTGCTGCAATTCCGGGTCAGGCATTTGCCATGGCTGCTCCTGCAGCGGTTTCCATGAGTGGTATCGTATGTAACGCGGTAGGCTTCGTGACCGGTCCGACCGGTGCGGCGATTGCTACGGTTGCTATTTTGATTCTGGGTATTGCCGCCTTCTTCGGTAAGGTGACCTGGGGTTTAGCAGTGTTGGTGGCCATCGGTATGGCCGGCCTGTTTGGCGCCGCTTCGATTGCAAACATCGTTTCTGGCCAGACGGCTTGCGGTGTTAGTGCTTAAGCGAAAAAGCTAAGTCAAAAAAACCGCCGGAGAAATCCGGCGGTTTTTTTATAGGCAGTTGCCTTTAAATTCAGTATATTGGTAGCCTATGTTTGCCATACTTGATAAAGCGGCACGTACCAACGAAGATCGGCAGGAAGCTGCCGTTGAGGAGTTTATTCCGCTTGCGTGCCACTATGACCCCACCACGCTGATAACCAAAAACGGGGAACTTTTACAGACCATCAAAATTACGGGCTTCAGCTTCGAAAGCGTGAATGCAGACGATGGAGATAAAAAAACCCTACGCCATGTGATTCGTGACGCGGTACAAGCCAGCATTAAGACCAATGACTTTGCATTGTGGATTCACACCGTACGCCGCAAAAAAGATCTTTCCGGCGGCGGAAAATATACGCCCGGTAGCTTTGAAGACCATGTCCATCGCTCGTGGTGTAAGCGCCATGACTGGGAGCACAAGTATGTCAATGAGCTCTATATTACGGTGATTTGCGAGGGTCAGAATTTTAATCTTGGTGTAAAAGAATTTACCCGCAGCCTTTTCTTTCTAGCCGAACGAAAATACCGACTCAAATATCTCGAAGAGGCACATAAGCGACTCGACGATGCCGTGTCAGGCATCGTGAATATGCTAAAAGGGTTCGGCGCTCGCCGCCTTGGCGTGATTGAATATCAGAATGTAAGTTATTCAGAGCCGCTACAGTTTTTTGGAAAAATCATCAATTTATATGAAAAACCCACGCCGCTGCCGGTGATGGATATTTCAACGTATTTACCGACGCATGAAGTTTCTTTTGGTTTTAACGTGCTGGAAGTTCGGGGAGAAACCGGGCGGCATTTCGGCACTGTTTTGACGGTAAAAGAATACCACGAAGTTAGCTCCTCAGCGATTGATAATTTCCTTCAGCTTGATGAAGAATTTATTGTGACCGAAACCTTTGATTTTATTAACTCAGAAAAAGCCCTCAAAAAATTTGAACACCAGCAGTATTTGATAAAACTGAGCGGCGACAATGAGTTTTCAGACATATCTGGCATGACAGATATCATGCAGAGCAACCGCGGGCGCTCGGTTGATTTTGGTGAACACCAAATTAGCATCATGCTATTGAACGACTCGCTTCCAGATTTAGAGCGTCAGGTAAAACAAACATTCGATGCGTTCCGCAGAGTGGGCATTGTGGCGGTGCGCGAAGATGTGATGATGGAAGAAATTTTTTGGACTCAGTTGCCTGGCAACTTTGAATTCTTGCGCCGCCTTTCGCCGATTAATACGCGCCGCATCGGGGGTTTTGCTTCACTGTATAATTTTCCAGCAGGGAAGCTCGATAACAACCATTGGGGCCCTGCCGCCACGGTGTTTTACACCCGTGCGGGTACGCCCTATTTCTTCAGTTTTCATGTTGGCAACAATGGCCATACCATGATTGTGGGGCCCTTTGGTGCGGGCAAGACGGTGCTGCTTAATTTCTTGGTTTGTGAAGCACGAAAATTTAACAACCGATTGTTCTTTTTTGACCAAGAGCGAGCGTCAGAACTTTTTATTCGTGCCGTGGGTGGAAATTATCGCCGGCTGATGAAAAATCCTGCCTCTAACATGCTACGCATGAATCCATTGCAGCTTCCAGATACGCCCCAAAATCGTAGTTTTTTAAGAGCGCTGCTGCAATATATGGTGATGGATGAGCGTTTGCAGGTCAGCGAACAAGACAAACAGCTTGCGGAACAAGCGATAGAACATGTGTATTTGTTGCCGCAAGCCGAGCGCCGCCTTTCAAATGTGATTCCTAAATTCTGGCCGCAAACGGAATTGCCGAAAGCATCCGCTGCCGCAAATGCAGATCCGTTTGCAGCGCTTTCGGGGGCCACCGCATCCGTGCAAGAAGTAAGCTGGCAGCGCATGGCGCGCTGGTATGGGCAGGGTGAGCATGCGCATATTATGGATAGCCCGCATGATGAGTTGGTGCTGAATCAAATGGTGTATGGTTTTGGGATGACCGAAGTGGTGAAGGACCGCAGGGTCCTGATTCCCATTTTTTCGTATTTAATACATCGTATCCGTCAGACATTAGATGGCACTCCCACCATGATTGTGCTGGATGAGGCATGGTCGTTGGTTGATAACCCGGTGTTTGCCTCCTTTATTCCTGCCTGGTTGGACGAGTTAAAGGCGAACAATGCGGTTGTTATCTTTGCAACGGAAAGTGTTGATAACATTAAAGAAAGCTCGATTACTCAACCGATTACCCAGAAAATGGCCACGCAGATTTACCTGCCCAACCAACGTGCTACAGACGCGTATCGCACCGTCTTTGGTTTAAATAACGTGGAATTTGAATTGCTTAACTCTATGAGTTCTTCGCGGCGCGAATTTTTGCTGAAACACTACCAAGAAGCGGTGGTTGCGAACTTGGATTTGAGCGGAATGCATGATATAATTGCCGTGCTTTCAGGGAACAAGGAAAGCATCGCCTTGATGGAAAATATTATGCTTGATGTTGGGGATGATGCCAGCAAATGGCTTCCTCTTTTCCGCGAGAGAGCCAGTAAAAAACAGAAAGGCTGATATGCCGCTGTGGTTATGGATTACGTCACTGCTTACGGGAATATTAACACTCTTTCCGGACGTGGTTCATGCGGCGGTCGCGACGTGCACGGTTAACGGCGTAGCCTACAACATGATTAATCCGATTGCGCTGAATCCCAACAGCTGCCCAGGCGTTAACGCCAGCGCGCTCACCGGCGATAACATCGTATTCAATGTGATGGAGACCACCTTCTGCCTGGTGCGCGCTGCGATGGGCAACGCCATGTTCACGATGTATTGCGCATTGGTAAACGCTGTCGCGCCGGTGATACGAGCGGCGCTGGTATTATACATCGCAATTTTCAGCCTCGCGGTGCTAATGCAGGTGGTGGATGGTAAGGACTGGGCTCTGCGTCTGGCTAAGATTGCTCTCATCTATACGTTTGCGGTGAATCCAACCTTTTTTTATGACTACCTCTATAACGTCTTTGTCGTTGCAATGCCGGATGCATTGTCTTCCTACATGTTTGCGGTAGACCTCAATAACACAGGTTTTCAAGGGGCGGGTGCTGCGGGTACGGTAGAGGGTAAACGCATGGGCGTCATTAGCAACCTGGACACGATGTTTAACCTTATTGTGGGTGGTTCAGAACTGATCGGCTATATGCTGCTTGCGGTGGCATTTATGATATTGATTATTGGCATACCGCTATTTTGGCTTTTGTTGTTTGGCTTTTTAATGGCGCTGGCTGCATTTTTCCGTGTGTTGATTGCCTATGCGACTGCGCTTATGGCCCTTTCCTTTACGTTGATGTTTGCGCCAGTGTTTATCCCCATGCTGATGTTTAGCAGAACAAGCCACCTTTTTTTCGGGTGGATGCGCTCAGTGATAGGCTATTCGCTGGAGGTATCGCTCATATTGTTTTTTGTATTCCTCATCGGGGGCATTAAAATATTATATGACCCTGCAACGCAGGATGCGATGATGAACGACGAGGACGTAAACCCGAGTTGTGTAATCGTTATTGGTGATATCGGTATTGCTGAGGCGATACGTATTGAGGTGCCATGTTTTACCTCGGTGATGTCCGCTATCGGCATGGCGCTGTATAAGCTGCTATTTTTCTGCATCACCTACTTTATTACGTCGGCACTCCTTTTCGGCTTTATGGGCAAGGTCAGCGAGGTGGCCCAAAAACTGGCGGCATTCGGTGGTGCGGGTAACATTACGCCTGCGGTTACGCCGGGTTCAGAATCTGGGACAAAATTGAGCACAATGGAAGGAACCATGATGGGGGGCGTGGCTTCTATTCGCTCAGGTTTTGAGAAGGCGGCGCAGGCGCGCGCTAAAATTGGTGGTGGCCCGGGTGCTGGCGCAGAGAAGGGCGCTGAAAAAGTACAAGGCGGCATGAAAAAAATGCAAGAAGGCGGTCAGAAAATTCAAGAAGGCGGTAAAGAAATAGCAGAGGGTGGTAAGGATGTCGCCGAAGGTACGGCTAAGGCTGGTGCGGGTACGGCTAAGGCCGGTGCGGGTGCCGGTGGTGTAGTGGGCGGTGTGGTGGCGGCACCGTTTACTGCTGGCGCATCACTGAATTTATCTGCTAAGGGTGCGGGAATGATGGCAGAGGGTGGTGCGCAAGCCGCAGAAGGTACAGCGCAAGCTGCAGGCGGTGTTGCTAAAGCCGCAGGTGGTGCTGCTAAGGTGACGCAGGGCACTGTACAAGTGGCGCAAGGCACGAAAGACGTTGCGGAAGGTGCCGCACAAGTTGCCACCAGCAAAAAAGATGATGGTGATAGTAAAAAAGGCGACACGCGCACCGGTGTTCCTGGCCTCGACTCAGACGATGGTAAAGGTGGTGGTAAAGATGGTAGCAAAGGCGATGGCAAGGATGATGATGGTCCCGGCGGCGGCGGCTCCGGTGGTGGTGATGGTTCCGGCGGTGGCTCAGGCAGTGGTTCTGGTGGCGGTGGCGGTTCAGGCGGTGGCGATGATTCCGGCGGCGGCACACCCCCTGCTGGTGGTGGTGGAAGCGGCTCTGGCGGCGGTGGCTCTTCAAGTGGCGGCTCAGGTGGTGATGGATCAGGTGGCGGCGGTGCGGGTGCTGTAGCGAGTGCTGCGGCAACAACGACAAAGGCCGCAGCGACTGCTGCCAAGAAAGCAAGCGCTGCCACGGTGCGTAAAACGATGCGTGCCCTACCGAAAGGAAAGGGTAAGTCTTTTGCAGGAGAGCGGGAAAGTCAGAAACAAGGTCGCCCAGTGAAAGTGTTTGAAATGGACTGGGACAAGAACGCCGATAAGGAGCGTGAAATTAAAGAAGCCATGGAAGAAATGGGTTTCAAGCAGCTCAAAGATTATGAGTCGTATGACAGTGGGAACAAGATAGAGGTTGTTTTCAAGAATGAGGAAGATGAGAAAAAGTTTGAAGCAATCTTAAATGGTCAGGATCCAGGGTCAGGTGAAGACAAGGATCAGAAGGTCATTGATGTTGATGTGGGCGGTGGCGAAGATAAAGCAGATGAGAAGCCCAACAATGACGCTGGAAAGAAGGCTGATAGCGACGAAGGCGACACAAACAAAGAAAAAGATAAAGAAGAAGACAAGTAACCGCGCTAAATCGGTTGCCATACAGCACAGCCTAGTGCTTAAATTCAGGCGTGACGAAACTCTCTGTGTATAAAAAAACGCTGCTTGGCGCGCAATCAATCCGGCGTAATTTACGCAAGGACTCTGCGCAGGTTTTTTATTTGCTGCCGGTTTTTTTCGGCCTCGGCGTGGCGGCGTATTTTTCATTATCGTATGAGCCTGAATTACTCACCGCTCGCACCACAATCATTGTTGTTATCAGCATCCTGTTTCTTACTTACGCCCTCAAAAAGCGGATGTTGTTTTTGGCGCTGATGTGTGTGGCAGGCTTTGTGTTGATGCAGTTGCGTGCGCATCACTTGCAGTCACCCGTGTGGCAGGGTGGTGAAACGCCGCGTTCCGTGCATGGCACGGTTGAGCGGCTGGAGGCCATGCCAAAAGGATACCGCGTTTTGCTGAAGCAGGTGGATGTGTGGCAGGTGCCGCCCAAAGAAACGCCGAAATATATCCGATTGAAAGTGCACGAAATACCAAGCGGGATAGAGCCCGGAAGGCGTATCGCCTTACGTGCCTCCCTGCGTGCCCCCGCCCGCCCGGCCTATCCGGGCGGATATGATTTTGCGCGCTGGGCATATTTTCAACAAATTGGTGCTGTGGGTTTTGCACTGACAGTGCCGCAGTGCCTTGACTGCAATTCACCCACCCAGCTCGACTGGTTTGAAAAAGATAGTGCGTTACATAAGCCTTTGCGGGGGGCGACTAGAAAAATCGCGGTGTACGTAGAAAAAATTCGTCAGACCATTACAGAGCGCATTCAGAAAACAGCACAAGAAAAATATGTCGCAGAAGCTGGCGTTGCATCGGCGTTGCTGGCCGGTTTTCAGGGCAGTATTCCCAAAGCAGAACTGAACGCGCTGCGCGTGTCAGGTTTGGCACATATTTTGTCCATCTCTGGGTTGCATATGGCCATGGTGACCATGACCATATTCTATGGCTTCCGTCGCCTTCTGGCGCTATTTCCAGGGATTGCGCTGCGCCATAACACGAAGAAAATATCGGCCATTTTGGCACTGAGCGCCGGTGCGTTCTATTTATTGCTGGCGGGCGCACCGGTGCCAGCGCAGCGTTCATTCGTGATGGTGGCGCTTTTCTTTATCGCACTACTGCTTGACCGCGTGGGTATGACGCTGCGCCCACTCACCTGGGCGGCGCTGATAGTGCTGTGCCTTACGCCCGAATCGCTCATGGGACCAAGTTTTCAAATGTCATTCGCGGCGACGCTTGTGCTCATCATCACCTTCCGCGCCATTGCGGATGCACATGTTTTTTCGAATAAAAAGAAGACCATTTTTTCCCGCATGGGCGTGTATATTGCCTCGATGCTGCTTTCGTCGGTGGTGGCTGGTTTAGCAACCTTGCCGTTTGCGCTTTATCATTTTGGCCGCATCGCCACCTATAGCGTGCTGGCGAATATGTGCGCCGTGCCGCTGGCGAGCTTTATTATCATGCCTGCGGGCATGATTGGCATGGTGCTGATTCCTTTGCACCTCGAGACCATCCCTTTCCTGATAATGCTGAAAGCACTGGACCTAATGCTGTACATTGCCGAACTATGTGCCGCTCTACCCGCTGCGAGCATTTCGCTTCCCCAGCCATCGGATACAGCCATGCTGCTGTTGTCGCTCGGGGCGTTGGCTGCCCTACTGCTGAAATCCGCGTTGAGATATGTTGGCAGAGTATGTTTTGTGCTTGGCGTTATTGGGCTTTTTATTCCCTCCGCCGGGCCTGATCTTGTGGTGCATGAGGGAGGGAAGCTTTTTGCGCTAAAAAATGCGGATAACAGCTATTATTTTTCATCGCTCCAACACGCACGGACGGCGCGCGAAGAATGGGCTGAAACACTGGGTGTGGATTCACCATTGAAGCTCTATGGTAAGAATCTGACGCAGGAAAACGCCTTCCCCTGGGAATGCAGCGACAAAGGCTGTGCCTTGGAAACAGAAGGGTATCACACGGTGCATCTGGATCGCCAGAGCCCGGCGGCGCAGTGCGGTGCTGCCGATGTGGTGATACAGATGGCGGGAACTAAGAATTCGTGTAAAGGTAGTGTTTATACATTAGGCGCCCCCCTGCTGGAAAAGGAAGGAACCCATGCGTTTTGGCTGCGCCGCAATGCGTGGGGTGTAAAAACCGTTGCACAGGAACGAGGTGTACGGCTTTGGACGCGATGAAGAAAATAATCTGCGGTCTTGCGCTGTGGCTGCTTGTGGTTGCGATGCCAGCATTTGCCACCGAGGTGACCGGTATGCGCATGGCAGACAGGGAAACCTCCACACGCTTTGTGCTCGATGTGCCTGGACTTAAGGAATATAAGGTCTTCGTGGTCGATAAGCCCGACCGTTTGGTGATTGATATTAAGCACGGTAAATGGCGCGCACCCAAACAAAAATTGTCGCAGGCGCGGAGCGTGCTAGTAAAAAACATCCGTTACGCGACACACGAAGAAACCAAACTCCGCATAGTGCTTGATCTTGCCGCGCCCATACAATCATACAAAGCATTCGCAGTGCCACCGAACGAGGACAGTGCCACCCCGCGGCTGGTGGTAGATTTTTCTGCAAACACAGAGGTCCGCGCACCTGCAGATGTTGTTATCCGCTCAGAAAATGTGCGCGAGGTGCCACGCAGCATGCAGCCTGTAGAAAAAAGCAAAGCGGCACCCGAGAAAGCAGTGACCGAGGTGGTTCAGCCACGCACTACGACTAAAAAGAAAAAAGAATCTGCCGCGCCGGTAAAGCGCGCGCATAAGCCCGTGATTGTGATTGACCCCGGTCATGGCGGGGTGGACCCCGGCGCTATAGGCCGCGGCAAAGCACGTGAAAAAGTGATTACGTTTACCTATGCCGTGGCGCTGAAAAACGAATTGGAAAAAACGGGCCGCTACAAAGTGGTGCTGACGCGCCGCGGTGATTATTATGTAAATTTGCGCAAGCGCGTGGCGGTGGCGCAGGAAGCGCAGGGCGATATTTTCCTTTCTTTGCACGCGGATTCACACCCCAACCCAACGACGCGTGGCCTTTCGATTTACACCCTTTCAGAAAATGCGTCGGATAAAGAGGCAGAGTCGCTTGCCCGCCGCGCAAACCGCGAGGATGTTATTGAGGGGGTGGATTTAAAAGGCGAGCCGGAGGACGTAAAGAGTGTGCTGATTGAAATGACGCAGCGCGACACGAAAAACTTATCTGCACGCTTCGCCGAAATTCTGGTAAAAAAGGTGGGGAAAGAAGCAAGGCTGCTTAAAAACACCCACCGCTTTGCGGGATTTGTGGTGCTAAAAGGGGTCGATATCCCCTCGGTGCTGGTGGAGCTCGGGTATCTTTCTAACCGGCACGAAGAACGGTTGCTGCAAACCGAAGCCTATAAAGTGAAGTTGGTACGTGCGATGGCAGAAGCACTTGATGTGTATTTTGATACGATACCAAAGGAGTAGTCATGGCTGTAAAAAAGCCAGCAAAACAGAGTCGTAAAAGATGGTGGGTTAAAGCACGCCGGATGATGAAGTCTGTGCGCCGCGAAGCCATTATGGTGCTTGGCGACATTGGTATTATTGCACGCTTTTTATTCAAGAAGATGGTGCAGTCTTCTTTTGTGGGAGATGTATTGAAATGGTTACTCCAGCAAGGACTCTATACGGCCCGAAACATAAAATTAAAAGAAGTCCTCCAGGCGATTAACCGCGTGTTTTTGGGGTGCTTGAGGCTTCTAACAACACTACTACGAAAAAGCATTTTTGCCCGCAAAACCAATCTTTCACAAAAGATATTAATCGTGTTCTTTGGTTTGTTGCTGATGGCGTGGCTTGGCATTACTGCCTTAGAAAAATACTACAGCCATGATTTGCCTGACATTGAACAACTGGCGCAATATAACCCTTCGGTCACCACACGCCTGTATGCCAGCGATGGCCGCTTGCTGGAAGAATATGCGAAGGAAAAACGCATCTATGTGCCCATTAATGCGATGCCGCGTGTATTGATTAATGCATTTATTGCTGCGGAGGACAAAAATTTCTACACACATCCCGGCGTGGATGTGTTTGGCATTGTGCGTGCAGTGACGCAGAACATTGCAAATCGGATCACCGGTTCGGAGCGCGCATTGATTGGTGCCTCCACCATTACCCAACAGGTGGCAAAGAATATGCTGCTGTCGCGTGAACGCACGTATGAGAGGAAGGTCAAAGAGGCTATTTTAGCCACCCGCATGACGCAGGCTTATAGCAAAGACCGGATATTAGAGCTGTACTTAAACGAGATTTATCTGGGGGCAGGTTCTTACGGCGTTGCAGCGGCCGCTCTTAACTACTTTAACAAATCGATTGATGAACTGAGTGTGGAAGAAGCCGCTGTGCTGGCGGCACTACCCAAAGCGCCCAGCGCATTTGATCCGCGGCATAATGAAATACGCGCCCGCGAACGCCGCGATTGGGTGATTGACCGCATGTATGAAGAAAAATTCATTACAGAAGGCCAAGCAAAAACCGCAAAGGTTGCGCCGATTCAATTACGTTCCCGTGAAAAAACCGAAGTCGCCAGCGCTGATTTTTTTGCCGAAGAAGTGCGCCGCGCGTTAGAAAAAGTCTATGGCACCGAAGCACTGTATAGCAGCGGCCTGAGTGTGATTACGACACTCGATCCTACGTTGCAGCAGCAGGCTGAAAAAGCTCTGAAGCAAGGGTTGCTGGACTATGACAAGCGGCAAGGGTATCGCGGGCGGATTGCGGCGATTAACGTAAAAGAGAAATGGCCTGAAGCGTTGGCAGCGGTGGCAAAACCCGCCGGCCTTGGCGAGTGGTCGCTTGCTGTGGTGTTAGGTGCAAGCAAAGAAGGATACGAAATCGGCATTGATGCGAACACACGAGGCGTGTTGCCGCTTGAGGGTATAGAGTGGGCCACGCGCACACCAGGGGGGAAAGAAAAACCTGCGGCAAAATTATTCAAGGCGGGTGACGTGATTGCCGTGGAGAAGCATAAAGAAACGGAAGGTAGATATATGCTTCGCCAGATTCCAAAAATCAGCGGCGCATTAGTCGCGCTGGACCCGCATAATGGGCGTGTGCTGGCAATGGTAGGCGGCTACACCTACGAGAAAACGCAGTTTAACCGTGCCACGCAAGCGCGCCGTCAGCCAGGCTCGGCGTTTAAGCCATTTGTGTATGCGGCCGCCCTTGAAAACGGATTTACTCCCAGCACGCTGGTGAGGGATGAGCCCATTGAATTTGAAATGAGTGGCAACCCAAAAGCCATTACGGGCAGGCGGTCGCGCGACCCTTCGCTTGAGGAAGAAGACAAAATATGGGCGCCGCAAAATTACTCGGGTGATTTTTATGGCCCGACCACGCTGCGCATCGGCCTTGAACAATCGCGCAATGTGATGACGGTGCGGTTAGGTCTGGCCATGGGGATTGAAAAGGTGACAGAGATTGCAAAACGGTTTGATATCAACCCGCAAGCGGAGCCAAATCTTTCCAGTGTATTGGGCTCAGCGGAGACAACGCTTATTTCACTTACCAATGCTTACGGCATGCTCGTTAATGGGGGCAAACGCATTTTCCCCGCGATGATTGAACGCATTCAAGACCGTAACGGCAGCACGGTGTATCGCCGCGACACGCGCGTGTGTGAAGGGTGTTTTTATCGCGTGCGTTCCGACTTACCTAGTACGCTGGTGCCCCCCTTCTTGGTGGATGAAAGGGCGGAGGTCATTGATAGCCACACGGCGTATCAGATGGTTTCAATGATGGAAGGTGTGGTACAGCGCGGCACAGGCGTGCGCGCTGCGGCGATTGGCAAACCAGTGGGCGGTAAAACCGGCACCACCAACGACAGTAAAGACGCATGGTTTGTTGGCTTCTCGCCCGACCTTGTTGCGGGTGTGTATATCGGGTTTGATACACCAATGCCGCTGGGTAAAGATGAAACCGGTTCTTCGGTTGCGCTACCTGTATTTGTAGAATTTATGCAAGAGGCACTGAAAGATAAAAATGCGACGCCATTCCGTATTCCTTCCGGCATTAAGCTCGTAAAAGTGGATCATGCGACAGGGTCGCTTCCGAGCGAAGAAACCCCACGCCACGGAACCATCATGGAAGCGTTCAAGCCCGGCACCGAACCGAAAATATCCATTCTGCGTTCTCAGCTCAATGCGGCGGCATCGAACACGCCTGCGACGAATGCGGTGCCAGAAGGTTGGGAAGAGAATCCACGCACGCGCGACACACCGGAAACCCGTGGCACGGGAGGGATATATTGATGAACCAGAAATGGGATCTGCGTAAATTCCTACCACGCTTTTTACAAGCGGACCAATCGCGCGCGAGTTTTGTGATTGCTTTGGCGCTGATGATTGCACTGGGACAGTATATTTCATGGCAAGAAGAAGCTCTCACTGACATACTTGATAGTTCGTGGATGATGGTGCTGGCTGAAAGCTGGTACGGAAAATTGGCTTTTGGCGGCACGCTGCTGTGGCACTACGGCCCACTTGGATTTTTATACGGAGAGCTTTACCACCCTGCCACGCAGCAGTGGAAAATAGCCATACTGTCGTTTGCGCTTATGTTGTTTATTGCCGCCGCAGCGCGTCTGGTATTATTGCGCGCGCAGCCCAAAGAGGGTGGTGCCTTTTCAATATTAGTGATTGTGATGATTTTGACGCAGGCACCAGACTGCCTGTGGCTGGGCTTTCCGTTGCTTTTGGTGCTGCATCAGCAATTGCTGCGCCCGCAGGCAAAAGACATCATGCCCTGGCTGCTGTTTTTTATGACGGTGGTTGGTGGGTTGATTAAATTCCCGTATCTTGCGGCAGGCCTTGCGGCGTGTGTGGTGCTGGATGCGTACCGCATGGCTGTATGGTCAAAAAAGCCAATGTTCATTCCGCTCTATATCGCGAGCTATGCCGCATTATGGATGATGTGTGGGCAAAACCTCCTGCATCTTCCGAAGTTTTTATACGGCATGATAGAGCTCTCGCGTGGGTTTGGTGGCGCCATGAGCACTGGCAGTGGCTGGATTGGGTTTAGTCTTTTCAGCATCGGTCTTGTGTTGCTGCTGATGGGGTATTTCTCCGCGTGGCAAAAAGAGATGGGGAAAATCACCGCCGCCAGCCTTTTGGCAGCACTGCTGTTGCTTGGATATATTACGGCACGATTCGGTTTCACGAACGCGAATGACTACCACCAGCTATCGGCCATTGGTTGGTATGTGATGCTTCTGTTGCTGCTAAAAGATTTTGGCTGGGCCGCGT
Source organism: Rickettsiales bacterium (assembly GCA_044356525.1). Lineage (GTDB taxonomy): Bacteria > Pseudomonadota > Alphaproteobacteria > Rickettsiales > RGZB01 > CAYXPR01. The sequence goes on from JBIKVZ010000001.1 coordinate 647,746, forward strand.
TTCCGCGCTGGGTGCGTAAAGGGATGGTAGTGTATGTGTGCGTGGTGATGATGGGGTTTGTGGCGGTGCTTGTGTCACCCAAGGGTCGCGCAGAAATCGCCTCCATTTTTGGCAACACCGGAAAAATAAAAGACATCACATCCGTGGCAATTATTTCTACAAAAGCACCACCTGAAATTAGGCGGTTCAATCTTCGTGAAGCATATCCACTACCGTCTGTAAAAGGTACCGCAGATATCTATAATTATAATCAACTCGCGATTTTCGCTCAGGATTTTGAGTACCATCCGCGCCCCGTGTTCCAGAGCTATCATGCCTATACAGACTATCTGGCAGAAAAAAATCGAGCATTTGTGGCATCGGCTACGGCGCCGCAGCATATTTTCTTTGATGTGGAGCCGGTGAATGAGCATTTCCCTGCGCAGGAAGATGGTGCCAGCTGGGCGGAGATTGTAACGCGTTACGCGCCCAAAGGCCTGTACCGCACACATCTGCATTTTGAGCGCCGCACAGATGAAGCCGCCCCCGTGCCTGTAAAAATTGAAGCAAAAACGGCAAGATGGAATGAACCAATTTCACTGCCGGAAAAATCGTTGGCACTGTGGGCACAAATTCAGATGAAGCCAACGTTGCTTGGCAAAATATGGAACACACTTCTGACCCCACCAGACGTGTTGATAGAAGTAAAAACCAATGCAGGCTATGCAAAAAAATTCCGCTACATACCGCAGCTGAAAGAACAAATGTTCCTGCTTTCGCCACTGGTGGAAGACACATTGCAACTGGCTCAATTTACGGCAGGCGGTGCGCTCTCTGCACGGCAGGTGAAAGAAATGACTTTCAGCGTGAAGGCACCCAGATTTTTTGCCAAACATCTTTATGCACGTGCCATCGAAGTACAGCTGCATGAGGTTCCATTTATGCCTACGCCACTTACAAAAATCAGCCGCTGGCAGCAAGCTGCTGTGTATGCACGGCTTATGGCTTCGCCACTGGAAAGCGAAGTTGCCCCGCGGGAGGACATGGATAACCAGCACGTGGATTATATGCATGCACCTAAACCCATGCTGCGTATTCACGGCTCGGCGCGCCTAAAAGTAGCACTGTCTGGCAAAGAAAAAACCTTCAGTGCAACGTATGGCATTTTCAACCGCCCGTATAATTTCATTCTACCTACGAAGGGCATGGATATTGCCGTGTATGGCGTCACGAAAAAGGGTAAGGAAAAACGCCTGTGGAAAGAGTCGCTCACGCCCGAGGATGCAAAGAACAGGGTAGAAAAACCCTTGAAGCTTGTGGTAAAAAGGGCAGAGATTGATGCGCTGATTATTGAAACTACAGCGGTGGACAGCACCCGCAGCAATTGGCTGCGCCTGACCGATGTAAAAATAGAGTAACAAAAATGAAGATGGAAACGCAGCATAAGGTTAATGCCATCGAGCAGTCGCTGGAACTGCTGAGGAGGTATCTTTGACCTTGAGGCCTCTGAAGCGCGCCTGAAAGAGCTCCTTGAAATTGCCAACGACCCCACGCTGTGGAACAACCGCACACGCGCCCAGCAAATGATGAAAGAAAAGAACTATCTCGAATACGCACTCGGGCGTTTTCGTGAGCTTGAATCTTCGCTTGCCTCCCACAAAGAACTGATTGAAATGGCCGAAGCGGAGGGCGATGCAGCAATGCTGGCGGAAACCGAAGGCGGCATTGATATGCTCGCAAAACAAGCCAAGCAACTTGAAACCGAGGGCCTCTTTTCTGGTGAGGCAGATGCGAATAACTGCTTCATGGAAATTCATGCCGGTGCAGGCGGCACGGAAAGCTGCGACTGGGCAGCGATGCTGATGCGCATGTATATGAAGTGGGCTGACCGCCACGGCTTTACCACCGAGCTGGTGGATGAAAGCGCGGGCGATGAAGCGGGCGTGAAAAGCGCGACGTTAAAAATCACCGGCAACTGCGCGTATGGCTGGGCTAAAACAGAAAGCGGCGTGCACCGCCTTGTGCGCATCTCGCCGTTCGACAGCAACAAGCGCCGTCACACCAGCTTTGCCAGCGTGTGGGTATACCCCGAAGTGGATGACAACATCGAGGTCACGATTGAAGATAAAGACATCCGCGTGGATACGTTCCGCGCCAGTGGCGCAGGTGGCCAGCACGTGAATAAGACCGATAGCGCGATTCGCATCACGCACTTTCCCACCGGCATCGTGGTACAGTGCCAAACAAACCGCAGCCAGCACCGGAATCGCGATGAGGCTTACAAAATGCTGAAAGCGCGTATGTATGAAATGGAGCTACGGAAACGCGAAGAAGCGGCTCAGGCGCAGTTTGATAATAAATCGGAAAATTCATGGGGCAGCCAGATTCGCTCCTATGTGTTGCACCCGTATCAGATGGTGAAGGATTTGCGTACCGACGTGGAAACCAGCGACACGGTGGGTGTGCTGGATGGGTATATTGATGAGTTTATGTCGGCAGCCTTGGCGCAGCGCATGGTGGGGCAGGGACGCCAGATGAAGAAAAAGCAGGGAGAATAACATGTCTTGGCAGCGGCTTAAAAAAGGCGACATTGTGGATATCGTGGCGACGTCGCATGCGGCATCAGCAGAAGAAATTAAGCAGTCCGCCGCGTATGTGCGCTCGCTTGGCCTTGTGCCGCGCGTGCCGGAAAAACTCATCGGCAAAGATTTATTCTGTGCCAACACCGACGAGAAACGTTTCGCATTTTTATATAAAGCACTCTGTGCAAAAGACTCTGCCGCTGTATGGTGCTTGCGCGGCGGTTATGGCGCCGCACGCCTGATGATGTGGCTAGAAAAAGCCAAAAAACCAGCACGCGAAAAGCTGTTGATTGGCTTTTCAGACATTACTGTGCTGCATCTCTTCTTGTTGCAGCGTTGGGGCTGGAAGCCGCTCCACGGGCCGGTGTTGACGCCGATCGCACGTGGCGTGGTGAGCAAGGAAACCTTAAGGCGCCTGAAGGCGCTGCTGTTTGGTGCCGCAAAACAAGCAACGCTGGAAGACCTCACGCCGCTGAATGCCGCCGCAAAAAAAACCGGCAGCGTGAATGCGACGCTAGTGGGTGGGAACCTATCGTTGCTGCAAACGTCACTCGGCACGAACTGGCAGTTGAATACCAAAGGCAAAATTCTGTTCGTGGAAGAAATTGATGAGCGCCCGTATCGTGTGGACCGCATGCTCACGCATTTAAAACAAGCAGGCGCACTAGACGGCGTGAAAGCGATTATTTTCGGCACATTTGGCAACGAAGCGACGGATGCCGCCATGCTGAAGTTTTTTGACCAGACGGTGAAACGCTTTGCGGAAGAAATGCCGCGCATTCCGATGCTGAAAACCGAAAAAATCGGCCACGCGCTCGAAAACTACCCGCTGCCGATTGGTACGAAAGCCACGCTGAAGCTGGGTAAGAAGCCGCATCTGACGGCGGCCAGCGGCGCAAAGTGATATGCCTAAAAATCTGGTGGTGCTGACGGGTTCTGGAATTTCTGCCGAAAGCGGCATCCAGACCTTTCGCGGCGGCGGTGGCCTGTGGGACGGTTACCCCGTGGAAGACGTGGCCACACCGGAAGCCTTTCGGCGCGACCCTGACCTAGTGCAGGAGTTTTATAACACCCGCCGCGCGCAGCTGAAAAAAGTGAAGCCCAACCCCGCGCACGCTGCGTTGGTGACGCTGGAACAGGAATGGGATGGCGATTTTCTGCTGGTGACACAGAATGTAGACGACTTGCACGAACGTGCCGGCAGCCAAAAACTGATGCATATGCATGGCGAACTACTGAAAGCGCGGTGTATTTACACCGAAATGGTGTATAGCTGGGAAGGTGACATGACCACCGAAACACGCTGTGAATGTTGCGGTACCATGGGCGCGCTACGCCCGCACATTGTGTGGTTTGGTGAAATGCCGCTGTTTATGGACGAAATTTATCACGCGCTGCGCCGCGCGGATGTGTTTCTTTCCATCGGTACGTCGGGCACGGTGTATCCGGCGGCGGGTTTTGTACAACAGGCATTAATGAATGGCCGAGATTGCCACACGGTGGAAATTAATTTGGAACCGAGCGCCGGTGCGAGCCTGTTTGCAGAAACCATCCACGGCAAAGCAGGAGAAACACTACCGGATTTTGTGCAGGAATTATTGCGTGAATAATTGCTGTATAGAATTGTGAGCGGCTTAACGGTTTTTTAATTAAAATGCGTTATATTTCTTTTATCAAAGGAGAACAAACATGCTAACTATTTCCTCCCTCATTGTTCCCACGTGGTTTATTGAAGCAAAAATGGCCGGCCTTCCCGACGCAGAAATTCGGGTGAAGCTGCGCGCGTATGCCAAAGAAATCGAAGTGTACCAAAAGAACCAAGGCGATGACCCGCTGGAAAGCGGTGAAGATTGGGTTGAGGCAATGCTCTCGCTCTATTCCGAATATTACAAAGAAGGCGCTGTGTAGTGTATGCTGCAGGTGCTGCAAAACCCGCACCTGCACCCGCATGCGCGTAAAAACATCGCACTGTTAAATGGTGCGCTGGACGGCACACTTACACCTGACGTATGGGCGCTGGATGACACCAAGCGCGCTGGCCTTGAAATGAGGCTTATGGCACGCTTAGGCATGCGCATGCAGGAGGCGGTGAAAGCAGGCAACATTGCGGAAGAAGCGTGGTTGGATAATTACGTAGGCATTGCCAGCCGCGCTATGCGCTTTGCAGAAAAACTCTGTTAGGAATGCGGGGTGGTTGTGGCGAACATCCAAAATCCGAATGAACAGACATATGCAGCGGTGGAGGCCATGCAGCTACCGATTGCAGCCGAAATGATGGGGATTTTCGATGCGTTTAAGAAGATTTCGGTAAAACAGAGCATCGTGAACAGCAAAGAATGTCTTGGCATAGTTATCTTGGCGATAATTAGTGAAACCACGCAGCATCTGGATTCAGCGCGCACGAAAAAACAATTCTCTTACCCACCTTCAGTCCCCTATGAGACGCTTACAGGCGTGCTACGCGAACGCGGCGGAAGTGCAGTAGACGACCTTGCCCGGCTAATGCCGACAGGCTTTTCGGATCTGTGTACATACCTGCCAGCCGTGCGGCACTATATCCCCGACGCGGATAAAAAAGACGAAGTGTCGCAGATCATATATGAACTGCCAGACACGATTGATAAGTTCCGTAGTGGTTATCGCAAGGATATCGTGCTGGCTGCGGACAGACTAGACACGCTATATGAATTGCTGGCTCCCGTGAAACAACAGCTGGATGCCGATGCCCACGCACGTGAAAACATGCCAAAGTTGGTGCAAGCACTGGATGGCTTTGTGGATGTGCTCGGCGCTTTTGTGAAAGCGCAAAGCCCCACTTCTCAGCGCGGTTAGTTTGCTTTGCCCGCTGCTGGTGCGGCTGCTGCGGCTTTTGCTGCGGCGCGCTGTTTGGAAAGTTCCAGCTTATAGAGCCGTACATTCCGATTATGTTCATCGAGCGTTTTGGCAAACACATGCCCACCTTTGCCATCTGCTACGAAGTACAGATAATCACTGCTCGGCGGATTCAGCACGGCTTTGATGCTTTCAATCCCCGGATTGCAAATAGGGCCGGGGGGCAGCCCTGCGTTTTTATAGGTGTTGTAGGCAGAGATGGTTTCATCTAAATCGCGCCGCGAAAGTGCGCGCCCGAGCGGTAGGCCACCCGTGATGGCGTAAATCACCGTGGGGTCGGATTGCAGCGGCATGCCTTTGGTGAGGCGATTGGTAAATACGGCTGCGACCTCCGGGCGCTCAGAGGCCACGCCCGTTTCTTTTTCCACCACCGAGGCCAGCGCAATGGCCTGCTCCAGATTTTTTACCGGTATCGCCGCGCCACGATTTTCCCACAATTTATTCACTGCCTCGGTGTGCGCCGCCTGCATGCGCGCGAGCAATTCGGCATAGGTTTCGCCTGCGATATATTGGTAGGTTTCCGGCAGCACGGTACCTTCTTTAATGGTGGTGAGTTTTTCACCCTCTAGGCCCTCGGCGCTGTTGATAGCAGCCATGACCTGAAGTGCGGAAAAGCCCTCCGGTACGGTGACCACACGTTCATACACTTCGCCTTTCGCGAGCTTCTCCAGCACATCAAGCGGTGTGGCACCCGCCGGCAGGAGATATTCCCCCGCCTTGAGGGATGTTTTGGGGTAATAGGCGTAATAGCCAATGCGGAAGAGCAGCGGGTGGCGGATGACACCTTGCCCCTCAAGCGTGGAGGCAATACCCGAAACACCTGTGCCCTTTTTTACGCGGGCGAGAGTTTCAGAGGTAAGAGGGCCGCTGCCCTGCATATAAAATAGGATGAAGCCGATGACTACCAGCAGTGCAGCAATAACAAGAGAGAGGAAAAGAAGCAGGGCTGTTTTTTTTCTACACCCGCCCCGCCGTGCCATTAGCCAACCTTTTTAAAGATGACCGAGGCGTTGGTGCCACCAAACCCGAAGGAGTTGGAGAGCGCCACATTGATGCTGCGTTTTTTGGCCTTATGCGGCACAAAGTCGAGGTCGCAGCCCTCGGACGGATTATCGAGGTTCAGTGTGGGCGGAGCCACCTGATCGCGAATGGCGAGGATGGAGAAAATCGCTTCCACCGCACCAGCGGCACCCAAGAGGTGGCCGATGGAGGATTTGGTGGAGGACATAGAAAGCTTGTAGGCGTGGTCGCCAAACATGCGCTTTACGGCAATCACCTCGATACCATCACCCATGGGTGTGGAGGTGCCGTGGGCGTTGATGTAATCCACCTGCTCAGGCTTGAGGCCTGCTTTTTCCATCGCCATTTTCATGGCGCGGAAACCACCATCGCCTTCCGGCTCAGGTGAGGTGATATGATAGGCATCGCCAGAAAGGCCGTAACCGACCACTTCGGCATAAATTTTCGCGCCACGCTTTTTGGCGTGTTCGTAATCTTCCAGCACCACGATGCCTGCGCCCTCACCCATAACGAAACCGTCGCGGTCTTTGTCCCACGGGCGGGAGGCTTTGGTGGGGGTATCGTTAAACGAGGTGGACAGCGCACGCGCTGAGGCAAAGCCTGCAATGCCGATGTTGCAGATGGCGCTTTCAGCACCGCCGGCAATCATCACGTCGGCATCGCCACGGCGGATAATGTCAGCGGCATCACCAATGGCATGCGCACCCGTGGCGCACGCGGTGACGACGGAGTGATTCGGGCCCTTGAAGCCATGCTTCATCGATACCTGACCGGAGGCGAGGTTGATGAGGCAGGAGGGGATAAAGAATGGTGACAGGCGGCGCGCGCCTTTTTCTTTTACCAGCAATACACCGTCTTCAATTTCAGGCAGACCGCCAATGCCAGAGCCAATCATGACGCCGGTGCGGATTTTTTCAGCATCGGTGGAAGGCTGCCAACCGGAGTCAGCGACGGCCATATCAGAGGCAGCGATTGCAAAATGAATGAACAGACCCAGCTTGCGCTGGTCTTTGGGTGGAATATACGTGTCGGGGTTGAACTGGCCCGGTTCGGTGCCGTATTTGACTTCACCCGCTACTTTTGCAGGCAGGTCGGTGACATCAAAGCGCTGAATCGGCCCGAGGCCGGACTCACCTGCCAGCAGCTTCGACCACGTGGCTTCTACACCGCTTGCTAGCGGCGTTACCAGACCCAACCCTGTAACGACAACCCGTTTCATGCGTTTTTAGCCCTTGGGGACACCCTAAAACGGCGTGCCCCCTTTGATGAGAAGGGGGCAGCCAGATGAAATTAACCTAAAGAAGATTAGTTATTCTCGTCGATGAAGCGTACGGCGTCTTCCACCGTTACGATTTTTTCAGCGGCTTCATCGGGAATTTCGATACCGAATTCTTCTTCAAATGCCATCACCAGTTCGACCTGGTCAAGGCTGTCAGCACCGAGATCATCGGTGAAGCTGGCATTGGAGGTAATCTTGTCTTCGTCAACATCGAGATGCTCAGCCACGATTTTCTTAACGCGTGCTTCGATATCGCTCATATCTCGTCCTCATTCAAAGTTAAAAATTATGTTCACCAAATTAGCGACGATTTGCACGTTGTCCAGCAAAAAATGCAATTGCATGAGTTACTTAGACCATTAGCATCCCGCCGTTTACATGCAGGGTTTGTCCTGTCACGTATTTCGCCTCGCCAGAAGCAAGGAAATGCACCGCTGCAGCCACATCGGCGGCTTCACCAAAAGCCCCCATAGGGATACAGTCTTTCATCGCTTGTTTCTGTGCGTCATTCAGCGCGTCGGTCATCGGGGTGCTGATAAAACCCGGCGCGACGCAGTTAATCGTGATATTGCGGCTGGCTACTTCCGCCGCCAGTGATTTTGACATACCGATGATACCGGCCTTAGAGGCGCAGTAATTGGCCTGGCCGGCATTGCCCATGACCCCCACGATGGAGGTGACGTTCACCACGCGGCCAAAACGCTGCTTCATCATGCCGCGCAGGGCGCTGCGGATAAGGATAAACGAGGCGGTGAGGTTGACGTCCAGCACCTGCTGCCAGTCTTCATCGCTCATGCGCATGGCAAGGCCATCCTTGGTGATGCCGGCGTTATTAATGATGATATCGAGCCCGCCGAGCGCCGCTTCTGCGTCACCCGCCAGCTTTTTCACCGCTTCTTTATCGGAAAGGTTGCAGGTCAGCACCGATGCTTTACCGCCTAAAGCGCCATTCACTTCATCGAGCTTTTCTTTGCGCGTGCCAGAAAGAGCCACGGCTGCGCCCGCATCGGCCAAACGCTTGGCAATGGTTTCGCCAATGCCGCCGCTAGCGCCTGTAATTAAGGCTTTTTTACCTGCTAATGAAAACATGGGTGTAACACCTTCTCCCGTAGTATTTTCGGGGGGTATTAGCAGGGAAATGGGGGAGTTTGTCAACATTTGTTTTAGGCCGAAAGATTGGCAAGGAATTGCTCGATTTCCATCGGCGTGCCGACCGAAATGGGCTGAAGCGCTTCTTCCGTGCGTTTGGTAAGGCCGGAGAGGATTTTGCCGTGCCCGATTTCCACCGTGACATTCACCCCTTTTTTCGCAAGGTAATGAATGCTTTCGCGCCAGCGCACCATGCCCGTAACCTGCTCGACCAGCAGCGTGCGGATTTCATCGGGGTTCACTGTTTCTGTGGCCGTGACGTTTGCCACCAGCGGCACGGATGGGGCCTTGAGGCTGATGCCGGCAAGCGCTTCTTCCATGCGTTTGGCAGCTGGTGCCATGAGGGCAGAATGGAACGGCGCGCTGACCGCTAAAGGCAGTAGGCGTTTGGCGCCTTTGGCTGAAGCGATAGGTGCGGCGCGCTCAATGGCACCCGTGGTGCCGGAAATAACCACCTGACCGGGAGAGTTATCGTTCGCTACCTGACAGACTTCACCACTGGCGGCTTCTGCGGCAATGGTTTTTGCCGTATCAAGGTCTACGCCGAGCAACACACCCATGCTGCCTTTACCCTGCGGCACGGCTTCTTGCATGGCGCGGCCACGGATTTGCAGCAGGCGGGCCGTATCGGCCAGCGTGAGGCAGCCAGCCGCGCAGAGCGCAGAATATTCACCTAGCGAGTGACCGGCGACATAGGCGGCTACATTCGGCAGTTTAAGTTTGCCCTGCTTTTCTAAAACACGGAACACGGCGAGCGAAGTTGCCATAATGGAAGGCTGGGCGTTTTCGGTGAGGGTGAGGGGTTCAATCGGCCCTTCAAACATGAGCTTGGAGAGTTTGGTGCCGAGCGCATCATCCACTTCTTGGAACACTTCGCGCGCTTCAAGGAAGGATGCGGCAAGTTCTTTGCCCATGCCGACGGCCTGTGAACCTTGACCGGGGAAAATAAATGCGCGTTTTATCATGCTGTAGAATCCTTGTGATGTGTGTGGTGATTAGTGGTGCGAGTGGCCACCGACGGTGGCTTCATCCATCGATTTAATAACGGCGGAAATTTTCTGTTCGCCGGATTTTTTGAAGGTGAGGGTGACAGGAACGCTCTCGCCTTTTTTCAGCGTTTGTTTCAGTTCAAAGAACATCAGGTGGTCGCCACCCGGTGCGAGGGCAACGGTTTTACCCGCAGGCACATCCAGCTTTTCGAGCTTGCGCATCTGCATGATACCGCCATCCATTTTCATGGTGTGAATTTCCACGCGGCCTGCCACAGGGCTGCTCGCTGCAACCAGTGCGTCATCCGTTTTGCCGCTGTTGGTGATTTCAAGATAACCGGCGGTCACTTCGCTTTGTATGAGCGACGCGCGTACCCACGGGGATTTCACGGCGATATCCGCCGCGGAAGCAGCAAGTGGAAGCAGGAGTGCAATAGCAGCAATAAATAAACGCATGGTAGTCCTTAACTAGTTAATTTTTTTTATTAGAGCCATCGGCAGAAACGCTGTCAGTGGCCGGATGTATGTTCGTGACTCCAGTCCCAAGGCCTTCGCGTGGCCCGATGTTGCGAGCATCAAAAGACCAGATGTCAGCAGGAGTAACACGAGTGAAATTACATGCCTACGCGTAATCTTGCCGTTGCTTTTATGGAGTGTATGTGGCGATAACTGAAATGCTAGTATGGCCATAATTGGCATAAGCACGATAATAAAAAAATGTTCATTCATTGTAAAAGCCCTAAAACTAGCCTTTCAGGTTTTTGCGAATTTCGGTGAGAATAAGTTCCGGCTTTTCATTATGCTGGAAGTGCGTGATGTATTTTCCGTCGCGCCCCATGAGATACATGTAAGCGGAATGGTCCATCGTGTATTCGGTCATTTTTTCGTCCTGCACTTTTTTGGCATACACGCGGTAGGCTTTCACGGCGGCATCCACCTGCTCCTGCGTGCCGGTGAGGCCCTGAATGGCAGGGTGGAAGTTGGAAAGATAACCGTTCAGCTGCTCGACCGTGTCGCGCGCGGGGTCGATGGTGATGAAGATGGGAACCACCTGCGTGGCTTCGTTTTCAGACAGCTGGCTCATGACATTTTTCATCACCAGCAAATCAGCAGGGCAAATATCGGGGCAATAGGTGAAGCCGAAAAATACCAGCATGAATTTACCGACATAGGTTTGGTCGGTAACAGCAGCACCCTTGTGATTGGTGAGTGCAAATGCACCGCCGATGCCGGCTTCGCCTGTGGCGGTGGATGTAATGGTGCTATGGCCGTTTTCAGAAATCTTCTTCAGGGAAAATAACAGCACCGTCGCGGCAACGAGAACGATAGCAAGGACAACGGACAGATGTTTGATTTTCATGAGAAGTCTCCCTTACGATGCTTTGAGTAAACGGATGGCGCGCCAGCCAATATCGCGGCGGCAGAAACCCTGCGGCCAATCAATTGCGTCGACGGCACGATAGGCTTTTTGCTGTGCATCGAGTGCATTTTTACCGAGCGCAGTAACACCAAGCACACGCCCGCCTGTGGCGATTATTTTACCATTTTCCTTTTTCGTGCCTGCGTGGAACACGGTCACGTCCGGTAGCGCATTTGCTGTATCGAGCGCTTTGATTTCAGAGCCCTTTACATAATTGCCAGGGTAGCCTTCGGCCGCCATCACCACGCATAGCGCCGTGTGCGATTTGAGCTTTACGGTTTTGCCTGCGAGTTTGCCATCTGCACCATCGATCAGCAGCTGTACAAAATCGCCCTCAAAACGTGGCAACAGCACCTGCGTTTCGGGGTCGCCGAAGCGTGTGTTGATCTCCAGTAGTTGTGGCCCTTTTTTGGTGACCATGAGCCCTGCGAACAAAATGCCTTTATAGGGAATGCCATCTTTGGCCATGCCGTGAATAAGCGGGTTCACGATGGTTTCCATCACCTGCTTGTGCAGTGCGTCGGTAACAACAGGAGCGGGGGAATAAGTGCCCATGCCACCCGTGTTGGGGCCGGTATCGCCATCGCCCACGCGTTTATGGTCCTGCGCGGAGCCGAAGGCGAGTGCGATTTTGCCATCGCACACCGCAAAGAAGCTGGCTTCTTCGCCATCTAAAAATTCTTCAATCACCACCGTGTTGCCCGCATCACCGAATTTGCCCGCGAATATTTCATCCACGGCTTTTTCAGCGTCAGCATGATTTTCAGCAATCACCACGCCTTTACCCGCAGCAAGGCCGTCGGCCTTCACCACGATGGGGGCGGATTGTTTTTTAAGGAAGGCTTTTGCGCTCGCGGCATCCGTAAAGCTGCCATAGGCGGCAGTCGGGATATTGTATTTAATGCAAAGGTCTTTGGTGAATTTTTTAGAACCCTCAAGCTGCGCGGCTTTTTTGCTGGGGCCGAAGACGCGGATGCCTTCTTTTTCAAGATAGTCCGCAATGCCTGCTACGAGCGGTGCTTCAGGGCCCACGAACACGAGGCCGATATTCTTCTGCTTACAGAAAGTGGCGATGCCTGCAAAATCATCGTCTTTGATGCCGACCAGTTCTGCTAATTCCCCCACGCCTGCATTGCCCGGAAGGCAGTAGAGCTTCTCGGTTTGCGGCGATTGTTTGATAAGCCACGCGAGGGCGTGTTCGCGCCCGCCAGAGCCAATGAGCAGAATGTTCATTTTTACGTCCCTTTTTGCCCTGTTTTTAAAAGGCAGGCAGGGTATACCCCACACGCGCCCGAAATGCAAGTTTGCCCCCACTTGCATCTTGCCCGCAGCAGGGCTAGTTTCACCTGTATGGAAGAATATCTCGAAAGTAGCCCGCGCACCAACGCGCAGGAGTTCAGTGTCAGTGAAATATCTAACCTGTTGAAAAAACGGGTAGAAGATGCATTTCCGCATGTGCGGGTGCGGGGCGAAATATCGGGGTTTAAACGCGCCGCCAGCGGGCATTTGTATTTTGACCTGAAGGACGAAGGTGCGGTGATAAACGCCGTGTGCTGGCGCGGCGTGGCGGGGCATTTCAAGGTGCAGCCCGAAGAAGGTATGGAAGTGGTGGTAACGGGAAAAATCACCACCTACCAAGGCAGTTCACGCTACCAGATTGTGGTGGAGCGTCTGGCGCCTGCGGGGGCAGGCGCACTGATGGCGCTGCTCGAAGCGCGCAAAAAGCAGCTCGCCGCCGAGGGATTGTTCAATGAAGAGCGCAAAAAGCCGATTCCGTATTTGCCAAAAGTGATTGGTGTGGTGACTAGCCCCACCGGCGCGGTGATACGCGATATTCTGCACCGTATTGGTGACCGCTTCCCGTGCCATGTGCTGGTGTGGCCCGTGCTGGTGCAGGGCGAAAACGCCAAAGAGCAAATCACCAAAGCCATTCAAGGGTTCAACGCCATTACAGGCGAGGGGAATATTCCGCGGCCTGATTTGCTGATTGTGGCGCGTGGTGGTGGCAGCATTGAAGATTTATGGGCGTTTAACGAAGAAATGGTGGTGCGCGCCGCCGCGGCTTCTGAGATTCCCCTTATTTCTGCCGTGGGGCATGAAACAGACACGACGCTGATTGATTTTGCGTCCGACCGCCGCGCACCCACGCCGACCGCCGCTGCGGAAATGGCGGTGCCGGTGAAAGCCGATTTGGTGGCGGCCTTGCTGCAAATGGCGCAGCGACTGTTTGGCGGCATTAGCCGCGAACTGAAGCATAAAACGCAATATGTAGAAGGCCTCGCGCGCGGGCTTATCAGCCCCCAAAAACTGCTGGAGAACATGACCCAGCGGCTGGATGACTGGAGCGAACGACTGACGGGTGCATTACCTAAGTTGCTGAATGAGAAGCAGCAACGTCTGGCGCTGTTGGCAGCGAATTTGAGACCAGCATTGATTCAGCGTGACATTACCGCACGCGCCGAAAAAGTAGCCGCGCTGGCGCGACTACTTGAAAGTTACCATTACAAGAAAGTGCTCGCGCGCGGCTTTGCGCTGGTGCGCGATGAAAAAAACCAACTGATAACCTCGGTTGTTGCACTAACGGCTGGCACCGCACTAACACTGGAGATGGCGGACGGTAGCGCAAAAGCGCATGTGGATGGCGAAGCGCCAAATAACAAAGCGGCCGCCAAAAAGGCAGCCGCTCCCACTAAGCCATCTGGGCAAGGGGACTTGTTTTAATCACCCTTAGAATTTGAAATTGAAACTGTAACCGCTGCTATAGTGGTTTGTGTGGCCATAATACCCATGATAGCCGTGGTAATGGTGGCGGCTGGGGCGTTTGTGCCAGTAGCGGTCTCTGCCGTAATCATCAAAGGTGATGACGGTATAATTGGGGCGGTAAGTTGGGCGGTAGTAAGGCACATACGTCACCACTTCTTCGCGGATAATGGTAGGTGCAGTGACCACGCGCGAAGGTTGCGTGTAAGCCGGTGCAGAATTCTGCACTTCCCACGCGCCGTCGGGCTTCATGCAGGCCGTGCCATAGCTTTCTTGTAATTTACCACCAACTGTGACGTTTCTGGTGTATTCCCGGCAGTAAGGCTCATCGGCATGGGCGGCGCCTGCAACCAGCGGCAGACCAAGGCCAATAACAGCGAAAATGACGGGGAGTTTGAGGCGCATAGATATCCTTATGAAAGGGTTTATACCATGCTTAATACGCACCGACGCAGCAAAACCCTTCGCAGGAAATAAAATTTATTTTGGCCAGCGTTTATGCACCCACATCCACTGGCCGGGATGCTCGCGAATCCAGCCTTCAAGCAGCGCGTTTACCTCGCGCATGATGGTGGTGGTGTCTTTACCTTTGGTGGTAAGGGCGGGATATATAGTGACTTCAAAATATGCACCTTTCGTGCGCACCACGCGGGCGGGGATAAGCGGCGTGCCATATTTAAGGGAAAACTCGGCTATGCCTTGCGCGGTCATTGCATCACGCCCGAAGAAGGGCACAGGAATGCCTTCATTCATCTTCTGGTCAACCAGCATGCCAACGGGCCGGTTGCTTTTAATGGCACGCACGGTGGCAATCGCCCCTTCATTGCCTTTAGCGAATAGACCGGCATGGCTGTTGCGGCGTGTGAAACGATACAGCTTTTCCACCCATGGGTTATTTGCCATGCGATACATCAGCACCAGCGGGATACCATATTCAAATGCGGATTTTGGGCCCAACTCCCAATTTGCCAGATGGCCGGAAAAAATGATGGCGCCGTGTGTGGGGTTTTTCGCGATTTCAAGATTTTCTGTACCGCGCAGATTGACGCGCGCAGTAAATTTTTTTCCATTCAGCGAAGGTATGTGTGATGCCTCGGCGGCCACGCGGCCGAGATTATCCCACATTTCGCACAGGATTTTTTTTCGCTCAGCCTCTGATAATTCCGGTATCGCCAACCGTAGATTTTCCTCGGCCACACGATGCACCTTTAAAAGCGGCCCGAACAGACGTGCGATGCGTCCGCCGATAGCGGAGGCAAGGTTGATGCCCATGAGCCAGAAGAGCCAGTAGAAAAACCACGCGACTGCACCTTCAAAAGCATAGCGCAGATGTTTGAGCGCACGCGACATGGTTATTTTTTACCCAGCTTTTTGAGCATGAATTGTGTGAAAGCATCGGTGTCTTTAGGCTGCACGGTGATAGGAAAAACCGTAACTTTTTGTGCAAATTCTGCAGGCAGGCGAACGAAATCCTTTTCGGTGGTGATGAAAGCATCTGCCTCTTTTTCTGCCGCGCGTTGTTCCAGTAACCCAATATCAGATGGGCGATAATGATGATGATCTGCAAAGCCGATCGTGTAACGCAAATACACACCAAAACTAATCAACGATTGGAAGAATTTATCGGGCCGCGCGATGCCCGCAAAGGCAAGATAATTCTTGCGCGGTAAGCCAACAACATTTGGTTCAATGGTGGCATCAAAGATAGGTTTTTTATCAGCAAGAATTTCTTTTACATCCCAATCATCTGGACCGACGAATAAGATGGCGTCGGTTCGTTTCATTCCGCGTGCAAGAGGCTCGCGCAATGGGCCTGCTGGAAAGGGAAAGCGATTGCCGAGCCCATAGCCACCATCTACCACCGCCACGGTTAAATCTTTAGCGACAGAAGTGTTTTGCATGCCATCATCCAAGATGATAAGCGTGGCGCCATTTTGAATAGCATAGGCCACGGTTTCTTTTTTGCTTTTCCCCACATAACACGGTGCGTGCCGCGCGAGCAGTAGCGGCTCGTCACCCACATCACGCGCGGTGTGCGTTTTGCTATCGACCCGTGTTGGCTTTTTCAGTTTGCCGCCATAGCCACGGCTGACAAACGCCAGTTTCGGATAACGGTCATGCAGGAGCTTTGCTACGGTAATGGCGGTGGGTGTTTTCCCCGAGCCGCCGAGCGTGAAGTTTCCGATGCAAATAATAGGCACGGAGAATTGCATGGGGCGCTGCAATTTTTGCTTTAGCATGACGCCGAGGCAATAGAGAACTCCGAAGGGAAGAAGAAGCTCGGCTTTAATAGGCCGGTATTGCCAAAACAGCGGCGCCCTCATGATTTGCTGGCGGTGGGTTGGGTTATAAAATAAGGCTCTAACGCCTTGGTGTATTGTTGCAGGACACCTGCTTTGCCTTCGACCAGTTCAAGTGCTGCGCCGGCGAGCTTTTCCTGCTGCATATGGTCTGCCAGCAACGTATCGAGTGTGTTGGTGAGTTGCTGACCATCGGCCAATTTAAGGCAGGCTTTGGCATCGAGCATTTCTTTATAAATGCGTGAGAAATTTTCGACATACGGGCCGGTGAGAATCGCGCATTCAAGACGTGCGGCCTCAAGCGGATTATGCCCACCCTGCGGCACGAGCGAACCGCCCATGAGCACAATGCTGGTAAGGCGATAAAATAGGCCGAGCTCACCCATCGTGTCGGCGATGTACATGTCTGTTTCTTCACGAATCAATTCACTGCGCGAGCGCATCGCTACCTTCAGTTTGTAGGTGGCGCCGATTTTTTCTGCCAGCGCAGCAGCGCGTTCCGGATGGCGCGGTGCCAGCAATGTGAGTAGGCGCGGATGTTTTTCTTTGAGTGCTTTGTGCGTGGCGGCGATGAAATCTTCTTCACCCTCATGCGTGCTAGCCGCCAGCCATACAGGGCGCTCACCAATCATGGAAATCATCTGGCCAGTTTCTTTCGGATCTGCCGGCAGGGCAGGTGCATCGAATTTCAAATTGCCGAGATTGTGAATGTTTTTTGCGCCCAGTTGCTGCAGGCGAGTACCATCTTCTGGCGTTTGCGCAAGCGTGAGGTCGAAGCAAGAAAGCATCTGCTGTGCAAGGCGACCCGCGCGCTTCCAGCGGTCGAACGATTCGGGCGAAATACACGCATTCACCTGAATCATTTTGCAGCCGGTTTTGTGCGTTTCAATAATCAGGTTTGGCCAGAGTTCCGATTCCACCCACAGCGCCACTGAGGGCTGCCAGTGGCTTAAGAAGCGGCGCACCGCCAAGGTTTTATCTACCGGCACATATTGGTGGTAGGCGTTTTTCGGCAGGCGTTTTTCCAGCATGCGCGCGCTGGTAACGGTGCCGGTGGTGACCAGCACGTTCGTGCCTTTGTAATTTTCCGTGATGTGTTTGATGAGCGGCAGTACGGAAACTGCCTCACCGACGCTTGCGGCATGCAGCCACACCAGCGCACCCGCAGGGCGTGGAAATGCGGCATGACCCAAACGCTCAGGGAAACGCGCTTCGTCTTCTTTGCCCATCTGCTTGCGGCGCGCAAGATAAAGGTCAATCAGCGGGCCGCCGAGGCTGGTGAGGAGTTGGTAGAGTTTGAACTGCACGAAATCGTATTCCTTTTTTAAACCAAGGGTGCGGGCTCAATCGGCACGCGACCCGCTTTGGTATCGGCCAAAGCTGTTATTTGGTTTAAACGATTTTCGAGCGTCTTTCTACCTTTTTTCACCTCGGCGTCGGACGCATTTTTGCCTAGTTTCAACGGCTTGCCGCACACGAACACCGCCCGCCCGAACGGAAAAGGAAACAGGTAACGGTCCCATGTGTTCACCGCCCAGCTATTGCCAGTGGAAAAGGCGATGGGGTAAATCGGCACACCAGTAAGCGCGGCGATGTTGACGACATGGCTCGACACGCGCATGCGGGGCCCTTTGGGGCCATCGGGTGAGAGGCAGAGCGTATAACCTTTTTCAAGCGTGGTAATGGAATCGCGCAGCGCTTGACTACCGCCGCGATTCTTCGCGCCCTTGCCCGCAGACTTCGCGCGGTTGCTGGAACCGCGAATCACCTGCAAGCCGAAATGCCGCAGCAAGCCTGCCATCATGTCGCCGTGGCGGTGGCGTGAAATAATTGTGTAGACCTGTTCGGGGTGCGGCGCGAAATTCGGCATCATGGACGAGCGCGCATGCCAGAAGGCTAAAATGACCGGCTCTTTTCTCTCGAGTTTTGATTTGAGTTCGTCGAAGCCTTCAATCTGCCAACGCTTGGAAAGATACACAAAGCGGATGTAGCGAGCGAGCACAAGGCTGGTGAGGCGGGTGAGAAAAGGCGGGCGCTGTGTGGTTTCAACCTGCACTTAGGAGGCCCTCTTTTTTTCCTGCGGGGCGAACTGGCGCGCATACAGGCGGCTATATTCGCCCTTCTTTTTAAGGAGTGCATCGTGGTTACCATGTTCCACCACGCGGCCCCCGCTGATGACATAAATTTTATCCGCATCTTTTACGGTGGAAAGCCGGTGTGCGATCACGATGGTGGTGCGGTTTTTCATGAGGCGCCCTAGTGCCTGTTGCACCTGTGATTCCGATGCGGTGTCGAGCGAAGACGTGGCTTCGTCGAGCAGTAAAATGGGTGCATTTTTCAGCATGGCACGGGCAATGGCGATGCGCTGGCGTTGCCCGCCGGAAAGACGCACGCCATGCTGCCCAATCACCGTATCATACCCTTGCGGCAGCTTTTGAATGAAGTCGTGCGCGGCGGCAGCTTTTGCGGCGACGGTAATGTCTTTTTCACTCGCTGCCGGTTTGCCATAGGCGATGTTGGCGCGGATGCTGTCGTCAAACAATAGGCTTTCTTGCGTGACGATGCCGACGGATTTGCGCAGCGACGCGAGTGTGACTTTTTTCACGTCCTGCCCGTCGAGCAAAATGCTACCTTTGCTGGGGTCGTAAAACCGTAAAATGAGATTGAGGATGGTGCTTTTGCCACCGCCCGATTCACCCACCAGTGCCACCTTGCTACCGGCAGCGACATCAAGCGAAATGCCGTGCAGCACGTCGGCTTCGTCGTTGTAAGCAAACTGCACTTGCTTGAACTGTACCGTGCCTTTTTTGAGCTTTAGGGGCTTTGCGTTTTTCATGTCGCGGATGGTAGGTTTTGTATCCATCATCGCATAATAACGCGCGACGGCGGCAAGGCCTTCTTGCGTGTTGGCGGTGAGGCCGGAAAGGCTTTTGATAGGCTTATAGGCCATGATGAGTGCGCCGATAAACGAGAAGAATGCACCCGGCGTGGTGTGGCCTTCAATCACCTGCCAGCCGCCATACCACACGACGGCCGCAATCGCGATGCCGGAGAGCGCTTCCATGATGGGCGAGGAAGCCGATTCCAGTTTCGCGGCGCGGATATACAGCTGGAATAATTTTTCCATCGCGGTTTTGGCTTTGGCAGACTCAAGCTCCTCATTCGTGCAGGCTTTCACGATGCGGATGGCCTGGAATGTATCATCAAGCGAGGCGGTGAACTGACCCATTTCTTCTTGCGTGCGTGTGGCCACGCGGCGCATTTTTTTACCCAACCGCACCACAGGCAGCACGGCAATGGGGAACACGGTGAAGGCGATCAGCGCCAGCGAGGCGCTCTGATAAAACATCACGGCGACAAGGAATACGAGCGTGACAATTTCCTTCGCGAAGTTCGAGAGGAAGTTGGTAAGGTTGCGGCGGATAATTTGCACATCGTTGGAAAAACGCGAAATCAATTTGCCGGAACTGTTTGCAGAAAACAGCGCGATGTCGGAGCTAAGCAGGTGGCGGTATAGCGAAAGCTGCATATCGGTCGTGATGCGCTGGCCGACATATTTCATCATCACCATCTGGCCGTAAGAGCCCGCGCCTTTCAGCGCTGCGAGCGCCAAGATGGCAATGGGTAGAGCCAGTAAAAGGCTGGTATCATTTTTAAGGAAAATACCATCGAGCACCGGCTGGAGCAGCCAGGCATTCCCCGCTGTGGCAGCGGCGACTAAAATCATGCACAGCGCGGCAAGCCCAAGGCGGCGGAGGTGAAAGTTGATATGGTCGTTCCACAGGCGCTCGACGAGGCGCACGCTCGCTTCCGGGTTCGGCACGCCTTCGCGGCGCTTGCCCCGTGTGATCAGAAAAGCGATAAAACGCTGGACCAGTTTCATGCGTGCGGTACACCTTAGTTTTGCTGCCGCAGCATAAGGGCTTTACGCTATGCAGGCAAGGCAAGAAATAGGCCTAAATGCTGCATTTTACGCCTTAAGCGGGGCCTTCAGCGATGATGGCAACCAGCTGCCTTATGGCCTGTTGGTGCGTGGGCCCGATGCGCTCGAAATCGCGTACCAACCCAAGGGATGAAGCCGCCGTGGCGGAGCCTTCCGCTTGGGGGAGCAGAATATGGGCTTGAATATTCAGCGCGCGGGCAATGTCGCACAGGTGGCTGACGGGCAGGCGGTTCGCCCCCGTTTCGTATTTATGCAGTTGCTGCGTGGTGCTGCCGATTTTTTCCGCCAGTGTTTTGCGCGAAAGCCCGAGCGCCTTCCGGCAGTCGGCGATGCGTTGCCCGATATTATGGTCGATCGCTCCCGTTTTACGTGTGGGATTACAGATTGGTGCGTTCATAATGGTTCCCCGCTGCCGTAATAGCTGCAAGAGGCGTGCCACGGCACAAAAACAACAAGCAATTGAAAAGTAAGGTTAATTTATTAACCTGCGGTTGATAGAAAACGTCCCGTTCCGAGAATGGGATTTTTCCCGTATCGAAACGGGGCGTTTTTAGAGTTTGCGCTTGCCGAAGTCGGTGGTACTGGAGGGCAGCACCTGCTGGTTAGCCAAGAGCTGTAGCTCTTCGCCAATCACGTTCATGTGGGTGGCGATCATGTTCATAGTGAAAGGCTCGTTGCCTTCGAGGGTTTTGGGTGCGGTGAGGCTAAGTGTGGCATTAGCATGGCCGCCAGAGCGGCTTTCCACCGCATAGGGCGTGGCGTTTTTGTCGGATTCTAAAAAGCGCTGCAGCGCGTCGATATCGCGCTTTTCGCCGCTTACCTCAATGCGCTGCTGGTTAAACAACGCATCCTGATTTTGGTGCAATTTGCAGGTGTAACAGCCCATAGAACCCTCCGATTATCAGAGAGATTCTAGCATAATTTTTGCCGAAATAAAACGGCTTCAATCTAGCTTAGGCGGCTGCTTTTTTTTTCTGCTTTTCTTTGGCCGCAGCCAGAGCAGCCTGCGCGGCTGCAAGGCGTGCAATTGGCACGCGGTATGGCGAGCAAGACACATAATTTAGGCCCGTTTTATGGCAGAAATGGATGGTGGCTGGGTTGCCGCCATGCTCACCGCAAATGCCAAGCTTGATGTCCTTGCGCGTGGCTTTGCCGCGTTCGACCGCAATCGCTACCAGTTCGCCCACACCGTCTTGATCAAGCGTGACGAAAGGATCTTTTTCAAAGATGCCTTTTTCGACATACGGGTTTAAGAATGAGGCCGCATCGTCGCGGCTGATGCCGAGCGTGGTCTGCGTTAAATCGTTCGTGCCGAAACTGAAGAACTGTGCGTGCTCGGCAATTTCACTGGCGCGGAGTGCCGCACGCGGCAGCTCAATCATCGTGCCAACAAGGTATTCAATTTTGGCATTCTGCTTGGCTTGTACTTCCACCGCCACGCGGTCAATCAGCTCTTTCAAAATGGCGAGCTCTTTTTTATGCATCACCAATGGCACCATGATTTCTACCACGGCGCTGCCCGGTTTTTCTTTATTCACCGTAGCGGCGGCTTCGAAAATCGCCTGTGCCTGCATTTCATAAATTTCCGGGAAGGAAATACCGAGGCGGCAACCGCGATGACCCAGCATCGGGTTGGCTTCATGCAGTTCAGCATTACGCTGCTTCACTTTTTCCACCGACACTTTGGCGGCTTTCGCAACTTCTTCCATTTCAGCCAGCGTGTGCGGCAGGAATTCATGCAGCGGCGGGTCGAGCAGGCGAATGGTAACAGGCAGACCTTCCATGATGCGGAAAATGGCTTCAAAATCACCACGCTGGTGCGGCAGCAATTTTGCCAGCGCAACGCGGCGGCCTTTTTCATTATCCGCCAGAATCATTTCGCGCACAGATACGATGCGCTCGCTGTCGAAGAACATGTGCTCGGTACGGCAGAGGCCAATACCTTCGGCACCGAACTTGCGCGCGGTGGCAGCATCGAGCGGCGTTTCCGCATTGGTGCGCACTTTCAGTGTGCGCGCATCATCGGCCCATTTCATCACGCGTTCGAAATTACCTGTGAGCTCTGGCTGAATGGTCGGCACGGAACCTTTCATCACTTCACCGGTGGAACCGTTGATGGTGATTAAATCGCCTTCTTTAATTTCGAGGCCACCGGCTTTGAAGGTTTTTTTCTCGTAGGAGATATGCACTTCGCCTGCGCCAGACACGCAGGGCTTGCCCATGCCGCGCGCAACCACTGCGGCGTGGCTTGTCATGCCGCCGCGTGCGGTGAGAATACCCTGCGCTGCATGCATGCCGTGAATATCTTCTGGTGATGTTTCGATGCGCACCAGAATGACTTTTTCTTTTTTATGCGCCCGTGTTTCTGCATCTTCTGCTGAGAACACGACGGTGCCAGAAGCTGCGCCCGGGGAGGCTGGAAGCCCGCGTGCGATTACTTCTTTTTTCGCTTTCGGGTCGAGCGTGGGGTGCAGCAATTGGTCGAGCGATGCAGGGTCGATGCGGCTGATGGCTTCGTCAGTGGTGATGAGTTTTTCATCCACCATTTCTGCCGCGATACGCAGTGCAGCCTGCGCCGTGCGCTTGCCGTTACGCGTTTGCAGCATCCACAGTTTTTTGTTCTGCACGGTGAACTCGATGTCCTGCATGTCTTTGTAGTGCTTCTCGAGTTTTTTGAATACGTCGATGAGCTGCGCAAACACTTCCGGCATCACTTCTTCCATTGCAGGAAGGGTGGAGCTGTTTTTTTCTTTGCCCGCAACGGTGAGGGATTGCGGCGTGCGGATGCCCGCCACCACGTCTTCCCCTTGTGCGTTCACGAGGTATTCACCGTAGAAAATCTTTTCGCCCGTGGAAGGGTCGCGTGTGAAGGCCACACCCGTGGCGCAATCATCACCCATGTTGCCGAACACCATCGACTGCACGTTAACAGCTGTGCCCCATTCTTCGGGGATGTCGTACATTTTGCGGTAGGTGATAGCGCGTGGATTCATCCATGATTTAAACACAGCACCCACGGCAGCCCACATTTGCTTGCGCACATCCTGCGGGAACGGGGAGCCGGTTTCTTCCTGCACTTTTTCTTTGAAAGCCTCGGTGAGTTCTTTGAGGTCGTTCGCGGAAAGCTGCGTGTCGAGCGTAACACCTTTGTCCTGCTTTTTGAGTTCCATGATTTCTTCGAAATGATAGTGGTCAACATCGAGCACTACGTCAGAGAACATCTGGAGGAAGCGGCGGTAAGAGTCATACGCAAAACGCGCATTGCCGCTTTTTTTGGCAAGGCCTTCGACCGTTTTATCATTCAGGCCAAGGTTTAAGATGGTGTCCATCATGCCTGGCATGGAAGCGCGCGCGCCGGAGCGAACGGAAACCAGCAGCGGGTTTGCAGGGTCGCCAAACTTGGCGCCAATCGTGTCTTCAATTCTTTTCAGCGCCTCATTCACCTGCTTTTCAAGTTCAGCAGGGTACTGGCGGTTATTTTTGTAGTAAGAAACGCAGACTTCGGTGGTGATGGTCAGCCCCGGAGGCACCGGCAGGCCCAGCGCGCACATTTCGGCCAGGTTGGCGCCTTTGCCACCCAGCAAGTTCTTCATTTCAGCACTGCCTTCGGCCTTGCCATCTCCAAAGCTGTAGACCCACTTCGTCATCACGTCTTCCCCAGTCGTAAAAACACCCCAAAAATGAGGCCGCAACATACCCACAGGGGCCCTGAAATGCAACCAAAACTTCCATTAACCGATTCTTAAGGCTTCTGTTTTATAATCAACGGTCTAGGACAAGGAGCGCCACGAATGCCAACATTTGCAAGCAAACATGGTTCCGCCGAGCGGGCAGAAGAGATAAAGGGAATGTCAGGTAACCTATTGGATTACCTGCAAAAAATATATTAATTTGGCAACGGCGAGGGGAATGAGACCTATCGCCCCAGCCTTGGGCAAACCCTTGTCCTTACCTTGATGGACAAAGCCCTTGCGGACGGGATGGAAAAAGGAACATTGATGGGCTCTTATGTGCGGGAGCTGGCGGTGGACTTCATTAAAGAGGCTGAACTTGGCGGTAAGCCGGCGGCGGCTGGAATGATGTATAGTATAGTGCAGGAAGCGGACAGGATCGAGTTGTGGTCTTCTTGTGCGATCGTAGAAAATTATCCGCTCGAACGTAATGGTGTAACAACTGACCCCGAAAGACGCATTGGCCCGCAGCAAGTGACGCCTGTGGCGGATGCCTCGCTGGGGAGAGCGGCAGAAAAAGCGCAGGATGAATTTGAAGAAGCGTTCCGCATTCACTTTACGGGCAAGGGCGGCGAGGTGCAGAGACCAGGGCTTTCTTATACAGAGGGTGCCCTTATGTCAGCCAGCATTCCGTATCTCGATCAACTGCAAAAAACAGGTGCGCCACTGCCGGACTCTGCGGTGAAAGCAATGGTGGAATGGGTTAGCTTCACAGAAAAAACGCGCACGCCGGAATTTGCCCATGCTTTGTACCGTGTGTTTGATGACATTATTCAGGGGCCGCTGGTGGAAACCAACGTGGCACCTTCACGCGGGCAGAGCGCGGCCTTGGTTTAAAATTATTCGACTTTGCTGAAATCCGCGATGTCGTCGACCAGTTCACGCATCTGCGACAGAATCAGCAGACGGTTTTTGCGTACATCCGGCTTATCGGAGTTTACCTTCACCTGTTCAAAGAACGTATCGATGGGCCCGCGCAATTTGGCGAGCAGCGCCATGGCGCTTTCAAAATGGTCTTCTTTCAGTAGCTTTTTGATGTCGCCTTTAATATCGGCCATGCCCTCAAACAGAATTTTCTCGGACTCTTCCTCGAGCAGCAGCTTGGAGGGCGAACCTTTGTAATTCACATTGTCTTTCTTTTCTTCGATGCCCACGATGTTGGCGGCGCGGCGGTAAGCAGCGAGCAGATTCGCGCCATCTTCCGTGGCGAGGAATTTAGCAAGGCTGGCCGCACGGCGGGTAACGCGCAGCAAATCATCCTGCCCGCCATGACCAAACACGGCGGCGATATAGTCATGACGCACGCCACTGCCTTTTAGCACCACCTTTAAGCGGTCGATAAAAAATTCCAACAGCTCGCGCTGCACATCAGCAGGCTTCACGTGATTGCCGGCGATTTTTTTAAGTAAGCCCTTATTTTCGTCGCTGCTTTCATGGAACATGCTGCGCGGGTAATGCGACAAAGCAGAGCCGAGCACTTCCGCCAGCGGTACCGACAAGCGGTTTTCTAAAATAATGCGGATGATGCCAAGGGCCGCGCGGCGCAGCGCAAACGGGTCTTTGCTGCCGGTGGGTTTTTCACCCGCCGCGAACATGCCCGCGAGCGTATCGAGTTTATCGGCGAGCGCGACCACAACACTTAAAGGTTTGCTTGGTACATCATCACTCGGCCCCAAAGGTGAGTAATGCTCCCGGATGGCGAGCGCGACATCGGCATCTTCATTTTGTTCTTTGGCGTAGTAGCAGCCCATGATGCCCTGAAGCTCGGGGAACTCACCCACCATTTCGGTAACCAAATCAGCCTTCGCGAGCTGCGCTGCTTTTTGCGAGAGCTTACTATTGGCCTCAGGCACATACGCAGAAAGTGACTGCGCAAGACGTTCCATGCGGTTCACTTTTTCGGCCATGGTGCCAAGCTTGGCGTGGAACACCACATGCTCGAGCCGCGGCAGGCGCGCGGCGAGTTTGGTTTTACGGTCTTGATCCCAGAAGAAGCTGGCGTCAGACAAACGCGCGCGTAACACACGCTGATTGCCTTCGATGATTTCTTTGCCGCCATCTTTAGGGGCAGCGTTTGACACGACGAGGAAGTGCGGCGCAAGCGTGCCATTCTTTTTCAGCAGCGAAAAATATTTCTGGTGCGTACGGATGGATGTGATGAGTGCCTCAGGCGGCACATGCATGAATTTATCTTCGATGGTGCCGAACAATACTTCCGGCCATTCAACGAGCCCTGCGACTTCTTCCAGCAGGCCTTCATCCTTATGCAGGGTGAGGCTGTGATCTTTCGCAATGCTGTTCGCTTTTTCTAAAATGATTTTCATACGCGCTTCGGTAGCAAGCACCACAAAACGCTTGGCGAGCTCAGCTTCATACTGCTTGAAATCGCGCACGTTGAAACTATCCGGCGCCAAGAAACGATGGCCGAAAGATACGTCGTTCGACAGCAAATGACCGAAACGTAATTTCAGGAGATCGCCGCCAAACACACAGCAGATATTTTTAAGCGGGCGCACCCAGCGTAGAGAATGTTCGCCCCATTTCATGGACTTTGGCCAGTGCAGGCTTTCTAGAATTTTTGGCAATAGCAGCGTGAGCACTTCGCGTGTGGCGCGGCCTTTAACCTGACTCACGGCGAAGTAGAACTCGCCCTTGTCGCTCTGGCGTTTTTGTAATTGCTCGAAGGCAAGGCCGGTGCTTTTCAAAAAGCCTTCCACGGCTTGCGCGGGCGCATCGGTGCGCGGGCCTTTACGTTCGACGATTTTATCTTCCTGCGTGAGGCTCATGCCATCCACTGCCAGCACCAAACGGCGCGGGGTGACATACGTGTGCAGCGTGCGGTAAAACAGCTCTTCGGCTTTGAAGTGTTCTTCAACGAGCGCTTTTAATTGCGCAGCCGCAGGCAACTGCATGCGGGCTGGAATTTCCTCGCTGAATAATTCAAGCAGCAACTCAGCCATGGCGTTCCACCGTGTTCTTCGCGCTGACGATAATAACTGTGGGTTTATATTCGCGCGCTTCCGCCTCGTTCATTTGCGCATAGGCGCAGATGATGACTTTATCGCCTTTTTTAAACAGGTGCGCCGCAGCACCATTGATGGTGATTTTACCGCTGCCACCTGGCAGGGAAATGGCGTAAGTGGTGATGCGGTTGCCGTTGGTGATGTTGTACACATCCACTTGCTCGTGCGGCAAAATGCCTGCCGTTTTCATCAGGTCTGCATCGATACCGATGGAGCCCGTGTAATTCAGGTCTGCCTCGGTGACGAAGGCGCCGTGCAACTTGGATTTGAGGAGTGTAAGCATCATAGTGTGGCTTCTTTCTCTATCCATGCTTCGCAGCAGGCTTTGGCGAGTGCGCGCACGCGGGCAATGTAAGCTGCGCGTTCAGTGACGCCGATAACGCCGCGTGCATCCAGCAGGTTGAAATTATGGCCGGCCTTGATGCACTGGTCATAGGCTGGCAGCGGTAAACTTTTGGCGAGCAGCGACCGGCATTCTTTTTCCGCATCTTCAAAATGGCGCAGCAGAATGTCGGTGTTCGCATGCTCTAAGTTGAACGCAGAATATTCGCGTTCATTTTCTAAAAACACATCGCCGTAAGTGACATTGCCGGAACCCTCAACGCCGTTCCAATCGAGTGCGTAGACATTTTCTTTTTTCTGAAGATACATGGCAAGGCGCTCGAGCCCATAGGTGATTTCACCCGCGATAGGGTCGCACTCAATGCCGCCCACTTGCTGGAAGTAAGTGAACTGCGTGACTTCCATGCCGTCGCACCAGACTTCCCAGCCTAAACCCCATGCGCCGAGAGTTGGGCTTTCCCAGTCATCTTCCACGAAGCGGATGTCGTGTTTCGAAATATCGATGCCGATGGCTTTCAGGCTTTCGAGGTACAGCTCCTGAATATTTTCAGGACTTGGCTTTAAGATAACCTGAAATTGATAATAATGTTGAAGGCGGTTTGGGTTTTCACCATAGCGGCCATCTTTGGGGCGGCGCGAAGGCTGCACATACGCCGCGTTCCACGTGCGCGGCCCAAGGGCCCTCAGCAGCGTGGCGGGGTGGAAGGTGCCTGCGCCCACTTCCATGTCGTACGGCTGTACGACCACGCAGCCCTGATTCATCCAGAACTGTTGGAGCGTTAAAAGCATCTGCTGAAAGCAGGTTTTTTTGGGTGCTGTTGTCATACATTAAACCGTTGCCGAGGCGGGATAATACACGGAAAGGCGGCAAGGGCAAGATTTTTGGGCAGGCTCGTAGCGGTCTTACGCTTTTAAGGTTGGGGTAGCGTCGCGGTTTTTGCGGGAATCTTTGATTTTATCAGCATAGTCATCGGCCGGAGCAGGCGTGGGGCGTGTATCATGCACTTCAGGCGTGGTGCGGCGCGCATAACCGCCGCCGAAAATGGCGCGGAAAGCGTGTTCACTTTTTTCAAACCCGCAGGCTTTGGCCAGCTCAGGAATGGCGGTTTCCACGGAGATATGCCCGCCTTTTTCGGACGTCGTCCAGGGCCTTAAGGTGGTGGTGGGCACCCCGGCTTTTTCGGCCAGTTCATCGCGCGTGAGGCCGGTAAGGTCAAACAGGCGGCGCAGGCCTTCGTAGCTTTCCATATCTTTGTCTTTTACGGCTTGCAGAATTTGTGCGGGTGTTTTGCTGACATCCACGCCCGTGGCGAGCAGTGTAAAGCGGCGCGTGTCTTCGCTTTCTGTTTCAAATCCGAGTGTGGCCGCCACTTTGCGGGCGGAGTGAATATCAATCCCTGCTTTACCGAGGCAGAAATTGCTGAGGTTGCTGACACCGGCCAGTTTTTCAAAATCTTCCTGCCGCAGACCTTTGCGCTCATAGGTGAGGCGCACGATGGTGCCCGGTGAATAGTATTGCGGCGTTTCTGCCTCGAGGGCAGTTATTGGCTGGTCGCGATTTTCCATGTTTCGTCCAACATTTCTTTGGCAGTTTTGATGCCGGTGAGCCGGTTCACAATCGCATGCTCTTCCTCCGGCGTTATGGGTGACAGGAGTGCGGCGAATTTATAGGCCTGCGCTTCATTGGGCGTGCCGTCGCCACTTTTAAAATGTGAAATCATATGGACGCTGACACCAATCATCTCTGAAATCTCGGTATCGGTTTTTTTCACCAATCCTCTGCGGCCAATCAATTCTTGCAGAAAGATGCCGGTTTGATTTTTGGGAATACCGGAAGTGCGCTTTAACGCATCGGCCACCGAAAGCGGCCTGCCGGTGAGCACGGCAGACACTTCGGCATTGTGCGCGGTGACTTCGGCTGCGGTTTCGTGAAACAATTTGAATTCCGGCGGGTTGGTGAGTGCCAAGAAGCGGTCCGCCTTTTCGGGGTCTTCAATGCGTGCGCCATGCTTCCACGGAATGAGCTGCTGTGTGCCGACCATTTCCTGCAAGCGTGCGTTGGGTATGCCGCTGCTTTCCACCAACAAAGTGACCAGCTCGCCCGTGCCACCACTTTTTTTGGCTTTTTCTGCCTCTCTTTCATAAGTCGTGGCTTCCGGCCAACACCCTTTGATGGCGCGCCACATCATGAGTTCCGCCACTTCGCGGTGCGACTCCGGCACCAGTGCCTCTAAAATAGTGGCAACACTTTCGCGGTTCGGGTGCTTGTGGGGATTCTTCATCCAGCTATAGAAAGACGAATTGGTGAGGGTGTGACCCTCAGGGTGTTTTTCAGCCAAGTGGCGGCAGAATTGCTCGGGGGAGAGCCCCCACTGCTGCAGCACTTTCGTGATGATAGAAACAAAGCGAGATTTCTCCGCAAAACCTTTTTGTACCATTTCAAAAAAGGATTCGCGCTCCTCTGAGCCTTTCGGGTTGTATGTGCGCCACAGCTCTAGCACTGTTGTTTCCTCCATAGTTGGCGAAGCTATAGTATGCCACGGAAATCTTAAAAATCAGTTAATTAGAGTGTGCGGGCACGGCGCGCCACGAAAGCCCTGCATTTTTGCTGACAAAGCGGCATGAGAGAGGTATAAAGCCTTAAGTTTTTAAGGAAAGCCGCATGCCGCATCTGGCACAGAAGAAAACAGATAGTACCACGAGCGCGCTTGAAAAATGGCGCCCGCTGTTCGAGGCTGATTTAAAGGCGGTGGATGTTGAAATCCACCGATTGACGCAGAGCGAAGCCCTCCTGATTCCAAAACTCGCCGAACATTTAATTGCCAGCGGCGGCAAACGCCTGCGCCCCGTACTGACCGTGCTAAGCGCTCGCCTGTGTGGGTATAAAGGCGGCAATCGCCATGTGAAACTGGCGGCTTCGATTGAATTCATTCACTCTGCCACACTGCTGCATGACGATGTGGTGGATGAAAGCACGCTGCGCCGTGGCGAAAAAACTGCGAACAATATCTGGGGCAATGCCGCGAGCGTGCTGGTGGGCGACTTCCTTCTTTCGCGCGCCTTTCAGCTGATGGCACAGGACGGAAATGTGAAGGTGCTGGAATTGCTTTCAGACAGCTCGGCCATTATTTCCGAAGGCGAAGTGATGCAGCTGATGGCGATTGCCGACTTGGAAGCCACGAAAGAAACATACCTCAAAATTATTACCGCCAAAACTGCACAGCTTTTTGCTGCCGCTGCCGCTGTGGGCGGGCTGATTACCGACAAACCGGAAAAAGACGTGAAAGCGCTCGATGTCTATGGCCGCGCACTGGGCGTGGCATTCCAGATGGTGGACGATGCGCTCGATTACTCCGCGAAGCAGGAACGCCTTGGTAAAACCGTGGGCGATGACTTCCGCGAAGCGAAGATGACACTGCCCGTGCTGCTGGCCTATGCCAAAGCCGATGCGAAGGAAAAAGCCTTCTGGGAACGCGTGATGGTGAGCGGCACGCAGGAAAAAACGGACCTGCCGGAAGCAATCCGCCTGATACAAAAGCATGAAGTGCTGAAAGAGGTGATGGCAGAAGCACAGGCCTATGCTGAGCGCGCGAAAGCCGCCATTAGCGGTTTCCCTGATTCGCAGGAAAAGCAGGCCTTACTTGATTTGGCAGATTTTGCTGTCAATAGAGAGTTTTAAGCGTCGCTGTAGAGTTTTTCTTCGCGCTCGTGACGTTCCTGTGCCGCGATGGAAAGCGTAGCAATCGCACGGGCCTCTAAGCGCTTAATGCCAATCGGTTCGCCCGTTTCTTCACAGAAACCATATTCGCGCTTGTCGATACGGCGCAGCGCAGAGTCGATTTTGTTAATCAGCTTGCGGTAGCGGTCGCGCGTGCGCAGCTCGAGTGCCGTGTCGGTTTCCACCGTGGCACGGTCGGTAATGTCAGACTCGTTCCAGTTTTCTTCTTTTAAGTGGCCGAGCGTTTCGTTCGATTCTTTCAGCAGTTCGGCGCGCCAGGTGAGAAGCTTGCGGCGGAAATATTCCAACTGCTCGTCAGACATATATTCTTCTTTTTCGGTTGGCTTGTAGCCAATCGGAAGGTCAGCAAGTGGCTTGTAGCCTTTTGGTAAATCAGCCGGCAGGGCTTCCAGATTAGCGTGCGCGGCGGAAGGCTTTGCGGAAGATGTTTTCGCGGCAGGCGCTTTTGCAGCAGGTTTCTTGCTGATGGTTCCCTTAGAGGCGGCTTTCGGCATGAGGCTACTCCCAATAGTGATAGCGAAAAGGAAGCGCGGAATATAGTCAGGAAAACCCGTTTACGCAAGTACAACATGCCCCCATGCGGCGGGCATGGGCTAACCCATTATTTTTCCTTGTTTTTGGCGATGTCTAGCTTGGCGAGCTCTACTGCAGCACGGGTCTCGATTTCCTCTAAAATCGCACGTAAACGCGGATCAACGATATCGCCCCGTTCGGTGGCGGCCTCAGTTTGCAGGCGGCGCAACGTGCTTTCAGGGATGCCGCCCGCCAGCAGCGAATAACGCACTTCTTCCAAATTATCGAGCAGCCGGTGACCGCGGCGCATGGGCTTGTCGGTGGCGGAGTTTTCTTCTTCCATGGCAAGCAGCGCGCCAATTAGCCCCGTGGCCTGAACACTGCCGGATTGCTTGGGTGCCTCGGTTTCTTCGGTGCTTAAATATTCGCTGAAATTGCCGCCTGCTTTGCGGGTTTCTTTCTTACGGATGGAGGAGGAGCCCTGTATGTTCCCCGGTCCGCCGATTGGAATAACCATAGTGTGACTTTCCAAAGATGAAATCTGTTCCGCCTGCATTTTACTCCGCTATGCAGCTTTTGACTAGCCCCTCGGCAAGGATGTGTAAAAAACAGCTAAAATCCAAGCAATTTCGCTAGGCAAAATTTACCCACCCCGCCTGCAGCTTTTGCCGGGGCTAACTGGTGCGCGCCCCTAAAAAGGCCTGCCAGCAAGAAAACAACATATTGATAAATAATAATAAAAACGATGCTTTTTGCGGTTGGCACAGAACCTGCATGAATAACGGCGGTATAAGCAACGCCCTTTTAAAAGATACGGAATATGAGGAATACGGCGATGGAAAATAAAGCAGCTTTTCAGGAAACGACATTCAGCGATTGGCCGCGGTTTGTGGTGCATTGCTTTACGTCGAGCATTGCCCGCCGCCTGATGGGCTATGTGGCGCTGTTTCTGTTGAGCTTTGCTGCGCTGATGGTGGCGATGCTGGTGACGACCACGGAAGCGCGTGCTGCTTCGCGCCTGAAAGACATTGTGGATATTGAAGGTATGCGCGGTAACGCGTTGATTGGTTACGGCCTTGTGGTGGGCCTGAATGGTTCGGGCGACAAGCTAAATAACACGGCCTTTACTGAAAAAAGCCTCGTGGCGTTTTTAGAGCGCCTTGGCATCAGTACGCGCGGCGAAGAGCTGAAAACCAAAAACGTAGCGGCGGTTTCGGTGACTGCCACG
Organism: Rickettsiales bacterium; assembly: GCA_044356525.1. Lineage (GTDB taxonomy): Bacteria > Pseudomonadota > Alphaproteobacteria > Rickettsiales > RGZB01 > CAYXPR01. The sequence continues at coordinate 680,635 of JBIKVZ010000001.1, forward strand.
CTGCCGCCTTTTGCCCGCGCCGGTAGCGCGATGGATGTAACGGTGGCAACACTCGGTGATGCAAAAAGCCTGCAGGGTGGGGTGCTTTTGGCCACGCCGTTGCTGGGTGCAGATGGTGAAGTGTATGCCGTGGCGCAAGGCTCGCTCGCAGTAGAGGGTTTTAGTGCGGGCGGCGACGGTACTTCGGTGAGCAAAGGTGTGCCGACCAAGGGTTTTGTGGCCGGTGGCGCTACGATTGAAAAAGAAGTGCCGTTTGAATTTAATTCGATGAGTGCGGTGAAGTTGGCGCTTAAAAACCCAGATATTTCGACAGCGGGTCGCGTGGCGGAAGCCATCAATGCGGAGTTCAAAAGCGCCATGGCGCAAGTGAAAGATCCCGGCACGGTGGAGGTGGCGGTGCCTGCCGATTACCGCAACAATGTGTCGGGCCTTTTGGCGCAGGTGGAGCAGGTGCGTGTGATGCCTGACAATGTGGCCAAGGTGGTGATTGACGAAGCCTCGGGCACGATTGTGATGGGTGAAAATGTGCGCATCAGCACCGTGGCGGTGGCGCAGGGCAACCTGGTGGTGCGGATTGAAGAAAGTGGTGCAGTTTCGCAGCCGGGTGCGTTTGCTCCTGAGGGTGCGCAGACCGTGACGGTGCCGCAGACGAACATTAGCGTGGATGAAGCCAAGGGCACGAAGCTTGCGGTGCTGGAAAACGGCACCACGCTGCGTGAGTTGGTGGCTGGCCTGAATGCGCTGGGTATTGGCCCGCGCGACCTGATCAGTATTTTGCAGACGATTAAAGCATCGGGTGCAATGCAGGCCGAACTGGAAACGAGGGGCTAGTATGAACGCGGATTTTAGCACTTACGCACTGCAGTCTTTTAAAGGTTCCAACGGCGCGGCGCAGGAAAAGCGCATGGAGCAGCTGGGCAGTGCCATGAAAGGCGGCAGCAGCGAAGAAGAAATTGACCGCGTGGCGAAAGATTTTGAGGCGGTGTTCATCAGCCAGATGCTGCGCCATATGTTCGGCGATGTGGGTAAAGAAGGTCTGATGCATGGCGGCAATGCCGAAGAAATGTGGCGCGACATGCTGACGGAAGAATACGGCAAAGTGGTGGCAGGTGCCGGCGGCATCGGGATTGCCCCGCATGTGAAAGCAGAATTGACTAAATTGCAGGAGGTTTCGGGTGGCCAGTAAATTTGAACTTTATGACAGCAGGTCAGCTATTCCGGGTAGTGTTTCATTGCGCGAGGTGATTGAAACGTCGATGCGCCTCTATGACATTATCGAGGAAGAAACCGAGGGCCTTGTCGCTCAGCGTTTTGAAGTGCTCGGGCAGTATCAGGACGAGAAAAATGCGCTGCTCGATAAGCTGGAGCGCCAGAAAAAACTAATTGCCTATAACCGTGATGTATTGCTGCCCTATAACGACGCCGAGCGACGGGATTTGGAAAAAGTCAGTGCGGCGCTGGAGCGCGCGCTGACTGAAAATGCGATGCAGTTGATTAAGGCGCGCGAAGTAAACCGCATGGTGGTACAGGCGATTTCAGATGCGATTCTGCGTGAGGTAAACGGTGCGCAGGGCTATAGCAGTCCGGCCATGCAGAAAAACAAAGCAGCGGTGATGGCCATGAAGGTGCCACCAATGCAAGTCGATAAAGTGGTTTAAGGAGCAAGTAATGTCCCTCATATTGGCACTCAAAGGCGCTGTTAGTGGCATCCGAACCAACCAGCAGGCGCTCGCAATACTGACGCAGAACATTACGAATGCGAATTCGGAAGGCTACAGTCGTCAGGTGGTGACACAGTCTCAGCAAATTGTTGGTGGTCTGGGTGGGGGTGTGCGCATTGAAAATGTGCAGCGTGCAGTGGACCAATTTCTTATGATTGCCGCGCGTAAGCAGGCTGCAAATGTGGGCACCCAGCAGGCAAAAGTGGATTATTTAAGTGGCTTACAGGTTTTATATGGCCAGCCAGGAGCCGGCAACGACCTGAAGACCTATGCCGATAATTTCTTTTCTTCTCTTCGTGAGCTTTCCAACAGTCCGGAGCAGAATGCCTTACGCACGCAGGCGGTGACAAGTGCTGACTTCTTGGCTAAAAATATTTCAGGCCTTTCCACTGCAATCTATCAAGCAAGGTTTGATGCGGATCGAGAGGTGGATCAGGTTGTGGATGACATCAATAACATCCTTGATACCCTTGCTAGCACCAACGCGGCTATTAAAGAAGTTAGGCTTACTGGTGGTGTTACCGCAGGTCGCTTGAATTCACTCTTCGATAGGCGCGATCAGAGCCTGCGGGAATTGAATGGATATATGGATGTGATTGCGTTGTTTAACGAAGATGGCACAGTGAACATTTCTACCCAAAACAGTGATCTTTTGAATGAGAATCGCTACCATCTGCAATATAAACCACTTGGTAGGATTGAAGATTTTATAGACGAAAACCCGCTAAGTGCCATTGAAGTGACGCTGCTTGACTTTGATGGAAACCCGACTGACGTAAATCAGACTCTAGTTACTGGGGGGGTAGCAAGTGAGGTGACTACTAATCTAAAGCAAGGTAGGTTGCTGGGGCTGATTCAGGCGCGTGATGTTGATCTGCCGAGGCAGTTGGCGCAGCTCGATGAGTTTGCCTCTAAATTACGAGACCAAGTTAATACCCTCCATAATAAGGGGGTTGGGTACCCTCCTCCTCAAACGCTAACTGGTACGAGGCTTACAACACTTGCCGAAGAGAGATCTTTCACGGGTAGTACGCGCATTGCGGCTCTTAATGCTAACGGCAAACCGATAACCAGCCCATATCCCACTGTTGTGGGGGGGCTAAGGCCGCTGGAGATTGACTTTTCGACCGTGTATGGGCCTTCGGGTGTCGGCTCTCCAACTACTGCAGATATTATGCGTGAAATTAACTCTTATTTCACGCATGCAAATCGTGCCAAACTTGGCAACCTAACGGATATAAAGCTTGCGGCGGTAAATAATAACATTGCTACCAATGGAACTTTTACTTTTGATCTTGATCTGGATAATGCTACTAGCGCTAATGCTTTGGTTCAGGTGGTGGGCATTGCCTCGCCCGATCCCGGAATTACTTTTAGTGCTATTCCAGCTGCACTTGGTGCTGGATTGACAATAGCGGCAGGTGATCGCAAGCGCTTTACCGGAAATGACATCACGGCAGATTTCTCTGGGGCAGTTGGACCAGGGCCCCATGTGATTCAGGTTGATATTCTGGTGGATGGCGTGCCATCTACCATCGAATATACGGTGGCAGAGAACATATCAGATGTTCGCAACAACCGATACTCTGCTACCGGAATTGCAGCGGGTATCGCGACGCTGGAAATTCCTACTTCAGTGAACCCCTTGATTCAGGCACAGCTCGTCGATGCAAGCGGAAATATAAGTGTAACTGGCGAAGGCTATCTGCAGCTAAAGGGCTTTACCTCTGATATCCGCGTTGGAATTGATGAGCTGGATAGCAGAGATGCCGGTGAAGTAAACGATAGTTCTACCGCTACAAGTCGCGGATTTTCATATTTCTTTGAGCTAAATAATTTTTTTAATAGTGGCGATAATGAAACACGAAACAGCTCGCTGAATCTGGCATTAGAGGACCGGATTATCTCTAATAAAGGCCTGTTCGCAACTGGAAGAATGATTGCCTCATTTAATACTGGCTCGAGTCCACTTTATACCTATGAAACATCTATTAGCAACTCTGATAACATTGCCGAACTTGCGGGTTTGGCTTTATCGCAAATTGAATTTGATGAGGCGGGAACGCTGCCTGAGAGCAAACTTTCTTTTACTGCATATCTTGCTGAAATATTGGGCTTCTCCGGTCAAACGCTTTCAAATGCAGAAAATGTACTGGCCAATGAGCAGATTTTACAAGATGCGTTGGATGAAAAGCTGGATGGCGCGCGCGGCGTGAATATTGATGAGGAGTTGGCGAATAGCGTACTTTTTCAGAGCTCCTATCAGGCGGTGGCTAGGATGATTGGAATTGTTGATGAATTGTTTCAGCAGTTGATTGAATCAACTTAACGAGAGAGATGAAATATGTCAGATCGTATTAGCACAATTTCTATTTTTAATACCACAATCCGAAATTTTGGCGTGGTACAAGGCGATATTGCAGAGCTGACTCGTCAAATATCCAGCGGCCGTGAGGCGAAAGATTTTAAAGGGCTTGGAACCAAGACCCGCCTAATACTTGATTTAGAGAGCAAGTTAAGTTCTGCCAAGCGTTATGTTGGTGACAATAATATAGCGCTTGTTCGATTAAACGGCATGAAGGAATCAATTGGCTCTCTGCTGCAAATAGCAACATCTCTGCGCAATAACATAACTATAGAACGTTCCGCTGCACAAAACGACATGCCTTTGGCTGAGCTTTCTCGAGCGCAGCTTTCGCAGGTGAGGGATGCTCTAAACAAATCTATATCAGGGCGTTTTTTGTTTTCCGGAGCACGCACGGATGATGCACCGGTGGGTGACATTGTGAATGTTAGCAACTTGTCTCCAACCACAGGCCTGCCCACGGCGAACTATTACTTGGGCGACGATGGGGCAGTAGAAATACTCATATCAGACCAGTTGACGATTAATTACGGTATTACAGCAAATAACGATAGTATTCAGAAACTGGTTGGTGCCTTACATACGGCTATTAACGCTGAAGGTGCTTCTGATGGTGCTCTGGAAAGTGCACTTGATCTGGTAAATGAGGCTTTGGAGGGTGTTGTAGGTCTCGAAAACGAGGTGAATAACAACATTCAAATTATATCAAGTACCAACGACATTCATGAAAATTTTAAGACATACCTGAATCAGACCCTAGGTGAAGAAGTTGGCGTAGATGTGGTGGAGGCCACGACACAACTTTCGTTAAACCAGACACTTTTGCAGGCAACATTTCAAAATTTCGCCAGAATCAGTAATTTGAAGTTGGTGGATTTCCTGCGCTAGTCGGCTCTAGAAAAGCTTGGTGGTTTTAATATTGATAGAGGAGAGTTTTTTATGATAATACAGGAGTTAAATATGAGTGAGGAAAAGGTGCGCGCTATGGGGAACGACCCGCTCGGCGGAGTTGATGATGTCAGCTCAGAGGTAAAAATCGAAAGTCGTTACGGTACTGTAACGGTGAATCTTAAGAACGCGCTTTTTTTCCCAAAAGGCATTTTGGGTCTACCGGACTGCAAAGACTTCTGCCTTGCAACATTGCCAAGCAAGAAAATGCAGCGGTTTAAACTGTTGCAGAGCCTGAATGACGAAAAATTATCTTTCGTGGTTCTGCCGCTAGCTGCAGACACACCACTGATTGATCAGGCAGATATTAAAGAGTGCTGTGATGTGACGCAGATTTCACCGGAAAGCTTGGTAATTTTGGCTATTGTTTCGGTGCAGAGATCGCCGGAAAAAACTCAAATTACGGCAAACATGCGCGCACCTATCGTGTTGGATGCGAACGATAAGCTGGCGGTCCAGTATGTGTTTCCGAGTAATAAATATAATATCTGTCAAGCGCTGAACTAGTGGAATTTTGCATCTTCGTTCTTGCTAAAGAAGACTTTTAATTTTGGCAGTCGTGAGGATTACAACGGCAGCCCTGGTAAGGGCGGCTGCACGAATCGCCCCCCCTGAGAGATGCTATGAGCGGCAGAGATTTTAAAGGCACCATTCACACGGCAGGCTTTGTAGCAAAGTTTTCATGTCTGGGTGCCGACTGCGAAGACACATGTTGCCGAGGCTGGGGCATGCAAGTGGATGCCTTAACCCGCGACCTCTACCAAAAAGAAGCCCCTGAATTATTAGATGCCATAACGACCGGTGAGGCCGAGCTGATTATGAAGCGCGACCCGAACACCGATTATTGCGTGAAGTTCGATAATGGCCTGTGTGGCGTGCAAGCTAGCAAGGGGAGTAAATTCTTGAGCGATGCCTGCCATTTTTACCCGCGCATTACACGTAGTATAGGCGATGATGTACATATGAGCGCGGCGCTTTCATGCCCAGAAATTACCCGCCTTGCTCTTTACAGCGACGATGAGGAGGCATTCGATTACGTGCCCGTCTCTGTCGAGCGCTTGCCAGAAAGCCTCAGAAACTACATGCTCGAAGGCATGGAAGTCGCTGCGGCGCTCGAAACCATGAAGGCTCTGCAGCAGATGGTGCTGAATGCTCCCACTAGCGCCCGGGCGATGGCTGTGGTAGTGAATGTGGCGCAGTCGTTGAAGATTATTGCCCCCAAAAGCTGGGCGCAGGCCGTGCCGCTCTATATCAAGATTGCCGAAGGCCGCCTGCCGCCACCTGAAGTAGATAGCATGGACGATTACCGCTTGGTGAATATTTTAGTTGGGCTTATCGTGGCGGCGAAAAAGACGAACCGCCCGCGGCTTGAAGAAGCCATAGCGCGTATGGAGCAAGCGCTTGCGATAAAAATCGATCGCAATAGCTTGGATATGATGAGCTTGAAAGGTGATTTAACCATGCACGAAGTATTGCAGGTGCGTTGGCAGAAGAAGGCTGCGGCTGCGCTCGACGGTACACTCAAGCGCTGGATAGCAGCGCAGCTTTCAATGGCAAGCTTCCCGTTCGCGGGCTTTGGCGGCGATGTGCTCGAGCGCGCAATTATATTAGCGGTACGCTTTGCTACGGTGAAACTGGCGCTCAAAGCGCAGGTGGATGAAAATGGCGTCCCTCCTCCGCCGGAGAAGGTGGTGGAGGTGGTTCAAAGCATTGCACGCTTTACCGACCATTTGGCCGACCCAACATTTTCTATTATGGCTTATAATGAGGTGGGTTGGAGCAAAGAAAGGCGCTTGCGGGCACTGGTGGGGGATACTTAAAAAGTAAGTGCATTTACTGCAAAAACTTCAGGCCCTTGCTTCTTGTACGAATGGCAAACCATCGCCCTGTATTGGACCCGACGCCATAACTACAGCCATAACTACAAAGGAACGGTAGGGGCTCCGTGCATTAAAGTAGTGATGTCTTTAAATTATACGAGGTTGGCGCAGCTCAGATCTGCCCAGTCTGAGGCACATCAGAATACAACGGTCTATTACTCTCGGTATCGAGCTCCTCCCATACGTCTCTCATTTTTGAGAGCATCTCAATAACGGTAGAAAAGTTATCCTCAGAGGGCTGTCGATGTAGGGTCCAGATATTTGATTCTACTGTACTATAAAAAGAAAACAGAATATTGGCTATTTCCCCACCTTTTTCAAAATCCAAACAAGTTTGAAGCCCAACAACTAATGTAAGGGCCTTATTTAGAAGATTATACCTTGACTCAATATCATTTTTATTATTAGAGGCCTGAGCCTGCTTCAAAGCATTTATTGCACCATCATAAACTGCAACAACCTGCTTGGTTAAAGGTAGCGTTTCCTTAGCCTTGGAATAGGCAAACATGAGATTTTTTTGCGATTCTTTAGCGTCGGAATAAGCAAACAAAAGGTCACTATGAGACGACATACTAACCACCCTGCTGATTTGCCTTGTTTAAGGCATCTAAAAGTTGAAGCACAGAGTTCACTTTTGCCAGTGCGGATTCTAGGGCTGAGTATCTGGCGATCAGTTGTTCGCGATATTGTTCAATTTGATCATCAATTTTATCGATTTCATCTTGATACCGTTGGTTCTGAGTCGCAACGCCCTCAATGTCTGAAATTAAACTGCCAGAATCGTCGTCCAAGGCAGAATCTAGGTCGTTAAAAATTCGGTCGGCAAGACCCTGTGAGAGACTAACATCAATGGTTGAAACAGATGTACTGGTATACAGCAAAACAAGCCCATCAAACGGCGTGCCGGACTGTCCGGTAAGTGTGTAACCGCTGCTATCTGAAAAGAGAGCGGCATCTAATGTTGCCGTCTGTGGAGTGCCAGCGCCGTCCAAATAGTCGATCTGATATGTAGATGTGCCCGGATTTATAGTTAGCGTAAAGTCAGTAATATCAAGATTTTTACTGTTTTTAAACGCGTTCAAATTTGAATTGTCAGAGGAAAAGTTGAACCCAAAAACATTTTTAACAGAACTAAAGCTCGATGAAAGAAAAGATGTTAGCTTTGACTCATCAACATTCAGAATATTTTCGACTTTAGGATTTGTGGCGGTTGCCGGTATATCCGTCAATGTGATGCCGAGGTCAGATATCGAATCTATGCCCCCAGTTAAGCCAGCGACTTGTCGGCTGACATTTTCTGTTGCTTTTGATAGAATACTCCGGAAAACGCTATTAGTTGCGAGTACGGCATCTTCTGAATAAAGCCCATTGGCATCCAACTTAGTTTGATTCGAGAAAAACACCCTCAGATCATTGTAAGCATTAACAAAGTTTATAATGGAATTTTTTGCAACGGATGTATCAGGAGTTATATCAACAGATAATTCAGTCGGATCTACCGCAGTAGTGGTTTTAGCAATAAGGTTGAATGTCACATCTTCGATAGCGTCTGAGATAGAATTGCTCTGTCTCGTAATTTCTAGATTGTCTATTTTGAAGATAGCATTACTTGCATCTTGAACGAGAGAAAAGACTATTCCTGATAAAGCGCCAGAAGGATCCGAGGTGATTGTTGCGGGGCTTTCAAGGTCAAAATTGGAGTCTAACCCCGTCTCCTTCGCGGAAAAAATAAGGCTATAGTTGCCATCTGAAATTTTAATGATGCTTGCAGTGACACCCGTATCGTCAGATACGGCATTAAACTTACTAGCGACAGTATTCAGGCTATCGCCAGCTGCCAAGGTTATATTCTGACCGTTAAACGTAAACGTACCTGAGCCAAAGCGATCTGCTGAAGGACCTGGATCAACTACAGAAGCATTGGGGTCCACAATGGCGAAGGATCCGCTTGATTGTTTTTTAGCTTTTGCAATAGAGCTAATTTCATTGATAGTATAGCTTTGTGTTTCAGCGCCGGGGGAAGCTAGTACAGACAAATAAGCACTACCGCTAACACTTGTGTTTGAAGAAACAGCCGCAGAAGTATACTTGAAAGCATTGTCTGCCGCATTGGCAAAACCCACAGGATTGCGCAAAAAGTTGGCGGAGTCTTGAAAAGAGCCGAGTAACGACCTTAACTCGCTAAGTGCTGCGCTGCGCTTATCATTGATGGCGATCTTATCCTCAAGCTGCTTGGCTGGAATCCTCTTTGCTTCCGCAAGGCCGTTAATAAGGCCTTCCGTATCTAGCCCTGATCCGCTGACTCCACCCAGCACGGTACGACCATTCTGAGTAAAAAAGTTGCCGAGTGTTATCTGAGTTACCATCAGACGCTCCTAAGGGTTCTTGTCTCTATTCATCTTTAGGCGCCACAAAGAAATTGAATCAGGCGGCTCCTAGAGCATTTCGTCAAAACCAAGGCTTTGAGCCGACCGTTTAAGCAACTCTGGCTCAGGGAAATAGGTTACTTTCCCATCCCGCAGATTTGTGAGTCGAGTCACATATTGTCCTGAGGTGTCTTTGTAGATCGTAAATCTGCTATCACCCAAGACAAAGGGGTCTGCTAACTGCCTAGACGCGAGTTTAACTAAGTCTAAGCGGTCAATACTATTTCCGGCCTGACTCTTTTCGCTGGTTGGCCTAAGCACTGGCTCAGCCTGCGACACTTTAACGGGAACAGGCGCCTGCGGCACGGCATCTCTTCGTGGCGCCGGTAGGGAAATGCTAATGTTTGTAATATCTGTCATATAAGCCTCATTCCATCGTTGATGGGGTCGGAACAACTAACTTATTGTTCTGACCCCATCAAAGGATTAATTAGCCTAAGAGTTTCAGGAGGGCCTGTAACTGCTGATTCGCCTGGGCTAAGACAGAGATACCGGCCTGCAGTTTTACCTGCTGTGTTGCGTAATTAGTAGATTCTGCCGCAACATCCGTATCGAGCAGCACACTGCGTGCAGCATCGGTGTTCTGGATAGAACTATCGATATTCGCTGCCGCATAGTTAAACCTCGACTGCAGAGCACCCACATTAGCTCGGAGACTAACCAACGTATCAATAGCTGTGTCCAGCACATTCGCAGCATTGGAAGCGTTAGTTACATCCAAAATATCCAGCGATTGTCCAGAGAAAAGGTTATCCGTTCCAGCAGAATCGATCTGCACACCAATGCTATCAGCAGAAGTAGTGCCGACCTGGAAACTGAGCTTCGCCCCAGCCTCGGTCAAACCAAACGCTTCCTCAAGCGCCGCTTGTATATTATCAGCATTTACCTGCGTGGAGATATCCAGCGTAGTTGTTGCCGAGGTTGCTATCGCCTGGTTGCCAGTGACCAGAGTTAAAGAGTTTGTAGGAGTCGTTAAGCTCTGTAGGCCAATCGTGGTATTAAGGCCGATTAAGTTCCCAATACCAGAAGTGCTTACAAAAGTCTCACCGTTAATCACCACTGTTATTTTAGCATCAGTGCTCCCCAATTCTGGCGCACTTACCTTGATGGACTCAATGTTCACGTTGGCAAAATCATCGGAACGGAAGTTGGCACTGAACCCGTTTAGGTTGGCCACTTCTACACCAGCATTAGTAACAATTGCACCTTCCTTGAAAGACGACACGTCACGGTTCTGCGTAATCGTCAGGCCCTGAAGTGAATCATTCATTTGTTGAACCTGTGGATCAAGTGCAGCCTGAGCAGAGAATGCACTGATTGCACCGCCAGCAATGTCTAATGTGAAAGTACCGCCACCAGGCGCGAGCGTTGTATTATTTTGACCGGTAAAGGTTAGCGTTACAAGACCGGCGTTGGTGATATCCTGAGCGGCCGTAGTGTAGGTAAAGTTACCAACCGTAACAGAAAACACTGCAGTATCCGCCACACCCGTATAAGTGGCAGTGATTTTGCCAATAGTTTCCCCATCAAACTTACCAACAAAGTCTTTGTTGTTGATGATGGCGCGAGTGCTAATAGCTGTCCCGGAGTTGGCAGCCAAGAGCCCACCATTAACGAATATAGTACCAGTTGTAGTCCCAAGCGCCTGAGTGCGATCAACGCCAAGGCCATCAATGGGGTTGGTTGTGGCAATAGTGCGGTTGGCAACAGAGCCAACGGTGATATTCGTCGTGTTGCTGCTAGTTGCATCTACGATATATGCACCACTCAGCAAACCACCAGCATAGTTGGCGCTTACCGCACCACCAACGTTGGTGAACCTGAAATTAGCAACGCGGGAATCTCTACTGCTATTGAGGAAGGCGACCAGGTTTCTTGCGGTTTCTGTTATCGTTGCGCTTACAGAGACTTTGCCGGCCGCTGCCGTAGTTCCCGGCGCGGCAGTGGAAAACTCAACCCTATAGCCGTTAATCGTGACGGAGTCACCTGCGGCGGGCTGCACGGCAACCGTCACAACTGCGGCTGCGGAAGCACCAGCAGTTGCGGTACCATCTTGAGATTTCGTACTTAGAGCCACGGAGCCGGATAGGGCGCCACTAAGCAAGCTCACCTGGTTAAATTTGGTATTTGAAGCCAAGCGATCTATTTCTGCCGACAAGCCTTGAAATTCTTGATTAAGCAAAGCACGCTCATTGCTGCTCAAAGAACCTGCCGTAGCTGACGAGGCCAAGAACTTTTGACGCTGAAGAATTTCATTGATTTGCGACAAACCGCCATCGGCAACCTGCAACAAGCTACTGCCGAGAGCCGTGTTAATCTGAGCGGCCTTGAGCGTAGATACCGTGGAACGCAACAGCGTACCAGCAGCAAGAGCGGCAACGTCGTCAGAGGCTTTAACAATGCGATTACCGCTAGAAAGCCTAGAGACCGAGGAGGCCGCCGCATCGCCAGCGGTTCGGATGTTTGATTGAGCAGCATAAGCAGCAATGTTTGTGTTGATTGTATTTGGCATAAAAACTCCTACTTGGGTTTACTCAAGGACTTACATGTCCTCGGGATTTAAATTAACAAGCCTAAGCTAAAGGCTCGATAAGACCATCGTACATGAATAGCCCTACAAAATCAAGCCTACACGAAAAAGGTTAAAAAAAGGTAAACAAAAGCAACATTCAATATTGTCGCATTCTAACAAGTGATAGCAGGGTAGCAATTATCTTAACCTTGTCCTAAGAGCGGGCTAGGCTTTAGTGACCCTCTCCTGCATCTCTATGGGATATATAATGGGGGCAGTTGTTTTGTGGCGCAAGAACAACCAGTTTCTGGCATTTAAGGTTGCAAACATTGCGTTAAACTCAAAAGACAACGTTTGAAAATTTGGTTTGTGCTTTTTGCCCTCATTCGAGTCCATGATTATTCGGAAAATTTCTTTAAGTGTTCTCTTCCCATCCATGAATCTGAAAAAAAACTCAAGATGGGGTGTTTTAGTTAAAATAATTTCAATATTGGTAGAGGGTTGCCGTAAAAGAACAATGTCGGTAGCCTTACTGATGATGTCACAGAGTGTTGCTTGTTCCGTAAAAATATCGAAACCAAGCACGGGAATATTATCAAAATCTTCTGTGCTGGGCAAAGGCGCGACATTCTTTGCTGCATAAAACGTATGTTTAATAATCTGGCTATTTAATAGCTCAGCAAGCCCCTGCTGGTATCTTATATCCAGCTTTCGCACCTGAGCCACTATTCGGGGGTCTTTAATATAAAATGCTGGGTCATATAGATTTGGCCCTAGCATGCGATCATCTGAAAAAAGGTGGACAACTTTTAAGCCCTCCTTCTCAGTGTATTCATATAATTCCGGAACCGTGTAGGCGCGGTCTTGCGAATGCAATAAGAGGTCGTAAATACCGACATCTCCGGACCTGATTTCGCCAATTATTGGGGGCGGAGAGTGATAGAACCAATTCGTCTGGGGCAAAAAATTTAAAATTGATTTTGTATTCTCTACGCGTTTTTGTAAATTGGGCTCATCGTGGTTTATGAGACGCAAGGCTTCTTGCATCATATACACGGCCATGCGCCCGTATTTTGCGTATAGCATTAGCGCCATCGCGCCATCCGGCTTCAAAGAGTCGGAAAGGATTTTTAATCCCGCAGATGGGTCGGCAAGATGATGCAGTACGCCGGAACAGTTGACATAATCAAATTCTCCCAGTCCAAGTGTTGAGATGTTTAAGAGAGAATCGTTAATCCACCTAATGTTGCTCAGGCCGCGAATACTTGCTCTTTCTTGTGCGATTTTCATCGATGCAAGGCTCATGTCCACATAAATTATTTCTGCAGGCATACCACGCAACTGCTCGGCCAAAGCAATCACTGCATCGCCTGTGCCGCCACCTGCAACTAAAACACGAAACCCTTTTCGAAAGTCCCGCTTACCTGAGAAGCAATAATAGTTGAGACATTCAACAGCCTCGGTAATCGGAACGACGACCCGCTTTCTTTCATCCTCCGGATTAACCATCGGATAAGGATAATTTTCGTATTGTTCACGTACTTCTTGCAGGTAGTTTTCTTGGGTCATTATCAGTTTCTTATTCTATGGATTTCTTAGAGATACGGCGGTCTGAAATCTTGCTCCAAGTAATGCGCCCTACCACCCCATCAGAGTCAGTCTAGCTGCAAATTTTTCAAATACAACAGATGTTTGAATATGGGGCGCCGACGATGACTTCTGTGGTGGCCGATGCTATGGTATCACCCGCAGTGGCAGGCGTTTCGGTCTCTGTGTAACGCATATCCGGGCCTTCCCTCTTGTAACCGTAGAACCTTTGCTGTATACAGGCGTTCCCTGTAGCGGGGAGGGTGTTTTTGTGCCCTGCCGCTGCGGCAAAACCAACAACGGTCATCAACACGCGCAAGGGAAGAACCCATGGCCATTATTGTGATGAAATTCGGCGGCACCTCGGTCGCGAATACTGAGAATATCAAGAACGTGGCACGCCGCGTGAAGTCGGAAGTGGAAAAAGGCAGCCAAGTGGCGGTGGTGGTTTCCGCTATGTCGGGCACAACCGACCAGCTGGTGAAATGGGTAAGCCAAGTTTCCACCTTACGCACAAAAGAAGAAGAATCAGAATATGACGTGGTGGTGGCCTCTGGTGAGCAGGTGACATCTGGTCTTACGGCGCTGGCGATTCGTGCCCTTGGCGTGCCAGCTATTTCCATGCAGGGCTGGCAGATTCCCATCCGCAGCGATGATATGCACACCAAAGCCCGCATCGAAAGCATTGATGCGGCGCGCATCCGCAAGCATTTTGCCAAAGGTGAAGTGGTGGTGATTCCGGGTTTTCAGGGCGTAACGCCGGAAGACCGCATTACAACACTGGGCCGTGGCGGCTCTGACACTTCTGCCGTGGCGATTGCCGCCGCGCTTGAGGCCGAACGCTGCGATATTTATACGGACGTAGAGGGTGTATATACCTCCGACCCGCGCATCGTGCCCAAGTCGCGCAAGCTCAATAAAATCAGTTACGAAGAAATGCTGGAAATGGCATCGCTCGGCGCAAAAGTGCTGCAAACGCGCTCGGTAGAAATGGCGATGAAACACCATGTGCGTGTGCAGGTGCTCTCCAGCTTTTCAGATAAACCCGGAACATTGCTCGTAGAAGAGGAGGAAGTGATGGAGCGCAGGCTCATTACAGGTATTACCTATAGCCGCAACGAAGCCCAGCTGACGCTGACCGGTGTGGAAAATAAACCCGGCGTAGCGGCAACGATTTTTGGCCCGCTGGCTGACAAGGAAATCAACGTCGACATGATCGTGCAGAACATCACGGAGGACGGTAAGAAAACCGACCTGACTTTCACCGTGGCGAAAACCGATCTTGACCGCGCTGTTTCAGCCCTAAAAGAACTGAAGGACAAACTCGACTTCCATGCGGTGCTGACCAACCACACGGTGGCGAAAGTTTCGGTGATTGGCGTGGGCATGCGTAGCCATGCGGGTCTTGCGCAGAAAATGTTCAAGACGCTGGCTGAAAAAGGCGTGAACATTCTGGTGATTTCGACGTCAGAAATTAAAATCAGCGTGCTGATTGATGAAGAATATTTGGAACTGGCGCTGCGTGCCCTGCACACGGCCTATGACCTCGACGCCAAGGAAGAAAAATAACATGGTGTCTCCCGCTGCCACGCAGTATCCCGAGGGCTATGCCCGTTTAGATGCTCTGTGGCGCAGGGGTGCGGATTTTTTCGGCTCGCCCTATGCGATTTTAGGCGGGGCGATGAGCTGGGTATCGGACCGCAATCTTGTGGCGGCGATTTCAAACGCAGGTGGCTTCGGCGTGATTGCCGCGAGCGCCATGTCTCCCGAATTGCTCGAAAAAGAAATTGAAGGCACCAAAGCCCTGACGAAAAAACCGTTCGGCGTGAACCTGATTACTATGCACCCACAGCTGGATGAACTGGTGGCCGTGTGCCGCCACCAGAATGTGAGCCATGTGGTGCTGGCCGGTGGTTTGCCGAAGTCTGCCACGCTGGCAGCGATTAAAGATTATGGCGCGAAAGTGGTGGGCTTTGCCCCCGCAATTCCGATTGTGCGCAAGCTGGTGAAAGACGGTGTGGATGCACTGGTGATTGAAGGTATGGAAGCCGGTGGGCATATCGGCCCTGTTTCCACCTCGGTGCTGGCGCAGGAAATTCTGCCCTATGTGAATGAAAACATGCCGCAGATTCCGGTGTTTGTGGCAGGCGGCATCGGCCGCGGTGAAGCGATTGCAGCGTATTTGGAAATGGGCGCGGCGGGTGTGCAGCTTGGCACACGCTTTGTGTGCGCCACCGAAAGCATCGCCCACCCGAACTTCAAGCGCGCCTTTATTAAAGCCAACGCGCGCGACGCGCAGCCATCGGTGCAGCTGGATGTAGACTTTCCGGTGATTCCGGTGCGCGCCATCAACAACAAGGCCACGGAAGATTTCAACCGTTTCCAGCAGGAGATGATTGACCAATATAAAAAAGGTGTGTTACAAAAGGCAGAGGCTCAACTTAAGATTGAGCACTATTGGGCTGGAGCTCTACGCAAGGCTGTAAAAGATGGGGATGTGGAACGCGGTTCCTTAATGGCAGGCCAGAGCGTGGGGATGGTAACAAAAGAGCAGCCCACGACCGAAATTATTGAAGAGCTGGTGGCTCAGGCGGCGCAGTATTTAGAGCGCCCTGCACGGAAAGAGGCCGCCCTCTAGGAAAGGCGAGAAACTACGCAGCATTACAGAGGGTACGTGGGAGCTGGAGGAAGAGTTTTTCGCCTGCTCTACCAAACCGCAGACCGATGCACCGCACGGCGTGCTGCCAGCATACAGAAAAAGTGACACGGAATGGGGAGAAGCAGCGCATGAGCTTAAAGGCGCAGCAAGCTACCTTGTGGTGCGCGTCGCGTGCAGGATATTTGTGCGCTGGCGCACGCGAGGCGGAAAGAAGGCACCAGTGAACGACTGCGAGCCACGCTGCAGGAGGCGCTTAAAGAGCTTGGCGCTTACGTGAGCGAGCTGCGGTATGCTTCTTAAGATGGTGAATCTTCGTATTTCCGGTTGCTTTTAATCCCGAGGGCAGTTAAGTGTATGGCCTCTTTTCGTCGGGGCGTAGCGCAGCCTGGTAGCGCATCTGGTTTGGGACCAGAGGGTCGTGTGTTCGAATCACACCGCCCCGACCACTCTTTTTAAGACTGCCTTAGAGCCATTGGTTTCAAGGGATTTCGCAAAGAATATTCAAGCTTTATACCCTTGCGTCGTATTAACCCTTAGTAATTCAACCAAAGTTCACCCATTTCTTAGGCTTTTAAACGTGCCATGAAATAGGAGATGGTTTCTTTCAAGCCCTCCTCTAGCGATATTTTGGGCTCCCAGCCCAATTGTTTTTTAGCAAGGCCAACATCTGGGCAGCGGCGAATGGGGTCATCCTGTGGAAGGGGAAGTTTAACTAGTTTGGATTTACTACCTGTTAGGCGAATAATCAATTCTGCAAGCTCACTAATAGTAATTTCGTGCGGGTTGCCGATATTGACTGGACCGATGAAGTTAGAGGGTGTTTCCACCAATCTTAAAAAGGCATCGATTGTATCCGTATAAAAGCAAAAAGAACGTGTCTGGCTACCATCGCCATAAATAGTGATGTCATTACCATTCAATGCCTGAGTGATAAAATTAGAAACAGCACGCCCATCATGCACATGCATTCGTGTACCATAAGTGTTAAAAATCCGTGCTATTTTTACCTGTACATTATATTGACGGTGGTAGTCGTAACACAGAGTTTCGGCGCAGCGTTTACCTTCGTCATAACATGCACGCAGCCCCAAATTATTTACATTACCCAAATAATCTTCGCGCTGAGGATGTATCTCTGGGTTACCATAGACTTCACTGGTTGAGGCTTGCATCATAATGGTGTTAGGGCGATGGCGTACAATTTCCAACATATTCATAGCACCAGAAACGGAGGCACGCAGTGTTTGTATGGGGTGTTCTTGATAATGAATGGGTGAAGCAGAACACGCCAGATTATAAATAACATCTACTTCATAAAATGAAGGCTCTGCAATATCTTTACGGATTATTTCGAAATTGGGATTTGCGAGTAAAGTACGAAGATTTTCTTTGTGGCCTGTATAAAAATTATCAAGGCATAGCACTTCAAAGCCATCGTTCAGCAATCGCTCACATAAATGCGAACCAAGGAATCCTGCGCCACCTGTTACCAGGGCTCTTTTTGTTGACAGTTTTCCCATATTTCTTACCATACACCTATGAAAAATTGTATTGCATGTAATTACCCTATTTCTTATCCACTTTTTAACCCGGAAGATCAACCGCTTGCTGCGCTGTATTTACCAAAAACAGCAGAGGCCGCACGCGATATAGGCTCTTATCCGATGAATTTTTATACCTGCGCTAATTGTGGACATATTTTTAACATAGAGTTTGATTATTCAAAAGTGCCTTATGAAAACAATTCCAACCTGATGTATAATGCGGGTTCAGGTTGGATGGACTATATGGATGCGCTGGCGGAGCGCTTGTGCAAGACGTACGGTGCGGGAACATGGCTTGAAATTGGATGCGGTGATGGAAATTTCTTGGGACGCATAAAAAAAATTCAGCCTGATTCGCGTACTGTTGGTTTTGAGCCTGGAGTCGAAGCGCGCAATTCAGCGTTGAAGGGTGTTGAGGCAATAGAAGATTATTTTATCCCCGAACGTGACTTACCAAAATACAGACCTGATTTTATAATCTGCCGCCATGTCATTGAGCACCTACAAATTCCAAAAGATTTTGTAGCGGAGTTGGCCTATTGGTGTGATCGATACGGCATTTTTCCAACTCTGATTGCAGAAGTACCGTGCATAGATAAGGCGATATCTCATGCGCGGATTAACGATTATTTATACGAACATGTTTCCAATTTTACGGTATTTAGTTTTGGCAACATGTTTAAAGAAGCAGGGTTTGAAATATTGCGTTTAGAACAAGAATATGCGGATGAAGTTGTACTCGCTGAAGTTAGGCCAAAGCAAATAAAACGACTGACTGAAATTAGAGAATCTACAGAACGATATCGTGAAAGAATTGATGCACAATTTACAAATATTTCTACCACTCTAGGTGAATGGAAAAAGCAGAAAAAGAGAGTGGCATTTTGGGGTGGCACAGGAAAAAGTGCATCCTTCCTTAATAATTTTAATATACTGGTTGAAGATTTTCCTGTGGTAATAGACTCGGATTATAACAAAGTCGGCCGTTATGTACCGAGGACTGCACAAGAAATCCGCCCACCAGAGTATATTGAGCAAAACTACATGGAAATTATCGTCATTACAACGCAATGGCGGGCGAAAGATATCTATGCCGAGATACAACGAAGGAACATAGCATTTGGAGAGGTTTATGTTCTGTTAAACGGTAAGTTAGTGCCATATCAAGGACAGAGTATATGAAATGGCATATCTTTCATTAGATTCAGAACAATTAGCAGCTGAATTTAATGCTGGTGATTATGATGGTGTTACAACCCGCATTATTCAGATTCTGGAGTTTTTTGAAACGCAGGAATTTGGGGAAATGGATCCTAACTTTTTCCAAGCTCTGCAAATCGTTGCAGATGTTATACTGCAAGTACTTTCCTCCGAGCGTTTTGCTATTAATAACCATCTTGCACCAGAACTCATTCGCCGCAACTCAACACTTGCCAATATGCTGCGCCTGACAAAGTTTTATAATGCCGATGCAACATTGCGGCATATTAGCAGCCAACCGAACAATTTTGTTCGCACATTAATTCTCTATTCACCCTATTGCACTGTGCGACTTTCTCTTTTGGATTTATTTCAAGCTCAACCCTACCTCACTTCGATTTGGGTTGCCGCTATCCTAAAACATCGCTGGAGGGGTTCGGAAGTCACGCAGCGTTTTGTTGATGAGGTAATTGGTAGCCCGGCCCTCGAAAAGTTCACGCTGGATGACCCACACTTCCCGCCGATGGAAGATACATCATTTGCATATTTTGATGCAACCTATGCCAGCCCTGATAAAGACCGCGCACTGCGTGATGTCATCAACGATCGAACCAAGCAAGCCTTCAAGCGCGAATTCAAAATGGGTTCAGATATGCGCCGCATATTGGTCATTTCCGCAAATATGAATACGAATCATTCTGTTTATCGTTGCTTGGCACCGATGCTTTATGCCTTAAAGCCTGATTATCATTTAACATTATTTTATAATAAGCCCAACGAAGGCGATGTGCTCGACACACAGTTGTTTGATACCATTATACCGTTGGGTTTGGGTATCAATGATAGCTTTACCTATGAAATGCTCGAACGAATCTTGTCGGGCAATTATGGTATCGTGCTGTTTAGTGATGTAGGGTTAAACCGTCCATCTATTATTCTCTCTAACCTGCGTTTAGCACCCATCCAAATTACCACCTATGGTCATCCAGTTACCAGCGGTAATAGTGAAATCGACTATTACATTGGTGGTGAGGCAGTGGAAGAAGCTGAAAGCCCACAACGCTACTATGCTGAGAAACTAGTATTAATTAAAGGCTTGGGTGTGGAGCCCATCCGTCTCGATTATAAACCATCATTCCCACCGCGTAAATATGAATGGATCGAGATAGGCCTCTCATGGGGGGATATGAAATTCAACTATCCGCACTTACTTCTACTAAAACAAATTTTGGAAAACACAAGTCAGCGTATCCGCTTTCATTTTATTGGCATTAATGCAACCCGCCTGACACTGCTTGCCGCCCAAAAAGACCTAGAAGCGGTTTTTGGTGCAGAACATATTTATGTATCTGCTTCTATGCAAAAGGCACAGTATTTAGAAGTGCTGGAAAACTGCGACCTACTGTTAGATTCATTCCACTTTGGAAGCTATAACCGTGTCGTCGATTGTCTGACACTGCATAAGCCTATTATTACGCTTGAGGGCAAAAAGGCATATAGTCGTTTTGCTTCCGCATTGTTAAAACAAGTTGGAATGCACGAGTTAGTTGCCACCACATCAGAAGAATTCGTTCGAAAATCATTGAGATTGGTTGACGACTTGGATTGGCGAGAAGCTATCTTAGCCAAAATTAGGCAAATCGATTTTGAAGAAAAATTATTCAACACTGGCAATGCCGCTGCTTTTAAAGGGGCTATTGATACTATTGTAAAAACATATCCCTAGCAGATAGTGAAGCGTCCCTATCTAAGCTTGGCATTCGTCGATGACCCAGCTTTTTCAGCCACACTTTTTGTGGCCGCTAGTTGGAATTCTGGATCGGTATTTCAGCGCCATCTAGCAGCCTTCGTAAAAAATAGGTACACAGCTCACTAGCTTGGTAATTTGTTAATAATGAATGATTCGCAACATATCGACTAACGCTGACCACTCCAAGATTTCAGATTATGTTTGCGAAGGGCTGGTGCGACTTTCGTTGCGGCCTGCTATTTCCATGTCGTAGCGCTCCATGATTCTGCCGATGGAAGACTGCACCTTTACGATTTCGTGCAGTGCGGCCAGCATCTGTTTGCGCGCGTCGTTGCATCCGTCGTTTGCTAAATCCACCAGCGCCAGTTCACGGATTTCAGCTCCACGTATTGTGCGTTCCTCTGTGATACCTTTGTCCCCTGCCTTGCGCGCGGTTTCTGTTTCCCTTTCAATTTGCCGGAAGAATTTTGATTCGCCCACGCGGCCACCATACTGGGCGTCGAGCTGTTCAAGTTTTTCTTCATCTATGGCTGCAAGCGGCGGAACCGGGTCTCCTTTTGATTTGGCAGAGAAACGCTCACGGAGCGTTCTATCGAGTGCGCTGAGTTCAGCCTCTTCCTTAACAAGGGCAGTGTTCTTGCCAGCGATACGCTGTGTGGCCTCAATCGCGCTTGCACTGATGGCTCGCAGCGTGAAGATATCGGTAATAAAACCTTCGGTGCCCCGAATGAATTGTTGGAAACTATCAGGCCTGGTTTGTGCATCGTCTTGCACACGTTTTTCAATTTCTTTGCGGAAGTCGCCGATTTTTCCCATCATGCCGAAATAAAATTCATCGCGCTCTTTTTCCACCAGCAGCGGGTGCGTCATTTTGCCGTAGGCAGAGGCAAGCCCTGCGGCGGTGGCTTTTATCACCGCTAGCAAATCCTGATTCAGTGTGGTTTCTTTCTCCGGCGCCATAAAAGCCTCTGCTACTAATTATCCGAGCCTATAACTATAGTTTATTTAGGTTAATCAATCGTTAACAACACATCTTGCCAAGCGCCTGTTCCTACAGTATAACCTGCAGCGATGATGAAAAGCCGCGCTATTAAATATACGCTGTTGTTCGTGTTACTGCTCAACACGCTACTGCCCTTTTGTGCCCCGCTGATGCCTGCGGCAGAAGGCAAGGTGGCGCTGTGTACGACAGAGGGCATCCGCTATGTGGATGCCTCAGAAATCGGCCTTAGCGGAGAAAGCGAAGAAACACATTTTCCGCACTGCCCCTTATGTGTGCTGAATGGGGATGTTGCTGCTAAATCCCCTGTGCTGGCGGCGTGCGATGCAGGCCTGAAGGCCCCTAAAGAAACCGCTGTTGTTTTTGACCATGATGAAGTAGCCGCACAGGATGTGGCGCACTTCAACCGCTCTGCGCCCCGCGCCCCGCCGACCTTCCTTTAATCGATAGAAAAATTTTACACGCTGCACGCTAAAAACGCGCGGCAATGCATCTATTTATTTAAAGGAAAAAACAATGAAACGTTTTGTATCTGTGGCAGCAGTGTCTGCTTCTTTATTTGCAACCTCGGCCTTAGCGCATTCGGCACATCATGGTGCGGAAGAAGCAAAAAAAGGCCTTACTCTAAGCGGCTTCCATAATTTTGTGGCGAGCCACCTGGATCAGGATATTGACCGAGACCAGCGCGACGTAAAATTCGCCAACGACACGGAAGTGCAACTGCAATATCGCGGTACGGCAGAGCAGGGCTTTGATTACGGCGCGGTGATTGAACTGGAAGCAGACGTAACCGAAGACTTCGAAGAACAGGGGCTGAATGCTGACAAAACCTATCTGTTTGTAGAATCTGACAGTTTGGGCCGCGTGGAACTGGGTGCCAACACTGATGCGGGCACGTTGCTGGGTGTAAACGCCTCCACGATTGCACGCGCGACTGGCGGTATCCATGGTGATTGGTACACGGTGGTGAGCTTCCCTGGCGACCCGCATTCCGGCCACAGCCACGGTGGCAGCCTTGCGCATTTGGGGCATGAAGATTTCATCCATGGCGATGATTTGCCGCTGCACCAGCAACATGGCGCAACGGAAGACGCGAATAAAATCACTTACATTACTCCGCGCCTTGCTGGTTTCCAAGGGGGTGTGAGCTTTATTCCTGATACGGGCAACGTGGGTACGGCCGCAGGCTTTACCGACGATGCAGGTCACCGTGATTTTGAAAACGTGCTGAGCGGCGGCGTGAATTATAGCAACCGCGTGGGCGAGCTTTCATACATCGCGAGCCTAACCGGCCAATATGGTAACGAAGAAGCGCCGGGTCATAACGACCTGAATGCCTATGCCGCAGGTCTTAACGTGAGCTATCAGGGCTTCACGGTGGCGGGTAGCTATGGTGACTGGAATAAATCCTTCACCCATGCTTCACCGACTACGCAAGACAGTAACTACTGGAGTGCCGGCGCAGCTTATGAAACCGGTGCACTGGGTGTGAGCCTGACGTATCTGGACAGCGAGCGTGAGCAGAACGATCTGAACGTCGTCAGCCTTGGGGCAGACTACGAAGTGGCGCCTGGCTTGGTGCCATTTGCAGAAGTGACATTTGCGGAATTTGACGCAGATGACGCCACGCTGCAGGACAATGACGCGACAGCCGTGCTGGTAGGCACACTGTTTAGCTTCTAGTCCATTTCGCCGAACAACCACGCAAGAAAAGCGGCAGGAGGGCGACCTTCTGCCGCTTTTTTGTCATTAAAATCAGGTGGTTATAAATTATGTGGGATTTAAGGATTCCTTAATCTTTCTTTGCTATGATACACCATGGATACGTGTATATAATAAGCGAACAAAATCAGCATATTATGAAAAAAAAACTCCCCATCAAAAACAAGAATAATAGCGGCTTTACCATCGTGGAGCTGGCGATTGTGCTGACGGTTGTTAGCCTGATTGCTGGTGGTTCGCTGGCTGTGGGTGCTAGCCGTCTTGAGGCCTCACGCATCAACACCACTCAGGATCGGATGAATTTCCTGATGGAAGCCTTAGGTGTGTATGTAAAACAATATTGCCACTTGCCATGCCCAACCGATCCGCTGGCTTCAAATGCTTCCGCGAATTTCGGTCTTGGCCTTGGTTCCGGTGGTGCACCGATTGGGTGTACGTCGCCTAACATAGAGCGCCATGCGGCAACGAACGTGCTGGCCGGTGCGGTGCCGGTTCGTAGCATGCGTATCTCGCCGGTCTTGATGCTGGATGGTTGGGGTAGGAAATTTATGTATATCGTAGATGAACAGCTCACCTATAAAGTGGATGTGGCCACCAACAGCGGCTACACGATTAGTAACGGGCAGATCATGGTGAAAGCCATGAACACTCAGGCAGATGCCAACGCGGTGACGAATGAAGCTGGGGTGCTGGTGATGAGCTATGGCACGGATGGCCACGGCGCATGGCGCGGCAAAGGTACGACACGCCTTGAAAAAGGCACAGCTGATGCCGACCAGTTGGTGAATGCCCATACGGGTAACGGTACCACCACAGGCTCGGCGTTTGATCATATCTTTGTGCAGAAATTCAACACCGCGACCTTCGATGATTTGATTGAATATAAAATCAAATGGCAGTTGCCAGATTCGACCAATTGCTCTACCTAATGGGCAATAAACAATAATCAAAGATAATAAAAAAATGACGACGAAAACCGTGGCGATTGCCTGCGACCATGCTGGCCCAGCCTTGAAAAAGACGCTTAAAAGCGCCCTTGAAAAAATGGGTTTCAAGGTGCTGGATTTTGGCACGGATGGCACGGAATCCGTCGATTACCCAGATTATGCCCGCAAAGTCGTGGAAGCGATTGAGGGCGGAAAAGCCGAAAAAGGCGTGCTGATTTGCGGCAGTGGCATCGGCATTTCCATCGCGGCGAATCGTCACCCGAAAATCCGCTGCGCACTATGCCACAACGAAGAAATTGCAACGCTTTCGCGCCAGCATAACGATGCCAACGTGCTGGCCCTTGGTGCGCGCATGGTGGATGAAGCCACGGCGCTGGCCGCACTGAAGGCATTTTTCACCACCGATTTTGAAGGTGGCAGACACCAACGCCGCGTGGACAAACTCGGCTGCTAAAGCCCCGTATTTACCCCTCTGATTTTCATTGCAAAGCCGCCGCAAAGCCGCTAAAAGCTGCCCTAGGAACTCGATTTACAGGGGAATCACATGAAGTCTGAAAAGGTAAGCTCACTTATGAACGACAAGAATCGTTTTTTCACGGCACCCGTTTCTGAAGCGGATAAGGAAGTGTTCAAAGCCATCTCCGGTGAGCTTGCACGCCAGCAAAATCAGATTGAGTTGATTGCCTCTGAAAACATCGCGAGCTGGGCTGTGCTTTCTGCACAGGGCAGCGTGTTCACCAACAAATATGCGGAAGGTTACCCCGGCAAGCGTTACTACGGTGGCTGCGAATTTGCCGACGAAGTGGAAAGCCTTGCGATTAACCGCCTGAATAAATTATTTGGCTCGACCTATGCCAACGTGCAGCCGAACTCCGGCTCGCAGGCCAACCAAGGTGTATTCACCGCGCTGATTAAGCCGGGCGATACCATTCTTGGCCAGAGCCTTGCGGCAGGTGGTCACTTAACACACGGTGCGGCACCGAACCAGTCCGGCAAATGGTTTAAAGCCATTCAATATGGCGTGAAACAGTCCGATGGATTGATTGATTATGAAGAAGTGGCAAAGCTTGCCAAAGAGCATAAACCGAAATTGATTATTGCAGGTTTCTCGGCCTACCCACGCGTGGTGGATTGGAAGAAGTTCCGCGAGATTGCTGACAGTGTGGGCGCATTCTTCATGGTGGATATGGCGCACGTGGCAGGCCTTGTGGCTGCCGGTACGTACCCAAGCCCCGTGCCGTTTGCGGACGTGGTAACGAGCACGACGCATAAAACACTGCGCGGTCCACGCGGTGGTGTGATTCTTGCCCGCAATGGTGATTTGGTGGTGCGTAAAACCGAAAGCGGCAAAGACGTGACGCTGGCAAATGCCATCAACTCCGCGATTTTCCCTGGCATTCAGGGTGGTCCGCTGGTGCATGTGATTGCTGGTAAAGCCGTGGCCTTCGGTGAAGCGCTGCAAACTGAATTTAAAACCTATGGCAAGCAGGTGATTGATAACGCCCGCGTACTGGCTGACACGCTGAAAAAGCGTGGCGCAGACATTGTGACCGGCGGCACGGATAACCACATTGTGCTGGTGGATCTGCGCCCGAAGAAGCTGACGGGCAAGCAAACCGAAGAAAGTCTTGAGCGCGCAGGCCTTACCTGCAACAAGAACGCCATTCCGTTTGACCCACAGCCTCCGTTCGTGACGAGCGGTGTGCGCCTTGGCACACCTGCAGGCACCACACGTGGTTTTGGCGTGGAAGAGTTCAAGAAAATCGGTGAATTGATCGGTGACGTGCTGGATGGTTTGAGCAACAGTCCGGAAAATAATGCGGCCACGGAGCAAAAAGTGCTTGCCGAAGTGAAGCAGCTTTGTGCACAATTCCCCATATATCCGCGTACTTAGGGAAGTTACGCACAACATATAGTGGGGTTTGATGCGCTGCCCGTTCTGTGGAAACGAGGATACGCAGGTGAAAGATTCAAGGCCGTCGGAAGATGGCCAGTCGATTCGCCGTCGTCGTTTCTGCCCCGCCTGCGACTCTCGCTTTACAACCTTTGAACGTATTCAGCTCCGCGAACTTTATGTGGTGAAGAAGAATGGGCAGAAGCGCCCGTTCGACCGCGACAAGCTCACGCGCTCCATCCGCATTGCGGTGCGCAAGCGCCCGGTGACCGAAGAGCAAGTGGAAATCACCGTGAATAACATTGTACGTGACCTTGAGAAGCTGAGCGACGGCGAGGTTGATACCGATAAAATTGGCGAGCGGGTGATGCTGGAGCTGTATAAGCTCGACCCTGTGGCCTATGTGCGCTATGCATCGGTGTATCGCGACTTCCGCGACATTGCGGATTTCGAAGCTTTCATCGAGCAGATGGAAAAAGAAGCAAAACTGAAGAAGAAATAAATTCTTCCGGCGTTTTTTAACGTCATTTCCGTGCAGAATTTTTGGTGAGAAATATGCCCCTGAATCTGACAGACGAACAGTATATGCGCATGGCACTGAACCTTGCCCGACGCGGGCAGGGGCGCACTGCGCCGAACCCATCCGTGGGCTGTGTGATTGTAAAAAACGGGCAGATTGTAGGCCGCGGCACGACCGCCAGTGGCGGTAGGCCGCATGCGGAGGTGATTGCACTCGCTATGGCAGGCAAGGCCGCCACTGGCGCAACGGCGTATGTGACGCTTGAGCCGTGCTGCCATTACGGTAAAACCCCGCCCTGCACCGATGCGCTGATTGCTGCCGGCATTAAAAAAGTCGTCATGGCGACAGAAGATAATTACACGCTGGTGGCAGGCCGTGGTCGTGATGCGCTCAAAGCCGCGAAGATTGAAGTAGTCGAAGGCGTGCTGGAAAAAGAAGCGCGCGCGCTGAATGAAGGATTTATTTCGCTCGTGCAGCGCCAGCGCCCGCTAGTGACGCTGAAACTTGCGACCAGTGTGGATGGAAAAATTGCCACGCATAGCGGTGAAAGTCGCTGGATTACGGGTGAATCTGCCCGCGCCTATGGGCATTACCTGCGCGCCACGCACGATGCGGTGTTGGTGGGTAGTGGCACGGCGGTGAAGGATGATCCGCTCCTGACCTGTCGCTTGCCGGGGCTTGAAAAACGCAACCCACTCCGTGTGGTGGCCGACAATCGCTTGCAGCTTTCCCCTAGCAGCAGGCTGGCACAAACCGCAAAAGAAGTACCTGTATGGGTGCTTTCCACACAGGTGCTGACGCCAGCCTTGCAGAAAATGGGTGTGGAGTTAACCCCCGTGAAAGGCGGTGAAAACGGTACGCTTGATGCCGAAGACATGATGTTCCAGCTCGCTGAGCGCGGCATTACGCGCCTCTTGGTGGAGGGCGGCGCGCACCTTGCGGCTGCGCTTCTCAAAGCCCGAGTGGTGGATAGGTTGGTGGTGATGCAGGCAGGTGTGGCAATTGGTGCAGATGGCATGGGTGCAGTGGAAGCGCTTGGGCTTAGTAAGCTCGCGCAGGCTCCCCGCTTTACGCTCGAAAAAACGCGCCGCTTCGGCAGCGACACAGTGCTGACTTACCGTACGAACTAACGCTGCTTGAACCACGCCGTGAGATGCGCGGCTAGGTGTTCCAGATTACCCTTCACATGAAATGTTTTTAGCCGCGAAGTTTCCCGCGCGGTAATGCTGATGCTTGAAACGGGCAGCTTCCAGCTTGTGGCGAGGAGCCTCGCAACGGCAATATTGGCTTTGCCTTTTTCCGGCACGGCGGTGACGCGCACTTTAAGGTAAGCCTGTCCGCATGGGTCGCAGATAACTTCTTCAATTGCGTTTTTTGAGGCGCCCGGCTGCACTTTGATAAACAACCTCAACCCATCTTCCACTGGCGTGAAGAAGGATTCCATATCCTAAAGCTTACCGACCATTGCGTGTAACATATCGACGCAGAAATAGAGCAGCAGGAAGAGGATAATCGGCGAAAGGTCAATGCCTGCTACCGCGGGCACGAAACGGCGTATGCGGCTTAACACCGGCTCGGTGAGGCGGCACAGTACTTCATTTAATTTGCGCACAAAGGGCTGGTACGGGTTTACGATTTTAAACGCAATGAGCCAGTGCATCACGATCGAAGCGATGATGACCCACTGGTAGAGCAGGATGATGCGCTCAAGCAGATAAACAAACGGTAACAGCATATTTTGGCGTCCTTTCGTAGGACACACTATAATGAGCTGCCGAAGCCTTGACAAGCGGTGGCAAAGTCGGCCATCATCGCCGCCATGATTAACTGTACCATCGCACTCGAATTCAATATCGTGAAACGGCTGTTGGACCATGAAGGCAAATGCCGCTTTCTGCATGGCTACCGCTGTGCGCTAGAAGTGAGCTTCAACGGCCCCAAAGGTAAAGGCGAGATGGTGGCTGACTTCCACATGCTTCAGAAAAAACTGGCGGGCTGGGTGGAAGATAACTGGGGTCACACGGTGGTTCTGGGTGACAAGGACAAGAGTCTGGGCAAATCCATCAGTGATGCCACCGGCCAGAAGGTGTTCTACATGAAGGGCGATCCGAGCGCAGAAAACATGGCTGAATATTTAAAAGACATCGTGTGTCCGAAATTGTTCGGCAAGCTCAAATGCACCCGTGTGCGCCTGTATGACACGCCGGAGGCGTGGGTGGAAGTCACCGACTAAAATTTACGGATTCAGCAACGAATGTATCCACGCGCCGCCCTTGCTGCGTGTGTAACGCACACGCGTGTGCAAGCGGTGTGCGCCTTCCTGCCAGAACTCGATAGCGTCAGGAACTAAACGATAACCAATCCACTGCGGCGGGCGGGGGATGTTGTCGTCATCAGGGTATTTGCGTTTTATTTCTTCCGCGCGTGCCATTAGCACCTCGCGATTGGCGAGCGGCTTTGATTGGTCTGACGCCCATGCGCCGCGGCGGCTATTGGGGTGACGGGAGTTAAAATACGCATCGGCTTCTTCGGCCGTCGCATGTTCCACCCGGCCTTCAATGCGAACTTGTTTATCGAGTGGAATCCAGTACAGGCATAATGCAGCATGTGGATTGGCAGCGAGTTCCTGCCCCTTGCGGCTGGTGGTGTTGCTGTAGAACACGAAGCCGCGTTCATCAAAGTTTTTGAGGAGCAAAATGCGTGCCGAGGGTTTGCCGTCCGGCGTGGATGTTGCCACGCACATGGCGCTGCCATCTTCGTTGCCCAGCAGCTTTTTTGCCTCAGCAAACCACTGCCCGAACAGGGCGAATGGGTCTGGTTGCGCTTCAAAGCCGGTCATGGTAGCGTGCCCCCCGTTCAGGTTCCCTAAAAAACAGTTCATATATAGCAAATTGCCATGAAGAAACCAGTGCTTAAAATCCACTCGGAGTATCAGCCTGCCGGCGACCAGCCGCAGGCGATTGATGCGCTTGTGGAAGGCCTGAAGGCCAATGAGCGCGAGCAGGTGCTGCTGGGGGTAACGGGCAGTGGCAAAACCTTCACCATGGCACAGGTGATTGAACGCACCCAGCGCCCCGCGATTATTCTGGCGCATAATAAAACGCTCGCCGCACAGCTCTATGAGGAAATGAAATCCTTCTTTCCTGAAAACGCAGTGGAATATTTCGTGTCGTATTACGATTACTACCAGCCGGAAGCGTATATTCCGAAAACCGATACGTTCATTGAAAAAGACTCTGCAATCAACGAGCAGATTGATTTGCTGCGCCACTCGGCCACGCGCTCATTGCTGTCGCGCCGCGATGTGGTGGTGGTAGCGAGTGTGTCGTGCATTTACGGTATCGGCTCGCCGGAACTCTACCTAAAAATGGTGATTCCGCTGCGTGTGGGCGACCGCGTGGATGTGGGTGACCTCACCAAAAAATTCATCGAGCTACAATATGAGCGCAACGATGTGGAGTTCGCGCGTGGCGCATTCCGTCTGCGTGGTGACACGCTGGATTTTTTCCCTTCGCACATGGATGACCGCGCGTGGCGGCTTTCTTTTTTCGGTGATGAGCTGGAGGCAATCACGGAGTTTGACACACTGACGGGAGAAAAAACCGGCACGATGCAAGACGTCACGATTTTCGCCAACAGCCATTATGTGACGCCGCGACCAACGCTGCTGCAAGCGGTAGATCATATTAAGGTGGAGTTGAAAGAACGCCTCGCCTTTTTAGAAGCGAATAATAAATTGCTGGAAGCACAGCGGCTTTCGCAGCGTACACAGTTTGATATCGAAATGCTGGTGGAAGCAGGCATGTGCAAGGGTATCGAAAATTATTCGCGGTATTTAACGGGCCGCAAAGCTGGTGAGGCACCACCGACCTTGTTTGAATATCTGCCGAAAGACGCGCTGATATTTGTGGATGAAAGTCACGTGACGGTGCCGCAAATCGGCGCGATGCATAAAGGCGATCGCAGCCGCAAAACCACACTGGTGGAACATGGTTTTCGCCTGCCGAGCGCACTGGATAACCGCCCGCTGAAATTCGAAGAATGGGATGCGATGCGTGGGCAAACCGTGTTTGTTTCAGCTACGCCCGGCAAGTTTGAGCTGGAGCGCACGCAGGGTGCGTTCATCGAGCAGGTGGTGCGCCCTACCGGCCTTGTAGACCCTGAATGCATCATCCGCCCCGTGGAATCGCAAGTGGATGATGTGATGGCCGAATGCCGCGAAGTGGCAAAGCGTGGCGGGCGCGTGTTGGTGACGACGCTCACCAAACGTATGGCGGAAGACCTGACGGAATATATGCAAGAGGCGGGCATTAAAGTGACGTACATGCACTCGGATGTGGAAACACTGGAGCGCGTGGAAATCATCCGCGACTTGCGTAAAGGCGTATTTGATGTGCTGATTGGCATCAACTTGCTGCGCGAAGGGCTTGATATTCCCGAATGCGAACTTGTGGCAATTTTAGATGCCGATAAAGAAGGCTTTCTGCGTTCGCGCACGTCGCTCATTCAAACGATTGGCCGTGCGGCACGTAACGTGAATGGCCGCGTGATTTTATATGCCGACAGAATGACGGACTCACTGAAAGCCGCACTTGAAGAAACCGAACGCCGCAAGCAACGGCAGATAGCACATAATACAAAACACGGCATCACGCCTGCGAGTATCAAGAAGGCCATTTCCGATAGTTTGCATTTTGCAGAGGCGGAAATATTGCCGCCCGAAGCCATCGGCAAAGATGGCCACGCGCTAACCGGCAAAGCGCTGGAAGATAAAATCACACAGCTGAAAAAGCAGATGCTGAAGGCGGCAGAGAATTTAGAATTTGAAGAAGCAGCCAAACTGAGAGACAGCATCCACGCGCTGGAACAACTAGTGTTGAAAGCTGGCGGCGAAGCGTCGGCGGAATAAATTAAGCTGCTGATATTTATAGATAAATAAAAATTTTTGTTTTAACGCTTTTTTAAAAGCCCCCGTGTTATTCTTGTTGCTGAATCATTGGAGCCTAAGGCGATGACGAAGAAAGAGTGGCGCGCAAAGGAATACCCGTTTCCTGAAACCAAAGCAGCGGCAGAAATTTTTTTCCAGCAACCGTGCGATGATGCGCTTTTAGTGTATGTACTTTCTGCTGATCAGCCAGCGGTAGGGGCACCCAAGCTAACCAATCGCAGAGTGCTTGATTTTATCATGATGGATTTGCGCGAGGCTGCTCGAGAGCAATACCCAGTCTTTGCAAGCCTCTCTTCTGCAGATGCAGAGGCGTATGACAAAGCAACGCAGTTGCTCGACACGGTGCAAACGCAATTGATAGTACTGGATGCAATAGTGGCAGGAGAGCTACCGCAAAGGACGCACGCCTTTGCACTGGTAGATGAAGAATTCCGTGGTGCATTGCAAGCACTCATGCGTATTGAGCGCGACGATTTTCTGGATCAAGAAGTGCCCAAATGGCGGGCTTCGGAGGAAATCCTTCCTATTCCCCAAAAGGAGGAGGAAAAGGCTAAAAGAACGTCGCATGCACTGGACAAACTGGCATTTGGGCTTGAAGCGCTAGCCGCAACCTTTGCCCGTGAAAGTAGCCAGAAGCGATTTATTGATTAAGGCTTCGGTGCGGTTTTGTCTTTAGGCCGCGCGTCCATTACTTCTTTCACCTTCATCGCGAGCTGCTTCAGTGTGAAAGGCTTAGGCAGGAAGTTAAATTTGCGTTCCGTGCCATAGGTTTTGAAGAAGGCATCTTCGCCATACCCTGAGATGAAGATGACGCTGATTTCTTTATAGTTGCGCATGATTTCTTCCACCATGGTGGGGCCGTTGATGCCGGGCATCACCACGTCTGTCACCACGAGTTCAATTTCTGCACCACGCTCTTGCATCATGGCAAGCGCCGCTTCACCGCAATCAGCCTCTAGCACATGGTAGCCTTTGTTACGTAAGGCGCGCGCGCTGAAAATGCGCACAGGATCCTCGTCTTCCACCAGCAGCACCGTGCCCGCGCCGGTAAGGTCAGAGACGGCCTTTTCTTCTTTCTCGAGCGCTTCTTTCTGCTGCACTTTTTCACTTTCGCTGGCGCGTGGCAGGAAGATGCTGAAGGTGGTGCCTTCGCGCAATTTGCTGGAAACGTAAATATAGCCGCCGGTTTGTTTGATGATGCCGTACACCGTGGCAAGGCCAAGACCCGTGCCCGAGCCAATTTCTTTTGTGGAGAAGAAGGGTTCAAAGATTTTGCGAATGATGTCGGGTTCAATGCCCGTGCCGGTGTCAGAAATTTCAATCAGGCTGTAATCGCCATCCACGATTTCTTCGTCTTCTGCTGGAGGTAATAGTTTCGGGTCGATGGGGTTGGCGCGGTCGATAGTGACGTTCTGCGTGCGTATAGCAAGAGTGCCCCCACCCTTCATGGCATCGCGCGCGTTTACGGCGAGGTTGATGATAACCTGCTCAAACTGGCCTTGGTCCACTTTTACCGGAGAGAGGTCGCGTCCATGCGTGATTTTAAGTTCAATGTTTTCACCAATCAGTCGGCGCAGCAGGTTGGAAAGGTCCGCCAAAATATCGGTGATATCCATCACCACCGGCTGCAAGGTTTGCTTGCGCGAGAACGCTAAAAGTTGACGCACAAGCCCTGCGGCACGGTTGGCATTTTGCTTTACCTGCATGATGTCAGAGAAGGACGGGTCGCCTGCCGGATGGCGGATGAGCAGCAGGTCGCAAAAGCCCATCATGGCGGTAAGCAGGTTGTTAAAGTCGTGCGCGATACCGCCTGCGAGCTGACCCACGGCTTGCATTTTTTGTGAATGCACAACGCGCTGTTCGAGGTTTTTGAATTCGGTGGTGTCCACCAAGAAGGCGATAAATTGCGGCTCTTCCATGTTGGGTTTATAGCCACGCGTGATGTAAAGGCTGGCGGAAATTTCCTGCCGATCCGGATGCGTGAGGCGCACTTCCATGATGTGCTTTAAAGGGTCGTAACCTTCTTCCTTTGCCGATTTCAGAAGCGCATGGGCTTCGGCTTTTTGCTCCTGCTTTAACGACTGCACGAGCGACCAGCCCGCGTTTTCTTCCGGTGGCTTACCCACAATGCGACGCATGGCAAGGTTGCTGTGTTTCACAAAACCATTTTCATCGAGCAGTGCCACCGCCAGCGGTGCGTTGTCCATAAACTCACGGATTTTATCGCCCTGCTTTTTGTCGGCCTGCTGCGCACCGCTCTCAGCTGCCATCACGAAACCGTAGCGAATGCCGCCTTCTTCTGAACCAGTTGCCACCTGAGTGACATATGATTTTACGGGTTTGTTGAGGCGGTTGCGGAAAGCGATTTCACCATGCCAGCTGGCACCGAACCCAGCCATGTCTGCGCTGCCGAACACCACTTGCCCAAGCTGGAGCGTGCCTTCGGATAGGCTATCTGCTGTTTTACCGACTGTGTCGGAAAACGTGGAGTTGGCATAGATAAAATTATTTCTTTCGTTTAGCGCATAACAGCCTATCGGTAGCTGGTCAAAGAAACGTGTGAGCAAACCAAACATACTGCTGGCGGAAGGTGCTGCGCCTTGTGTGGGTGCGGCAACGTTACTTGCGGTTTGTAATTTACCTGGCGCAAACGCGCGCACAATGGCAAAGCCCTTCGGGCGCTTGATGGGTTCGACCAGTACTTCAAGTTGCTGGCGCAGGCCGAAACCGTCGGTGATAGAAAAAGATACGCGGCCAGAAGTGCCATTTTCCAGCGCTTCGAGGAGAATGGTTTTGTCCGCTTCCAGCAGCCCCATACCGAGCATCAAGCTATCGAATGTTTTGGTGCCGCTGACCACTTCACGCGAGAAGAGTTTGTAAAATCCCGGGCTCATGTAAGCGATTTCACCGGTGGACTTCAGCATGACGGTGAACTCTGTGCCTGTGCTGGCGCCGCCAGCATAGAGGGCGTTTTCAAAGTCGCTGGCGAGCATCATGTCATTCAGCTTCAGTACCTGATAGCTGACATAACCGATGAGGCCAAGAAAAATGGCGGTGAGCAGACTAACCAGCGCGGTGGTGCCCATAGAAGGGGCATTGTAGCTGGCGCCGAGGAGCACAAAAAAGGCAACGGTCAAAAGCCCTGACATCAGCCACGGTGAGGGCTTCGGCGCGCGACGTATGAAGTCGTCGGCATCGGCCTTGCGGGCAACGGCAACTTTATCAGCCAAACGGTCTTGCATGGGCGGCTTTCGTTTTTATTCTATACTGCCCTTTGTTTGTAAGGAAAAAAACCTTAAATAGCAACCGCCTGCTTGCAGATTAAGCGGGGGCGTAGGCTAAATGCGGGCCCTTTTGGCTTCGGCCTTGGCAGCGGCCTTTTTGGGCAATTTGCCCTTCAGGCGGTAAACGTAGCCAATGACTTCGGCTACGGCTTGGTAGAATTCAAGCGGGATTTCGCCATCTAAATCCACCGTGGTGTAGAGCGAGCGGGCCAGCGGTGGGTTTTCTACCACTGGCACCTTGTTGAGTTCTGCTACTTCACGGATTTTAAGTGCCATAGCATCTGCACCTTTAGCGACGAGTATCGGCGCCGTCATTTTGTCTTCGTCGTATTTCAGCGCGACGGCATAGTGCGTGGGGTTGGTGATAACCACCGAGGCCTCAGGCACGCTCGACATCATACGCTGACGTGCTTTTTCCTGACGCAGCAGCTTCAAGCGGGCCTTGATAACCGGATCCCCTTCCGTTTGCTTGTATTCTTCCTTCATTTCCTGACGGCTCATACGCAGCTTTTTCATGTATTCGTAACGCTGATACATGTAGTCGAGCAGTGCAATGGCTGCCATTACAATCGCCGCGCCGAGCGCCATGCGAAACGCGAGCGTGCCCATGTAACGCATCAGTTCCGGCAAGGCGTAAGCCGTGAGGGCTTCCATGCGCCCTATTTCAGGCATGACCACCATGTAGGCCACCACACCCACGAGCGTGATTTTAATAAGCCCTTTAATGAACTCCATGAGAGAGCGTAGCGAAAACATGCGCTGCAAACCCTTCAGTGGCGAGATTTTTTCAAGCTTTGGCAGGATGGGGTCCACAGTGAAAATAAAACCATGCTGCACGAAATGTGAAAGAAACGCAGCCAGCACTACTGTGATGAAGGGGATGGAAATAAGCGAGAGTAAATCCCCAACGACTTGCCACGATAAAACAGCAAAGCCGCCATTATCGAGAATAATATCGTGCGGAGACTTAATGAAATGCGCAAACAGGCGCACCGCACGCTTCATCAGGTACGGTAAGAACCAGGCGATATTGAAGACGAGGACCACAATCATCAGGAAGTTGGTGACTTCCTTCGACGAAATAACCTGACCTTTTTTGACGGCTTCTTGTAACCGTCGTTGCGTAGGTTCTTCGGTTTTTTCTTGTGCCCCGCCCTGCTGCTCTTCGTCTGCCATTTAAGCAGTTCCTTTGAAGAAAAAGGTGGGTTTATCCGGCCTTACGGATTTTTTTACGCGCCTTAGCACTGCTGCTTGCTGGTGCTTTTTTCTTCGGTGCGGCTTTTTTAGCTTCTTCCGGTTTTGCCGGAGCAAAGCTGGCAAGGCCAATGAGCCCTGCGATTTCACCCGCGAGTTCACGCACTTCTTGCGCGGCTTGGCTGGATGGTGCTGTTTCGGTTACGCAGCGACCCTCAAGCAAGCTGGAGGCAAACATCACGCGGTTGCCAAGCAGCGTTTTAAGGCGGCTCGAAAGCTCGCGGCTGACCTGTTGCGCCAATTTAGAGTTGGGTGACACGCGGTTTAACAACACATGGCACAGAACATTTTCCGCTTTGCAGATATCAACCGTGCTTTTGGTCGCCCATAAATCCGTAGGGCTTGGTTGCACAGGAATAATCACGACATCGGCCACGCGGATGGCGGTTTTTGCCTCGGTTTCCGTATGCGGTGGGCTGTCGATGAGGATGATGTCGAATCCGTCTTTCAGACGGTCAATCTCGGAGCGCAGGCGCCAGCCGGAAAGGGTAGAAAAATGTAAACCCGTGAAGCCTTCGCCAAAACGCTTTTCGCGCACGGCGTGCCAGTGGGTGAGTGAACCTTGTGGGTCGATGTCGATGATGGCAACTTTGTTGCCTTTCTGTGCAAATGCAACGGCCAGATGAGCCGCTACGGTGGTTTTGCCGGCGCCGCCTTTTTGCTGCGCGATGGTAATCACTTTATGCTGCGCCATATGTTTTCCCCCTATGACGATATGATTTTGCGGACGCACCCCATCCGCGCTATAGTCCCCAATGCAAGGAGTAACACAAGAGGGCAAAGATGTCTTGCAGAATTCATGCAGTAGATGAGGCGAATATCCGTGAAGCGGTGCGGCGCCTAAAGCGCGGCGAAGTGATTGGCGCGCCTACTGAAACGGTCTATGGCTTATTTGCCGACGCGTCAAACCCGCAGGCACTCCGCCGTTTGAAAGAAATCAAAGGCCGTGCATTTGATAAACCCTTGCAGGTGATGGTGCCAACGGCGCTGTGGGCAAAGGATATCGCCGTGCTTTCTCCCGCGGCTCAGACGCTTGCCGATATGTTTTTCCCCGGCCCGTTGACGCTGGTGGTGTATCGCAAGGAAACGAAATATGTGGATGAAGAAACAGCACCAGGTCAGGACACAATTGGCATCAGGATTCC
Organism: Rickettsiales bacterium; assembly: GCA_044356525.1. Lineage (GTDB taxonomy): Bacteria > Pseudomonadota > Alphaproteobacteria > Rickettsiales > RGZB01 > CAYXPR01. The sequence goes on from JBIKVZ010000001.1 coordinate 717,941, forward strand.
TGACCACACAGCGGTACAGAAATTGTTAGAGGCGTTTGAAAAGCCGCTAGCCGCCAGCAGTGCGAATGAGGCAGGTGCCGAGAGCGCGGTGAATGCGGATGATGCCGCCCGCGCACTGGCTGCGCACGGTATATTTATGCTGGCAGGCGAGGGGCGTATCGGACGCGGTTCAAGCGTGGTGGATATGACTGGAAAAGAACCAAAATTATTGCGCGAAGGCAGCCTGAGCCTAAAAGAAATACACGCCGCGCTTAACGCGCGATAAAATCTTTTAAGGCTTCCGCAAGAGCGCGGTTTTCTTCTTCAAGGCCAACGGTGATACGTAAACAATTCGGTAAGCCATAACTGACCATGCTGCGCACGATGATGCCGCGCGTGTGCAGGAAACTATCTGCCGCCGCTGCATCATGCCGCTTGGATTTGGGGAATTCCACCAACAGGAAGTTCGCCACACTCGGGTGCACGGTGAGGCCAAGCCCTGCCAGCGTGCGCGCCATCCATGCGCGCTGTTCGGTGTTGTGGCGCACGGCTTTTTCGGTGTACTCCACGTCTTTTAGCGAAGCAACGCCCGCCACTTGTGCCACGTCAGATACGTTAAAGGGTCCGCGCACGCGGTGCATAATATCTGCCACCTCAGGCGGGAAGTAACCCCAGCCCAGGCGCAGCGAAGCAATGCCGTAAATTTTGGAAAATGTGTGCAGCGCCACGGTGTTTTCAGTTTCTTCCACCAGCCTGTGGCAGTGGGAATAATCTTTCTCCGTAACATATTCTGCATACGCGTTGTCGAGCACCAGCAGCACATGTGCGGGCAATTGCTTACGTAAGGCACGAATGTCTTTTTCAGACAAGTACGAACCCGTGGGATTATTCGGGTTGGCAATAAACAGCAAGCGGGTTTTCGGTGTGACGGCAGCCAGCAAATTCTTGATGCTCGCAGTAAGATTCTCTTCCGCCGCAACGACTGGTGTTGCGCCCACACGCAGCGCCGAAATGGGGTACATTAGAAACCCATATTGGCTGTAGAGCACTTCTGTGCCTGGGCCGGCATAGGCCTGGCAGAGCAGAGCAATGAGCTCATCAGAACCTGCGCTGCATACGATGCGGGATTCCTCTAATTGATATCGTGCAGCGATGGCAGCCTTCACCTCGGTAGAATTACCATCGGGGTAACGGTGCGCTTTGTGCATGGCTTTTTCGATGGCTTTTAGTGCCAGCGGGCTGGGGCCGAACGGATTTTCGTTCGACGAAAGTTTAATCGGATTTGCCACGCCCTCAAGCCGCGACGTACCCGGTTTGTAGGGTTTTATTTTTAAAATCTCGTTGTGAAAAAGGGGGAGCTTCATGATGTTAAGCTTTCGCCTGTTTTTCTTTTACGTCCGTCGCAAGGCCTTCTACCAGCTCCAGCGGCGTAGCGTAGCAGCCGAGCACATGGATGGAAGCAGGCGTGGCACGCGCATGCAGCTTGTTCAGCACCTTGGTAAATTTTTCAATCGCGGCATCACTTGCTGGGCGGAAGCCTTTGACATCCACAAGGTAAAAACGCTGCGTGGGTGTGCCGACCTGACGGTAGTGATGCACCAATGAAAGCGGCGCCTGCGTGGCATCTTTCAGCGCGGTTTCAATGGCGTCGTAACTGATGGTTTCTTCCGCAGTGACAACCCATAGCGTGTGGTCATCGCCCGTTTCTTCTGGCTCGACATACCCAACGCAGAGCACCGGTGTTTTTTTAGACGGCGCCGCCCGCAAGAAGGGTAGTTTGGCAAAGACCATTGGTGGTTTTTCGGTTTCAGCCACACGCACCCACCACGGCTTGGGCGAGGCTTCATCCCACACCGGTAGTACGCCAACGGTAACGGTTTTTTCTACAACGTCCTTTACCACTTCCATAGTGGTGGGACGCTTGCTGATAGGGGTGAAGGCACCAAAATATTCGCGCGCCATCCAGTAACATTCACTGGTCTCGTGGCTGGCAAGGGTGGAGATGTGGCTTTCTTCTTCTATGCAACAGGCGCTCGAAATAATGATGCGCCAGAGCTGTGCCACCGCAGTGGGAGAAAGCTTTCCTTCGCTTTCCTTTACCATGCGGCGAATCATGCTCGCTTCGCGCCCCGGGCGGATGATGCTGTGCTGCGCTTTAGCACCCTTATGCTTGATTTCGCCGACTTTTTCCACCAGCCCAACACGCTCGATGAGCAGCTTTAACAGCGCATCATCGATTGCATCAATCTGCTGGCGCAGCTCGGTAAGCCCCGCTTCGCCTGATTTTCCACCTGTTTTTTCTTTTGCCATGGATCTTAAGTGCCTCGTTAGGCATGGATACTATAATAATCCGCCGCAAGCGCAACGGTTTATCCGCAAATATCTGGTTTTAGCCTGTATTTTCAGCACTGTTGGAGGCGCTTGACATTTGGCGGCCAGCAAGGGATAGTAGCGCCCTTTCCACGGGGGAACCCTTGGTTTAATGCCCAGATGGCGAAATTGGTAGACGCACTAGCTTCAGGTGCTAGCGCTCGCAAGAGCATGGAAGTTCGAGTCTTCTTCTGGGCACCATTTTCCGCAATAGTATGCTAACAGCAGAACGGGCACAGGCACATGCTTTGCGTGCTGCTGAGGCTGGTGTGATCGCCCATTGGCACAGAGGCTGCGCTCACGATTTGAATGTCTTGCAGCGCTAATCTGCCACCCGCACCCACTACCGTAATGGTATTGCCATCGGCCAGCGTGAACACAGCGTGGCCGTTTACGTTCTGTACGTTAGCCAGCGCTGCACTTGCACTGCCAAACACCAGGTTTGAAAACTGAATCGTATCACCCATGGCAGCGCCGGGGTTTGAGAAGTCCCAGATAATATCGTTACCGTTTGACACTAAATCGCGGAACAGGAAGATGTCGTTCCCATTACCGCCATAGAGCTGGTCGTGGCCGCGGTCGCCGCGAATAATGTCGTTACCATTCCCACCATAGAGCACGTCATGCTCGGAACCGCCCTGCAGCGAGTCATTGCCTTCACCGCCCAAGAGAAAGTCATTGCCGCGGTCGCCCTGCAAGGTGTCATTCCCCGCATCGCCATACAGTACGTCTTGGTCTTCGCCGCCGGAAATAGTGTCGTTATCACTGCCGCCGGAAATGGTATCGTGACCATACCCACCGGACAGACGGTCATTACCCACGCCGCCATTGATGCGGTCGCTCGACGCAGTGCCGGTGATGACGTCATCTATGGATGTGCCCGAGTTCGTACTCGTGGTGGGCGTCGTGGTCGTCGTCGTCGTTGTTGTTGTTGTAGGGGTAGAAGTAACGGTACCACTCAGCGTGATGCCGAAGTTGGCATCCTTATAATTGAGGAGCGTAAGCTTGTTACCGAGCGTGTCGCTTACGGTCAGCGTGGTGCCGCTCTTCACTAGCGTGAAGGTTTGGTCACCGACGGAAAGCGTGTAGCCACTGCCGCTCGCTACGGCTTTACCCGCAAGATTGATACCGTTGATTTGAAGGATGTTGGTGCCGAGCGTATCGGAGATAACGTCAACGTTGCCGGAACCTGCGAAGATGTAGGTGTCGTTGCCGGAGTCACCTTCAAGCGTATCGTTCCCCGCGCCACCCACGAGCGTATCATTGCCGCTGTAAGCCACAATTTTATCGTTACCTGCACCGCCTTCAAGACGGTTGCTGAGGTCGTTACCGTAGAGTTTGTCGCTACCGCTACCTGCAATCGCATTTTCAATGCGCGCGCCAAAAGCATTCCATGTGTGCGTAGCGCCCACAGTGGTGACATAAGCCACACCTTCGCGCAGGTCGAGCGTTGCGGCACCTGCGTAATCAGATGAGTTCAGCGTGTCCGTGCCACCACCATCCCAGATGGTGAAAGTTTTACCTGCACCGGTGAGCGAATAGGTGTCGCTGCCAGACTTGTAGGCGGTATTCACGCCGTAAATTGCCTGAATGGCAGCGATGTCATAAATCTGCAAGCCGCTCGGTGCCGTAGGGCCACCTGCCGTGGCGGCAAAACCGCCCACGCTGGTGCTGGTGGAGGCATAATAGGACATGATGGAGGAATTGAAGTTATCCTCGTTCTGGGGCAGTGCATCCCCATCGCGCGTGTCGAACGTGTGCTCAAGACCCACCGCGTGGCCGATTTCATGCATGAAGACAAGGTAGCCGTAAGAACCCGGCGTAAGGCTGTAAAACGGATCAGCATTTGCTGCGGAATAAGCCTTGCCGATGGTGATATCACTGCCATAGGTCTGGTTGGGGTAGTAAGCCCATGCGGCCACACCGTTTGGCATGGTGGCCTGGCGGAAGGCAATGTCGTAATCCGTGCGCGTCGCTAAATTGGTAGGCGCGTTGACGAAATCAATCTTCGACACATTCTCAAACTGCTGCATGGCGGATTCAGCGGCAGCTTTTTGAGCCGCATTCAATAACTGATAGCCTGTGGCACTGGTATTATTAATGTTGCCGGAAAGATTATCGAATGTGTAGGAAACTTTAGTAACTGCGGTGGTGGCGCCCCAACGGTAACCAGTCGAAAGTGCATCGACGTAATAGACCATACATTCCCCCAATGTTGCCAAAGCAACGTTAGGAATATGGTACGCCCATTTAGAAGTTCGTGGGTTAAGGAGCAGTTAATTAAGGCGCTAAAAAAATAGCCGTAAATTAACGGTAAATTGCAAAAAAAGAGAGCCAATTAATCTACAAATTTAAGCAAAATACGAAAATACTCACATATAAAAAACCCGCCTTTTGAGGGCGGGTTTTTTATTCTAACTGCTTGAGAAGCTTATACGTTTTTGTAGTACTGCTTCACATTCAGCGTGTCTTCGGTTTTATCCACAATCAGGGTAATAGTAGCATCACCCGTGATGTTCAGCGTGGTACGGAACATGTCGAGCACGCGATCCACACCGGCGATAATGCCGATACCTTCAATCGGCAGGCCGACAGAAGACAGCACCATGCCCATGAAAATGAGCGAGCCGCTCGGGATGCCCGCCGCACCAATCGATGCCAGCGTGCAGGTGAGTACGAGCACGAGGTAGTCGTGGCTCTCCAGCGTGACACCGGTGGCTTGTGCAAAGAACAGTGCGCAAATGCCGAGGTAAATGGCCGTGCCGTCCATGTTGATGGCGGCGCCCAGCGGCAACACGAAGTTGGTGCTGCCTGACGATACACCCAGTTTTTCATGCAGTACACGCATGGTGGTGGAAAGAGCTGCTTTACTGCTGCTGGTAGAGAAGGCCAGCGTCTGCGGTTCAATCATTTTACGGTAGAACGGCATTGGGTTAAGCCGTGCGAACACCAGAATGAATACGCCGAACAGGATGTATTGCACCAAGCAGGCAGCAAGCACCGTGACAACCAGCTTCGCCAGCGAGAAGAGAATATCCATCCCCTGTGTACCGACCGACCATGCCATATAGCCAAACACACCATAGGGCGCGAGCTGCACGATAAGCTCAATCATTTTAAAGGTAACGAGCGCCGTTTGCTGCGACACTTCGCGCACTTTCGCGGCCTTATCACCCACCAGATTAATGGTGATGCCGGTGAAGATAGCGAAAATAATCACTTGCAAAATGTGGCCTTCAACCATGGCTTTCAGCGCGTTATCAGGAATAATGCTCATCAGCGTCTCGCCAACGCTTGGGGCTTCTTTCTTGATGGCCGGAATAGCAGCGTTTGTGCCTTCAAAATGCAGGCTCACGCCTTCACCTGGCTTGAACAAGGCACCAGCGGCAAGGCCAATGCACACCGCAAAAGCAGCGGTGAACAGGAAGGTGAAAATGGACTTGAAGCCCACGCGGGAAACGTTTTTACCAGCACCCATGTTGGTAACGCCCGAAACCAGTGCAAAGAACACCAGCGGCACGATGACCATTTTGATGAGGTTAATAAAGATGGTGCCCAGTGGCTTTAAATAGGCGGCATCTTCCTTCAGGAAGTAACCTGCAACCACACCCAGAAGTAAACCTGCAATAACCTTCTGCCAAAGCTTCATCTCATATCCCCATAATAATCTTACGAAATTAGCGTTAAACGCACGGCAAAAGCCATACGCCGCAAAAAACATACAGGTTAAAATCATCTTGGGAAGCGCTATTTTTTAAGCCATTGAAATATAAGGCTTTTGATATTTAATTCATGGCGTTTTTTATTTTGGTGGTTAGCTGGATAATCCCATGATTTTCTGTTAGAATTTACACGCTAGGGCTTTATGACAAACACGATTCAAAAACAAATGACAGAACTTGTGCCGTGGAATCAGTGGAATCCGGGGCTAGAGAATGATGCGCTGACCTTATGGCAGGTAAAGGCCACCCTACCTGGCGCAAACCCTGAAGATATCAGCCTTGTGGTGAAGCTGCTCGAGAACCCTAAATCGCCCTTGGCGCTGACGGGAGCGGTGAGTTTGGAGCGGCATGACTGCATTCACATTATATTAGGGCGTGGTCTGCTGGGGCAGGATGAAGCCTTCGTGATTGGCTTTACCATGGGCACGGCAGGGAGCGAGCTCCACGCGCTGGAGAAGTTCGTGTTTAAGAAAGTGGCGCGATATTTATACCCCACCAATTACCGGATGACGAAAAAGAACTTACAGGCCTATGAGCTGGGGGTGAAGGCTGGCAAAGCCTGCGGGGCGGATAAAATCTACCGGATGCCGTTGGAAGAACGCTACGAACAGACGCTGGGCGAACTTCGCGCGCAGCTGGGCATCAGCACGGCGTTTTTGAAAGAGATCTACCGCGAAGAGCAGCAGATGCTACCCGGCACTAAAGCGAGTGCCCGCTTACCGGTTTAGTTGCGCCAGAATTTCGGCGTTAAGAGCACCAGCACAGTAAACAGCTCAAGGCGACCCAGCAGCATGGCAAAAGAGAGCACCCACTTGGCATAATCAGACACGGTGCTGTAATTCCCCACAGGGCCGATGATGGGGCCGAGCCCCGGACCTGTGTTAGAAAGGGCCGTGGCGCTGGCGGACATACTGGTGACGAAGTCTAAGTCTGAGAAGGATAGTAAAATGGCTACGACCGCGAAGGATAGAGCGTAAAGAATGAAGAAGCTGAGCACCGAACTGCTGACGGAATCGGAAATCGGCTTGCCGTTAAACATACTGCGGAACACGCCGTGCGGCTGGAACAGCTGGTATACCTGCGCGCGGGCAATTTCATGCAGAATTTGGAAGCGGAACATTTTGATGCCGCCGCCCGTGGAGCCGGTGCAGGAAAGACCGACGGTGATAAAGAAGAAGAGGATGATGGAGAGTGCGCTCCACTTTGTGTAATCCGCTGAGGCAAAGCCGGTGGAGGTAGCAACCGACACCACGTTAAAGCTGGCATGGCGCAGCGCATGGGTGAGGGGCATGTTTTTGGCCAAATGCTCCCACAGCACCATGATGGCAATCACAATAAACAGGCTACTGAGATACCACCGCACCTGTGAGTCGGTGAAGAGTGGTTTGTAACTGCCATTCATGCACTGTACGAATAGCACGAATGGCATGCCACCAAGCAGCATGAAGATTGTGCCGGTAACTTCTATCGGAACGCTGTTAAAGAAAATGAACGAGGCATCGTGCGTGGAAAAACCGGCGGTGGAGATGGTGGCGAAGGAATGGCAGATGGCATCAAATGTGCTCATACCAAAAAACCAGTAACAAAATGCGCAGGCCCCAACCAAGATGAAATAAACCAAGGCAATCTGCGCAGAAAGCTGTGTGGCACGCGGCATAACCTTTTCGGATTTATCGGAGCTTTCGGTGCGGAAAAGTTGCATCCCACCGATTTTCAGCATCGGCAGAATTGCCAGCGCCATGACCACGATCCCGATGCCGCCGATGGCAGTGAGCATGGAGCGCCACAGCAAAATACCTTTGGGCATAGTGTCTAGCCCCGAAAACACACTGGCCCCCGTGGTGGTAAGGCCCGACATGACTTCAAAATATGCATCGGTGAAGCTATAGCGGTATTCAGAAAGCATGAAGGGAAGCGTGGCAAATGCGGCGAGTACAATCCAGCTTAGGTTGGTGAGAATGAAAGCCTGCTTTAAGGAAATATTATCGACAGAGCCTTGATTGGATAAAATAAGTGCGCCGCCAATAAACGCCGTGAAGAAAGCGGAGATGGCGAATACCTTCCAGTCATCAGAGGCAAAATACACATCCAGTACCGCGCAACCAATCATGCCGGCGGCTAGTACGGCTAGCAAAATACCAAGCACAAACAAAATGGGGCGGAAACTCAGCATAAAAATTAGTCTGCCCGTGCAACCAGGTTAAAGAATTCGCGGCGGGTTTTGGAATCTTTACGGAAGAGTCCCGTCATGTGACTGGTCTTCATCGAGACGCCTTCTTTTTTTACACCACGTGTGGTCATGCAGCTGTGCACGGCTTCAATCACCACACCTACGCCGCGCGGCTTTAATGCTTCGTCGATGGCGTTGGCGATTTGCGCTGTCATTTTTTCCTGAATCTGTAGGCGGCGGGCATAGACTTCCACCACGCGTGCTAATTTGCTGATGCCGACGACGCGGCCGGATGGAATATAGCCGACATGCGCGACACCGATAATCGGCACCATATGGTGCTCGCAGTGCGAGTGGAAATGAATGTTGGTGAGCACAATCATCTCGTCGTAATTTTCAACTTCTTCGAAAGTGCGTTTTAAAATATCAACGGGGTCTTGTGCATAACCGGCGAAAAATTCATCGAACGCGCGCACCACACGGGCGGGTGTATCAATCAGCCCTTCGCGCTTTACGTCATCACCCGTCCAGCGCAGCAGGGTGCGCACGGCTTCTTCTGCTTCAGTGCGCGTCGGTTTTTTGCTGGGAGAGAATGATTTTTTGGCCTTTTTTACCATGATGGGTTCCTTACAGTCGGGTAATGTGAGTGTGATTAGTGGATGAAGATTTCCACGCGGCGGTTGGACTTTTCTTTTACCCCATCCTTGGTCTGTACGGCCAGCTTGTCTTCGCCATGCGAATAAAGCTGGATGCGCTCACGCAGGATTCCTTTTTTCACGAGGCCATTGCGCACGCTGTCGGCACGGCGGCGAGAAAGGATAAGGTTATATTCTGCGTTACCGATAGTGTCGGAGTAGCCGTTCAAAATTACTTCGTAGCCCTCTTCTTCTTTTTTCAGCAGCGACACCACGCGGTCAATCACCTTGTATCCGTCGGTGGTGAGAGCAAAGCTGTTGAAATTGAACAGCACCACATAGGAAGCTTCGACTTCTTCGGTGTCGGTCTCTTGTGGGGCATTGGCCCACGGCAGCACTTCGTCTTTTTGCCACGGCAGCGTTTCTTCTTGGTCTTTCCATGGTAGCGATTCATCGCTCTTTGATTTATCGGCTACAGGTTTGCTAAGTTTTGTTTTTGGCTTTTCATCGAAGGTGATTTTTTCATCGGCATCTTCCGGCGCAACTTCTTCAAACTGCGAAGGATTTACGTTTACGGCATCTTTACCTTCTGTGCTGAAGTAATCGAGTACTTCAAAAAATTCGCCGCGGCAGGCATCAATGTGCTCGTTCTGCCAATTTTCTTCCTGCTGCTCGACCCAGCAATCAAACATGGCCTGCGCGCGTGCGGCAAGCTCCGGCTCTTTAGCACGCACTTCCGGTGTGCTGAGCTCGATTAATTTTTGGTGCGCTTCAAGCAATACAAGGAGGCCGGATTTTGGAATATCCCACTCGTTCGGGTCTTCCGGCGGAACGTCTTCACCATTAGCAGCGCGTAAGCCTTTTTTGGCGAATTTTTCAGCGTCCCACCAGTCAAACTGGTCAGCTTCGGACTGCGCGAAGGCCTGATATTCCACTGCAAGTGCGGTGCTATAGGCCGAGCCGGAGGGCTCGGTGGATTTTAGCGTGTCGAGTGAAAAGCGCAGACAGCCCGTAAGCAGCGGCAACGCGAGCAGTAGCACGACTGGTTTAAAACGCATGTGTCCCCACAAAAGAAAAATCCTTAACAACGGCGTTAAAGCGTTTCCCGACGCAGCCATTATTATCCCTTGGGGGGCGAGTCTAAAGGAGGGGTGGGCTTATTGCAACGCCCCAAATTTGCCCTTTTACCGCTTTGCGGCCTAGTGTGGCGCGCTCGGCACGAAAGATGTTTTTATCATTATTTATCAATATGTTGTCTTGACCAAGCTGCGCGGGCGTAATAAGGCTTAAAGTGAAAGACAATATCTTGTATAAGGCAGTGAGGATTGAGAGAAAAATGCTGCCCAACGATGCCTATATAGAAGATTTACTACGCCGCGCACTGGAAGAAGATGTGGGCACGGGTGATGTGACTACACTCGCCACTGTGCCATTTGGTACGGAAGGCCGTTACGATTTTGTGGCACGCGAGCCGTTAATGGTATGTGGGTTGCCGCTCGCGGCAAAAGTATTTGGCCTACTCGACCCATCGTTGAAAATAACGCCGCATATGAAAGATGGTGATGCGGTGCCGGCAGGTTCCGTTCTAATGACGGTGGAAGGGCCCGTGCAGGCTATTTTAACTGGCGAGCGCGTGGCGCTGAATTTTATGCAGCATCTTTCGGCTATCGCCACGCATACCCAACGTTTTGTGAACGCCGTAGCAGGCACAAAAGCAGAAATACTGGATACACGAAAAACCACGCCCGGCCTTCGGTTTCTAGAAAAATATGCTGTAACATGTGGCGGCGGGGCCAATCACCGTATGGGGCTGTATGATGCGGTGCTGATTAAAGATAATCACATTGCCGCCAGCGGCGGTGTGGTGGAAGCCATCCGTGCAGCGAAAGCAAACACGAAGTTGCTGATTCAGGTGGAATGCGACACAGTGGAGCAGGCCAAAGAAGCCATGCTGGTGGGTGCCGACCGGCTGTTGCTCGACAATATGACGCCCGCGCTGCTGGGTGAGGTGGTGGCGATAAATCAGGCGCACAACCTGCCGCTTGAGGCTTCCGGCGGCGTGACGCTGGAGACGATTCGCCCGATTGCCGAAACCGGTGTGGATTTTATCTCTGTCGGCGGGCTGACGCACTCTGCCCCCCATGTGGATATTGGCTTGGACAGTGCCGAAGGCGCGTAGTACCATCAGTGTATGATTTTACGCCGTGCACGTGCCCTTCGAGGGCTGCTGGTTTTGCTGATCATGGCCACCCTTGTGGTGCCGGTGCTGCTGCTTGCGCAGGATAAAAAAGGCATCTCGACCATTCGCGACGAAGAAATCGAACAGGCACTTCGTGCCTATGTAAATCCGATTTTTCGTACCGCAGGTATTGTCCCTGAAAACGTTGACCTTATTATTGTGAACGATAATTCACTGAACGCATTCGTGGCGGGCGGTATGAAAATGTTTGTACATACGGGGCTGATTGAATTTTCAGAGGACCCGCTGGTGTTAATTGGGGTGATGGCGCATGAGACGGGCCATATTTCCGGCGGTCATTTGATTCGTGTACAAGACGATTATGAAAAAGCCGGTATTCAAACAGCGCTGAGTTATATTTTGGGTGCCGCTTCTATTGCCGCTGGCGCACCGCAGGCAGGGCAGGCGATTATCAGCGGTGGTTCGCATGCCGCTCAGCGCAGCGCAATGAAGTTTTCACGCCTACACGAAGAAGCGGCTGACCAAGCGGCGCTGAGCTATCTGACAAAGCTGAAATTTTCACCTAAAGGCCTTGCGCAACTGCTTGAAAAACTGAAAGAGCGCGAAAGCATTTATGTCGATAAGATTGATCCCTATGCGCAAACACACCCAGTATCGAAAGATCGTATTTTACATATCAAAACCAGTATGCAGTCTGGCGGTCTTTCTAAAGACGAAGCGCCGGAAGCACTGCATCTGATGCAGCAGCGTGTGGTGGCAAAGCTGAATGCATTTACTACGCCTCCCGCTGAAATTTTTAAACGCTATCCTTCGGAGGATACACGTCTTGCCGCACGCTATGCCCGTGCGATTGCACATTTCCGTGTACCAAACTTGAAAAAAGCACTTGAGGAAATTGATGCGCTGCTTGCCACGCAACCGAACGATCCATATTTTGTAGAACTCAAAGGGCAGATGTTGTTTGAGCACGGCAAGGTGCGTGAGGCGATTCCGTATTACAGCAAAGCAGTGAGCCTGAAACCGGAATCGAGCCTATTCCGTTTAGAATTGGCGATGGCGCAGCTTGCCACGGAAGATAAGAAATTCCTGAAAGAAGCGACCGAGCATTTACGCAAAGCGTTGCTGAAAGAACCCCGCAATGCGCTGGCATGGCGCCAACTTGCGATTGCTTATGGGCGGGATGAAAAAATGGGCATGTCGTATCTGGCGTTGGCAGAAGAATCCACGCTACTGGGTAAAAAAGAGGATGCAGAAATGTTTATCCGGAAGGCTGAAAAAGTCCTGCCGCATGGCTCACCTAGTGCATTGCGCCTGAAAGATTTAGAACGGATTTTAGAGGAAAAAGACGATGGATTTTTCTCGTCCAAGAAAGAGTTAACAGCAGGTTAACAACTTTAATAAAATTACGACAATTCGCTTGCATTTGACGGCTGGCAGGGCATTATATTTGCTACGCCGATTGGTGCAGTGATATTAATTTATTCCCCCCTAGGAGATATGTGGTATGGCCTCTGATTCCAGTAATCGCTTCTTGATTTTTGTGGTGCTTGTGCTGACCGTGGTTGCCACCTCAGCCATGACAGCAACCTTTATGAAATCCGGTGCCAGTGATGGCGCGCTGGGTGATAAGGTCGCGCAATTTATTATTGAAAACCCAGAAGTGGTGGCTAATGCCCTGCGTCAGGCTCAGAAAATTGAACAGGAACGCCTGATGCGCGAAGCCGAAAAGGCAATCACGGGTAAGCGTGAAGAACTTGAAAATGATGAAAACACGCCGACTGTGGGTAACCCGAATGGCGATGTAACGGTGGTTGAGTTCTTCGACTACAACTGCGGTTACTGCAAAAAGATTGCGGATGATCTGACGAAGCTCATTGAAGCCGACAAAAACGTGAAAATCGTGCTGAAAGAATTCCCAATTCTTGGGCCTTCTTCTGAAACGGCAGCACGTGCGGGTATGGCAGCATACCGCCTCGACAAAGCAAAGTACTTTGCTTTCCACGTGGAAATGCTGAAAGGCAGCGCACGTGACGAAGCAGCAATGCTTAAACTTGCTGAGAAGGTGGGCTATAAAGCCGACAAAATGAAGAAAGAAATGGCGAGCGAAGAAATTACCAAGCAGCTTGCGAAACACCGCGAACTGGCTGGCATGGTGGGTATCCGTGGCACGCCGTCTTTCATCATCAACGGTCAGCTCCAGCGTGGTGCGATGGATTTTGCAGCCCTGAAGGGTCTTGTGGAAAGCGCCCGCGCCGCGAAAAAATAAAACGTTATTTTTCGTGAAGTATCAAAACAGCCTGGTGGCTTGAATCCACCAGGCTGTTTTGTTTTGTGAGAGATGCGTCGCCGCCTGCGTCGCCTGTGCAGCCGTTTCAAACAGGCCAAAACAAGTGCTGCCGCTGCCGGACATGCGGGCAATAGAGCAACCAGCTTCAGCGTGCAGCGCCTCAATCACTGTATTGATTTCCGGCGCAATGCCCGAGGCAATCGGCTCAAGGTCATTATGCGTGGCGCGTAAAAGGGAAAGCAACTCACTGTGTGAAGCGGGTGCTACGGGCGTTGGTTGCAGGCTGGTGCGGAAACCACCTGTGGTGCGAGAGAAAATATCCCGCGTGCTAATGTGAATGCCAGGGTTTACTAACAACGCATGTAGTGCGGGTATGGGAAAGGGCGTGAGTGACTCCCCGATGCCGCGCACCAGAGTGGCAGAGGCATTGAGGCACACTGGTACATCGGCCCCAAGGCTTAAGGCGAGGGCGTGCAACACTTCCTGCGGCAGGGTGAGTTTCCACAACCTGCATAGGCTTTTGAGCGCAGCAGCGGCGTCTGTGCTGCCACCGCCGATACCACCGCCTACCGGTAGATTTTTTTCAAGATGGATATGCGCACCCGAATCAACACCTGCGAGCAATTGTAGGTGCCGTGCTGCTTTCATCACCAGGTTTTTTTCTGGCGGCTCTGCTGCAAGTGTATGCGCATAGCGTCCGGTGATTTCAAGGGTAAGTGTTTCAGACGGACGTACAGTGAGCCGATCGCCTACTTCAGCAAACACCATCAGGCTTTCCAGCAGGTGGTAGCCATCCGCACGCTTGCCGGTCAGATGCAGAAACAGATTGACCTTAGCGGGTGCGTGTACGGTGATTATGGCGTTTTCTCCGTTTTAGCAGCGGGCGTAGAAGTGCTTTTGGTAATGTTCACACTCGGCAGCGGCAGGCCGTGAAGCAGCTTTTGCTCTAGCACCAGTATTTCGTCAGGCTCGGGTTTGAAATACAGCGCGCGCTGCCACTGGAAGCGTGCTTCGCGCTTGCGGCCCACTTGCCAATACACATCGCCCAGATGGTCGTTGGTAGTGGGGTCGTTCGGAATCATTTCATTGGCCTGTTCTAGGAACGCCAAAGCTTCGTCGTATTTAGCAAGCTTGAAAAGCGCCCAACCGAAACTGTCGATAATATGTGCGTCGCCTGGTCGCTGCGTGAGGGCCTTCTTTAGCATTTCATGAGCCTGTTCGATGTTTTTATCCATCACCAGCCAGCTATAGGCAAGGTAGTTGAGTACATCGGGCTGGTTAGGGTTTAGTTCGAGGGCTTTTTTGAAATCCGCTTCCGCATTGTCCCATTGTTTCAGGCGCTCGTTGCAGATGCCGCGCGCGTAGAAAACAACCCACTGATAATCTTCCGGCGTGCCGATGCGTGCGATGGCGCGAGAATAAAATTCCGCCGCCTGTGTGTATTCTTTTTTATCCATCAGCAAATCTGCCAGCGTCAGGTATGGGTCGTAAGATGTTTTATTTTCCTCTGCGAGGCTTAGCAGCAGGCTTTTGGCGCGGTCATATTCCTTTAGTTCAGCTTCCATGCGCGCAGTGTTGATGCGTGCCTGCCAATAGAATGATGCAGGAGCGGTAATATTTTTATACGCATCCAGCGCATCGTTATAGCGCTCTTCGCTGCGTAGAATGTTGGCGAGCAACAGGCGTGCATGCGGAAAATCAGGCTGCATGAATAACGCCATGCTGGCATAAAATTGTGCACGCACCGGCTGGTTACCTAGATGCAAGAAACTGGCAATTTCCATAAAGAAGTCCGCAAGGCCTTGCGTGGCATTCACCACGGGGCGAAGAGAGTTTTCATCGTCAAATAAATCTTCCCCTTTTGCGCCGGGGCTGATGCTGAAATAAGCATTTTTAGCTTCTTCCGCTTTTTTAGGGTTACCCGTTTTAGTATAGAACCGGTAGGCAAGCTGTGCCACACGCAGCGAATGGCCAGCGCTTTCCAGCACGGCGTCAAACTCTTCCTGCGCAGCAGCGGGGTTGCCAGCGATATCGGCAATCAGTGCGGCTTGAAATTGTACCAACGGCAATGCAATTAATTGTTTCAACTCTTCAAGCGATTTCATGGCTTCTTTATTCTGGCCGCCCCCCACCTGAAGCCAGACGCTTGCCAAGGGTACAATGACCTCGGAATTGACGCTGGGCGCGCTATCGTCCTGACCAGGTTTTTTGGCATCGGCAAACAAGGCCAGCGCATCGGAAAATTCTCCGCGCTTGGCGGCACTCATGGCAAGAATCACATGGGCAGTTTCCACCGGATAAGGGTAAAGCTCTACGTAACTGGTTGCCAGCTCTAGCGCTTTTTCATAATCACCTTCGGCAAAGAAAAATTCATAACTGTTCTTGAGGAGAATCTGATTTTCAGGGTCTTTTGCTAAGGCAGAAGCAAGGTATCGGCGGGCTTCATCCATCCGGCCTTCTTTCATGGCATAGCGCGCAGCCATGAAATCACCCGCGAATGAATCCATTTTTTTTGTGCCCGGTAGTAATTCTTTCAGATCTACGCGGCCGCTTAAATGCACGCCCAGTAATACGCCGCCCAAACACACAAGAATGAGGGTATAAAAGAAAACCCTCTTAAGGAATTTCATGAACGCGCCTTTCTTTGCCTTAAGGGCTGGCAGTTTACACCGCGACACCCGTGTGTGTCAAAAACCCTTGGTTTACGACTTTTCGCCATGGAAGGGGTTGTCTTTGCCGCGCGGTAGTAGGCGCAGCGGGCAGCCTGCAAAACCATAGGCCTGCCGCAAACTGTTGGTGAGATAGCGCAGATAACTTTCGGGAAATTCGCGCGCATTGCTGGTGAAGAGCACAAAGGTCGGCGGACGGCCTTTGCTCTGTGTCATGTAGCGGATTTTTAGGCGGCGGCCACCCACCAGCGGTGGAGTGTGCTGCGCCAGTGCGCCTTCCAGCCAGCGGTTGATTTCACCGGTGGGGATACGCTGGTTCCATGCCTTATACACATTCAAAATGGCGCGCATCAGTTGCGGCACGCCGAGCCCGTCTTTAGCAGAAAGCTCAATCAATGGAGCGTGTTCGGCCACGGGAATGTCATACATAAGCCGCTCGCGGATTTCTTTTTTCAACGTTTCCGGATTCTCGACCAAGTCCCATTTATTGATGGCAATGATCAGGCCGCGGCCTTCATTGATGATATGCCCGATAAGCGATAAATCCTGCTTTTCGAGCGGGTGAGTGGCATCGACCATGAGCACCACCACGTGTGAATACTGCGCTGCTTTCATGCTGTCATTCACGCTGAGTTGCTCAATTTTATCGGCGATTTTGGCTTTCCGGCGGATGCCGGCGGTATCGACCAGCAGCAGTGGTGTGCCCTCATATTCCAGATGGGTATAAATCGCATCACGCGTGGTGCCTGCTTCGCTGCTGGTGACGGCGCGTTCATAACCCAGCAGGCGATTCAGCAAGGTAGACTTACCCGCATTTGGCCTGCCGAGGAGCGTGATTTTCAGTGTTTCAGGTGGAGTATCATCGCCTTCTTCTTCCGGCGGGATTTCCTCGGGCGCGAAGGCGGCAAGGGCGTCGTATAAATCGGCCATCCCCTCACCGTGCTCGGCAGAAATAGCCACCGGCTCACCAAAGCCAAGCGTATAGCTTTCTTCGAGCCCCGGATGAGCTTCACGCCCTTCACATTTATTGGCAACGAGCACGACGGACTTATGTTTTTTATGCAGCCATTTTGCGTATTCGCGGTCTTTGGGGGTGAGGCCTGCGCGTCCATCAATTACGAACAATACGACATCAGCATCTTCCGCCGCCAGCGTGGTTTGCTGCTGCGATTTTTGCTCAATCTCGCCACTGTTTTTGTTTACAGGTTCAAGCCCTGCCGTATCGACAATCGTGAAGGAAAGGGGACCAAGCTGTGCAGGCGCTTCTTTGCGGTCACGCGTGATGCCGGGCTGGTCATCCACCAGCGCAAGGCGCTTACCGACCAGCCGGTTAAACAGCGTGGATTTTCCGACATTGGGCCTGCCAATAATGGCAACTTTAAACGACATGGATGCAATTCCTAGGGTGCGTGAATTAGGGCGCCATTCTAACCAGACTCGGGCCAAGTGCAACTGCGGCGTCTTTATATATTTTTCTTGGCGTAATAATTGGGGTCGAAATCCTGCTCGCGCTGGCGTGGCGCGGAGCGTAAAGAAGGGGTGCTGCTGGCATGTTCTTCGCCCAAATGGGAGGGGTCTTCTTTCCCCAGGTTTATCGCACCGTCTATGCGAAAACTGGCCGCCATGGCCTTGAGGGCCTCGGGTGGGGGTGGTGCAGCGCTGGCATTGGCCTGCTGCCTCATTTCCGGCGTGATGTGCACTTCAGAGGCTGGGCCGTTTTCTTTTTCTGGTGGGTCTTTACCAAACAGAGTGTCGCCAATTTCTTTTATGGCGCGTTTTATTGCGGTTTTGATGGGGTGTTTCTGAATTTCAGTTTGCTCTAAATCGACATTCTCGCCCATTCCTGGTTCTTGCGAGGTTCCGGTTTGCAGAGGTTTCCCACTGACGTTTTGCATCTGTGCGCTAAGGCCAGGTGCGTTGCCAGATGCGGCATCAATCGCCGCAAAGCGCGCCTTTAAACCATGCTCATACTCGCGTTCTGCCCCAGCACCTGCGGCCAAAGCAACGGCCACTTTTGTCACGCCAATTTTTACGGCATCGGACAATGTACGCGGTTTGTGCCCAAGCTCGCCCTCATAGCCCTCGGGGATTTGCCCCTGACTGATGGATTTCATTTCGCCGTGGATTTTTCCGCGCTGCTGCTGCGGCGTAACCTGCTGTCCAGATTTTGGCTTATCATCTTTTTCAATTTCAAGAAACGCATCGCCTGCGGCAATTTGCATCGCGGTTTGCTTCATCGACTCTTTGAATTTTTCAAAAAAGCTTTTTTGTTCTGGCTGGCCTGCGGCCTTTGCCATTTCCTGCGCCATGATGGCAGCATCATTCAACTTTTTGGCGGCCTCAAGCGAGGTTTCAGGCTTATCTTTGTTTTTAGGGTCCCGCTCCAAAGCCTTGCTCATGCCCTCGGCATAAAGCTGGCCCTGTTTGTTGGCATCGTCTTTGCTTGCTGCGATGAGCTGCCCCAAACGCTTTGCTTCTTTCATAAACTTTGGGTCAAGCGTCGAAAGGCTGCGTTCTAAATCAGGGGCATTTCCGGCAAAATATTCCATTCCTTATTGTACCATAAAACTGATTAAGGAAAGGTAAAGCATCGGCCGCGCCCAGCACTAGCGATAAACCGATATTTCACCTTCATTATCAATAAGATATAGAGACCCATCTACCACCAGGGGCGGTTGATATACGCCTTCAGGCACTTCTTGTGTCTGGCTTACAGCACCAGTTTGCGGCGATAGCGCCACCATCAGGCCGTGCGAACCCACGGCATAGACCTGCCCACCTGCTATCACAGGGCCACTCCATGTGATTTTATCTTCCTTATTGGTTTCATCTTCGAAACTAACAAAAGGCGCAACCCATTTGATGCGTCCATCTTTGCGGTGCAGGCAAACCATTTCATCGTTCGTGGTCATCACGAACAAGAAGTCGCCTACGATCCACGGGGTATTAATGCTGGAAACGGGCTGCTCCCAGATACGGCGACCGGAAAAAATATCCAGCGCAATCATCAGACCTTCGTGGCTGACGGCGTAGAGCATGCCATCGACGATAATCGGTGAAGCATCGATATCGCTGAGTAGCACCAGCGAGCTGTTTTTAGGAGAAGTGAGTGACAGCGAATCGCTCCACAGCGGTTTGCCGGTATCCGTGCGCAGCGCCACCAGTTCACCAGAAGAGAAGGGCACGATGATGATGTTTTCAAATACCGCGGGTGTGGGGTAACCCAGCACGCTGGTTACTTGCTGATACCCTTCAAAATTCCACAGCGTGCGGCCACTCGTTGCTTCAAGTGCAAACAGCTGGTTGTTGATGGTGATGATGAATAATTTGCCATCTGCCGTGATGGGGGCCGAGCGCATAGGCACGCCCATTCCGCGCTGCCAGATTTCTTTACCGTCAGTGGCCGATAGTGCCATCAGCGTGCCGGTGCCGGTGGCAACAAAAAGAATGCCTCTATCGAGCGCAAGACTGCCGCCTTGGAACAGCTTCTGGTCGGTGCCGAATGGTATGCGCATTAATTCACCCGGAATTTCGCCGGTGGGTAAAGTAAGCTCCCAGCGCTTTTCACCACTGCTGAGTGTGATAGCAGAAAGCGTGCCACGCCCATCCACGGCATACATCACGCCATCTCTTACAACAGGCGTAGTGGTGAGGTGCAGGCCCGTGGCAGAGTCGCTGCCAATACTAAAGCTGCTGGCTTTTTGCAGTGTTGCAGGAATATCGAGATGTCGGGTATGTAGCTGATGTTTAAACAGTACAGAAGTGTTGCGTTCCACCGCAGGTAACATAACAGGAATATCCGCTAAGGAATTATCTTCTTTTAAAGAGCTGGAGAAACTCAGAACTGAGATGCGCTCGCCTTCCAGCGGTTTTTCATCATCGTCGCCAAGCCAGCTGCCACCGAGCGAACTGCAGGCACTGATAAGGCCGAGCAACAGAAACGTAGCTGTTATACGAGACAGTGTCTGGAAAAAGCGCAGCATCATTATTCCTTTTTCCCGGCCTCAGCCGCTTTTTGCGCGTTAAGATCCGTAAGCATTGCCAGTGTGCGCTGGTAGAGTGTTTTTGGCGCCTCACCGCTTTCTTTGATGACGTTGAGATGTTTTATCGCATTATCCGGATGGCCGAGTAATTTTTCGGACAGTGCCATTAACTCCAGCGCGGAGTAGCGCCACGGGCGGCCTTTGCCGCTAATGGGTTCAAGTACTTCGATGGCCTTCAGGTAATTATCCTTCTGCAAGTAAATTCGGCCTGCAAGTAAGGCTGCCATATCGGCGGCGGTCTTATCTGCACCGCTATCTTTCAGCTTCAGATAAATTTCCATTGCTTTGTCCGGTTCACCAGACTTGTGGTGTATTGCGGCCAGCTGTAGCTGCGCCAGTGCATGGTAACCGTCATCGCCGGTGGAGGCAAGGGCTTTAAGTTGAGCCTGTGCGGTGGCTGTTTCGCCTGCCTCAAGTGCGGCGGCAGCTTTTTGATAGAGCCCGCCAGATTTTTCGCGCAACACAATCTGTCGGCCATGATTCCACTGCACCAGTGCCATCACCAGCACGAATAAAATGAACGTGCCAATCAGGTGGCGCCAATAACGGTTCAGGAAACGGGTGAGCCGCTCCTGCCAGAGGTCTTCCTTTAGTTCATCCAGCAAATCCGCCATGTGTGGCTCCTTAAATGATGCCGTGCGGGACGGTGCCCGCGCATTAATAGGGGTTGATAAAATTCTTTGGGCGGTTATCCTGCAACAAATTTCCCGAAATGACAAGCAAAGCAGGAGAACGTGCCCAATGAATGCGCCACTTGCCAAACCACAGGATAATATCACCCTTACCGGTGCAACGACCCCGGCCTATCAGGAAATCCTGACCCCAGAGGCGCTTGCATTCGTGGCAGGCTTGTTCCGTGAATTCGGCGCAGAGGTAGAAAAACTGCTGGCAGCACGTGTGCAGCGGCAGGCGGAAATCCGCGCGGGCAAACGGCTTGATTTCCTGCCTGAGACGGCGAGCATCCGTAGTAGCGAATGGAAAGTGGCACCGATTCCGAAAGACCTGCAGGACCGCCGCGTGGAAATTACCGGCCCCGTAGACCGCAAAATGATTATTAACGCCCTGAACTCCGGTGCGAAGGCCTTTATGGCGGATTTTGAAGATTCGCTTACGCCCGGCTGGAAACAGGTGGTAGAAGGGCAGATAAACCTACGCGATGCCGTAAACCGCACCATTACCTACAAAAGCCCCGAAGGCAAAGAATATGCGCTGAACAAAGAAACGGCGGTGTTGATTATCCGCCCGCGCGGTTGGCACTTAAACGAAAAGCATCTGAAAGTAGATAGCAAAGTGGTGCCGGGCGCATTCATGGATTTTGGCCTCTATTTCTTCCACAACGCCAAAAATCTACTGGCGCAAGGCAGCGGCCCGTATTTTTATTTGCCTAAGCTTGAAAGCCATAAAGAAGCAAAACTGTGGAACGATATTTTTGTGTCCGCGCAGAAAAAGCTGGGTTTACCGGTGGGCACCATTAAAGCAACGGTGCTGATTGAAACCATCACCGCAGCGTTTGAGATGGAAGAAATCCTTTACGTGCTGAAAGACCATATCGTGGCGCAGAATGCAGGGCGTTGGGATTATATTTTCAGCTACATCAAAAAACATTCGCACGACCCGAAGTTCCTCTGCCCTGACCGCGCAGAAATCGTGATGACGAAGCCATTTTTAAAAGCGTATTACACGCTGCTGATTAAAACCTGTCACAAGCGTGGTGCGTTTGCGATGGGCGGTATGGCCGCGCAGATTCCGATTAAGAATGATGCGGCGGCGAACGAGCAGGCTTTGGCGCGTGTGCGTGCGGATAAAGAGCGCGAAGCAGGTGACGGTCATGATGGCACATGGGTGGCACACCCTGGCTTAGTGCCGATTGCGAAGGAAGTATTCGACCGCCTGATGCCTACGCCAAACCAAGTGACCAGACAGCGCGATGATGTGCAGGTAACAGCAGCGCAGTTGCTGGAAGTGCCGACGGGAAATATCACCGAGGGCGGCTACCGCAATAACGTGAGCGTGAGCTTGCAATATATGGAAAGCTGGCTCAAAGGAAATGGCTGTGTGCCGATTTTCAACCTGATGGAAGACGCTGCGACGGCAGAAATTGCACGCACGCAATTGTGGCAATGGCTGCACCATGGTGCGAAGCTGAGTAGCGGTGTGGCGGTGACAGAAAGCTTCTTCAAGCAAGTGATTGCAGAAGAGATGGAAAAAATCCGCACGCTAGTGGGGGATGAAGCCTTCAAAAAAGGTGAATATGCCCGCGCTGCAGAGTTGCTGGCAGCGATTGTGCTGAATAAAAACTTTGCAGAATTCCTGACACTCGGCGCATACGACTTGGTGGCCTAGCGGACGTGTTTATGCCCCTGCGTTACCCACACCACCGCGCGCCAACGCGCGGATAATTTCGTTCAGTAGTTTGATATCGTCGGCGGAGTTTAGTGGATAATTGTGTCCTTCGAGCGTTTGGATAACGGCGCTTTTATGCAGACGTGACACCTCTACCGTTAACAAACCGAACAACATGGTTCGCCGCCCTTTATCCGCAAGCTCTACCGTGGCAGCAGCCAGCATGCTAGCTGGCATCCGCAAAATGACATCGGCGCGCGTTTTTCTGAGTGGCTTGAAGTAGAGCAAACCTTTACCTCTGGGCGCAAGATGCACCGTTACATCGGTATTGGTGCGGATAAGGGTTGGCATGCCCATATGGGGTAGAATGAATGTTTCATGCCGCGCACCCACTTCGCCCTGCACGGCAATTCTGCCACCCACACTGTCGATAAATAACTGCGTGGAGGTGAAATCGTCACGCGGGTTGAGGATGATTTCTTCGCCCTCTTCTTTCTGGCCGATGGTCCAGCTATCACTGACGACCGCGATGATGCTGTTGCGCTCCCCGCGAATATACTGGCTGCGGCGCACTGGAATATGTAGCTCGGTGCGGCGTTCGGTGCTTTCTCTGCGCTCTGTGCCGCCGCGTCGCCGCTCTGTACCGCTGCGTCGCTCTTGCAGCCGGCGGTCTTTTTTGCGGTATTCTTCGTCCTTCACCAGCATGAAATTTTTCAGCTTTTCTTCTTTTGACTTGCGGCGGTCCACCCCGCTGCGGCGCTCAGGCTCATCACGCCGTTCCAGCAGCCGGCGGTCATCGCCCGCACGGCGATCGGCATAATTGCGACGCTCTTCCGGCTCGGATTTTTTTAGCACGGCGCGAATACTTTGCAGCACTGAGAGTGTAGAGAGAGGCGCCTTTACCTCTGGTCGCGGTTTAGGCACGGCAACCGGTTCTGTTTCGGCGCGGCGTAACTGCTTGATGCCATCGTTGATGGCATCTTCGAGCTGTGCAAGCGTATGCGCCGTGAGACCAACATACCCCGTGAGGTCGATGGTGCCTGCAGAGTGATAAACGGTTTCTGCTTCAGCCTTTTCTTTTTGAGGTAATGGCAGCCGCACCTGCAAGCCTTTCACCTGAAGCCGTCCTTGCTGGTCAAAAACATTATGCACCGTTGTTTTAAATGTTTTACCCAGCGCATTACGTGCCAACAAATGCATGTGGCTGTTGCGGATGCCAACAATGCTGAAGCGGTAATGTAAATCTACGCAATCCAGATTAGGGAAAGCCGGGTCTAGTTTTTCAGTGCTGGCAACAGCCTCACGCATCATGGCGGCATGTAAATCAACAGGCGGGGCAGGCTCTTTTTCTTTTGATGCAGCTGCTTCTGCCGCAACGCTAGACGTCAGAGGCGGGGCATAATTTAAGCGGATTTTTTCTTTTACCGGCGGGGTAGTCTCTTGTGTGCGGCGCGCTTCAGACTTTGCACCGAGTTGTGAGGATTTAATAATGCCGTGATTATCGAGTGCGGAAAAGGGAACATCCAGCGCGCCCTCATCAATATAGGCATGGTATTTTTGTGGTGTGTTGCGCTGCGTTTTGAACTGTATATCAAAAAGACGCGGGCGGCTTTTCCAATCACGCAGCCCACGATAAGCACGCATTGGTGAGAAGTGACGCGCTTCTTTCAGCAGCCAGAGAATGGCATAGAAAAACCCCCGTATTGGCATGCCGCGTGTTTCCTAGAGCGTGATGTTGTGTTCGAGGTCTATCCTAGCGGATACCGCAAAGGGTTGCCAAGCGAAAGAACGCATCCAGCTTAGCCGATGCCAAAATCGCCACGCACGAGGCGATCCGCATGCGAGCCAGGACGCTCAGCTACCGCAGCAAGGCTTTTAAACCCGTCCACTGGCATGAGTGATGAAATGGTTATCTTATCGCCCTCCTGTATTTGCACAGGCGTTTTTGGCTCAATCACTTTAATCAGCGGTTTTTTATCCAGTTCAACGGAAGTGTTTTTCCCAACCGGCTTCAGTTCAAGTGTTTCTGGCTTGGGATCCGTGGTTTTAATAGTCACGGGACCCGCTGCGCGCACTTCAACAGGAAGGGCTTTTGCGCCCTTTAAATGTTCTTCCAGATTATCAAAGTGCACGCGCACGTTTGCATCTTTGTGCGTACTGATTACCTGAAACGCCACACCATCGCGTGCCGTGCCCGTAAAGTGAATGTCGTATGTGCCTGGCTCGGTAATTTTAAGCTGGGTAATCTGCGCTGCCGGCTTTTTCTTTGCATCTATTTCGACGGCACCATCTTTACCATCTTCACGAATGATGGAAACAGACGTTGGGGAAACGGAAATGGTGCTGTTTTCACCAAAACTGCGAACAGTTACGGCGTAATTATTTCCGCTGCCGGTAGAAGAAAGTGGGCTGGCCTTTTCCTTCGCGTCTTGCCGCGCTTTCTCTTTTTGATCTCTGTCGACTTCAGCCCTTCTACCACGGAACTCACCTTCCACTTTTTTAAGTGTATCAAGGCTTTCTCCAAGCTTTTTGCGGGCATCGCCAATGTCATCTATTTTCATATTCAGCCGCATTCCTTCAATCCAAACATTGTAGTTGCCCTGAATATTTGCTGTGACGGCATCATAATTTCCGAGCGCAATGCTACGCACCTGGTTATTAATTCTCGGGTTGTTTGCAATGATGTTGCGGCCTATTTGCCGTGCCCCAAGTGTTTCATCGCGCAAGTTGATGGCGTCCCCAATGACTTTGGATTGTTGGGCCCGAACGTCAGCCTTGCTCATTGCCAGCTTTTCTTCGGGTGTGGGTTCTTTCGCCTTAACGACAGGAGGAACTATTTTTTCTGCCGGAGGCAATTTGGGGTCAGGAACCCGCACTTCCCCTGCGGGAAGTTTGGGCAAAGCGGCGGCAGGCGGAACGACAGCGGCAGCTACTGGAGTTGCAAGTTCTTTCAGTTTATCCTGCAACAGGTTATGCGGCAGGCCAGAGACTTGTACTGTGCTTTTGGCGGTTTGAAGTGCGACGGCGCCTTTGTAATCTCCTGCGATTAGTAAAAACCTATTATTATCACGGTTGGTAATAAAAGTGCCCTTTGGTTTACGGGACGTTTGGAAGCCTGTAGCATCCATTGGTTGAGGCGCAACAAATGTAACGGGACCTTCCCCTTTGTTGAGAATAGCTGCCATCTTTCCGAGTGAGACGCGTGTGGCATCGCACACGATATGGTGATTTTTATCCGTTTTGCTAACGGCCACAACTGTAGAGCCGATACCCTTCTCCACATCGGGATAAGCTGTTATGTTGACCACGCCTGCGGGACCTGTGGTTTTTAGATTCAGATGGCCCTCAAAGAACATATCTTTGCTGGTTTTTCCTGCTGCGTTGCTTAGCATAATATGGCCAGGGGCCATAACCTGAACATGCGTACCAGTGGGCACTGTGAGTGTGTTGGTTTTTTTATCCATCACCCCCAGCTCTACGCCACCCTCTACGGCGACAAGCGCCTCCGGTGCTTTACTCGGAGTGGGCTCGCCACGGAAAAAAGAACGGATCCCCGTTGTGCCCGCGACGATAGCTCCTACGAGAACAGTACCTGCAAGAAGCATCTTCCGCATGCTGGCGGCATTATCGAATGGTTTCTTGTCTGCCATAACCGTGTCCCCTCGTTTTATGCCTTAAATTATAAGGGTGAATTGGTTAACAAATGCTTAAAATAAATCGGATTTATATAAAATTGTATGGAACTTTGAAAAACACCGATATTACAGGTGGGTGGATGCCGCCTTCTTATACGGAAGAGACGACCGTGGGAAGTTCCAGCATGATATCTGATGCCTCAAGACACAAGGATGCATTGCAAGCCTGAAATCGCACCAGTAAGCGCATGTCTTCAATTTCACCCGCTGAGGCAGTGCGTTTCAACGTTGCGTGAATAATAAAATTGGCCTCACCTTCATACACAGGCAGTGATTCATCGGAGTCGGCAACAGCAAGGCTGTGCGCGGCGGGGTATTCAATATGGCGCACGTCTACATTTGGGCCGCGCAAAGTGACGGCGGTCGGCACCACCACGGGTGAAACGCGCTGCGCAATGTTGATGTGCCAGCCATTGGCGATATGCAATGTAACGCGTACACGAAACGCGCTGCCAGGGTAAATATGGCGGTCTTCAATATCCGCTTCAAGGCGTAGATAGTGAAGCGAGGAGGGCGTTTTAAGCGCAGGTGCTTCTTCCGCAGGAGAGAGACTTTCCTGAGTAGGGAACGGTGGGCGATTGTCGTTAGCGGTTGCATGCAGCGCCATAAGTTTCATGCGGGCATGTAGCATGTGTGTGTAACCTTGCGGCGAAGAAAGAATACGTCCTGCAAAGGCTTGGATGGTTTGGAAGGCACGCTTTTCCCATATGTCGGATTCATAGACCGTGTTGACCGTAAGCCGCTCAAGCACGGACATCGCAAACACCATCACCGCATTGGCCGCTGGTAGTGCATCATCGTCGGATGTTTTCATGCGCACCAGAATGTCGGGGCTTTCTACTGTCAGGAAAAATCCAGCCTGACCCTGTGCAAGGCGCGATTTATCAAGAAACAAATCATCGGCACGATTGATAAGGTCTACCGCATCGTCTAGCCAGCGCGCACTGCGCGTGGCTTCATAAAGGGCGAGCAAGCCGCGCGTGAGATAAGCATAGTCTTCTAAAAAACCGGGCACGGCAAGTTTGCCATTGTGCCAGATGCGATAGAGTGTGCCGCTTTTGGTCATGTTCTGCATTATAAAATCAGCCGCGCGTTCTGCCGCACGTGTGTAGACGGGCATTCCGAGCACCTGACCTGCGCGCGCAAACGCATGAATCATCAGCCCGTTCCATGCTGTAATGATTTTGTTATCGCACAAAGGCGCCGTGCGCTGATTGCGTTCTAGCAGCAACTTGCCGAGAATTTTATCGAGCTGCGTTTGCAGCCCGTCATAGGTCATGTTTAAATCTTCAGCCAGAAGGTCGAGTGGCTTTTTGGCATAAATGACTTTGCCCTCGGCATGCTTGTGACCAGGGAATTGCGGGAGCTCTTCCAAACCAAAGGCGTCAAAGAAAATTTTCTGCGCACCGGAAGAAAGGAGGCTATTAATTTCGGCCAAGGCCCACACGTAATATTCGCCTTCCACGGCATCAGTCTCTGCATCCAGCGCGGAATAAAATACACCTTCGGGAGAGGTGAGTGTGCTGAGCACGAAATCGAGCGTGCTGCGTGCGATGTAGTCGTAGTAAGGTTTGCCCGTGATGTCGTAGGCCTCAAGGTAACACAGTGCCAGCAGCGCTTGTGTGTAGAGCATTTTTTCAAAATGCGGCACGCGCCATTTTTCATCCACGGCGTAACGGTGGAAACCGCCGCCGACATGGTCGAAAATGCCGCCCGCGGCCATGGCATCGAGACTGGCGGTGAGGAGCTTCAGCGTCTGCGGGTCACGCGTTTGGCGGTAATAATCGAGCAGGAAAAGCACATTGGTTTCGTACGGGAATTTTGGTGCCTGATAAAAGCCACCATCTTCCGCATCAAAAATATCGTGTAGGTATTTCACATGCTGCTGAATCACCTCTACGCCAATGGCGTTTTCATCCAAGGGGGAGTCCTGCACGGTGAGTAACGCACGGAGCTGGTCGGTGACGTGCTTTGCGCCGTCTTCCACTTCGTCGCGTTTATTTTCCCATGACTGCGCGATGGCGGCGAGCACTTCCGGAAAACCCATGCGGCCATAGCGCCGATCAACCGAGAACGTGCCGCCAGCAAAAAATGGTTTCAGATCAGGCGTGAGGAAAATATTGTTCGGCCAGCCACCTTCACGTGTGAGGAGCTGCCGCGCCATCATGTAGATGTCATCGAGCTCGGGGCGCTCCTCGCGGTCGACTTTAATGTTGATGAAATCGCGATTCATTGTTTCAGCAATGGATTCATTGTTGAAGACTTCACGCTCCATCACATGGCACCAATAGCATGTGGCATAGCCGATGCTGACGAGAATAGGTTTTTGCTCTTTTTTGGCTCGCTGCAAGGCTTCTGGCCCCCATGGGTACCAGTCCACCGGGTTGTGGGCATGCTGCCGCAAGTAAGGGCTTAGCGACTGCTTCAGCCGGTTTGTGTATGTGGGGCTGCCATCAGGGTTGGTGGGGAAGCTGGCCATAAATGCTTGTCAGTGATTGGTGCTGTGGTTACAGTCGCGCATACTAACGACGCACCTGCCGCAAGGCAAAGGAGAAATCATATGCTCGATACAAAAAGCCTGGATGCTATTTTCAGGAATGCACGCACCCATTCGCACTGGCAGGAAAAGCCGGTAAGCGATGCGGTTTTAAAGCAGGTGTATGAACTGGCGCGTATGGCGCCAACCTCGGCCAACACGCAACCGATGCGCGTCGTGTTTATTAAAAGCGCGGCGGAAAAAGAAAAGCTGAAACCATGCCTTGATGCCGGCAACGTGGATAAAACCATGAAAGCTCCCGTGACGGCGCTGATTGCTTATGACCTTGAGTTTTATGAAAACATGCCGAAGCTATTTCCGCAAACCGATGCACGCAGCTGGTATGTGGGTAAGCCGGAAAAAATCCAATATACCGCGTTTCAAAATGGCACGTTGCAAGGAGCATACTTTATCATTGCTGCCCGCGCTATGGGCTTAGATTGTGGTCCAATGGGTGGCTTTAACAGTGCCAAATGCGACGAAACCTTTTTTAAAGGTACGCCGTGGCGTTCGAACTTCCTGTGTAATTTGGGGTATGGCGAGCCGAGCAAGCTTTACCCGCGCAACCCACGGCTTGATTTTGAAGCGGCGTGCAAAATCGTTTAGAGGATGCTGCCTGAGGCATTGAAGGCATCAATATCAAACAACCCTGAAATCACCACGAGGTGATTGTTTTCAGTGAGCGTGAGTACGATGCCAACATCGCTGAGTGTCACGATGGGCACGCCGTTGACGTAGTTCTGAAACTGAATCTTATCAGTGCCGAGCTCGAAATCGAGAATCGTATCGGTTTCGTTTGCCGATTCGGTGCGGTTAAACAAAAATAAATCCAGCGCAGCATCCACGCCGCCACCGGAGAGATTGTCGTCCCCCGCGCCACCTTGTAGCGTGTCGGTGCCGAGATTGCCATTAAGGTTATCGGCATCTGCGCCGCCGAGTAGGAAGTCGGCATCACGCCCACCGCGCAAGGCATCCGTGCCAGCGCCGCCGAGCAAGGTATCCGCGCCGCTATTGCCTTGTAGTGCATCATTGCCATCGCCGCCAGATAAGCTATCGGCATCACTGCCGCCAAGGAGTTGGTCTGCACCGGCATCGCCGACCAGCACATCATTGCCGAGGTCCCCGCGCAGTACATCGTCGCCGTCGCCGCCGTTTAGCGTGTCGGCATCCTGTCCGCCATTGACGGTGTCTGACCCCGCGCTGCCAATAACACTGTCGCGCCCACGATCCGCTTTAATCACATCATCACCGGCATTGCCATCGAGGGTGTCGGCATCCTGCCCGCCACGCAGTGTGTCGTTGCCGTCATTCCCGCTTAAAGAGTCATTGCCGGCATTGCCCTGCAAGAAGTCGGCACCCGCATTGCCCTGCAGTGTGTCTGCATCATCTCCGCCCAAGATGGTATCATTATCTTCATTACCAAAGAGCAAATCATTGCCGCGCCCACCGAGGACGCTGTCGTTTCCCTCGTTGCCGTTGACCGTGTCGCGATCCGCACCGGCATCGATAATATCCGCGCCACCAAAGCCAGAGACGGTATCTTGGCCATCCAGCGCGGTTATCTGGTCGACATCATTCGTGCCCTCCAGAAGATCTGCGCCGATTGTGCCTGAAAAAATACCCATCGTTTTTCCTTATATTTTTTATGTGAACAGGAAATCAGACAATGAAATGTCGCTACTATCCACCCCAATCAATGTGATGGTTTTAGTGCCATCGACGGTGATGGTGGTGTCTGCGCCGGAACTGATTATCACGGGGCCCGCAGTGAAGCCCAAAAGCTGAATTTTGTCGGTACCGCTGACGAAATCTAAAATCACATCACTGTCAGTTGCGCTAATAGTGGCATCGAAACTGAAGGTGTCGGCGTCTGCGCCGCCGGTGAGAATGTCGTCGCCCGTACCGCCCACGAGGGAATCTGTTCCTGCGCCGCCGGTGAGATTGTCTGTGCCCGCGCTTCCCAGCAGCGTGTCGGCTTCCGCGCCGCCATTGATCGTGTCGTTGTCGTTGCCCCCATCGACAGAATCCGTGCCTTCATTGCCTTCAAGAGAGTCATCCCCATCTCCGCCCAGCACTGTGTCGGATTCCTTATTACCACGCAGTGTGTCGGTGCCCGTGCCGCCTACCATGGAATCAGCACCCTGACCACCACGAAGGTCGTCATTACCGATGTCACCCAGAAGCGTGTCATTACCTTCATTGCCGTTGATGGTATCGTTACCTTCGCCGCCATCCACCGAATCGGTGCCGAGATTACCATTGACGGAATCCGGATCAGTGCCGCTTAAAATCGTATCGTTACCCTGACCACCGCGTATTGTGTCTACACCATCGCCGCCGAGGATAATGTCATTACCTAAATTACCCTGCAGGATGTCGCCGCCCGTACCACCAAGAATGGAATCATCGCCGATGTCACCAAAAACGATATCCACACCATTGCCACCGTTTAGCGTATCATTCTCTTTTCCGCCGCGTATGGAGTCATCATCCGCACCGCCTAAAATAGTGTCGGTGCCGGCATTGCCTTGCAGCGTGTCGTTGCCGCCTGCGCCAATCACCGAATCATTGCCAGAATTGGCCTGAACGATTTCATCAATTCCGTCCACGCCGGTGATGGTTTCGTCTGTTTCCTGACCGAAGATGGTTTGTATGGGCATTTTCAAAAACTCCTTACTGCAAAACTAGCATAGATTCCGCGCGCAACCAACAGCGTAATCTACTCAGCAACGACCACACCACCCTGTGCAAGAATGAGCGACCGAATATCCTTTGCGGCAGCCTCGACTTCAGGTTCTGCGGTGCCCCGCACCACAAGACAGACGCCGAGTTTGCCATCGCGTATATGTGGGTAGCTGCCAATTTCTACCGCCGTATGGCGTGTTTGAATATCACCCAGTGCAGTGGCAATTTTGCCTTCGGTGAGGGTGGTGGTGATGTTGGAAGAAAGCATCGGTGCGCCTTCTTTTAAGGTAGGGCGGATGAAATCAAACATCGCCCTCATGATGGCAGGCACACCTGCCATCACAGACACATTGCCAATCTGAAAACCGGGCGCAGCGGAAATGGGGTTATCAATGAGCGTGGCGCCTTCGGGAATATAAGCCATTTTCTGGCGTGCTTCGTTAAATGGCTGAGTGGTGCCCGCATAATGTTTTTCAAGCCGCCTGAAGGCTTCGGCATTTTTTACCACGTTTGCGCCAAAAGCCTTTGCAATGCAGGCAGTGGTGATGTCGTCATGCGTGGGGCCAATACCGCCGGTAGTAAACACATAATCGTATGCTGTGCGTAGTGCATTGACCGCAGCAATGATTTCGCCATCAACATCTTGCACTACGCGCGCCTCTTTAAACGTGATGCCCATGGCGGCCAACTGCTTGCCGAGGTAATTCAGGTTGGTGTCCTGCGTGCGGCCGGAGAGGATTTCATTTCCGATAATAAGTAGTGCGGCAGTGGGCATAAAAAGACCATGTTTGTTAAAACGATGGCATCGTAAAACATTTATCGCAAAAATGGAATAGCGCTGGCGCGGTGCCCAGATGTGGGGAAAGCTTGCGTTTTAGCGCGCAGTATGGTTTTTTCTAGCCAAGGGGCAATGGGGAAAGAATGTTCAAAGAAGAAGTAACCATTCACAGTGCTGCAGATGCAGAGAAGATGCGCGCCGCCGGAAGGCTGGCAGCGGAAGTGCTGGATTTTGTGACGGACAAAGTGCAGCCGGGTGTGACCACAGACCACTTAAACACCCTGTGTCATGATTTTATTATTCAGCACGGTGCCATTCCTGCGCCGCTCAACTATCGCGGTTTCCCGAAATCAATTTGCACGTCGGTGAACCATGTGGTGTGCCACGGTATTCCCGATGAGAAAAAACTGCATGAAGGCGATATTGTGAATGTCGATGTGACGGTGATTTTAGACGGGTGGTATGGCGATACCAGCCGCATGTATTGGGTGGGCGATAAAATACCGGTGATTGCCAAACGCCTGACGCAAGTGACGTATGAAGCCATGATGCTCGGTATTGAAAAGGTAAAGCCCGGCACCACGCTGGGCGATATTGGCCATGCCATTCAAACGCATGCGGAGAAGCATGGCTATTCGGTGGTGCGCGATTATTGCGGCCATGGCATCGGGCAAGTATTCCACACTGTTCCGAACGTGCTGCATTTCGGTAAGCCAGGCAAGGGCATGGCACTGCAGGAGGGTATGTTCTTCACAATCGAGCCGATGATTAACGTCGGCCATTATGAAACCAAACTTTCTGCGCATGATGGTTGGACGGTAACCACGCGCGACCGCTCGCTTTCTGCGCAATTTGAACATACGATAGGTGTGACCGCTACCGGTGTGGAGATTTTTACGGCATCGCCGCGCGGCTGGAATTGCCCGCCCTATAACTCGGCCAGAAAAGCGTAGGGGTGCTTATGCCTGAAGCGAAGGCGCGCCCAAAAACAGTTAAAGAAAAACCACATTATCACGGTCATCGCCAGCGTTTGCGCGAGCGTATTTTACAGGGCGGAACGGATAGCCTCGCGGAATATGAATTGCTGGAAGTGTTGTTGTTTTCTGCCAACCCTCGCGGTGACACCAAGCCCTTAGCGAAAGAACTGATTCTAAAATTCGGCAGCTTGGCCGCAGTGTTAAGCGCAAGCGAAGACGCCCTCACCAAACAAGCAGGCGAAGCTGCGGCGGCCACATTGAAAGTGGTGCGTGAATCAGCGTTGCGGCTCCTGAAGGCTGAGGTGAAAGCCAAACCAGTGATACAATCATGGGAGGCGTTGCTGGAATATTGCCATGCCAGCATGGGGCATAATAAAACTGAACAGTTCCGCATTTTGTTTCTGGATAAAAAGCAATCAGTTGATTGCCGACGAGTTGCAACAAGAGGGCACGGTGGACCATACGCCGGTGTATCCGCGTGAAGTGGTGAAGCGCGCGCTGGAGCTGGGTGCTTCGAGCCTGATTTTAGTGCATAATCACCCGAGCGGCGACCCGACGCCTTCAAAGGCGGATATTGAAATGACCAAACAGATTGTGGCTGCTGCGGCTCCGCTGGGAGTGAGCGTGTACGACCACATAATTATCGGTGGAAAAAAACATTATTCGTTCAAGAGCTACGCGCTGATTTGAGGCGGCTCCGCCTGATTGCGGCGCAACGATTCTTTTGCCGCCCATGCATCGTTAAAGCCTTCACGTCGTGTGTATTTTAAAGTGGGCGCTTTTTCACTGCGCTCGCGAATCTCTTCTACTTTTTCTTTTGCTGCTTCTGGGCTGTCCACAACGTGGATATGTAATTTTTCTCTGGTTTCTGCGGGCAAGAAACGCGCCATCAAGTCAAAATAATTGATGGTGGTGTGTGTGCCATCACCATTTGGCAGATGCACGGGCTGATTCACAATCACTACTTCTTTATTTTGCATCAGCTCATGATTCTGTGAAAGGTATAGCGCTAAGCCTGCGAGCTCTTGCATGGTGCCCGGCCCGCCGGGGGCAACCACAGCGCAGTCACAGGTGCCGAACATATAATCCATGCGTTTATAAATGTTGGGCGCGTTGTAGTAATCATTGAGGCCTTCGGGTGGCTTACCTTCACGCAGCACGAGGTGGTTGATGTTTGAGCCAGCAATCCACGCATCGTCTTTACCTGCTTCGCGCGCGGCCTGCACACCCTCATTGATTTCACCCATCATGTAGCGGCTACCGCCACCATAGACCAGCCCGAAATCAGACATGGCAAAATTGTAACCAAGGTTGTAGGCCGTGGCGAGCATCTGCTCGTTTTCAAACGAAGCTGAGCAGAAAATGGCCACGTTGAACTTGCCGCTTTTGGGAATGGCATGTTCCTTGTCGCTTGGTAAATCGAGGCGCACGGGTGGATAGCGCGTATCGCGTGCATGTTCAAAGTGCTTCAGTACCTCGGCTTCGGTTTTGGCGACTTTAAAAATAAGTTCTGGCTTTTCTTTCAGCGCGCCGAGGAAGTAAAGCTGTGTGTATTATTCGAGTTCTTCTTTCCATGTACCCTTGGGGTCGAACAAAACAATTGGCATGTTCATGTCGCGCGGATCGGTTTGCTTGGCGACGACAATCGACCAGAATTTAAATTTCTTTTCGGCAATTGCGATGGGGTCATCGCTTTTTGCGGGGTCTGGCATCAGCAAGATACCGTCGGCATCGCGCACGATTTTATCTTCCACATCCACTAGGTGCTTTATTTGCTGATTAGCAATGCGTGTGTAAATGCCGGAATAAGAGAATTTGTTTACGAGGTCAAGCCACGCGCTTTGATTTTCTACCGAACCCTCGGGCGAGCTGATCAGCACATTGAAAGGTTCGCTGCGTAAATCATGCGTATTGCTGACGAATTTTTGCAAGTCGCCGCCCAGTTCGTAATAGAGTGCCATATCGGCTTTGCGGCGCGGCTCGTATAGACGGTTGCCTTCTTCCATCAGCTGTGCGCGGGATTTAATAGCACTGCGTTCAATGCCCACGGGTATTTGGTAATGATAAGTTTCGGTGAGGCGTGGGTCGACATCACGCGGGATGGGATGTTCCATGAAGTTGAAATGCTGAATGCCCGTGACCACATAAAGTGGTGTGCCGAGGGCTTTTAATTTTTCAGCATTCATCGTTGGGTCATAGGGCGGCGCTGGTTGATAAATAATGGCGGAACCTTCCACCATAGTGCGGTCGACAGGCGGTACACGCTCGTCGATAATATGCTCTGGCACCTCATTTTTGCGGAGCTCAGCGCGCTGAAGATTTGTTGCTTCTTGCAATTTACGAAAGGCTTCATTGGCGCGTTTGCAAAAATTTGCAGGGCCGTTACAGGCATTAATAACAGGGCCAATCTCCACACCGGGGAAAGGCACTTCGTCCTTCAGCCACTTGGCGCGGTCGATTTTATGTTCTAGCCCTGTGAGGTCAAAATATTGCAGCAGGCGTTTATCTTTGAAATAAGAATAGGTGTCATCCACCAGCGTGCCTGCCTGTGCTCGCGTGATGCCAAAGCGCTTGAGCAACAAATCGTCGGGTACTTTCGCGAGCGCGATTTGTGCCGCCTCACTTTTGCCAAGTGCATTGCCCTCTGCCGTTTGTGCGGTTTCTTCGGGGCTTTCGGCGATAGCGCCAGTAAGGTGCAGTGGGCGAATGACCGCGCCTGCGCCGCTGAAGCCTTCAATATGGTCGATGATTTTATCAAGAGTGGTGGTGTGAATGAACAATGTTGTGCCCGGTTTAAAATGGTTACCGTTGGCTGGTTTTGGCGGCACGGTTAATGTACGCGGCAATTTTTCTTTCGCGATATCTACGGCCTCGTGGCGCGTACGCGCCACGTGCACGCCGAGCTTTTCAGCAAAAAACGCAGGGTCGTCATCAATCCCGAAGGCGCTGATGAATGCGCTCCAGTAACCCTCGCGCTTGTCGCTGCGCTGGTTGCTGATGACGAGCGGTTTTTTTAAGATAGGGTTTTCAAAGTCGCCTTTTTCAAAGGCTTCTACTTTCGCACGCAAAATGGTGACCATTTCATCGGCGGCGTAAATATCGGCACGGGGTGCGACAAAAGCGCGTACATGCTCGGGGATTTCATACACATAATTGCCTGATTTGTTTTTAATCTGGCTACCGAGAATATCGACATCGGCGGCATCATCACCCAGTCCACGAATCATACGCAGGCGATTGGCGCGTAAATGGTGTGGCATGGGGTGAATGGTGGTGACGGCTTCCGGCGCAGGTTCTTCGGGAAAATAATAATAATGGCGCGGTGGTGAGGCGAGATAGTTCTGATCGTGCATGCGTTCAAGCTGGTGCACAAGCCAGGTGCGGGCATCATACTGGATGCACGCCTTTCCCCCGCGGATGATATGGCGGAGCGCTTCCTGCGCGAAGGCAAGCCGTTCCTTGGTGAGTGATAGGTCTTTTTCCGCTGGCATCACGATTCCCCTGATTACGCTGCGTAGGATAGCAGGAGTATACTAACCAAAGGTTAACAAACCATGAATATGGAAATATCGAATTAAGCGCCGAAAAACAGGTAAGCGATAACGATGGCGGCGAGGATGCTGGCCGCATCGGCCAAAAGCGCGCAGGCTATGGCATGGCGGGCGCGGGTGAGGCCCACAGCACCCATATAAACAGCTAGCACATAAAAAGTGGTTTCACTGCTGCCCTGAAGGATGGCGGAAAGCCTGCCGGCGAAGGAATCTGCCCCGTGATGCTGCATGGCTTCCACCATCATGGCGCGTGCGCCGCTGCCCGAAAATGGCTTCATGATGGCGGTGGGTAATGCATCCACAAAGGCGGTGTTCAGGCCGCTGGCGCGCACCAGATATTCAATACCATGCAGCAGAAAATCCATCGCGCCGCTGGCACGGAGCAGGCTGACGGCTACCAGCATGGCGACCAGATACGGCACAATGGTGAGCGCCGTGGAAAAGCCCTGCTTGGCGCCTGTGATGAAAGATTCATATACAGGTACTTTTTTATACGCACCGTAGGCGACAAAACCCGCCACGATACTAAGCAAAATAAAGTTCCCTGACGCGGCGGAATAGAGCGTTTGCTTTTCTGATGATGCGGAGAAGATCAGCATACAGAGCGTGGTAAGCAGCGCGACGAATCCGGTGAGGTAGGTGAGCACGACTTTATCCCAGATCTTGAGCTTCTGTACCCAGGCTACGGCACCAAGGCCAACGAGTGTGGAGACCGTTGTTGCGAGTAAGATAGGAATGAAGACGTCGGTGGGGTTCACTGCACCTGCCTGCGCACGATACATGAAAATAGTAACGGGAAGCAGCGTGACGGATGCGCTGTTCAGCACGAGGAAAAAAATCTGGGCATTGCTGGCTGTGGTGGAGGATTTATTGAGGGTTTGTAAATCCTGCATGGCTTTAAGGCCCGCGGGCGTGGCGGCATTATCGAGCCCCAGCACGTTTGCAGCAATGTTAAGCGTGATGCTGCCCATGGCGGGGTGATTTTTGGGCACATCTGGCATCAGGCGGGAAAAAAGCGGCGTTAAAAAATGTGCCAGCTTGCGGATGAGCCCCGCGTCTTTACCAATTTCCATGATGCCGAGCCAAAAACACATGATGCCGACCAAGCCGAGCGCAAGCTCAAACGATAGTTTGGAGGCGGTAAAAATGGCGGCGGCCATGTCGTTCCACAAGGACACATCACCCAAGATGAAACTGCGGAGGCAAGCGCTGGCAAAAGCGATAAGGATGAAACTCAGCCAGAGCAGGTTAAGCATGCGAAGGTTTTTGCTGTTCAGGTTTGAGGCGCTTTTGGCTGACGTCGAGCTTTAAGCGCTCCACGATTTTCCCGCCCTGCAAGTGCTCGCGGATGATGGTGTCGACATCGTCTTTCGTGGCATAGGTATACCACGTGCCTTCGGGATAAATCACCATGGTGGGCCCCATCTCGCAGCGGTCGAGGCAGCCAGCGCTGTTGATGCGCAGGCCATTAATACCGAGGGCTTTGCATCGTTCTTTCATATAGTCGCGCAGGGCTTCGGAATCTTTTTCCGCGCAACAGCCGCGCGTGTGGCCTGCTTCGCGCCGGTTAGTGCAGCAAAATACATGAGCCTTAATATAGAGTGCGTCAGATGCCATAGCTGTAAACCTTACACCAGAGTAGAGAAAAGCTTGAGCATTTTTTCCCGCGCTTTCGTATCGTAAGGCTCGCCACCTTTGCCCCATACGGGGTTCGGCCAGGCGGAATCTGTTTTAAAGCGTGCAATCACGTGAATATGCAGCTGCGGTACTTGATTACCCAGCGCGGCGACATTCAGTTTATCGGGCGAAAAATGCTCTTTAAGAAACTGGCTGGTATGGTTGATGTCGTCCAGCAGCAGGAGCTGGTCGGGGTGTGGCAGGTCGATAATTTCACGCATGGCAGTGCGTTCGGGCACTAAAATCAGCCACGGGAAGGCGGCATTGTTCATAAGGAGCACGCGGCAAAGCGAAAGGCTGCCAACGGCAAAACAATCTTTTTCGAGCTGTGGGTGAAGCGTGAACATGGCCGTTTATAACGCCGCCCACCGAAAATGCCAAGACAAAGAAACCACAAAAACCCCTTGCCATTTAAGATAAGAATGATTATTAATTGCTTCCTAACATTATTTATCAAATTAGGAGTTGGGTTATGCGTTACGGAATGAAAACGATGTGTGCTGCGCTGGTGGCACTTGCTGTGTGCGCGCCAAGTGTAAAAGCAGAAGAAAAAGCGGCGCTGGAATTCGTGACAGTAATTAAAGACCATAAATTCAGCCCTGATGTGGTGGAAGTGCCTGCGGGCGAAAAATTCACCCTGATTGTAAAAAATCAGGATAATTCAGCAGAAGAATTCGAAAGCCATGACCTTAAGCGCGAAAAAGTGATTCCGGGCGGCAAAGAGGGAAAATTCAAAATGGGCCCTTTAAAAGAAGGCGAATATAAGTTCTTCGGTGAGTTTAATGAAGCCACCGCACAGGGCAAAATCGTTGCTAAGAAAAAATAGTAAGAAAGACGCCCATGCTTTCCACCGCCATTATTGTATTCCGCGAGATATTTGAGATTGCCATCATTTTAAGTGTGGTGCTGGCAGCAACGCGCGGTGTGGCGGGGCGGTGGAAATGGGTGGGTCTTGGCATTGGCGCTGGCGCCGTGGGCTCAGGCCTTGTTGCCTTTTTTGCCGGTGAAATTGCTGATGCTGCCGAAGGCATGGGGCAGGAGATTTTCAACGCTGGTGTGCTGTTTGCAGCTGCTGCCGTAATTGGCTGGACCGTGGTGTGGATGAAGCGCCATGCGCGTGAGCTCACGGCACACCTCAAAAAAGTGGGGGCGGCGGTGGTGGATGGAGAATTGCCGCTCTATTCCGTGGCGGTGGTGATTGCACTTGCCGTGCTGCGCGAGGGCTCGGAAATCGTGCTTTTAACCTATGGGCTTGCGGCCGCAGGTAAGTCAATTGCCTCGATTGCTATTGGCAGTGCAGTAGGTGCAGTTGGCGGCACTATTGCAGGCGCGCTGTTTTATTATGGCATCCTAAAAGTATCCACAAAGCATCTGTTCACTGTTACCAGCGCGCTTTTGGTGCTGCTGGCATCCAGCATGGCGGCCCAAGGCACCGTGTTTTTGGTGGCAGCGGATAAACTGCCTGCGCTGGCGGACCCGCTGTGGGATAGCTCGGCGATTTTGTCGCAAAACAGCGTGTTGGGGCAGATTTTACATGCCCTGATTGGTTATAGCGACCAGCCGTTGGGGATGCAGGTGCTGGTGTTTGCTGTGGTGCTGGGGGTGATGACTCTTAGCCTGAAGCTGGCTGGCAAGCCCCAAAAAACCGCAGAAAAACCTGCTAAATCCTAAGATTTTAGCCACGCAAGGCATATTTTGCTGGCAAATACCCGCAAAATAGGGTAAAAGCCGCGCCACAACTCCCCAGAGGAATGTGTTTAAAACCGGCGCTGGTATTTTCAGCGCCCCAACTTTTTTAGGCCTAAAGCCTGACAGGATTTTTATGGAACTTCGTAATATTGCCATCATCGCGCACGTTGACCATGGCAAAACCACACTGATTGACGCCATGCTTCGCCAGAGCGGTACGTTCCGCTCGAACCAGCAGGTGGCGGAGCGCGTGATGGATTCGAACGACATCGAACGCGAACGCGGTATTACGATTCTGGCCAAATGCACGGCACTGAACTGGAAGAACACGAAAATCAACATCATCGACACGCCCGGCCACGCCGACTTTGGTGGCGAAGTAGAACGCGTACTGAGCATGGTGGATGGTGTGTTGCTGCTGGTGGATGCTGCTGAAGGCCCGATGCCACAAACGAAATTCGTGCTGGCAAAAGCCCTTGCGCAGGGCCTGCGCCCTATCGTAATCATCAATAAAATTGACCGTTCTGACGCACGTCAGGAAGAAGTGCTTGATGAAGTATTTGACCTGTTCGTGGCGCTGGATGCCAATGAAGAACAGCTCGATTTCCCGATTCTGTATGCTTCAGGCCGTAGCGGCTGGGCGGTAGAAAATCTGGAAAAAGATGCGCGCGAAAACCTGCACTGCTTGTTTGACCGCGTTATAGCGCACGTCAAGCCGCCGAATGTAGACAAAACCACACCGTTTGCGATGCTTTCTACCATCCTGGATGCCGATAACTTCCTCGGCCGTATCCTGACCGGTAAAATTTATAGCGGCGTGATTAAAGTGAATCAGCCGATTAAAGCCATGCACCTTGATGGTACGGTAGTAGAAGTAGGCCGCGCAACGAAACTGATGACGTTCCACGGCGTAGAGCGTGTGCCAGTGGAAGAAGCACATGCCGGTGATATTATCGCAATTGCAGGCTTGGTGAATGCCAGCGTGGCCGACACGATTTGCGCACCAGAAGCAACAACACCAATTAAAGCCACGCCGATTGACCCGCCAACCATGGCCGTGACCATCAGCGTGAACGATTCACCGCTCGCGGGCCAGGAAGGTTCAAAAGTAACGAGCCGCATGATTCGCGAACGCCTGTTCAAAGAAGCTGAAATTAACGTGGCAATCCGCGTGACGGAAAATGCTGGTAAAGACGCACTCGAAGTGGGTGGTCGTGGCGAATTACAGCTGGGCGTACTGATTGAAAACATGCGTCGCGAAGGGTTCGAACTTTCTGTTTCCCGCCCGCGCGTGCTGTATAAAAATGACGAAAACGGCAACAAGCTGGAACCAGCAGAAGAAGTACAGTGCGACGTGGATGAAGAATTCTCCGGCGTTGTGGTGGAAAAACTCTCTAAGCGCAAAGGCGAACTGCTTGAGATGCGCCCATCTGGCGGCGGTAAGCTGCGCCTCAAATTCATTGTGCCTTCACGCGGGCTGATTGGGTATCAGGGTGAGTTCCTGACCGATACGCGCGGTACGGGCATTATGAGCCGCTTGTTCTATGGCTATATTCCTTTCAAAGGCGAAGTGGGCGGCCGCATTAGCGGCGTGCTTATTTCCCAAGAAAAAGGCGAAGCCGTGGCCTATGCACTGTGGAACCTTGAAGAACGTGGTTTCATGTTCATTCACCCAGGCACGAAAGTATACCCTGGCATGATTATCGGCCAGCATAGCCGCGACAACGACCTTGAAGTGAACCCGCTGAAAGGTAAGCAGCTGACGAACATTCGTACCACGGCTGCCGATGAAGCGATTCGCCTCACGCCGCCGCGTACCTTCTCGCTCGAAGAAGCGATTTCGTACATCGGTGACGATGAACTGGTGGAAGTGACGCCGCAATCCATCCGTGTCCGCAAGAAATTGCTGGATTCGAATGAACGCAAGCGCGCCAGCCGCCAAGCCGCCAGCGCCTAAATCTCTCTCGCATTAAAAGATGCGTGGCGATACACTGCTAAGTGTATGGCACAGAAACGCACGACAAAAAAACCGACCTTTAAAGAAGCGAGCCTTTTCTGGGGCAAGCTCGGCTGCATCAGTTTTGGCGGGCCGGCGGGGCAAATCAGCATCATGCATAGCGAAGTCGTCGAACGCCGCAAATGGGTGAGCGAGGATGACTACATGCATGGGCTGAATTATTGCATGTTGTTGCCGGGGCCCGAAGCGCAGCAATTGGCGACGTATATCGGCTGGCGTTTGCATGGCATCAAAGGCGCCCTCGTGGCAGGCGGCCTATTCGTGCTACCGTCTTATTTTCTTTTCCTGCTCCTTGGCTGGCTTTACATGGCACATCAGAGCGCCGGGCCAGTGATGGCATTTTTTGAAGGAGTGAAGCCTGCTGTGGTGGCGATTATTTTTTACGCCATGTTCAAAATCGGCAAGAAAGTGATGAAGACACGCATCCATTATGGCCTTGCAACAATAGCGCTGTTTGGCGTGGGTCTGCTGAACATTTCATTCTTGTGGGTGGTCGCGCTGGGTATGTTTGCCGGATGGCTACAACACACAAAAAGCGGTGCCAAAAATACATGGCCGAAAGTAAGCCATACGGCGTTACGCCGCGCAGGGAAAATATTGCTGGTGGGCACTGCGATTGGCGCTGCTGCGATGGCGGCAGTGTTTGCGTTGTTCTCCGGTACGAGTGCTTTTGCCCATATGGCAGTGTTCTTCACCAAAGCATCGCTGGTGACCTTTGGCGGTGCCTATGCGGTGCTGCCGTATGTGTTCCAGCAGGCGGTGGAGCATTACCAGTGGTTGGCGTTACCGCAGATGATGGACGGGCTGGCGCTCGGTGAAACCACACCGGGCCCGCTGGTGATGGTTGTGGCATTCATTAGTTTTGTCGGTGGGTGGAATTATGCCGAGGCAATGCAGATGGCACCATTAATGGGCGGGGTGATTGGCGCGAGCATCGCGACATTCTTTACGTTCCTGCCGAGTTTTATTTTTATCCTAATGGGCGGGCCGATGATTCAACATCTCGGAAAAATTCCAGTGGTCACAAAAATGCTGTCATACATTACGGCTGCAGTGGTAGGTACGGTGGCGTATCTTGCATTATTTGCCGCGTGGCACATGTTCATGCCGCAGCAAACATTCGCATCGCTAAACATGACTAATCTGCTGCTGTCTGTAGCCTATGGCGTGTTGCTGGTACGCTTTCATATTAGCATGCCGCTGTTGGTGCTTGCGGCGGGTATTGTGGGCCTTGCGCAGTATTTTATTTTTTAAATACGGCAACGGTTTCCAAATGCTGCGACCATAAAAACTGGTCAATCGGCACGGCTTTTTGAAGCTGAAAGCCTGCGTCTTTTAGGTAAGACGCATCGCGTGCGAAGGTAGCAGGGTTGCACGACACCATCACCACGCATTTCACATTACTTTTGGCAATTTCTTTTGTTTGTGCGGCCGCGCCGATGCGCGGTGGGTTTATTAACACGCCATCGGCTTTGGCAAGCTCTGCTGCCAACACGGGTTGTTTCATTAAATCACGCACCATGGCGCGAAGTGGCAGCTGATTTTTCTTCGCCGCCTTACCTAAACATTCCACCATACTGCCCACGCCTTCATAAGCAGTGACTTGCACACGCTGCTGTGCCAGTGGCACACTGTATGTGCCAAGGCCGCAGAAAAACTCTACGACATGTGTGCACGACTTCAGGGCTTCCATAAGAATAGACAGAATCGCCTGTTCGCCTTCAAGGCTTGCTTGCAAAAACGCGCCTTGCGGCAAGGGCACTTCTACATCACCAAAACGTGCGGTGAGCGGTGAGGTCTCTACAATGGGTGTGAATTTCTTTTCGCTCTGCCAGTGCAGACAAGCGAGTTTATGTTCGCGTGCAAAAGAGGCGAGCACCTCGAGTGCCAAAAAAACCGGTTCTTTTTTACTGTGCAGCGTGAGGGCAGCGCCGTTATGCGTGAGCGCGAGCGAAATGCTTTGTAAATGCTCGCGCCCTTCAAGCGCGCCAACCAGTGCCCGTAGCGGCTGTAATAAATCATTCAGCGCGGGGGCGAGCACAAGGCAAGTTTTGATAGGCACCACGCGGTGGCTCTGCGGTGCGTAAAAACCAAGGTCTGTTTTACCACCCTCGGCGCTGATGTGCAGCGTGGCGCGTCGCCGTGTGGCAGGCGGTAAGGTAATAAGCGGGCTGACAAGCGCCGCATCGAACCCCGCTTGGGTAACGGCATCGGTAAGGCGCTTTTGCTTAAACGCAACGTATTCGGGTTCCTGCAGATGCTGCAGCAAACACCCGCCGCAATCCGAAAAATGCGTGCAAGGCGGTGTGCGACGCGCAGGCGAGGGGGTTAGGATTTCTTCCGGCAGCGCTTTTAATATGCCAGAGGATTCCCCCGTGACGGTGGCGCGTACTACGTCACCTGCGCAGGTGAAAGGCACGCACACGGACTGTCCGCCGAGCTCACCCATGCCGTCCCCCAGCCCACCAAGGCGGGTGATGGTAATGTCGGCTTGATATGGAAACGATGATTTTCGCATGGGTAAGCTATAAACCTTGCAACGGTATTTGCCAACAGCAAGGCGCCAAGGCATAGTAAATAACAAGGAGTGACGATGAGCTTTGCAAGCCTTAGCAATATCAAGGCGCGCCTGTTTATACAGGGCGACCTGATTATTTATGGTTATGGCGGATTCTACCAGCAACCCAAAGGCTGGGGGATGGATCTTGCGTATTTCCGCCGCAGTGATTTTAAAGGCCCCTTCGCCCGCAAAAACATCGAAAA
This sequence comes from Rickettsiales bacterium, assembly GCA_044356525.1. Lineage (GTDB taxonomy): Bacteria > Pseudomonadota > Alphaproteobacteria > Rickettsiales > RGZB01 > CAYXPR01. The sequence goes on from JBIKVZ010000001.1 coordinate 762,727, forward strand.
TTACATTCAAGGGCGGGTACAGGCGTTGGTGAAGAGCGGCTTGGCGCACGAACAGTTCTTGCCACGATTCATGGCGCATCTCATGCATGTGTGCATGTATGAATGGCATTATGAACAGGCGCGCGTGCTGTTTGAATTTGCCCGCATGAAAATCCCCGCGTTCAAACGTTACGATGATTTTAATCAGTTTGCCGGTGAGTGTATGGGCGGCACACAAGGCACTTCGCCTGACGCGCTGCTGGCGGTGGTGAAGGAGCGCGTGAACGCCATGGCGAACCTACCGATTGAAAAGATCATTCATTCAAAGCGCGGGCTGATTGCCCGCCATGCGACGGATGTGCTGCGGCGTGTACTGGAAGCGACGTTTGGCAGCACTGACGGCACCTATATTTTTAATAAAGTGAAGGATGAAGGCGGCGCTGATATCAGCCTGATTATGGATGGCAGCGAGAAAAACTACTTGCTGAGCAAAGCGTTTTATACACAGATTCAGGATTTTTATGCCAAGCGCATGAAAGCCTATACAGAGCCTGCCTATGTTCATGAAGCACTGCGTACATTGAGAGTGGAAAAAAACCCCGACAAGCGTATTAAGCGTGCGCGACGAGATGCGGTGCGGGGCTTTAAGGAGATTCACCCTGAGTTGCGTGCACTACTCGCGGTCTTGCGTATGCCGATATTTATTGCGGTAGATGATAATGCCAATTTTTTCCGCAATTTTTTCAACACGATTCCGCTGTTTGTTGCAAAAGGAATGGATGAGCTGCAGGAGTATCTCGTGTTTGGCTTGTGTATGTATCAGCCTTCATACCAAGGCGGATTAATTGTGACGCATGGTGGTAGAAGTTATTCGCGTTTCTGGCATACGCTGGTGGAAGAAACCATGCATCTTTCTGACGGGCCCACCGATCGCATGACACTGGCGGGACATCACCGTTATTCCGGCAAAAAAGCATTTCGTGTAGCCTATGAGCAAGACAAAGCGCTGAACCCGCCCTGGGCCAGCAACAACGTGCTGGGGCCGAAAGAATGGGCGCAATCGATGACACTCAAAAAATTCAGCAGCCTGCGGGCGGCATATATCAAAAAGCGTGTGGAAAAATTTGAAGCCACGATGGATTTTGAACATTACCGCCCGCGTGAGCGCGATGCCGAAGTGTTCGCCGCCCTTGCGATTGTAGAACGTGCCGTAGGCCCGCGCGTGATGAAAAAAATCATGCCGAATTTATTTGCCTACTACATGCAGGATTATATGCAAGGCCTACGCAGCGAAGTGGACTTCCTCAAAGATAAAGTGAAATCCTAAGCCTCATGCGCCAAATCGAAGAACAGAAACTCCACACCACTTTTTGCAGTGAGTACAGGGTTGCTTTCTTCCGTGATGGCGACACCATCACCTGCTGAAAGCGAAAGTTCGCCAAGCGTTGCCGTACCGTTCGCCACCTGTAACCACGCCTGCCGGTTTTTCTTCAGCGGCAGCGCAATAGAATGTCCTGCTGTAAAAATGCCGGCATAGATGCGTGCATCCTGATGAATTGTAAGCGCGCCATTTTTACCATCCGGCGCAGCCATCAGATGCAGCGTGTTCTTTTCTTCAGCAACTGGAAAGCTTTTATCCACATAGGAGGGGTCTAACGATTTTTCCTGTGGGTAAATCCAGATTTGTAGCAGATGCAGCGGTTCAGTTTCCGAAGCATTATGTTCACTGTGGCGAATACCGCGGCCCGCGCTCATGAGCTGCACCGTGCCGTGCTTCAACACGCCTTCGTTACCGAGGCTGTCATTATGGCGGAGCTGGCCTTCCAGCACATAGGTGAAAATCTCCATATCGCGGTGGCCGTGCGGGTCAAACCCTGCGGCGGGAATAACACGGTCTTCATTGATTACGCGGAGCGCGCCAAAACCCATGCGGCGTTCATCGTGATATTCACCGAACGAAAAGCTGTAGGTGGCATCAAGCCAAGGAAAGCGGGCATGGCCGCGTGTGTTGCTGGGATATAGTGTAAGCATAAATATTATCCGTTACATGTTGCTATAGCTCCATTTTAATTATCTATTAATAGTTGACAATAAATTAAAATCAACAATACTGTTTCATAATAAGCAACAAACAGGGGCGCGGTATGGATAGGCTTTTTTGCATGAAGATATTCGTGGAAGTAGCAAATAGCGGCAGCTTTTCCGATGCCGCGCGCAAACTGAAACTTTCCAAAGCCTCGGCCAGCAAATATATCAGCGCGCTCGAAGAAAGCCTGAGGGTGCAGCTGTTACACCGCACGACCCGCCGCGTGAGCCTAACAGAAGAGGGAAAGATTTTTTTTGAGCATAGTCAGCGTATTTTAGAAGATATGGCAGAGGCCGAGGAATCGCTGAATCAACGCGGCAGCACACCCAGTGGCCTGCTGCGCGTGAATGCGCCCCTAACCTTCTCCCTATTGCATTTAAAGCCTATCCTGCCGGAATTTGTGCGTCGCTACCCCGACGTGATACTGGAACTCGAGATGGATGACCGCCGAGTGGATGTGGTGCGCGAGGGATATGACGTGGTTGTACGCATCGGCGGCACCATGCCGGACTCATCACTGGTGGCAAAAAAGCTCGCGGTTTCAGAAATGCTGCCTGTGGCCGCACCCAGCTACTTAAAAACACGCGGTATTCCGAAAAAGCCGGATGATTTGAAGCAGCATGATTGCATTATTTATAGTTATGGCACCAACCGCACGACCTGGAAGTTTCTGGACAAGGCCGGTAAGCTGCAACAGGTGGAAGTGCCGGGCAAAATATGGCTGAACAATGGTGAGATGATTCGCCATATGGTGAAAGAAGGCATGGGCATCGCTATACTGCCCTCATTCATTGTGGGCAGCAATCTGCAAAACGGTAGTGTGGTGCGTGTGCTGGAGCATTATACCGTGCCTGAACTTAACATTTACGCGGTCTATCCGGAGCGGCGCTATCTGTCTGGTAAGGTGCGTGTATTTATTGATTTCCTTGCCAGCAAACTCGGCCCACGGCCTGCGTGGGATCTGGTGGCTTAGGCAAAAACACCCCCTTAAAACGTGCGGAAACACAGGTTTTTTCTGTAAATCGTTGCTGCACCGCAGCAGAAAACTGGCTTTCAGAGCCAAAAATGGCCTAATAACAGGCCTTAAGACCCTTGTGCGCATGCAGCATAGAATAGACCCTAACTTATTGATTTTAAAGGGTAAATATAGTATATTAGCAAATGAAGGCAGAGCTGTGTGTATGGCAATGCCAAATACTTTTAGGAGGTTGTGGTATGACTATTAATTATAAAGATTGGAACATGAAAAACTTAGGCCATTTATTGGTGCTTGGTTTTGTGTTTACAGTGATCATTGCGGTGATTCACATGTTTATTTCTCCGCTTTTGACGCTTGTATTGCCGACCGTGTTTACGACCGGCCTGTCATTGACGGACACCTTACTGTTCCTGCTTCTGATTACCCAGATGGTAAAGAAGATATAAGTATAGGTCTTAAGCAACAGCTTCTAACAGAGCTGTAATGAGGCCCGCCCCGCCTAAAAAGCGGGGCGGGTTTTTTCATGCGTATTTTTTAGTAAGAATGGAATAATAACAGGTTCTCGACGTCGCTATTGTCGGAGCGTCCATCAATCGGCGCATATTGCACATGCCCGCGTGCAAACATACAGTCATTGAGTAATTCACCAATCGCTTGTTCGCGCATCGATTCATGCACGAATTGCGAGCGGTAGCGCGCGACCTGTAGGCACTGCATATAATCATTGCCGTAGAAATTACCCGCCGTGCCGCCGGGCTGTTGAGGCTGGGCGGGTTGGGGCTGTGCAGGTTTTGTGGGCGCGGTGGGCGCCGGTTTTTGAGGCGTGGCCTGCGGAGACTGCACAACCTGCGCCACGGCAGGCATAGCCTCGCAGCATAAAAGACAGGCTAAAACTGTGAAGACATATCGCAAAAATTTAAGCCTTATGCCATTTATCGATGAGTGCGAAAAGTAGAGGGTTTATCGCAATGGAAAGCAAAGAGCCCGCCAGCACAAGGTCGTATGCAGGCTGCTGCATTAGCCCCAGTGAAAGGGCCATGCCAGCAAAAATGAAAGAGAATTCTCCGATCTGCGCAAGGCTTGCGGCAATCATCAGGCTTACGGCGGTTTTTTGTTTAAAAGCGGTGGTGATGATGAGTGATGCCAGAGACTTCCCTAGCACGATGATCAGGAACACCGAAAGCACGCCGTAAGGATTTTTAATCAGCACCAGCGGGTCAAACAACATGCCCACCGCAACAAAAAATAACACCGCGAACGTATCGCGCAGTGGTAGAGACTGCTCCGCCGACTTATGCCCGATTTCACTTTCATTCAAGACCATGCCCGCCAAGAAAGCACCTAACGCGAAGGAGGCGCCGAATGCGACATAGGCCAAATAAGCAAAGCCGAGCGCAATGGCAAGTGTGCAGAGCGAAGTGAGTTCACGCGAGCGGTGCCGCGCTACACCTACCAGTAAAGATGGCAACAAGCGCCTGCCGAACACAATCATCGCGATGGCAAAGATTGTGATTTTCAGCAGCGTGATGCCAATAAGCTTAAGGGGCTCTATCCAATTCGAGGAAATGGTATCAAATGTGGGTGCGGCCAGCACCGGCAGCAGCACGATGGCGAGCACCATGGCGATGTCTTCCACAATAAGCCAGCCCACCGCGATGCGACCCGTGGCGCTGTCGAGCTCGCGGCGGTCTTCCAGCGCACGGAGCAGCACGATGGTGCTGGCCACGGAAAGCGAAAAACCAAACACGATTGATTCGGTTAGGGACGAGCCTTGTGAATATAAAAAAGCGGCGCCGATGCCAGCTGCGAGCAGCATTTGGAACAATGCACCGGGCAGCGCAATTTTTTTTACGCTGAGTAAATCTGTCAGTGAAAAATGTAGCCCCACACCGAACATCAGCAGGATAACGCCGATTTCAGCTAACTGTTTGGCAATCTCCTGATCGGCTACAAATCCGGGCGTGTAAGGGCCAATGATAATACCCGCCAGCAGATAACCTAAAATGCTGGGCAGCCTGATGAGTTTGGCGAGATAGCCAAACACAAATGCCAGCACAATGCTGACAGCAATGGTGGTAATTAACGGATAAGTTTCAAGCATGCGCCCTCTGTAAGCGGATTGTAATCATACAACAACCCACGCGCCGCAAGCTAGCGCATATTACATGTGCGCTTTATGCGCCAGTTTGCGGCGGCGCACCATGAGCGCGCCCGTGATAATGAGCAGGGGCATAGAGAGATATTGAACGATTGCGATGCCAGGTGGCCATGTGTGTAGCGGCGTGTAAACATACACCAAATTAAAAAACGCCGCCGCGATGTGCAGAAAGCGGATAATGGTGATGGCAGAGATATTCATATGCTGGTTCCCCGTTAGAGTGCGCCACTTGTAGCACCACTGAGCGCAGTTGAAATTGATAAGTATCAAATGCGTTACCCACCCAAGTCCGTTTTAATTTTGTGTCCCCAAGTGAGGCGTAGCGCATTGGCGATGGCAAGAATGTCGATACCTTCTTGCAGCACGGCACCCGTTACCGGAGTGATAAGGCCGCCCGCGGCAAAGCCCATCGCAATCACACTTAAAACCATGCCGCCGACAGCGCTTTGTAAAATAATGAGCCGCATCGCCGCACTGATGTGAATCAGCTCATCGACCTTCACTAAAGAGGCATCCATGATGACAGCGCCGCCGGCTTCAGCTGTTACACTGCTGTGCTGGCCAAAGGCAATCCCCACCGTGGCAGAGGCAAGGGCGGGAGCATCGTTTATGCCATCGCCCATGAAAAGTGTGGGGGCGAGGGCTGCTTCAGCCCGCACGATGGCCACTTTTTGCTCAGGGCTTTGCGAAGCAAGAGTTTCTGTGATGCCAAGTAAGCCCGCGAGGTAACTGACTTCGGATTCGCGGTCGCCGGAGACAAGCATAACCTTATTAAACTGATGCGATGGCGAAAGATGGCGGATGAATGACTTGCCTTCCACGCGCGGTGCATCGCGAAAACGGAATGTGGCGGCGTAACGACCATCCATGAGGATAACGCATTCAAGACCTGCAGAGGTCGGTGGAAGCAGTGCGGCAATATCTGGCGCCGTTTGCAAAAGTTTTTTGCGGTGTGTGACGCGAATTTCATGCGCGGCAACGGTACCAACCAAACCCTGCCCAGGTTTTTCAGACACGCTTAGTGCATCGATAAGCGCCAGCTTTTCTTTTGCGGCTGCTTGTAAAATGGCGCTGGCAAGCGGATGTTTGGAATAGCGCTCAAGGCTGGCGGCATGTTGCAAGACAGTGTTTTTATCAAGGCCTTTGGCGGGGATGATTTCAGTTAGCTCAGGCTTGCCATAAGTGAGGGTGCCGGTTTTATCAAAAATGGCGGTACGGCAAGTGGGCAGCCGCTCCAGAACGGTGGGGTCCTTGATGATGATGCCACGCCGCGCCGCCATGGAAATGGCGCTGATGAGTGTGATGGGTATTGCAATGAGCAACGGGCAGGGCGTGGCTACCACTAGCACCGCTAGAAACCGCATGGCATCGCCGGTGAGGTACCATGCTCCCACCGCAACCACCAGCGCAAGAGGGGCAAAGAAAGCACCAATCTGATCACCCAGACGCCGCATGGAGGGGCGTTTCTGCTCCGCTTCTTGCATGACTTCCATGATTTGTGCATAACGTGAATCGGCGGGAATTTTTTCGGCACGGATGACTAGGACAGCTTCGCCGTTGATGGCACCTGAAAGAACGGATGCGCCCGGCGCTTTAGAGACATGGTAGGGCTCGCCCGTGAGGTACGATTCATCCATCGTGCCATTCCCTTCGATGACAACTCCATCTACCGGTGCGGCCTCATGCGGGTAAATTACGATTTCATCACCGATAGCGATATCGGCGAGCGCCACATCCCCAATCTGACTAAATTTTCTGCGGTGCGCAGTGGCGGTCATACGGTTTGCGAGCGCCAGCAGCACTGAGGATGCCTTGCGCATGGCATAGGCCTCGAGCGCTTGCCCGCTAGCCAGCATGAGTATGATTAATGCAGCGGCCAGATATTCACCCAGCCAGATGCTGGTGATGAGGGCGATTGCTGCCAGTACATCGGCTCCGAGGTCTTTTTTTAGTAATTTTTTGAGAATGCCCCACGCGAGTGAAGGTGTGCCCGCGGCGAGAACAGTCCACAATGGCCAATGCGCATAAGGGGCGGGTAATAAAAAATGCAGCGCGATGGCAAAAACACATGCCATTGCAAGCGCGAGATTAAGGCGCGAAGTAGTGGGAAAATGTGAGGAAGATTTTTTGTGCATGCGTTAACATAAGCTTGTGATACGAGCCTGACAACAAAATGCTGGGTATGAAAACTGGCGGCCAGGAAAAATTTTAATGGTCGGAACGACAGGATTTGAACCTGCGACCCCTAGTCCCCCAGACTAGTGCGCTACCGGGCTGCGCTACGCTCCGACACAATAAAAACCGTGCCAGCCAGTTAAAGCCTTAACGCCGTGAAGTCAAGAGATTATCAGGGAAGGAGCCTTATGCGCGTGACTGTAAAAGCAGGTCGCGCAGCTCGCACAACTCATTGAAGGCAGCTTTGAGTTTTTCGACATCATCTGCCGCAAGGTTTTTGTTTGCTGCTTCCGGCGCACCCGCCACGAACAAGTCAGACTGGTCTTCTTCTGTGCCGCTAAAATCGGTGCCACGGTCGCCTAAAAATTTCTGCGCACCTTTGATGGTAAACCCTTTTTCGTGCAGCAATGTTTTGATTTCTTTTAAGGCATCCACATCTTGCGGACGATAGTAACGGTGACCGCCGCGGCGCTTGTGTGGTTTGATATTGGAAAACTTGCCTTCCCAGAAACGCAGCACATGCTGAGGCAGGCCGAGTTCAGCCGCCACTTCGCCTATCGTGCGGAAGGCGGTAGGAGATTTGCGTGCATCCTGCGTCATGATTTATGCGTTAGGATTGAGTGCCACCGGCGCCGGGCTCATCGGGCCCGTTGATGGTTTTGGTCATGATGTTTGAAGAATGGAACGTAACCACGCGACGTGCGGTGATCGGAACTTCCACTTTGGTTTTTGGGTTACGGCCCACGCGCTGTTTTTTCTGGCGCACTTTGAAGCTGCCGAACGAAGAGAGCTTTACGGATTCGCCTTTTTCGAGCGCCTTGGAAAGTTCTTCCAATACGGAATCGACGAGGTCAGCGCACTCAGAGTGGGAGAACCCCACTTCACGATACACTGCTTCCGTCAGATCAAGACGAGTGATGGTTTTTCCGCTATCCATAAACCCTCCGTTGTTTATCGTAAAAGGGTACGCCTGCCTCGATATAGAGTCAACGAAAAAAACTTATATCACGCTGATTTTAAAGAGTTTTGAGGCTTTTTCTACCAACGGATGAGGGCGGAGCCCCAGGCCAAACCACCGCCAATGGCCTCAAGGCAGAGCAGGTGGTTTTTCTTAATTTTCCCTTGTTTTACAGCGGCATGGATAGCAAGTGGGATAGAGGCTGCCGAGGTGTTGGCATGGTCTGCCACGGTGGTAATCACCTTTTCCATGGGTAAATTCAGACGCCTAGCCACCGCATCGATAATTCTGAGGTTGGCTTGGTGGGGTACCATCCAATCGAGCGCTTCGGGGGAAAGATTATTGGCTTTGAGGGCCTCCAGCGTGGCATCAGCCAATTTTTGGGTGGCATGGCGGAAGACTTCTTTGCCCTGCATACGAATCGCACCGCTTTTATTGCCGCTGCTGCCTGCGCCGCCATCCACAAACAAAATATCGCGTGTGCTGCCGTCGGAATATAGATGTGTGGAAAGTACCCCGCGCTCGCCACCATTTTCTGCTTTTAGCACGAGTGCGCCCGCACCATCACCAAACAGCACACATGTGGTGCGGTCGTTCCAGTCTACGAGGCGCGTGATGGCTTCTGCTCCAATCACCAGCGCGCAGCGGCTTTGCCCGACGCGGATAAAATTATCGGCCACCGCGAGCGCATAAATAAATCCTGCGCACACAGCTTGCACGTCGAACGCGGCACCTTTTTTTATGCCGAGCAAATGCTGTACGCGTGTGGCAGAAGAAGGGAAGGTGTTGTCGGGCGTGGTGGTGGCGAGTACGATTAAATCGACTTCATCGGCAGTGATGCCAGCATTGGCAAGCGCATCGGCAGCAGCTTTTGCCGCCATGTCAGATGTCATCTCACCTTCAGCGGCCACATGGCGTTGGCGTATACCGGTGCGCTCGGTGATCCACTCGTCACTCGTGTCGATAATTTTTTCAAGGTCTGCGTTGGTGAGAATTTTCTCAGGCAGATAAGCACCACAACCGATGATGACAGAGCGTTGCATGGCGGGCTTACGCTTTCTCCAGCAGCAAGTGCGAGTGTGTGGTGTTCATGTCTTCAATAATTTGCTGATTCACATTGTGTGAAATCATATTGGCGGCCACGCCAACGGCATTGGCAAAGCCAACACCATCCGTGCCGCCATGGCTTTTGACCACCACGCCGTTTAAGCCAAGGAACATAGCGCCGTTATGGTGGCGCGGGTCCAGATGCGCGAACATGGTTTTAAGCGCAGGGCGTGCCAGCAGGTAACCTAGTTTTGCAAGCAGCGAGCTGCCGAAGGCTTGCTTTAAATAATGCACGCAGGTTTTGGCTGTGCCCTCTGCAGTTTTGAGCGCGATGTTGCCGGAAAAACCATCTGTTACCACCACATCGACAAGGCCTTCAGAGATGCTGTCGCCTTCAATATAGCCATAAAAATAGGGCGCAAGGCTGGATTCGCGCAGGTTGGCGGATGCGGCCTTGATTTCGTCGCGACCTTTCATTTCTTCCGAGCCGATATTGAGGAGGCCAATGCGTGGGTTTTGTAAGCCCAGCACGGCGCGGGTAAAGGCATCGCCCATTACCGCGAATTCAAACAGATTTTCGGCATCGCACTCGACATTTGCACCGAGGTCGAGAATTACGCATTCGCCATTTTTGGTGGGGAAGAGTGACGCAATCGCAGGGCGGTCAATGCCCTCCAGCGTGCGCAGCAGAAATTTGGCAATCGCCATCAGCGCGCCAGTGTTGCCAGCAGACACGGCACCATCGGCCTTGCCATCCATCACCGCGTGAATAGCCATGCCCATTGAAGAGGTTTTATTTTTACGAAGCGCAACAGAAGGTTTCTCGTCGCTTTGAATCACCACATCCGCATGCATTACCGTGCTAACAGCACGGAGCTTCGGAAATTTTTGCAGTATTTTTTCGAGCTGTGGCGCATCCCCATAGAGTAGGAATTTAATGCCGGGGTGACGCAGCAGCGCTTTATCCGCACCTTCCAGCACGGAAAAGGGCGCATTGTCTCCCCCCATCGCATCCAGTGCGAGTGTCATGTCTTTGCGGGGAGTGGCCATGATCTACTAGGCCAAAAAAACTAATTCGCTTTGCCGGCAGCCTGATCGCTCTCTGCGTCTGGCTCCACAACAACGCGGCGGCCATCATAGTAGCCATCCTTCGTGAGGTGGTGCGGCAGCTTCAGTTCGCCCGTTGTGCGATCTTCCACCAGATTAATGCGGCCTAGCGCATGGTGCGAACGACGCATGTTGCGGCGCGATTTCGATGTTTTCTTCTTAGGAACAGCCATTGCAACTTATCCTTCTGCTATATATTATTCTGTGCTGTGCTTTAATGCGACCGCGTGAGCGGCGCACATGTTTCAAGGCGGCTGGTTATAATATAGTTCTACTGATAAATCCAGCATTTAGTAGTGCCCCAAAGGGCGGGGATAAAAAAATAGAGTATAATTCATGTTTATCAAAAGGTTAGTATATTTTTCCTGCGCACTGTCTTTGCCGGTTTTTGTGGCTACGGGCTGTATTAAAACCACGGAAGAGCGCGGTTATGTGAATAAGTTCACCAAATGGGCTGAAGTGCAAAAGGGCGTGAGTACCCGCGAAGACGTGACCCGCCTGATGGGTTCGCCCTCAACCCAGTCCACCTACGGGAAGGAAACTTGGTATTATATTTCGACTACGGCAGAGAGCGTGGCCTTTGCCTCGCCCACATTGGTGGATCAGAATGTGCTGTATGTGACATTTTCAGATGCAGGTGTGGTTGAGACCACGGGTAAGTATTCCATCAACGATGCTCGCGATATCGCCTTTGCCAAAGACCAGACTACCACCGAAGGCAACGATTTCACGGTGACGCAGCAGCTGCTTGGCAACCTGGGTAGGTTCAATCCGAAAGACAGAGATTCATCCGGCAACTAAGCTATTCGCTTTTTTCTTTACCGCCCGGCACCCACCCCAACGCAAACTTCTTGGCTTCTTTTGGAGAGCCCGGTGCCTTGACGCCGCTGGTTTTAATTAACGACAGCGCCATCGAACCAAAGATAAGCACACCCGTTGCCATTAATGCATAGTGTGTGGGGATAAATTTACCGCCGAAGTATGAGTTCAGCAGCATCTTAACGCCCACAAGCATCAGCACCAAGGAAAGGCCGTACTTGAGGTAGTGAAAGCGATGGATAATCCCTGCCAGCGCAAAATAAAGTGCCCGCAGACCTAAAATGGCAAACACGTTAGACGTGTACACAATAAAGGGGTCGTGTGTGATGGCAAAAATAGCGGGGATGGAATCAACCGCAAACACAAGGTCTGTGATTTCAATAAGCACCAGCACGATGAACAATGGCGTAATCCAAAGTTTTTTATTCTTACGCACAAAGAAGCGCTCAGCATGAAAACCATCGGTTACACGAAAATGTTTCCGCATAAATGTGACAATGCGGTTAGTGCTTAGGTCGGGTTTTTTATTAATTGCGATCAGCATTTTGATGCTGGTGATGACCAGAAACGCCCCGAAGAAATATAAAATCCAGTGAAATTCTTTTATGAGTGCCGCACCGAGCGCAATCATGATGCCGCGCATCACGAGCGCGCCTAAAATACCCCAGAACAAAACACGGTGTTGATATTGTGGCGGCACTGCAAAGTGACTAAAAATCAGAACGAAGACAAAGATGTTGTCGAGGCTTAGGCTTTTTTCAATGAGATAGCCTGTAAAGAACGCATATCCCGTTTCATGGCCCATGAAGTGGAAGATAACCCCTCCAAAGCACAGCGCGACGATAAAATAACCTAAACTTAGCAAGAGTGCTTCGCAGACGCGAATTTCACGATTTTTTTTATGCAGAACGCCCAAGTCAAACGCGAGTAACGCCAACACCAGTACATTGAAACCAACCCAGTGCCATAGTGTTAGTTCCATAAAAAGCCTGCTAGCTGTTGTTTAAGAAGCCACGCATTTTGCGCGAACGGCTCGGATGCTTCAGCTTACGCAGCGCCTTGGCTTCAATCTGACGGATACGCTCACGCGTAACCGAGAATTGTTGGCCGACTTCTTCCAGTGTGTGGTCGGTGTTCATACCGATACCAAAACGCATACGCAGCACACGTTCTTCACGCGGGGTGAGAGTGGCGAGTACGCGCGTGGTGATTTCACGCAGGTTGGAGTTGATGGCGGCATCCAGCGGCAGCAGTGCATTTTTATCTTCGATAAAGTCACCGAGGAAGCTGCCATCTTCGTCACCCACCGGGGTTTCGAGCGACACAGGCTCTTTAGCAATTTTCATTACCTTGCGCACCTTATCAAGCGGCATGGAAAGCTTTTCCGCCAGTTCTTCTGGCGTGGGCTCGCGGCCCATTTCATGCAGCATCTGGCGGCTGGTGCGGACGATTTTATTAATCGTTTCAATCATGTGCACCGGAATACGGATGGTGCGCGCCTGATCGGCAATCGAGCGTGTGATGGCTTGACGAATCCACCACGTGGCGTAGGTCGAAAATTTGTAACCACGGCGGTATTCGAATTTATCTACCGCTTTCATGAGGCCGATATTCCCTTCCTGAATTAGGTCGAGGAATTGCAGGCCGCGGTTGGTGTATTTTTTCGCGATGGAAATCACGAGGCGCAGGTTGGCCTCAATCATTTCTTTTTTCGCTTTGTTGGTTTCGCGCTCACCTTTTTGCACAGCGCTGACGATGCGTTTGAAATCCGCAATATCGATACCCTGTTCATGGGCAGCGGCTTCGATTTCTTTGCGCAGTGCGGCAATCTGGTCTTTGCTTTTTTCGGTAAAGTCTTTCCAGCCTTTGTCTTTCAGCTTCGCAACGCGCTTCACCCAATCCACTTCCAGTTCGTGGCCGAGGTAATTCTGCAAGAAGCTGGCACGTGGTACGCGGGCTGACTCTGCCAAACGCAGCAATTTGCCTTCGGTGGCAATCAGGCGTTTGTTTGCAGCATAGAGCTCTTGCATGATTTCGCTGATGCTGTCTTCATTCAGGTGCAGGGTTTTTACATGCGCCAAAAGCTGAGCATGCAGTTTGGCATAGTCTTTGATTTCTTTATCGGCATAGCTGCCTTTTTCAAGCGCGGCGGCAAGGCGTTTTTCATGCAGCTTCAGCGATTTTTGGCACAGGCTCGTTACTTTTTCGAGCACTTCCATCACGGACGGCATGAGCTTGCTTTCCATCGCAGCTAAAGACACGCTGCTGCCGAACTCGTCGTCTTCTTCCAGACCTTCGCCTTCGGCGGCCATTTCGCCTTCTTCGCCCTCTTCGGACTCCTCGTCGTCCATCATTTCTTCATCGGCTTCGTCGATGAAATCATCATCATCGTCGTCTTCATCATCGTCGTTCGATTTTTTCTTTGCGGCTTTTTTAGCGGCTTTGGCTTCTTCTTTTGCAGCCTTGGCTTCTTCTTTGGCACGCGCCTTTTCCTGTTTGGCGATTTCCTTGGCTTCTTCTTTTGCCGTTTCTTTGGCTTTCTTCGCGTCTTCCTTCGCGGCCTTTTCTTCTTCGGTTTCGTCAAAGGCACCGGCAGCAATCGCCACCGCGCCGATTTCCGAGCCGTAAATCGCGTCGAGGTCTACAATGTCGCGCAGCATGAGCTTGCCGCCAGAAAGACCGTCGTACCATGAAAGCAGCGAGCGCATGAAGAGGGGGCTTTCGCACAGCGAGCCCATCATGGTTTCGCGGCCAGATTCAATGCGTTTTGCAATTTCAACTTCGCCTTCGCGCGAGAGCAACTCTACGTTGCCCATTTCGCGCAAATACATGCGCACAGGGTCATCGGTGCGGGAAGCAACTTCCTGTTCTTTTTCTTCTTCTTCCTCTTCTTCTTCCTTCTCGAAATCTTCCTCTTCTTCCATATCGAGGAGATCTTCTTCCTTGTCAGAAACAACGATGTTCGATTCTGCCAGCAGGGTAATCAGCTGGTCGAGGAAGTCAGGGGCAACCTGACCAGGAGGCAGCGCGAGATTGATTTCGTCAATCGTGAGGAAGCCACCACGTTCTTTGCCCATCGCGATCATCTTTTTGACGAGAGCGGCGAGCACTTTTTTCTGCGATTCTTTTTCTTTTGGCGAAAGCTCAACTTGCTCGGCAGCTTTGCCTTTGGCGCCGCCTTTTTTCGGCTCCGCTGTGGCCTGAGATTTTTTGCCTTTACCTGCGTGTGCGATATCTAGAGGTAGCTCACCTTGGTTAGTGCTTCCCTTTGTACCTTTTTCCGCTGCTCCCGCTTTTTTATTCTTACTCACCGATAAATCCGTTTTACGCTGGCTGTTCATTAATTGTTTGATAGCTTCATTCTTCGACATGCCCGTGTTCTGCTTCGGGGATGCTTCTTTTGCAGCAGCGCCTTTTTTAGGCGTAGCGACTGCAACAGGCTTATTCGGAAGAGCCTTGGCCTTGGGATTGCCTTTCGGTGGCGGCGCGGTGACTTTTTTGCCGCCCTTTACTGGAGTGGCAGATTTTTTAGGCGCGGGTTTTGCGCTGGCTTTTGGCTTTAATATTTTTTGCGGCTTTTTGGCGACCGGTTTTGCGACCTTTTTAGGCGCGGGTTTTGCGCTGGCTTTTGGCTTTAATATTTTTTGCGGCTTTTTGGCGACCGGTTTTGCGACCTTTTTAGGCGTAGGTTTCGCACTCGCTTTTGGCTTATTCGCTTTGGCAGGCAGCTTTTTGTTTTTGGTGGCGGCAGGCTTCTTGGCGCCCTGCTTCTTTACCGCAGAACTGCTAGGTTTTTTCGCTTTTGTTGCGGATTTTTTATCCGCCTTACTGACTGATTTTTTAGAAGTATTTGATGACTTTTTGGAACCAGATTTCGCTAATTTCTTAGCCATAAGCCCGAAACGCTCCCACATATGAGTTGCCCCTATCTAATGGATTTACCCATGAACCACAAGCAAATAATGCACCGAATGATTAAGATTTCTGCGCTTCTAGCACTTGTTCGTACACTCTTTTTTTATTTTCTGCCACCACTTTAAGCTGCCCCAGATGTTTGCCAATCTCCAAAAGGCGATTATGCAGGGCATCCGATACGTCGGCCTCGAACTGCTTACGCACATCATCATGCGCGGCTTCAGCCAGCGTTAGGTCGTAGCAGGCGGTGAGATATTCCCACTCTAATTTCGCCACCTGTAGGTTCGCGATGCCCTTACTGGCGCCAAAGCTTGGCTGGCGCGTGATATAAGCAATCGAATCTTCCAACCCTTGTTCTTGCAGCAGCGCCTTGAGAGCATCTTTTTCAGGCAAGGCCTCATGCCCTTGCAGCGCGAGGAGGGCTTGCTGAAGGGCAGCGAGCGTTTCATTCAAGCATTCGAGTTGCATGAGGGACTCTTCCACCTCAGCCTCGCGCAACAATTCGGGATATTCCACAATCAAACGCAAAATACCTGCCTGATAGCGCATGGCAGCAGGCGTATTTGGTGTGCGCAATTTTTCGATGGAAGCTTTGTGCACCGGCGCGGATTTTTTAAACGGCATGCGGCCGACGGTGCGGATGCGTTCACCAAAAAACTGGCGGTAATTATGCTGCACGGTGTTGTCAGTAATGCGCGCGGCGAGCTGCATCAATTTCTTTTCGCGCGCGGCTTTCTGTTCGGGCGTGGTGGGTGGATTTTCTTCCCACTCCATTTGCCAGAGCATTTCAGACAGCGGGCGCGCGTTCATCAGCACTTGGCGGAGCGCGGCAGCACCCTCATTGCGAATCAAATCATCAGGGTCCTGACCTTTCGGCAGGAAGGCGAATTTCAGTGAGTAGCCGGGTTTTAAAAGCGGTAAACAGAGTTCTGCCACGCGGCGCATGGCGCGTTTACCGGCGGCATCGCCATCCAAACACAAGGTTGGTTCCGCTGCGACTTTCCATAGCTGCGCCAAATGATGTTCCGTTACCGCAGTACCGAGTGGCGCCACGGCATTGGTGATGCCTGCTGTGTGTAGCGCGATGGTATCCATGTACCCTTCCACCGCGACGATGTTGGCTTTTTTAAATGCACGCTCCCGTGCCAAGTGCCACGCATAGAGCATATGGCCTTTGTGGAATAATTCTGTTTCCGGCGAGTTTAAATATTTCGGCTGACCATCACCCATGATGCGTCCGCCAAATGCCACCACACGGCCCTTCGCATCGGCGATGGGGAAAATGATGCGCCCACGGAAGCGGTCCAGCGGGCGGGATTCTTCTTTTAAATGCACCAGCCCGGCTTCTTCCATCATGCTGTCGCTGATGCCTTTGGCTTTGAGGGTTTGATAGAGCGCATCGCGGCTATCCGGCGAAAAGCCGATGCGGAACATGGCAATGTCAGCATCGGTGAGGCCACGGCCTGCAAGATAACGCCGCGCTTCGGCAGCGGCATCGGTGTTGAGTTGTGCCGAAAACCACTGCGCAGCTTGCTCCAGCACTTCATAGAGCGAATGAATTTTTTGGTATTTCTCTTCGTCACGTGCTTCAGCCACCGGCAAGGCCATGCCCGCTTCGCGTGCGAGCTCCGCCACCGCATCGGCAAACTCGAGGCCCTGCTTTTTCATGAGGAAAGTGATGACGTCACCATGCGCGCCGCAGCCAAAGCAGTGGTAAAAACCCTTGCTGTCACTCACAGTGAACGATGGGCTTTTTTCATTATGGAAGGGACACAGGCCGACATATTCTGAGCGCGCTTTTTGCTGAAGGCGCACGGTGCGCCCCACCACTTCCGATGCACGGATGCGCTGGCGTAACTCATCTAAAAAGTGTGGTGAAAATCGTGCCATTCCTCTGTTCCCCGCCTACGGTTTTAAACGGATTTAACCCGAAGGGCAACGTGCAACTTTTATAGAAAAATAAATAATTAAAATTCTTATAAAACAACGAGATATGTTAATTATAACCAAAGTTCTACAACTATGGTACAATGTACGCGTCGGGAAGGGAGCTTCTGATGTTGTTGAATTCTGAGTACGATGTGCTGAAGGCTTACAGCGAAGGCCATGTTGGCTGGCGTGAAGCCTCGCGCAGGCTTGATGTTGAGAAATTCTCTGAAATAGAAGAGTTGCTAAAGAAACATGGCTTTCCTTTATGGCAGCCCGACACGGAAGAATCGCGCCGCCGGATGGCTGCACTCGACAAGCTTTTATATGCCGAGGATGAGCTCTAATCATGGGTAGAGGCAAAAAAAGCAAATCCGCTGAAGTGCACGCCAAGGCAATGGAAAATATTTACGTGGCGGTGGATGCCTGCGGCCAGCTCGGTGGGCAGCCCTATAAAGTGCTGGAGGCACTGCATGATTTATATGCCATTACTGGCCGCCGCAAACTGACCGTGGTGGATACCGAACAAGGATACCACGAAAAAGCCGACGGTACGACGCCAGAAATTTTAAAAGCACTTGGGCCGCTGGCAACAGGGTTCGGGCGTTTTTTAGACGATAACGCGGCTTGGGCAGAAGTGGTGCAGACTGAAACCTGCCGCAAATTTCGCCGTGCACTGGCGGAAACGGTATTCCCGCAGATGGTGGAGCCCGTGGTTGCCCTTACGGAAGAAGTGTCGCAGCGCATTCGGGATAATGCATTTGGCATTTTGACTAAACGTGGGCAGGCGACCTTGCTAGGCAAGCATATTGCAAGTGCAAGGGATGTCGACTTACAGGTGGACTTATTTATTCCTAATGAAGGCGGCAAAGGGCATTACGTGTTTCGGAACGATGTGCTGAGTGAAGCAGCGGATGGCGTGATGCCATTCTGGCGTGAAAAGATGCACGAAGATCTGTCGCTTGAACGGGGGAATAATAAGAAAGATGAAAAAGGCCATATGGCTGCCATGGTACGCTCATTGCAGGAAGCAAAAGCGTATACGCATACACTGATGCGCCAGTTTCATCCGGCACTGGCAGATGAAATGGGGCCAACGCCGGGGCCAGTGGCAAGCAACGGCAAACCAACTTTAGCTTCGCTCCGCGATTCTAGCCATCTGTATGGCCAGATGCCATTCCCGTCTTCCGCAAGGTTAGGTGAAATGCCCGAAATGGTGCAGGCTGTTCGATTGACAGCATTGTGGCCGTGGGCGCGCAAAGGGTTACTGAGTACGGTGTCTACCGGCACGCTCGACGCGATTCATAAAAATACAGCTGACGTTTCGTACCTCGATTTTTTTGCGAATGAATTGCCAAAAAAAGCCGATCCATCGAACACATTATTTATTCTGCTTACGCATGATGGTCCGCTGCGCAATGAATTTTTAGAAGTTTCCACTAGCGTGGAGCATTCGAAAGAGCGCAGGAAATCGGACAAGAAAAAAGAAGGTGGCATGAAGCGCGATGTGTTTTATGAATCAGACATTCATGAACGCTTCGGACTTACTAAACGCAAACCGGAAGAATATCCGCGCGAAGCACTATGGGTGGGCTCGGAATTTGTGGAGTTTGGATATAAAGAGGTACTGGCTGCGCTCGGGCCCTTTATTCCGAATCGTGACCGCCGCGAACTGCTGCAGCTTATTAAAGATAACAAACCTACGAATGATATTGATGTGTGCCAGCCGATGCTGCGTGCGATTAAAGAAGCAGAGGGTGTGCCGTTCGATTTGCGGCAGGCGCTTAGCCACATGACGCAGGAAGTGTCGAACCTTGAGATGTATGTGAATCGGGATATTCAGGCCTATGGCCTCGCCTCCAAAGAAGGCAATTACTACAAACAAAAGCTGAAGCGGCTCGAGCAAATTGAAGAAGGTAGAGTCAAAACCCGCGATTAATTTTTTATGCGCGGGAGATAATCACAAAGGCCTGTGCGTATGGGTAGTCGTCGCTAAGCGACACATGCACCTGCGGCATTTTTTTAAGTTTATAGCGGGTACGCAGCAGCTTTTTGACCTTGGCGCTTAAAGAAATAAATGGCTGGCCGGAATCGAGATTTAAAATTTCTAAATCCTTGAATGAAACAGCAGCGCCGATGCCAGTGCCGAGTGCTTTGGCAAAGGCTTCCTTTGCGGCAAAGCGCTTGGCGTAGTAAGCTGCGCAGGCTTTGCCTTTTTTTGCGCGTGCAGCATCCTGCTCGCTTAAGGTGAAGAGGCGGGATTCAAATTTTTTGCCGCCGGTTTTGAGAGATTTCTCAATCCGCCGTATGTCCACCACATCTGTGCCGATGCCGATAATCATGATTTATTTTTCCCGCGCTTTGCCCCTCGGGCCTTATCCATTTTGCGGCGCATTTTGCGCAGGCTTTTTTTCATACCGACGAACAAGGCTTCACCCATGAGGAAGTGGCCGATGTTCAGCTCTTTGAGTTCAAGAATGGCGGCGACTGCGCCCACGCTTTCATAGGTGAGTCCGTGCCCCGCATGGCACTCAAGCCCCAGCCCATGCGCAAGCTTCACCGCAGTTTTCAATTTCTTAAGCTCGGCACCGCGTTTTTCTTTCGGCAGATGGCAGTAGGTGCCGGTGTGGAACTCCACAATGTCTGCGCCCACGGCGTGGGCGGCAGTTACCTGCTTTTCATCGCTGTTGATAAAGAGCGACACGCGGATACCTGCCTTTTTCAGCTTCGCGATAAAAGGCTTTAATGATTTGCTGGTACCTGCCACGTTAAGCCCTCCCTCGGTGGTGACTTCCTTGCGGTTTTCCGGCACGATGCAGCAGGCATGTGGCTTTACTTTGAGCGCAATTTTCAGCATTTCAGCCGTGGCAGCCATCTCCATATTGAGTGGCAGCCTGATCTCTTTTTTCAGGCGGAAAATATCGGCATCGCGAATGTGGCGGCGGTCTTCACGCAAATGCGCAGTGATGCCATCCGCCCCTGCTTTTGCCGCAAGACGTGCTGCTTCCACAGGGCACGGATGCGTGCCACCCCGCGCGTTGCGCAAAGTGGCGACGTGGTCGATGTTCACGCCAAGGCGTAGGTGATTTTTCTTACGTGACATAACGTTCCACCGAATAAATAGCAGATTTAGAACGCAAGGATGCCATGATGGTGGCGAGGTGTTTGACGTCTTTTACTTCCACATCGACGATGATTTCAAAGTAATCGTTTGAGCGGTGAATGATGCGCAGGTTGTTAATGTTGCCGCCATCTTTCGCCAGTGTATTTGCCAGCGTGGCAAGGCTGCCTGCTTCGTGCGCGAGGCTGAGCTTCAAGCGTCCGACATACATGCTTTCGTCGCTGTTTTCTTCCCACGCCACGTCAATCCAGCGTTCGGGTTCATCGACATAATTCTCAAGTTCATGACAATCTGCCGTGTGGATGGTGACACCCTTTCCGGTGTTCACGATGCCCACGATGCTCTCGCCCGGCAGCGGGTGGCAACAACCGGCAAAGTGAATCGCCATGCCGGGAATAAGCCCTTTGATAGGAATGGAGAGTTTGGTTTTTTCAGCTTCTTCTGTGTCTTTGTGGCGGCGCAGCTTTGCCAGCAGCGAAAGGCGTTTGCGCTTGGTGGACATGTCTTTTTCAGGATGCAGCGCTTTGAATACTTCGTTCTTGCTTAAGGTGCCTTCGCCCACGGAAGCGTAAAGGTCTTCGGGGTCGGTGCGACTAAACATTTTCAGCACGGGCTCGAGTGTGCTGTCGTGCAATTCAAAGCCCTGCTCTTTGAAAAGTTTGGTGAGAATGGCTTTGCCGAGCGTGATATATTCGCCGCGCTGCTGGTTGCGGATGAAGCGGCGAATTTCAGAACGTGCCTTGCCGCTGACGACGAATTTTTCCCATGCCGGAGAAGGCTGCGCGGATTTAGAGCGGATGATTTCTACCTGATCGCCGTTATTGAGCTGAATGCGCAGCGGCACAATGCGCCCATTTACTTTTGCGCCCACGCAGCTACGGCCTACTTCCGAGTGCACGCCAAAGGCAAAGTCCACTGGCGTAGAGCCACGCGGCAATGCAATAAGACGCCCCTTCGGCGTGAAGCAGAACACCTGATCGTGATACATTTCCATCTTGGTGTTTTCGAGGAACTCTTCCGGTGTGGGCGCTTGGTCGATGATGGTGAGCAATTCGCGTATCCAGCGATATTGCGTGCCTTCGCGGCTGAGTTCGCTGCCCTGCTTATAAGCCCAGTGTGCAGCCACACCGAGCTCAGCTACTTCATGCATTTCCTGTGTGCGGATCTGGATTTCAATGCGCTGATGGTCAGGCCCCATCACCACGGTGTGCAGCGAGCGGTAGCCGTTTTCTTTCGGCAAGCTGATAAAGTCTTTAAAGGTTTCAGGCACCATATGGTAATTGGCGTGGATGGTACCAAGCGTGCGGTAACAATCTTCTATGTTGGCGACGATGGCGCGGAACGCGATAATGTCGGTGAGCTGTTCGAAACTGACGTTCTTCATTTCCATTTTTCGCCAGATGGAATAAGGCGTTTTTTCGCGGCCATAGAAATGCGCCTTCACGCCGCTTTTTTTGATGGTGTCGTTGAGGTCTTTTTCGATGCGGCGCACGACCTCGCCGCCATCTTTACGCAAGAAATCAAGGCGACTTAAAATGGACTGATAGCCTTCAGTGTGGAGTTCTTTAAAGGCAAGGTCTTGCAATTCATCTTTGATTTTCTGCATCCCGATACGCTCGGCGAGTGGGGCATAAATTTCCATGGTTTCGCGCGCGATACGCAGGCGTTTTTCTGGTTTTTTGATGAAGTGCAGAGTGCGCATATTATGCACACGGTCAGCCAGTTTTACGAGCAGCACGCGCAAATCTTCAGAGATGGCAATCAGCAGCTTGCGGAAATTTTCCGCCTGCCGTGTGTTTTCAGATTGGAATTCGATTTTGGTCAGCTTGGTGACGCCATCCACCAGCTTGGCCATTTCCACGCCGAATTCTTTTTCTACCTGTTTAAGCGTGGCTTCGGTGTCTTCAATTGTGTCGTGCAGCAGGGCCGTGATAACGGTGCTGGGGTCGAGCTTTAAATCTGCCAGAATCTGCGCAACGGCAATTGGGTGATGGTAGTAGGGGTCGCCCGAGGCGCGCTTCTGTGTGCCGTGGTATTTTTTGGCGAACTCATAACCCTTGCGGACGTCAGATAAATCCGCGCCCGGGTAATGGGATTTTAGTGTGCCGAGAAGTATTTCTAGCCCGTCCATCGCAACAAAATTCCTGCTGCCCCGGCGGGCTTCCTAGCGCCTTACGGTGCGGAAAAAGCCAAGGCAGACGTTAATCGTCTACGTCAAGATTCTCTTCAGAAAACAGAGCTTCTCCCTGACCTTCACCACCACGCAGCGCGGCATTTTCCTGCGCTGCCAGTGTGGCCATGTCTTCAATCTCTTCTTCCAGAAGGCTTTTGCCATTATCCTCTGATTCAGGCGCATCGTCAAACTCAGAAGGTTTCTGCATGGCCTGAATGATGGATTCTTTCAGCACTTTTACGTCTACTTTTTCCATCGCGATTTCGCGCAAGGAAAGGACGCTGTTTTTTTCACCGTCGCGTTCGATGGTGAGTGGTGCGCCTGAGGCGATTGCTTTCGCGCGCTGCGCGGCAACGGCGACCAGTTCAAAACGGCTGCTTACTTTATCAACGCAATCTTCAATCGTGACACGTGCCATGCGCCGGACTCCTTATCATTCGGGATAAAAATTTGCTTAAAGCCCCCAAGAGGCGAGGGCGGCAGTATAACCATAATTTTACCGATGACAATGCCTTTTTATGCGCTGCTCGTGGGCGCTTCACCGCTATAACCTTTGAGGAAGCAGTTAACCACCATCCAGATGAGGAAATAAACCGCAAGGCCACACCCAAGCACAACGCTGCGGAGTAAATCATCGGATATGAATCGTGGGCTTAGATAGGCTGCAATCCAGTAGATAAAAAATAGTGATATCAATAACTTGGGTCTTTTTCCGGCAAGGTTTGGCTGGTACAGCACGGCTGGTATAAGCGCTAAAAAAGCCCAATAATAATGCGCTGGAGTGAAGTAAGTAATTAGAATAAGCCCGCTCATCAGCATCACGCCCTCATAAGTGGGCACTTGTCGCGCTGCCCAAAGCGAGCCGATAATAACAGCAGCCAACATGGCATAGAGTATGATGATGTTGTCTTTCCAATAACCACGGATGGCGTGCGAATGGTCGCGGAATTTTTCCACATTCGACTCCTCCTTGAAGCTGCGTAATTCAGGCTTTGCAATATAGGTTTGTGTTGCGCGAAGACCGATATTATCGATATAGGCAGCCTCGAGGTGAAGGACAGTACGGTCACGGAAATCAAGCCATGGTGTGGTGCCGAGGCCCTGAATGCTGAGTGCAAAGAGTAGGCCGCCACTGACAAGGCTACCAAGCATGTATTTGCCCATTGGTGCTAGTGAGGGTTCGCGCCCCAATGTGCGTTGCATGAGCAGGGCGAACAGGCCTGCCAACAAGAAAATGCCCGGGAAAACGCGCATGGCGGTAGCAAATGCCAGCATGAAGCCCGCTAGAAAGCAGCGATTTCTTTTGAACGCGGCAAGCCCTGCAGCAAGCCCGAAAAGCCAGTCGAATCTTAGGAAGGCGCCGCCAGAAACGGCAACCGGAGTGAAGTAGCTGAGGCAGGAAAGTAAGATAAAGGCAGAGGCACTTGCTAAGCCGAAGCCCCACCATAAAAATAAGAACGCCAAACCCATGAGCGCGATATCGAGCATTGCGAGAAGCTCTACCGGCTCACGTCCATCACCCAATAACCATGCCGCGTAGGGCCAGTTACCCGCCACCGGTAATTTGTTGGCAATGTTATGTGCCATAATCATCCACGTTGGCGGCGCATGAATACCGTGACGCTGCAAGGCTTCGTCCATCCATCCAGCAAACGCTAAATTTTTGAAATAACCATAGTCGCGCTTAAATTCTGCCCAACGCTCATCTTTAAAGTTGGGGCGCACATCGCGCTCGGCACGCGTTTTGGCATCATAGAGGGGGATTTTTTCGTAAGGCTCTTGCAGGTTATGGATATGCGTGACGGTGATAGCGGGGTGCGTGGATTCGCTATCAGCCAGAGCAATCGCATCGTAAAGCCCCTTATAACCCAACTCAGGCATATATTTTGCGTTGATGTAATGTGGGAATACTTCGCCCCAGTTGAAATACACACGCTTCGGTGTGGGCGGGATTTCGGAATAGAATTCCGGTTTCTGTGGCAGCACCTGATGTGGCTTACCAAGCTGCAAGAAAACCGCTGCGGCTAGCAGCGAGAGATAAAAAAGCGCCAGCCCTGGGCGCGCAGATACGTTGCCGGTGCTGTAGGCAAAAATAAGCCCAGCATTGACGAGGACAAATAAAGCAAGAATGAGCTCAACCGATGGAAGCATAAAAAATCCTGTGAATCAGCATATTAACAGAAAACATCACTTTTTGCCAGCCTCCTTTCAGCCTTCAGGCTGTGCGGTGCCATGAATCAACTCGTTTATGTTCTCAGGGGGCTGTGTGGCAGGTGGGGGTGGTGGCTTACATTCTTTGCTGTGAGCTAAACGCACTAAATGGTTATAACGCTTTTTGAGTGCAGAGAGTTCGCGCTTATCGGCAAGGCTTAAATCTGTGAACAATAAAGAGAGGGGCTCTTCGGTGGCTAGCGCAGCGAGGCCTAAATTGCGGGTGGTTTTATCTGCTGTGGCGAGAAGCGTATCTACTTTTTCTTCGATGTAATCGAGTTCGATTTTTAAGTCGCCGCAGGTTTTTTCTTCATCACCCACCTGGTGAACGATGGTTTCCACCGGCACGCGCCCACCGCAGGCGGTAAGGTATAGGCTAAAAAAACAGATACTAAATAAGGTGCGTAGCGACATGACACCAAGCATGACACAGGATTTTTAAAAAACAACGCTGTGGCGGCAATTTCACATTGTCGTATTGTTTTTTAAAGCATCGGCGTTGCAAACGTGTCAGGAGCCCCATGCTGTGGTCGCTTGGGGGGAAGTCAAGCCTATCAGGGTTAGGTGCAGAAAATTAAAGTTTTGACTTGGCTTTTGCGGCTGTGGTTACATGCGAACGGGAACAGTGAAAAAAGGGAGAAGGCTTATGCTGCGTGATGTGCCTTTAATGGAAATCATTGACGATATTGAATCACTCGCTACCGAAGAAAAAGCTGATTTGTTTGAATGCAATGACTCCGGCGAAACTGAAAAAAACATCCTCGCTCATCACGTGCATTCTTCCGATGAGGCACTCGAATCGTCAGAAGAATATGATGATTTGCCACATGATAAGGCTATCACGGCCTGTATGTGTGAGTGATTTTCGTTGTGGGGTGATGGTGGGCAATGCAGGATTCGAACCTGCGACCCGCTGATTAAGAGTCAGCTGCTCTACCAACTGAGCTAATTGCCCGCACGGACAGTGCAGGGCTGATTCTTTAGGCGCATGGCGCTGAAAAGTCCAGTTTTTTCTTGTAGGCCTCAAGAGAAGACGAGCTACGAAACTCAGACCTTCGGCATCATTGGTAAAAAACAAAAAGAATTAAATAAACATTAAGAAAGTTAGCAACAAAACAAGGTCTTGCTTTGCAAATGGCCAAGGGAAAGTGTATCATCATCGCATCTACCAACCATAATAACTAATAAACGAGAGACAGCTCCACATGAGCCGCATGCGATTTGATCTACACTCTCTTTTCAGAGGGACTTTACCCGCATTTCTGCTCTTATGTCTTGCGCTGTTAGTATTTTCTCCGTCTGCTGTATCGGCTTAGACATGCTGTGCGGATGGTATTGTTGCTTGTACCTCTGCGGCGAATTGTTCGGATGATTGTCCGCCTCCTGAAGTGCCGATGTGTAATAGTGGGTGCTGTGAGTGCACGAGTTCATCGAGTAGCTCAGGCAGCTCAGGTTCTTCAGGCAGCTCAGGTTCTTCAGGCAGCTCAGGTTCTTCAGGCAGTTCAGGTTCCTCAGGCAGCTCAGGCAGCTCAGGCAGCTCAGGCAGCTCAGGCTCCTCGGGTTCCAGCGGTTCCTCGGGCAGTTCTGGTTCCTCAGGCAGCTCAGGCTCCTCGGGTTCCAGCGGCTCTTCGGGTAGTTCAGGTTCTAGCGGCTCTTCAGGTTCCAGCGGTTCCTCAGGTTCCTCGGGTTCTAGTGGTTCTTCGGGCAGCTCAGGTAGCTCAGGCTCCTCGGGTAGTTCAGGTTCTTCGGGCAGTTCAGGTTCTTCGGGCAGTTCGGGTAGCTCAGGTTCCTCAGGCAGTTCTGGTTCCTCGGGTTCCTCGGGCAGTTCAGGTTCTTCAGGCAGCTCAGGCTCATCGGGCAGCTCAGGTTCTAGCGGTTCGTCTGGTAGCTCAGGCTCATCGGGCAGCTCAGGTTCAGGCTCAGGCTCAGGTTCCGGCTCAGGTTCCGGCTCAGGCTCAGGTTCCGGCTCCGGCTCAGGTTCCGGCTCCGGCTCCGGCTCCGGCTC